>NZ_JBYOLC010000012.1:0-203399 GCF_057798995.1 Shinella sp. 20P9.1.1
GCTCCGCCGCCGCATCCCCGCGACGATGAGGTTGGAAAAGGGCGTCGTCGACATACTGACGAAGAACAACGGCGAGGCGGGCGTTCTTGTAAACCTTCACCTGCTCCGCCGACGGTTCCGCTTCCCCAGACAGGTGGAACACAATATCAAAAACGGTTTGCACAAGGTTGCAGGGCTATGAAACACGGTCGAGTAGTCCCTTTGAAATGAACCAAAATTAGTCGACAAGTCCCGACTACTCATTCGTTTTCCGAACGCTAGAGGAACCGAAGAGGGTTTAAGTTCACATCCTGCCTATGCACCGCGAAAGAGCCTAGCTACCGATAACATTCATTATTGGAAGTCAGGCAGGAGGCAGATCACGAGGGGCATTCCAAGGCGGCGGGCCGTCAGTCCCGAGCAGGGTTTCATCCTCGCGGATACACCAAAGCCGTTGCAGCATCGGGTGGCTTCTGGCTGACCGCCGCCAAGGGCATCGGCCTGTCCCCCGACGACTGCGCTGGCGGCCTCCCTGGTCAAGGCTTTTATGGCTCCTGCTACATAACTCCGCGTTTTCGTATCTGAAATGGTGTTCGAACCTACCACTTGAGGTCACGTGGCATTTTTGATTACCTGCTGTCAGACAATCCACATTGATATCCGGCGCGAATATCGCCATATGTATAATAAGATTTGGCGCGGCTTGGGCCGCTTATTGGTGGCGGGCGATGCAGACAGACCTACAGATCACGAGACAAAGCGCGACGCTGCGTGTGAAAGTCGAAGAGACTCTCCGTCAGGCGATCGCAAACGGACGGTTCAAGCCGGGCCAGCGCTTGGTCGAGCGGGAGTTGTGCGAGATGCTCGGCGTCGGCAGGACTTCGGTACGCGAGGCACTGCGCCAGCTCGAAGCCGAGGGCATCATTACGAGCTACCCCCACAAGGGGCCGGTTGTCAGCACAATCACTTATGAAGAAGCTGAACAACTTTACACTGTTCGGGCTCTCCTTGAGGGGTTTGCGGGCCAACAGTTCGCCGAGCACGGCACCGCCGCCGATATCGCCACCCTTCAGGCAGCCGTCGTTGAATTTGAAGCCGCTGCGGCGAGTGGTGTGGGCACACGCTTAATCGACGCCAAGAATGCCTTCTACAACTGTTTGATGGATGGAAGCAAAAACGCCTTCGTCCGGCAGATGCTGACGTCGCTTCATAACCGGATTAATCTTCTCCGGATGACCTCCATGACGCAGCCGGGACGGCTTGCGCACAGCATCGCCGAAATCAAGGACATCGCCGAAGCGATCAAGAATCGCAACGGGCCGTTGGCTGCGGCAGCCTGCAAATTCCATATCGATCAAGCCGCCAAGGTTGCTTTGGAGTACCTGAGAAAGAACGCGGTCAGCGAATCTTAAAGATTTCGATTGACAGATTGTCTGATAATCCGTTTATTGCCTCTCGAAGAAAAGCGGGCGTTTCACTGCTCGTTCGCACTCGGAGGAAGAATTGTCAGCGACAGTCAACGGAACGCGCGTGGCCTTTATAGGGTTGGGCGCGATGGGCCAGCCTATGGCTCAACACCTCATATCTGCCGGCTTCGAGGTCGTCGGTTTCGACCTCTCCCAGGATGCCAGAGCCAAGTTCGTTGATGCGGGTGGCCGCGCTGCCGAAGCGATTTCCGACGCCATGGTCGGAGCCGATTTCGTCATCACCATGTTGCCCAACGGGAAGATCGTGCGGGATGCGCTTTTAAGCGGAAACGCTTATGAAGGTCTCAAGCCGAACGCCGTCGTCATCGACATGAGTTCGTCGGCTCCCAGTGACACCCAGGACCTCGGTGCCGAACTCGCCTCCCGAAATCTCCGGCTTATCGACGCTCCGGTATCCGGAGGCGTAAAACGCGCTGTTTCAGGCACTTTGACGATCATGGTGGGAGGTGCTGACGCAGATATCGACCGGGCCGAATCGCTGTTGAAAGCGGTCGGTCAGCAGGTTTTTCGTACCGGACCGGTCGGGTCTGGCCATGCCATGAAGGCGATCAACAACTTCGTGTCGGGTGCGGGCGTGCTCGCGGCCATAGAGGGCGTTCTTCTCGGCCGCACGTTCGGGCTCGAACCGGACACGATCGTGGACATCCTCAATTCCTCGTCGGGCAAGAACAACGCCACCGAGGTCAAGATGAAGCAATTCATCCTGTCGGAAACGTTTGGATCGGGGTTCGCCCTTGGCCTCATGGCGAAGGACATCCGCATCGCTGCCGACCTAGCGACGACGCTCGGCATGCGCCTCGATGCGCTGGCAAACACGGCAGACGCCTGGGACGCTGCTCAGAAGGCCTTGGGCCCCTCCGAGGATCATACGCGCATTATCCGTTACGTCGAAGAGCACATTTGAACACCAGTTAACGCGATGTCTCACTTCGTGCATCAAGAAAGATTGACAGATTGTCTGAAAATCTGTTGATTGTGATAGAAACCGAGAGTTAGGGAGCGTTGTCGAATGACCGCAACGGAAGCAGCTAAACTGAAAACCAACGGCAAGGAGCGGCCCATCCCTTCGGAACAGTTCGCTCATGGGCTTGCGACCCGACGGGAAGTTATGGGCGACGCATATGTCGACGCGGCCTTGAGCAAGGCGACTGACTTCACCTGGCCCATGCAGGAACTCGTGACTGAGTATTGCTGGGACAATATCTGGAATCGTCCGGGCCTCGACAGACGTTCGCGCTCGATCCTCAACCTCGGAATGATCTCCGTTCTCAACCGTCCGCACGAGCTCAGAGGACACGTCCGGGGTGCAATCAACAACGGCCTCACCAAAGAGGAAGTGCAGGAAATCTTCCTGCAGGTCGCGATTTATGTCGGCGTACCAGCGGGTATCGACAGCTTCCGTCACGCCCAGGAAGTCTTCAACGAAATGGGCATCTGAATCCGCCGCCGCCGGGGAGTGGTGGCTGTTGTCTGAAGGCGCGGAATCGCCGTCGCCGATTAACCAGGGAGGAGCCGAAATTGGCTATCGATCTCGAGAAGTTCGTAAAGCTCGCGCGGGAGGACTTCGAGTTCAAGCGCGAAACCCGTTATCTCAACGGTATCATCAAGTGTGATTTCCCGACCCGCAGCGTCGCCCTTCATTTTGAGGACGGCAAGATGGTGAATGTCGAAGAGGCAGCTTACGACGACGACAAGTGTAAGATCGTCATCCGCGGCACTGCTGAACAGTGGGACGCGCTTCTCCAGAAGAAGCCCCTCCCGTTCTACCAGTGCCTCCAGTCGTCGAACATCAAGCACGGTCTGCACCTCAGCAACAACAATGAAACCTTCGCGTATCTTCCCGCGCTCAACCGTATGACGAACTTGATGCGCGATGCCCGTCCGGAAGGAGTAGCAGCATGACCAAGCATGATCCGATCACCGGCCGTTACGTCTACCTGACGATCGAAGGAATCGAATACCGCGTCTATTACGAAGAGGCAGGGCAGGGCATTCCGCTCCTCGTCGGGCACACGGCGGGCTCCGACGGCCGCCAGTACCGTCACACGCTCTGCGACGCTGAAGTCACGAAGAACTTCCGCGTCATCGCGTTCGATCTGCCGTACCACGGCAAGTCCCTTCCGCCCTACGGCGTTCGCTGGTGGGAGAAGGAATACAACATGACCAAGAAGTTCATGATGGATTTCCAGCTCGAACTATCGAAGGCCCTCGATCTGGACCGTCCGGTCTACATGGGTAGCTCGATGGGCGGGCATCTCGCCATCGACCTAGCCTCGAACTATCCCGACAACTTCCGTGCGACGATCTCGGTCGAAGGCGCTTTGCGCTCGGCGGCGGAGTACGTGGATGTCGGCATGGCGGGCATCCGCAGGGAATTCGACAATCCGAACGTTAACCGCACCTCCATCGGCGCGGCCATGATGCTCAACATCTCCCCCTACTCGCCGGAAGCCAACGTCCGCGAAATCCAGTGGGAATACAGCTGTGGTGGTCCCGGGGTTTTTGCGGGTGACCTCTACTATTATTACTACGACCACAATGTCTCCGCCGAGGAGGCAAGCAAGATCGATACGTCGAAGTGCATGCTGTACTTCCTGACGGGCGAATACGATCCGAACACCTCTCCGGCCGACACCAAGATCGCCGCCGACCTCGTCAAGGGCAGCAAGTTCTGGACGATGGAAAAGCTTGGGCATTTCCCCGTCACGGAAAACTACGATGAGTTCAGAAAATACCTGCTGCCGATCCTCGAAGAAATTCAGCAGGCATCCGAAACCAAGGCGAAGGTCGCCTGAAAAAGGCTCTGGGAGGAGCAATGCAATGCGAGGTATTTTAACAGGAACGTTGGGGGCGTTGATCGCGGTCAGCGCCTTGGCGACCGCAGCTCATGCCGACGGCGTCGACCAGTTGCCCGCCAGCGAGAAGAAAATCTACGAGATCGTCGATCCGCAGGTTCCGCTCGGTGTAAGCGTCTACAAGGACTTTAAGCCCAAGAAGGGGCCGCCATGGAAAATTGGCTACGCAAGTAGCTACGCAGGCAACACATGGCGTGCGGCGGCTCTCGACGCCGTGATGAACGACTTGCTGCCGCGGTCTAAGGAAGCGGGCCTCGTTTCCGACGTCGTCGTCACGCAGTCCGACCTCAAGGACGCCGTCCAGATTCAGCAGATGCGTCAGATGGTGGACGATGGCGTTGATGCTATCATCATCTGCTGCTCGAACGTCACCGCCCTAAACCAGACGATCGAATACGCCTACAAGGCCGGCGTTCCGGTCTTCTCTTTCTCCGGATATGTGACATCGCCCTATGCGATCAACGGTGCCGCGAACCACGCTCAGGGCGGCGGCGAGATGGCGACCTGGCTGGCCGAAAAAATCGGCAAGAAGGGCAATGTGCTTCTCGTGTCGGGTATCCCCGGCTTTGCCTCTTCAGACAGCTTCGACAAGGCCGCCAAGGAAGCGTTGGCCAAATATCCTGACATCACGATCGTCGGAGAAGTGGCGGGCAAGTGGACGGACCAGGTAGCACAGGTCGAGGTGCAGAAATTCCTGGCGACCAACCCGACGCAGATCGACGGAATATTGACGCAGGGCGCACAGGAAAACGGCGTTTTGAACGCCATGCTTCAGTCGGGCCGTGACATGGTGCCGATCACGCTAGGCGGCGAGGCTTCGGCGGCGTGCTACTGGAGACAGAATCCAGAGTGGATCGACGCCAGCTTCCATATCTGGCCACCGCGTCGCGAGATGCAGCAGATGTGGGAGATCATGCTCCGCACGCTTCAGGGCCAGGGCCCCAAGGTCCAGTCCTTTCTGCGTCCCGTGCTTCCGTACACCATCGACGATGTTCGAGCCGCGATCCCCGAGGATTGCGACCTGAATTCGACAGATTTTGTCGAGCCCAAGGCCGATGGCTGGTTCCCGGCCGACATCGCCGACCAGTACTTTGAGCGTCCCGCCGACCCTTGGCAGGCCGTCGCGAAGTAAACTTGTTCTGCCCGGCGACCAATGTCGCCGGGCAGAACTCTTCCCATGATGGGAAACCGCCCTTTGGCGGACGGTTCGGGTGGGAGGCCTGCGATGGGCAGCGAGATAACAATCAGAATGGTTGACGTCGCGAAGGCGTTCGGCGAGACGAAGGCGCTTAAGAAGTGCGACTTCGAAGCCCGCGCCGGAGAGGTTCACGCCATCGTTGGCGAGAACGGCAGCGGCAAGAGTACGATGGCCAAGATCATGTCGGGGGTTCTGCACCCGGACTCGGGAAAAGTGTCTATCCTTGGCGAGAAGGTGGCGTCGCCGATCGACGCCAAACGAGTAGGCCTGACGACAATCTTCCAGGAGGTCCTTGTTGCCGAGGAAGCCAGCGTATTCGAGAACCTTTACGTCGGACGCGACGGTATTTTCCGCTCGCAATCGACTGGTGACGACCGCCGCGCCGAGGCGCGGGAAATCCTGGCCCGTCTTGTCGGAAAACCCGTCGATCTCGATCAAGTCGTCGGCAGCCTGCCGCTTAGCGTTAAACAGTGGATCGTCATCGCGCGCGCAATCTTGCGCAGGCCGCGCGTTTTGATCCTCGACGAATCCTCGGCCGCACTCGATCTTGACTCGACTATCCGCCTCCATGCGGAAATCGATCGCCTTCGTGCCGAGGGCGCGACTGTCCTGATAGTTACGCACCGGATCGCGGAACTCGTCCGCATAGCAGATCGCGCGACAATCCTTCGTGACGGCATTACCGTCGGTACGCTTGAAAGGCACGAGATAACCGAGGAAAATCTGCTGTCCATGATGACACCCGCGGATCGGCGCGCCAGTGACGTGGCGGAGTACGCCTCGAAGAAAAAGGCACTTACCACTCCTTCGATCCTGACCGCGAGAAATCTGGCAGTGCACAAGTCCGCGGGAATCTTCGATTTCAACCTCCCCAAGGGGAGCATCGTTGGCGTGGCCGGACTTGACGGGCAAGGGCAGGATGCTTTCGTCCGTGCTCTTGCCGGGATCGTCCAACCATTCGGTGGCGAAGTGCTAGTTCGCTCGGTCGACACGGACAAGATGGTCCCCCTGCAGTCGCTCGACGACGCGGCGAGCTTCGGTGTTTCCTATGTCTCCGGAGACCGGAAGCGTGAGGGCATCTTCCCGCAGCAGAGCATCTTCGAAAACCTCGCCATCGGGGTTTACCGAAAGAACCTCGGTCCTTTGGGCGTGATACGGAAGCCAGCGCTCAAGCCGATGTTCAAGCGTGAGGTCGATCGGCTCCGCATCAAGATCGGAAGTCCCTCGAACAAGATAACGTCGCTCTCCGGGGGAAACCAGCAAAAGGTGCTTATCGGTCGCGCTTTTGCCAATGATCCTCAGGTCATTGTGCTCAATGACCCCGCGCGCGGTGTCGACCTCGGTACCAAGCGTGATCTGTACCGGGAACTCCGTCTGTTCGCTGAAAAAGGCGGCAGTGTGATCTACCTGTCGAGTGAGATCGAGGAGTTCATCGGGTTCGCGGACCGGGTGGATGTCTTTTTCGCGGGCACCTTGTTCCGATCCCTCGAGGGTGACGAGATCGCCGAGGAGCCGATCCTCGCTTCGATGTTCGGGAAGTCCAAGAACGCTTCAGTCGATTTCGATCTGGAAAGGACCGCATGATGTCAGCGATCGCAATCCGTCAAGTCACGCAGGACCGGTCTTTGTTCGTCCCCGCAGGGCTTTTCCTCGTTCTCCTTCTCGCCGTCGCCTTCCGGGGGCAGGGGCTGTTCACAAACAACGGCTTGTCCGGGGCCATTCTGGTAGCCACACCACTGATCCTGACCGCACTGGCTATCACACCGATCGTGATGGCGGGCAGGGGAGCCGTAGACCTTTCTGTAGGCCCGCTTATGGGCTTCATCAACGTCACGCTGATCACGTGGCTGGTCGGCAACGGCATCACGAATCCTGTTGCCGTCATCGCCTGGGCGGTCGGATTGGGTGCTGCGTTCCAGTTGATTCAGGCACTCGTGATCATCTACGTCCGCGTTGCGCCGATCATCGTCACCCTGTCCGGGTTCCTCGTCCTCTCCGGCGTCAACCTGATGGTGATGTCTCGCCCGGGCGGCGTCGCGCCCGACTGGATGCTGAGCTGGGGCGCTGGAACGAGCATTTTCTCGCCCGTCCTGCTGCTCCTCGTCGCCGCCTTTGCGCTCTGGGGCATCCTGAGGCGAACAATGTTCTATCGGAACCTACGGATGACGGGGGCCGACGAGCGCATGGCCTATACAAGCGGCGTTCCGGTTGATGTCGTGCGCATCATCGCCCATGTCGTCGGTGGCGCATTCGCGGGTCTGGCGGCTCTGAGCTACACCGCGCTGATCTCTTCCGGCGACCCGACACAGGGCAGCACGTACACGTTGCAGGCAGTCACGGCTCTCGTTCTCGGTGGAGCGAGCCTCTCCGGCGGCCGAGGCGGTGCGCT
Organism: Shinella sp. 20P9.1.1; assembly: GCF_057798995.1. Classification (NCBI taxonomy): domain Bacteria; kingdom Pseudomonadati; phylum Pseudomonadota; class Alphaproteobacteria; order Hyphomicrobiales; family Rhizobiaceae; genus Shinella; species Shinella sp. 20P9.1.1. Next base: position 7,909 of record NZ_JBYOLC010000012.1, read on the forward strand.
CGGATCGACGCTCGGCGCTATCAACATGTTCCTCATCTCGTACCTCTTATCCACGTTCAACTTCGGCACGGTTTCCGGGTTTGTCACGCAGATGGCCTTTGGCCTGATCCTTGTCGGATCGCTTCTCGTGAACGTCTTCGTCACAAGCCGCCGCGCCGTCGCGTGAGGGAGCAAGGAAAATGGTTTCCACTGTCATGAACACAGAGAGCAGCGCGGCCCGGAGTTCCAACCCTCTCCGTACGCACAAAAGCATTTCGATCGGGTTCGGTCTCCTCGCATGTCTACTCATACTCGGCGCTTTACTCGTTCCCGGTTTCGTGTCGTCGCAGAATGCGCGCTCTATCCTCCTGCTCGCCGCCTTCCTGGGACTTGCATCTGTTGGGCAGACGCTCTGCGCGCTTGTCGGCGCATTAGACCTCTCTATCCCCTACATTATCGGAGGCGCGAACATCCTGCTTCCAAGCCTTATGGTCGCGGGTATTCCCGCTCCCGTGGCTATGCTCGTCGTCCTCGCTCTTGGTGCGCTCGTGGGGGCAGCCAACGGAGCCCTGAGCTTCAGGCTTCAAGGGCAGGCGCTAATAATGTCGCTCGGTGTGGGCTTCGCGGCGGTTGGAGCGGTCCAGATTTATACCTCGCTTGGATCGCAGTTCGGCGGCACGGTCTTCGCGACCGTCCCCGGATGGCTCCGAAACCTTTCAGCGTTTAACGGAAAGTTCTTTGGTCTACCGTTTCCCCCCGTCATCGTCATCTGGGCGGTCGTCGCCATCGGTCTGGGTTGGATCATGTACAACACCTGGTTCGGCCGGAGCCTATATGCCGTCGGCGGGAACCGTACAGCCGCCGCTCGGCTCGGCATCTCTGAATTCAAGGTCTGGACCGTCATCCACAGCGCCAGCGGCGCGATGTCGGCGATCACCGGAATGCTGCTCCTGGGCTTCTCCGGCGGAGGTTTCGTCGGCGTCGGCGACCCCTACCTGTTCACAACGGTGGCGGCGGTCGTCATCGGCGGCACCTCACTGCTAGGCGGAGCCGGGGGATATGGGGCGACCGTCCTCGGCGTTCTCGTCCTCACAGTCCTGACGTCGCTTCTCGTTGGGCTCGGCTTGAGCTTTCCGGCACAACAAGCGGTCGTCGGACTGCTGATCGTCCCCATGGTCGCGATCTACGCCCGCTCACCGCACATTCGCAATCAGATTTGAACGTTGCACTGAAAGGAATACCCATGGCTATCTCCAGCGCGCTTCTTGATCGCTTGAAAGACCGGACTCTGGTACGCGAGGAAATGCTGGTAGGCGGAAACTGGCAAAAAGCGGGCGTAAGCGGCAAGACGATCAAGGTCCAGAACCCGTCCACCGGAGACGTAATCGCGTCGTTGCCGAGCGCGGGACTTGAGGAGGTCCGTGCCGCCATTGATCTCGCCAAGACCGCCCAGAAGAAGTGGGCGGCGCGCTCCGGCAAGGAACGCGCTGGCATCATGCGGAAATTCTTCGACCTCGTGACGGCGAGCATCGAGGACCTCGCGATTATCTTGACGTCGGAAATGGGTAAGCCTTTGGCCGAGGCGCGCGGCGAGGTCGCTTATGGGGCCTCCTACATCGAATGGTTCGGCGAGGAAGCCAAGCGCGTCTACGGTGACACCATTCCGGGGCATCAGGCCGACAAGCGCCTGATCGTGATCAAGCAGCCCGTCGGCGTCGTGGCTGCCATCGCCCCGTGGAACTTCCCTTCGGCTATGGTCTGCCGGAAGATCGCACCGGCGCTTGCGTCCGGCTGCGCCATCATATTCAAGCCAGCTGCCGAAACGCCGCTTTCTGCTCTTGCTCTTGCTATTCTCGCCGAGCGCGCCGGAGTACCGGGCGGTTTGTTCAGCGTATTGCCGACAGATAACGCCCGAATGTTCGGCGAAGAAGTCTGCTCGAATCCGATAGTCAAGAAGCTGACCTTCACCGGGTCGACCGAAGTAGGCCGTATCCTGATGGCGCAGGGCGCGCAGAAGATCATGAAGCTCAGCCTCGAACTCGGCGGCAACGCTCCGTTCATCGTGTTCGACGACGCTGATCTCGACGAGGCCGTTGATGGGGCTATGCTGTCCAAGTTCCGAAACGCTGGCCAGACTTGCGTCTGCGCCAACCGTCTCTACGTCCAGAGCGGCATCTACGACAGGTTCGTCGAGAAGCTTGCTGCGCGGGTTTCTGCGCTCAAGGTCCTGGACGGTTTCGAAGAAGGAGCCACTATCGGTCCGCTGATCAACGACGATGCGGTTACAAAGCTGTACAGCCACATTGATGACGCCGTCGGCAAGGGTGCGAAGGTCGTAGTCGGAGGCGGACGGGACGAACGGGGTGGAACCTTCGTCCAACCCACCCTTCTCTCTGGAGCCACCAAGGATATGAAGGTTGCGCGCGAGGAGACGTTCGCACCGTTGGCCCCGGTCTTCAAGTTCGAGACAACGGAAGAGGTCATCGAACTCGCAAACGATACCGAGTTCGGTTTGGCCGCATACTTCTATGCCAACGACCTGCGGAATGTCTGGAAGGTCGCTGAGTCCCTCGAATACGGGATGGTCGGCATCAATACGGGCCTCATCTCTACTGAGGTGGCACCCTTCGGCGGCGTCAAGCAGTCGGGCTTCGGCCGCGAGGGCTCGAAGTACGGAATGGATGACTTCCTTTCCATGAAGTACCTCTGCATGGGCGGCATTTCGTCCTGATATCGTGTTCGGCTGCGGAGTAATAGTTCGTAGCCGACATGCTTCTGCTTTGTTCATGGAGAGGCGAATGAGAGACTGTGCAGAAAAGGGCGGAACGTCCCAACCCGATCGGACGTTCAACGAACTCGCCCTTCAAAGCCTGTATGGCACAGCGGGCGACAACGACCAGGAATGGGTCGACCTTGCCGCGAAGGCAAGCATCGAGGGTAGGACTATCCCAGCTCGCCGGAACGTGCCGCGGGTGCCGCGTTAGTCTTCCGCCGATCCCCGGCTACAACAAATGGTTCGATTCGAAAGGTGGATCGCCGACGACTTGCGCTTGCCCCCGGGACTAAACAACTAGGCACGATCATCGCAGGTAACATATGCCACCTGCCGAACTCGCAACTTAGGTAAGCCACCCACAATTAAGACGGGCGAGACCGCTGCCACCGCGGTCCCGCCCGTCATCGCCTTGAGAGGACGTTGCTTCTAAACGTAGGACTTCTGGCCCTCGGCGAGCGCAACCTCGATGAGGTAATGTCCGTTTTTCGTCGTCCTGCTCGGATACATCTTCGTCATCCCTGGCTCGTGAGGGGTGAGGACCCTGCCGATATCAAAGTCTACGGTCTTGAGGATTTCGTGCGTCGCGAACACCAAGTTCGTCTGGCTGCCGAAAGCAAGACCGACCGGAAGGTACACGGGGTCTTCGGGATTGCCTCCGTGCATGTTGTCATGCCGATAGACTAGGTCGCCCGTGTAAGTGAAGACGTCATCGCTCGAGGTCTTTCCGTCGTTGCGGATGATGACGTACTGCGAAGCGGCCGTGTGGGTGTCGCGGGCAACTCTGACGTCGATCCCTGGGAACAGGTTGTCGACATTTCCGTCGATGCCTCGCATCCGTCCCTCGCGAGCCAACTGTACCGCGTAGAGCATGTCGCCGGTGTCGGTAGCGGTCAGTAGCCAACGGAACCGGCGGTCGAGCGCCATAATCGACACCCAGGCCGCAAGTTCGTCCTGCTGGATATGGAACGTCGCGTTGGGGAACAACTCGAGCCCCCCCATGTGGTCGAAATGTGCATGGGTCAGGATAACGTCAGTGATCTCCTCGGGAGAGCATCCGACTTCGGCGAGGACGTCCATGGGCGGGAACCAGTTCTGGACGTTGAAGCGGTCCATGAACTCTTTGCCATGGGACGCGTAGTTGACACCGCAATCCAGGAGGATCGTCTTCCCATGCCCCTTGAGTAGCGTATAGCAGTAGGGGAGCTTCTCGGTTCCCATGTTGTGACGGCCATAGACCAGCGAACTGGTGGGCGCGTCGGGCACCCAGGCAAATTCGAGCATCCAGATAGAGTAGTCCGACAAGGTATCCTCCCGATCCCGGTTTAGTTGACAGTTTGATGAAGCGCGCAGCATGAGTGCTCGAAATCGACGACCACGAACCCCGGCAGGCATTTAGATGCGTTCCGGAGTTCTTCCCAGCCTTCCCTGAGCGGGGCGAGTGGATCGCGGGCACTTGCGGACCCTGAAAGCGTCCGGTCGATGTCCTGCATAGCGGTGGCCAACAATCCGTACGCTTTGCCGAGGTGGCCGTGGAAATGCTGCGACCGGGCTGTCGGAACGAGACCACGAAACTCGTCGTTCCCCGCTTTTACAAGCGCGGCCGCGGCTCGATGGACATCCATGTCGAGGACATGGCGGGACTTTGTGATGGCAAGCAGCACCAGCAGACCCGCCATGCGGTTGGCCGCGCCGTGAAGGTTTTCAAAACAAGCCTGTGCCGAGACCGAATATGAGGCCGTTGCGTCGTCCAGGACCTCGACGACCCTCATAGAGTAGGCCCGCGTCTGTTTAGCGGCGGTCCTCATGCTGCGTGTTCCTCGCGGGTCTCTATTGGGGCCACCTTTCTTCCCAGGATAAGATCGGCGGCTTTCTCCGCGATCATCAGCGTCGACGCATTTGTATTCGCCGAAGGCATAGAAGGCATGATCGAGGCATCGCATACCCTAAGGCCTGCCAGTCCGTGTACGCGAAGTTCTGCGTCCACGACGGTTCCAGGCGAGGATCGGGGTCCCATCCGGGCCGTCCCGATCATGTGGTAGACTGTCGTCCCTTTCTGACGCGCGAAGTCGAGTAATTCGTCATCGCTTTCGAGCGCAGGTGCCGGGGAGGTCTCCGCCTCGATGTATCGATCCAGTGCTCGGGACCGGAACAGTCGGCGGGCGAGCCGCATGCCACCTAGCAAGGCCTTCTGGTCGGTCTCGTGCGCGAGATAGTTCGGCTGGATCACCGGAGCTTCGAAGACATTCGACGATTTCACATGACAAGTGCCGAGGCTTTCGGGACGTTCCTGCCAGATGCCGAGGGTAAGTCCCGGATGCTTGTCGAGAAGGCCGACCACGCCTTCACGGAAGCTCGCCGGAGCACATGCGAACTCAAGGTCTGGGCGCGCAAGGGCAGCGTCGGATTTCCAGAAGATGTGGACGAGCGAGGGACTGACGGCGAGGATACTGGGTCTTCCCAAAGCCCAACGCGCGATCTGTCCGAGCAGGGCGGGCCCGTGGGCGACATCGTTTATCGTCTTCGAACCCTTGACCTTCGCCACCATGCGGACGGCATAGTGATCGCGGAGGTTATTTCCGACGCCTGCCAGTTCATGGAAAACACCGATCCCGGCGCGTTGGAGAATGTCGGACGGTCCGACACCTGAAAGCTGTAGAAGTTTTGGCGTGTTCAGCGCGCCTGCTGTCAGGATGACCTCCTTCGCCGCGCGGACTTCCTGCGGGGAGCCGCCCGGCCCGCCCACCAGGTAGTTGATCCCGACCGCCCTCGTGCCTTCGAAGACAATCGATGTCGCCTGGCAGTTCGTGCGGACGTCCACATTGCCTCGCTTGATCGCCTTGCTGAGGAACGCTTTCGCCGAGCTGTGACGGAATCCCTTGTAGATTGTCCGTTGAAAGAATCCCGCGCCGTCCTGCTTCGCGCCGTTGTGGTCGGGGTTGCGCGGAATGCCCAGTTCGACGGCGGCGTCGATCAGCGCGTCGCTCACCGGATGGTGCCAGTCGAGGTCGGTGATCGGCAGTTCGCCGTCACGCCCGCGGTATCGCTCGTCGGCGTCGCCGACACGTCGCTCCGAGCGCTTGAAATACGGAAGGATTTCCCCGTAGCTCCATCCGGGGTTTCCCTCGGCAGCCCAGTTATCGTAGTCGACCGCTTGTCCCCGGACGTAGTTGAGACCGTTGATAGAACTCGATCCCCCGAGCACACGTCCTTGAGGGAGGGAGAAGCTGCGGTTGTTGGTGCTCGGGTTCGGTTCGGACTTGAAGTTCCAGGTGAGCTTCTTGCTGTAGATATTCTTGATGTAGCCCGCGGGGATGTGGATCATCGGATTGATGTCCCTGGGGCCGGCCTCCAGGAGGCATACCTTGAAACCTGCCTCGCTCAGACGGTTCGTGATGACACATCCCGACGTCCCGCCTCCGACGACGACGAAGTCGAACGTCTCCAGTCCATTACGCATGTTTGCCACTACTCCTCCAAGTGCAAAAGCATCCTCAAAGCTGCGACGTCGCCGCGGCCACCACCAATCGTTCGTAGAAAATTGAAGCCTCAGTGCTTCATACGCAGGATCGGCTTGATGACCTTTCCGCTCTCAGAGTCGGCCATCGCCTGGTTGATTTCGTCGAGGTCGTAGAACTGGACAAGTTTGTCGAACGGGAAGCGGCCCTGTTGCCAGTATTCGATCAACTGCGGAACGAATTCCGACGGAATGCTCTGGCCCTCGACGACGCCGACCAGCGTACGGCCGAACAGAAAGCTGCCGATGTCGATGACGCCTTCGGTGCCGAGTGCGGAAGACCCCACAAGGCCGCACGTTCCGGGGGTACCCAGGCAATCCACCGCCTGACGGAACACCTTCGGCGAACTTGTGCACTCAAGGCTGAAGTCTACGCCGGCGGGGACGATCTCCTTGATGGCTTTCACGCTGTCCAGCTTGCGCGCGTTCACGGTGTGCGTCGCGCCTAGTTCGATGGCGAGTTCAAGCCGCTCGTCGTTGAGATCAACGATGATGATGGTGGCGCACCCGGCGATCTTGGCGGCCATGGCCGCGGCCATCCCCACAGCGCCTGCGCCGAAAATCGCGATAGACGAGCCCTTCTGCGGCTTGAGGCAGTTGAGGACCGCGCCTGCGCCTGTTTGGAGGCCGCATCCCAACGGTCCGATGAGCTCGAGCGGGACGTCCTTTGAAATCTTGACGGCGTTCCGCTCGGACGCGATGGCATAGGTAGCAAATGAAGACTGTTCGAAGAAGCAACCGCTGATCTGGGTCCCATGGGAATCATGGATCGGGCAGGAGCCGTCCGGGCGGGTTCCGCGGAAGTTTCTGCCAAAGAAATCCTCGCAATAATACGGAGTGCCACCAAGGCATTTCTCGCATTTTCCGCAGTAGGCATAGCTCAGGGCGACATGGTCGCCGGGGATCAGGTTCTTGACGTCGCTGCCTACGACCTCGACGATTCCCGAACCTTCGTGGCCGAGGACTACGGGCTGTGGGACGTCGTATCCTTGGTCTCGAACAACCATGTCGGTGTGGCAGACACCCGACGCGACGATACGCACGAGGATTTCGTCAGACCTCGGTTCGTCGATGCCGATGCATTCCAGGACAAGAGGTTTCGACTTCTCGCGCGATATCGCGGCATATGCTTGTTTCATGGATAGGTGCTCCTCCGATGCGCCGTGGCGCAAATCGAGCGTGAATCTAGATCATTAACAGACAATCAGTCAATAATTATTGTCGATAAGCTGTATCGAACGACACATGCGTTGTTCAAAATCGCGTTGTGAGTCGTTAATAGTTTTATTAAATATCTGTTTTATTTGAATTATTTGTATGTGCCATATCCTTGGATGTCGCACCAGTCTTTGATTGATTCTGTGCTGTTGTTGACAGATTGACTGACGAAAACTAGCAATCTTCGCTGCGGAGCACCCGTTCCGTCTATTGATATCGGGAGGAAACCATATGTTTAAAGCGCCCAGGGCGTGGTCGAGTCAGTCAATGAAAGCAGCCAAGATCGAAGGAGTTCGAGGGCGCATTTCCGTCGCGGAGGTCCAGGTCCCGGAGCTTGAGCCGGACGATGCTCTTGTTCGTGTCGTTGCGTCTGGGATTTGCAGAAGCGATTGGCATTTGTGGAACGGCGATTGGGAATGGGTCGGGATGAAGCTTCAGCCGGGAGCGGTCCTCGGTCACGAAATAGGAGGCATCGTCGAAGCTGTAGGCTCGAACGTCAGGTCTGTCCGTCCTGGGCAGAAGGTTACCGTGCCCTTCAACCTTGCGTGCGGCCATTGCCACCATTGCTCCCGCGGAGAGCAGAATGTCTGCGACAACGCCGCCGTCCCGCATCTGATTCCAGGATCGGGTGGCTGGGCACAATACATGCGCGCGCCGAACGCCAACCTCAATTGTGTGCCGCTGCCAGACGGCGTCGATGAACTCACGGCGGCAGCGCTGGGGTGCAGATACATGACCGCATGGCGAGCGATCCAGAGCCGGGGAGCCTTGCGCGGCGGCGAGAGCGTGGCCGTGTTCGGCTGCGGCGGGGTCGGCCAGGCGGCGATCGAGATCGCGGCATCCTTGGGCGGCAGGGTTATCGCTATCGATGTCGACGACGCGAAACTCGCGAGGGCCAGGGAGATCGGCGCGCACGACGTCGTGAACGCAAAGGGGCTGTCGCCGGAAAAGACGGGCGAAGCCGTTCGGGCGATCACCGAACGCAACGCGGGGGTCGATCTAGCCGTCGACGCCCTCGGCAGCGTCGCGACCGTGCACGGCGCTCTGCACGCCCTTCGAAAAGGTGGTCGCCTCTCGCAGGTGGGCCTTACATCGCAAGCGGAAAAAGGCGTCGTCGCGGTTCCGATGGACATGATTGTCCTCAAGGAACTCGAGATTCGGGGCAGCCTCGGCAACCCCCAGAGCCAGTATGGCGATCTACTCGGACTGGTGGCTTCGAAGAAGCTCAACCCGACTGCGTTGGTGAGTCGGACGGTGTCATTGCGAGACGTGGAATCCGTTCTGCATGACATGGATAGCTTCAAAACGAGCGGTTACGTGGTCATCACCGACTTCCAGTAGGCGTTGGGAATTCCTCCCCGGGGTCGTTGTCGCTCCCGGGGAGGACGTTTTTTCCGTCAGGGTGAGGTCGCGAGCCAGGGTGTAGATCGTGGGCACGGCAGTCGGAATTTCCAAAGCAAGCATCTCTGTGATCGAGAGGCTTTCGATAACCCGACATATCGTCCTCAAGGAATTTCCGTGGGCGACCAGTAGGACGCTCTCTCCCCTCAGCAGCAGAGGCAGGACTTCGCAGATAAAGAACGGAAGAACCCTGGCGCTGGTGTCGCGAATACTCTCTCCGCGCGGCGGCGGAACGAGATAGGAGCGCCGCCAGATGCGCACCTGATCATGACCCCATTTCGCTCGGACCTCGTCCTTGTTCAGTCCAGTCAGTTCGCCGTAGTCCCGCTCGTTCAGGGCGTCTGTCTGGATTGGTGTGGCGGAATCGCCGTTGGTCTCGGCCAGAATCAGACTGCAGGTATCGACCGATCGGCTGAGGCCTGAACTGAAAGCGTGATCGAAGCGCAATCCGAGCGCGCTCAACCTCACGCCAGCCGCCCGGCTTTCCTCGCGCCCGAAAGAGGTCAGAGGAGCGTCCTGGTGGCCCGTGAATTCGTTTCGTTCGTTGCCCGAACTCTGGCCGTGACGGGCGATAACAAGCGTGGACAAGGCGGTCCTCCTGTGAGGTTGGCGTCGATGCAGGCATTGTCTTATTGACTGATGCCGTTCTTAATATTCATGTATATCTATATAAAACAGCTAGATAAAGCGAATATTGGAGTGTCAATGATTCTAATAGGTTTAGTTTATTGACAGATTGTCTGATGATTTGTATCAATGCGCTTCGCCGTTCTGAGGAGAGTCCGGCAACGGCAGGAGAAGACGGGGCTCTCGCGAAAGCAGACAATGTCCACCGCCCGGAGCGGTTTTGAGGAGGAGAATTCCATGAAGAGACGTACTTTCCTGCAGGCTGGCGGCGCGCTGGCCGTGGCCGGGACTTTTGGAGTGCCGAGCATTCTTCGTGCTCAGGACGCTATCAGCCTTCTTCCCGATACCTGGCCTTCGGAAGGCGACAACCCGATAGTCGAAGCTGGCAAGTTCACCAAGTCTGGCCCGTGGAAAATCGGCCATAGTCACTACGGCCTCGCAGGCTCGACCCATACCTACCAGACCGCCTTCGAAGCTGAGTATGAGATCGGGAAGAACAAGGAGCGCATCGCGGACTACCAGTTCCGCAGCGCCGATCTTAACGCCTCCAAGCAGGTCGCCGACATCGAAGACCTGATCGCGCAGAAGGTGGACGCTATCATCATCGCGCCGCTCACGACCGGCTCCGCCGTCGAGGGCATCCGCAAAGCCAAGGCTGCAGGAATCCCGACCGTCGTTTATCTCGGCCGCGTCGATACGGAAGACTTCACGGTACAGGTCCAGGGCGACGACTTCTATTTCGGTCGCGTGATGGCGCAGTTCCTGGTGGACAAGCTTGGTAACAAGGGCAAGGTGTGGGTGCTGCGCGGCGTCGCTGGACATCCGATCGACGCCGACCGGTATGCTGGCGCTATGGAAGTCTTCAGCAAATCCGGCCTGCAGATCACATCAACGCAGCATGGCAGCTGGTCCTACGAGGACTCCAAGAAGATCGCCGAAAGCCTCTATCTTTCCGACCCGGACGTCGCGGGCGTGTGGACGGACGGCGCGAACATGTCCCTTGGCGTCCTTGATGCTCTCCAGGAAGCGGGGGCTTCCACGATCCCGCCGATCACGGGCGAGGCCCTCAACGGCTGGATGCGCCGTTGGAACGACGAGAAGCTTTCGTCCATCGGGCCGATTTGCCCTCCCGCTCTGTCTACGGCGGCCCTGCGCGCGTCGTTCGCTCTTCTGGAAGGCAAGCCCATCCAGCGCAACTGGACGAACCGTCCCAAGCCAATTGTCGATGAAAACCTCGCGCAGTTCTATCGCGCCGATCTAACCGACGCTTACTGGGCACCGACCGAAATGCCGAACGAGAAACTCCTCGAGTATTTCAAGGCCTGACGCGAGCCGGGCGCGGACATCCCGCGCCCGCATCTCCCCTGACAATGGAAATGATCATGAGCATGCTTGTCGAGATGGTTGGTATCAACAAGTCGTTCGGTGCGACGAAAGTCCTTTCGGACGTGCGGTTCTCGCTCGAGCGCGGCTCCGTGCACGCCCTGATGGGCGAGAATGGAGCGGGTAAATCAACGCTGATGCGTATCCTCGCGGGTGTATACCAGCCCACTGTCGGCAGTGTCCGTCTCAGGGGCGAAGACGTCCATTTCCGTTCGCCCAAGGAGGCCCGCATGGCGGGCGTGTCCACGGTATTCCAGGAATTCACCCTGATACCGAACCTCACTGTCGCCGAGAACATGTTTCTCGGGCATGAACCTCGGCGCGCGGATGGCTCTATCGACAGCGCTGAGGTCGTCCGCCGCTCAAGCGCATTGCTTGCGGACGTCTTTCCGCAACTCGACGCCACCGCGATCGTGGAGACGTTGACCGTCGCTCAACAGCAGGCGGTGGAAATCGCCAAGGGCCTGACGTCGAATGCGGATGTTTTCATTTTCGACGAACCGACCGCAGCGTTGAATTCGACGGATGTGGCCCATCTGTTCAAGGTCATCCGTGACCTCAAGGCCAACGGGAAAGCCGTCGTCTATATCTCGCATCGCATGAACGAGGTTTTCGAACTCTGCGACACAATCACCGTCATGAAGGACGGGGCATGGGTGAAGACCGCGAAGGCGCACGACTTCAATCTGCATTCGCTGGTCACCACCATGGTTGGCCGGGAACTCCAGAGCTTTTTCCCGCCCCGTTCTCGCGAGACTGGCGATCCCATGCTCGAGGTATCCGAGCTCAAGCTCCACGACGACGGCTCGACAGTCGGCTTCGCCGTGCGGAAAGGCGAGATCATCGGACTGGCTGGCCTCGAAGGGCAGGGCCAGCGCGAGATCGTGCGTGCTATCGTCGGGGTCGAGACCGCAAGGACCGTGAAGGTTCGCCGCCGGGGCAGTGATGCCAATATGACCGATGTAAACGTATCGTCTGGCTTCTCGAACGCCATCGCGTCGGGGATCGGCTTCATACCCGAAGACCGGAAGCAGGAGGGCCTTTTCCTGCGGTTGCCGATTTACGACAACATCGCGCTTGGGAAACAGCTCAACCGCAACATGGCGAGCGTCGCCTGGCGGTCCGTTTCGAAGGTTCGCGAAGTCATCAAGTCCCTACGCGTCGCAGCAGCCGATCCGAGCGCTCCCGTCGGGAAGCTCTCAGGCGGCAACCAGCAGAAGGTCCTGCTCGGCCGCTGGCTTCTGTCCGGAGTCGATATTCTGGTCATCGAAGAGCCGACACGTGGCGTTGATGTTGGGGCGAAGGCGGAAATCTATCGACTGCTCCGCGATTTCAGCGACCGCGGTGGTGCTGTGATCGTCTCATCCCGCGAACATGTGGAGCTCATCGGTCTCTGTGACAATATTTTGGTCGTCCACGACCGGAAGATCGTCGGCCAGATGCCCGCTGCGGACGCCACCGAGGAAAGCATCCTTGGAACCGCGCTCGGTTCCAGCTCCGCGGCCGATCCGCGCGCAGCGGTTCATTGAGGAGGAATCCATGAACACAGTCACGAACTTTCTCAAGACCCCGTATCGGGCCGGCGCGATCCGTCTTTCGATCGGCACGTTGCTTGTCATGCTGATCGCATCGGTCATCTTCCTTCCGGGCTTCCTCGCTCCCGAGAACCTTACGAACCTGCTCGCCCAGTCCACCGTTCTTGTCATCTCGGCGCTCGGGCAGACGTTCGTCATCCTGACGGGTGGGCTAGATGTCTCGGTCGGATCGATCATCAGCATCACGACCACGATCATGACACTCGACCTTCCCGACATCGTCCGGGTCCTGCTCTGTATCGCGGTGGCGGCGGCGTTCGGCCTGGCGAACGGGTACGGGGTGGCGCGACTGAACGTCCACCCGATCATCATGACGCTGGCGACGATGGGTATCGGCCAGGGACTGGCCCTCATCATCCTCCCAATTCCCGGAGGCCGCGTTCCCGAATGGTTGTCCGCGTCTGTAGCTGGATCGATCGGCCCGATACCCAATTCGCTTTTCTGGCTGATCGCCGCATCCTGCGCCGCGGCATGGATTCTCTACCGCAGACCGTTCGGTCTCTATCTCTTCGCTTCCGGCGGCAACGACTTCAACGCCCGCATGAACGGCGTTCCCGTGGAGCGCACGGTTATCAAGGCTTATATGCTGTCGGCACTCTTCGCGTGCGCCGCCGGAATGTTCCTTGCGGGGCGACTTGCCTCGGGTGACCCCAAGGGCGGCGCGACGTTCGGCATCGAGTCCGTCACAGCCGCGGCGCTGGGTGGCGTCCATCTCGCAGGGGGTATCGGCAGCATTCTCGGGACCGTCGTTGGAGCGGCCATTCTCGGCATCGTCAACAACGTGATGAACCTCGCCAATGTGTCGGCCTACCTCCAGTCGGTCGTCAAGGGTCTGCTGCTCCTCGTGCTCGTCGTTTCGCAGCGTCGCAAAACAATCGGACTTTGAAAGAGATGGACTTCTCGATGACAACGACAGACACGAAAGCCGGGACGCCATCGCGCACCTTCAACGTCAAGCGTACCATTTCGTGGATACTCGGCCTGCCGCCGGCCTATTACGTCCTCGCGATCCTCATAGCGGTCGCCCCGGCGGTCAGCGCGACGCTCATCAACCCGAACTACTGGTTCGTGATCCTCAAGCAATCCGCTCCATTGGGCATAGCGGTGCTGGCGCAGTCCCTGGTCATGCGCGTGCGTTCGATTGATCTTTCGGTCAGTGGCGTGTTCGCATTCGCGATCTACTTGGCCAGCTCGGGCTTTCTGAACAACTATCCGCCGTATGTGACCGTACTGATGCCGATCGTCGTCGGTCTGGCTGTCGGCCTGATCAATGGCGTTCTCGTCGCGTACATCCGCGCGTCAGCGGTCATCTCGACGCTCAGCGTCTCGGCGATCCTCATCGGTATCGTGCAGTACATGAGTGCGGGGCGTGCGCCGGGATCGACGCCGAACTGGCTTCGCGTGCTGACCAGCGGCAATATCCATGGGCTCTCGTACTCCGTCATTGTCTGGATCGGAATATCCGTGTTTGTTGCGCTGGCGTTCCGATTCCTCATCGTAGGCCGCTATTTCCGCGCCGTCGGCGACAATCCGCGAGCTGCCGAAACCACGGGCATCCCGCTCGCGCGCACGATCTTCGTATCCCACACGCTCGCTGGCACGCTGACCGGCATCGCGGCCCTGGTTCAAGTCTCGGCGCTCGCCGTCGGCACGATCAAGCCCGGCTTCGACACCTTCATGAATGCGCTCGCCGCGACCATCCTCGGCGGCGTCACTTTCGGTGTGGACAGGGGCGGCGTCGCAGGACCGTTCGTCGCCGTGGTCGCGTTCAGCTTCCTGTTCGCCATGCTGACGGTCTTCGGCATTCAGGAGCCCGGAAAGCTCATTGTTCAGGGCGGGATCATCGCGCTTGCCGCGATCATCTACGGATCGCGCACCGGGCGAGTCTGAGTTCGACCGGGTTCGGTCGGTCAAGTCATTCCCGCCGCAGTCGCGGGAGAACGCAGGAGAAGAAAATGGTGAAGATCACTGCGGCGGTTGCCGTCAAGCCAAAGGCCCCGCTGGAGTTTCGCGAACTGGAACTCGCCGATCCGGAAGGCAACGAGATTCTCGTTCGTACTGTCGCGACGGGCATCTGCCACACCGACCTTCTTCTGCGCGATGGCATCTTCGGCCCACCGGCACCGGTCATTCCGGGCCACGAAGGGGTGGGTATCGTTCAAGCGATCGGTACCGATGTTCAGAGCCTCAAGGTCGGCGATCACGTCGCTCTCAGCCAGAGTTCATGTGGCTTCTGTGCCGATTGCCGTCGCTCGCACCCCATGAACTGCCAGAACTACACCCAGTATAATCTCACCGGACTTCGCCCCAACGGGAAGAAGGCGCTGCTTTGCGACGAGGTGGGGATCGGCAGCAATTTCGTCGGCCAGTCATCCTTCGCGACGCATATTTTGGCGACCGAGAACAACGCCGCGCTTCTGCCCAAGGAGAACTTCGATCTCACGAACGCCGCGCCACTGGGCTGCGGCATGGCGACCGGCGCTGGCACGGTCATCAATGCGATGAAGCCGGAGATCGGATCGACGATCGCCGTGTTCGGGGCTGGAGCGGTCGGCATGGCCGCCGTCATGGCTGCGAAGGTCCGCCGTTGCAGCAAGATCATCATCATCGACCTGAACCAGCAACGTCTCGATATGGCCAAGGAGCTTGGTGCTACCCACACGATCAACGGGAAAGACACCAACGTCGTGGAGCAGATTCACGCGCTGACGGGTGGTGGTGCCGACTTCGCCATCGATGCCGTCGGGATTATCCCCGTCATCCTGAACTCAATTAAATGCACTAGGGCCGGTGGCCATGTGGTCCTGCTCGGCCTCGACGCACTTGGCAAGGATATTCCGATTCCCTTGGACCTCATGGTATTCAACCGCAAAATCCAGGGTGCGATCCTTGGCGATCAAATCCCGCAGCTCTTCATTCCGCAGATGGTCGAGCTCAACCAAGCCGGTCTTTTCCCCTTCCAGAAGCTCATCACCAAGTATCCGTTCGAGAAAATCAACGAGGCGATCGCCGACGCTGAAGCGGGACGGGTGATCAAACCAGTTATCGTGTTCAATTAGGAGCCAGTTTGCATGACTTCCAACAAGGCTGAGGAACAACACCTCATCGTCGAATTCAAGACAACGACGCAGAGCCGGGACCGCGTCCAGGAACTTCTTCAAGAGTTCATCGGGCCCGCGCGCGAGGAGGCTGGCTGCCTGTACTACGATCTGTACCAACGCACCGATGATCCGAACTCGTTCTTCATCCTCGACGGCTGGGCAGACGCCGCCGCCGCCGCGGGACACGGCGAGCATCCGAACGTGAAGCGGGTGCTCGAGCCTCTCCTTCCGCTTTTGGTCAGCCCTCCGTCGATCATCGTCAACGGGCGCGTCAGCGACTGAGCTAGCGGATTGTCAGATTCCGAGGAACGCGCTCCGTTTGGAGCGCGTTTTTTTAGAACTTTGGATGAGGGATAGTATGGCTGAGCATCGGGTAGTTATCGTGGGCGGCGGCTTCGCGGGCCTTCAACTGGCCAAGGACCTCAAATGTCCTGATACTTCGATCACGATCATCGACAGGCGTAACCACCATCTGTTCCAGCCGCTGCTCTACCAAGTCGCCACCACTGTTCTCGCAACGTCTGAGATCGCGTGGCCCATTCGGGCGGTGTTCCGCGGTCGAAAGGACGTTTCGACCCTGCTCGGGGAGGTCGTTGGCGTGGATACGGAGGAGCGCTTCGTTTCACTCAAGGATGGGCACCGCATTCCGTATGATACGCTCGTTCTTGCCACCGGAGCACGTCATGCATATTTCGGGCGCGATGAATGGGAGCCTTTCGCTCCGGGACTCAAGGCTCTCGAGGACGCGACAACGATACGGCGACGTCTTCTCTTGGCGTTCGAGAAGGCTGAACTTGAAACGGACCCCGAAATCCGACGGGCCATGCTGACGTTCTGCATTATCGGAGCAGGGCCGACGGGTGTGGAAATGGCCGGTATCATCGCGGAGCTGGCCCACAGAGCCCTTGTCGAGGAATTCAGAAGCATCGACACCAAATCGGCCCGGATTTTGCTCGTCGAGGCAGGCCCGCGTGTCCTCCCGGTTTTCGCGGAAACGCTGTCGGAATACGCCGAGCGTTCTCTTACCAAAATGGGCGTGGAGGTGCGGACGGGGCAACCTGTGACTGCGTGCAATGAGGAGGGCATCTCGATCGGAAACGAATTCGTTCCGAGCCGGATGGTGATCTGGGCTGCGGGGGTTCAGGCCTCCAACGCCGCGACATGGGTGGGTGCGGAGAAAGACAGAGCGGGCAGGGCGATCGTGGAACCGGACCTCACCGTTAAAGGGCACCCGGAAATTTTTGTCGTCGGAGACACGGCTTCCGTCAAAACCGAAGGTGGAACCCCTGTTCCCGGAGTTGCCCCCGCGGCCAAACAGCAGGGTACATACGTAGCCGCCGCTATCAAGGCGCGGCGTCATCAACGCGTCGCGCCGGCTGCGTTTAAGTACAGGCACCTCGGCAATCTGGCTACGATCGGCCCGAGTTCGGCGGTCATCGATTTCGGTAGGGTTCGCCTCAAGGGATGGCTAGCCTGGTGGATATGGGGGCTCGCCCATATCTACTTCCTAATCGGGACGAGGAGTAGAATGGCAGTTGCGCTTAGTTGGTTATGGGCTTTTGTTTCCGGACACCACTCTGCGCGTTTGATCACCCAGAAGGAAACGCTGAAGGACGAGGTTTGAAGCCAGCTCGGCTGCAGCCGCACAGAAGAGAGGAGAAAAGGCCAATCACTTGACCAAACCCTGATCAGAAAACCATACTCAGAGGTGGCTCACTTCTCGGTGGAAAAACCGGCTCAGTTCCGCGTGGAAACGTATGGCCCGCCCTGTTTGCAAGCTGTTTTTTGACTTCCTGTGCAGTCTGCTTCAACGTATTCGGTCTTACGGTCAGGCCGTAGCCAAGATGGATATCCGCACGTCCAGAGCCACGATAACCAACACGGTTTCAATGAACCATTTCCACGCCTGGGCTATCTGAACGCCGATCAACTGTCAGGCCATCTCTATTCCACTCGCAAACATCGTAGGCTGCGCTCCCGGCAGCCAATAACTCAGATTACAGCTATACCATAGGCCCGCTCATAGGGCTGTCCTTTGCGCAACACCACCCAGGCGATACGCGCGAGCTTGTTTGCCAAGGCCACGATCGCGACATTGCGCTGGACGCCTCGGGACAACATCGTCCGGAGCCATTGCCCGATTAGCGTGTCACTTTGACTGAGCGTGTGCATTGCCGCTCGAGCGCCGTGGACCAGCAAGGTTCGCAGGTAGGTGTTGCCGCGCTTTGTTATCCCAAGCAGACGTGCCTTGCCTCCGGTGGTGAACTGTCGTGGCACAAGCCCCAGCCATGCTCCGAGATCTCGGGCATGCTTAAAACTGCCGGCGTCACCAATCGCGGCAACAAGTGCCGTGGCGTTGAGCACGCCGATGCCGGGAATCGATGTCAGGCGGCGCATCGCGCTGTTCTGCCTGGAGAGTGCTACGAACTCTGCGTTCAGCGCCCCGATCTTCTTGTCAAGCATTTCGCCATTCGTCCCGCAATTCGATGACCAGGCTGCGGATACGCGCAGACAGGACCTCATCAGCTTCGGCAAGGAGACCGTCCAGAGCGCTCTCGAACTTCACGCGGCCTGCGGCGAATATGACACCTCTCTCAAGAAGAACGGCACGCAGCTGATTGATCAAGGCCGTTCGCTCCGCAACCAGCCGTGATCGAACCCGATGCAACGTCTGGATATCCAACTGCTCTTGGCTCTTTAGTTCGACAAACCGCATCGTCGGGCGAGATGCCGCCTCGGCAATGCCCTCGGCATCTCTGTCGTCATTCTTCTGCGCCTTTACATACGGACGGGCGTATTCCGGCGACATCAGCCGAACCTCATGACCTCTCACGATAAAGAGCCGGCCAAGATGGTGAGCACCACAGCAGGCCTCCATCGCAATAATGCAGGTTGGTAGCTTCTCGACGAATTCGATCAATGTCTGTCGCCGCATCGTTCGACGGACAACCACTGCGCCGTGGTCATCTACACCAACGACGCTGCAGCTGTTCTTTCCGATGTCGATACCCAGTATGGAAATCTGCATGGCTCGGCTCCTTCCCTTCAAGAGAACGACATCATACTCGATGTCTTCGGAAGGGCGGGCCATCCCATAACCAACAGGCAGAGCTTCGGCTCCGCCATTTTTTGTTGTTTGCTTGGCCCAGGACCACGATCACCTGACAACACAGGGAGGGACATCATGTTTTCACGAATAGCCGCCGCCATTGCGCGGGTGATTGCCGCCATGGGTACCCTTGCCGGATAGGAGTTCCAAGATAGGTTCTTGTCTGAGCGACCTAGATCGGCTTGAAAATGCTTTCGGCCGAATCCGAACGAAGTCGCGCCCAGAACTCGATAGCATATCGATCTGTCATCCCGGCGATGAAGTCGCAGATATGGCGGGCCTTGAGTGCGTCGTCGTCTCCTGCATCCTGCACCTGTCTCCTGACATCGTCAGGCATCAGGAGATGGCCATTCTTCTTCTCGAGCGCGTTGAAGATATCCGTCACCAGTTCTGTGCCTCGATACTCACCGAGCTTGACACGGTTCGAATAAATCGTGGACATGTAGGTGTATTGCTTGAGTACCTCGACCTTGATACGGATTCCCTTCGTCAGAGAAACCTTCGACAATGCTGGAAATTCGTCGTCGACGACGAGCTCGACACCATTGATGAACTCGTGAACGAGTTCCGACGAAAGCCGAGTCCGCTTGGCGCTGTCGGCATTCAGGTCCTGAGAAGCCTGGATTGCGGTGATGAAGTTCGAGATATCGCCTTCTTCCAGACGTCCGTCGGCATCCTTACGTCCTGTCGCGAAAATATCGCTGAAAATTTCGACAAAGGTCGCCCGAACACGCGAGCTATCGATAGTTTCGCCGATGTCGTCCTTGATCTGCTCGTTCACTTCTTTCGCGACGCGATTCAGCAAGTCTTCGTCAGTCGCAAGGATAGTCGCCGGCGTGAGGAACCCAGCTTTGAGGCTGTCTTCCATGTCATAGACTGAATAGGCGATATCGTCAGCGATATCCATGATCGCGCATTCGATGGTCTTGAATTTCGCCTGCGGCGGCATGGTTTTGCCACCAAGGACCTTGCTCTTGATCTCGGCTACGATAGTGGCTTCCGACTTATAGTAACCCTTCACCAGCTTGGCGTCTTTGGCTCGCTTGAGCGGTATTTCCCTGTCGTATTTGAGGATCGCCGCCAGGGTTCGGAAGCACAGATTCAAGCCCGCCCGCAGGTCATCATCGACGGGCCTCTCGTACTTCACCTTCTTCTCGAGACGAGCGAGAATCCGCAAGGTCTGGGCGTTGCCCTCGAAGCCTCCGAAGTCTTTCATTTTAGCGTCGAGCGCTCGTTCGCCGTTATGGCCGAACGGAGGATGCCCGATGTCATGCACTAGGGCCGCCGCAGCGCATAGACGGCTGTCGATAAACCGCTCGTCGAGCTTCTCCTTGAACATGTGATTCAGGCGATCAGCGATCCCCTCGGCTATCTGAGCGACTTCGAGGGAATGCGTCAGCCGATTTCTGAAGAAATCAGACTCATGCCCCGGGAAAACCTGGGTCTTTCCCTGCAGTCGCCTGAAAGAGGCGCTGTGGATGATGCGCCCGTAGTCCCGGATGAACGGTGGCCGCCACGGCTCTTCGTTCTCGATTTCACCGTTCTGTCTCTGGCGGTCTTCCCCGGTATACATCATGGATCGCACTATCAACGACCCTGCGCTTGCGCCTGAGCTTGGGCCTGCTGGGCTTCCTTGCGCGCCTCGGATTCGCGCTTGAGCTCAAGACCCAGACGAACAGCTTCCCGGACACGGTCCTGGTTCACTTCAGCGGCGCGGCGCGCCTCCCGAACGGCTTCATATGCCATAGTATACCTCCTGTGTAAGCGCTGCCGACTACCCTTAACGAGCATGCGCAGAATTGGTTTACGCCCCGTTTTCATGGCCGGACGATTTCAGGCTACCGGGCTCCAAAGCGTGCCGGAACCCCCGCCTTTCGCAACACGTCGGCGAAATGGCTAGTAAGCCCGATTCTACGGTCAAGGATAACCCCGTTACCTGGCTCAAGCCTGGCGAGCAGCGTCCGGAGTGCCTCAAGGCCTGCCGATACTTCAAAATGTACCCACTCTTCCGCTTCGCCCGGAACGATGTAATCCCCATCGGTGACGCTGCCGCCACTGTGCAACTGGACGATCCACACGTCGTTTCCGTCGTGGACCCACTCGAACCTGGTGGGTCCTATGATCGCGCGAACCTCGGCGTGCAAGTCGCCGACCGCGGTTACGACGTGCGCAGGAAGCGCTTCGGCATCGACCTCACCGACCATCAATCGGTCGCCCGTGCCCTTCACGCCTTCGACAATGAGCTCGCCCGAAGCACTTTCGATAGCGGCACCCGACCAGACGGCGGGGACGCCGTTCTGAGCCAGGATAGACGAGATCGCAGTGCCGTCGGGGTCCTCGTCCTGAAGAAGACGGAACGGGTCCCTCCAACCTTGAGCCGTGGTGAACTTGCCCGGAACCTGCTCCCGGGGACTTGTCCTGATCCAGACCTCGTTGTGACCGGTGTCGCGGCCAAAGGAAAACGGCGCGACACGCCTGCCGACTACCGTCGTCCTGGGTACGCGCGTTCCGATGATGTCCGCTACGAGAAGGCCATATGCCTTGTCGCCGATCATCCGGCTGAAGTCGTTGGGCCAGTTCGGCTTGCCGGGCAGGATGGACGGAACCTCGTCGGAGTATTCCCAGAATACGACGTTGTCTTTTTTCCAACCCCGTGGCCTGGGATGCACGCTGAATTCTAGACGGCCAGCGCTCGCCTTGTCGAAATTCACGTCAGCACCGTAGACCATCTTGAACAGACGGACGGCCCATTCCGTCGGAAGGGTCGCGAAACCGGGCTGCTCGACGCCGCGCGGCGTCGTGTCCGGCCGGAACTCGACGACATCGCCCATCACGACGCCTGAAACGCCACCGTCGGAAACATCGATGGTTTCGTTGACGATCGAGAACGCACCCTCCTTCGAGAACCGCTTTATCGCATCGACAGCCTTCTCCACTGTCTCAACGCCGTAGATGAATTCACGGCTCTGCATCTGATGCACACTGAAGCTACGAACGTTCACAGTTCCCTCCGCACTGCGAGCAAACAACGCCTCAACCGCTTCTATCACCGAACCGAAAGGCGCGTTGGCCTCGAGGCCAGCCATACGATTGAACTGGAGCGTCGGGCCTTCCGAACCGGGAGCGAAGCTGACGAACTGGGCGACATTGAATCCGTCGGCCAGACGGTCGAGGGTTTCGTCCTTCCGGAAAACCATCACTTTGGCATCACGAGGTGCATTGTTCGGACCGACCAAAGCCATTTCCTTTACGCTGTAAAACCGCACTTCCCCACGGTCGCAATCCTCCTAGCACCCTACACCGATCCTTCGCCAAGACCAAATAGCGTTGGCGACGGCTGTTTACACTCTCCCCAACTTTAAGGTTACCCGACTTACAACGCCGTCAGCCGGGACGCCGGACATGGAAGCGGCGCAACCGTAGAAAAATTGCCCTCTATGTAGCTTTTCCATAAGAACATATAGTGAACATAAGGGAATTATTCAAGTGTCATATTTGAAGCTCCCCGGAGTTGATTAGGTAGATTTCCTTTCCGCCCGCACATCATAGTTTGGAACGCACCCACTCGAGACGCCAGACCGCTCCATCACCAACGTAGGGCCGAGAAACGCTAGTTTAGTGACATGGGGACGGGGGACCTGCGCAGCGTTTGACTTCGGCCAGTATGGGTCTGCCGAAGCAGCGAAAGATGGGAGTGGGATGTCCAAAAAGTAGCAGTGGCTTACCCGAGCAGCGAGCTGACCACCGCGGGTGGAATCGTGGGTGACCCCTGCTGCCGCATAAGACGATTGCGAAGACTGAAGAATCACTTCAGGTTGCGGTTCATTGCAATCCAGCCAGCGATGAAAGTTTCGACATGGGTAGTACGGGATCAAGCCGCTTCTCCGATTATTCCGGTTCCAAAAACACCGATGGCACAGGAGGCACCAGCGGCAACGACCGATGCCGTCAGGCCTTCTCATGCGATTTGGAAGAAGTCGCCCAGTGCGATTTCTACGCGACCACAGGTGCTGTGCCTGTAGTCAACACGATATTGACGCTGGTGCACGACGTCCGAATTTTCGCGGTGACCGCCGAGGGCGTCCGAGTGGGAGCTTTGCCGACGCCGTATAGCTATCTGGCTGGGTGCATGAAGGACGGCAACGATTACGTCGGCGTCGTCACCGCGTCGACGCTATCGCCGTTTCCCCAGGTGTCCGCAGACTTCACGGCTCGATGAACGTGGGAAGGGTCAACCCGGTCCTCCTGGTCGGCGAACTGATCGTCGACTATACGTCCGCGCAAAGCGGCCTACCGTCCAAACTGCGTCTTGGCGGCGTCGCCCACGCGGCGCGGGGTCTTTGGGCATGCGGAATTCCCTATGCGGTGGCCGCCATTTGCCCCGCCTACCTTGTCGAGGATGCCCGCGCCTTCCTCGCGGAGCATGGCTGCAAGGACCTTGTCTGGCTGGGGGACGTCTTGGGCTCTCCGAATGTCATGATCATCGGCGATGTCACGGAAGTCTCCGATCAGGGCTACGAAGACCTGCTGCGCGACCAAAAGTCCGTAAAACTCTTTGCGATCGGTGACAGCCTCAGGTCCTACGAAGACATTCTGGTTTTTCCGGGCTCCTACGATTTCCGTGAGATCGCCGGCCTCTTCTCCGACAGAGCCCGCTTAAGCTTCGATATCGCCTATGACGCTGAAGATTTTTCCATGCTCGAAGGGCTTGGCGACCGGTTGGGAAGCGTCATCATATCGACGTCGTCACCCTTTTTCATGAAAAGCGGGGCCGAAGACGTCACGCCGATGGTCGATGCCGTTCACAAGATCGGAGCTGAGGCCTTCCTCCTGAAGGAGAACCGCGGCGGGAGCAGACTGTTCAATCTGCGAACCGGGACAATAGAAGCGATCCCTGCCATTCTTTCGACGACGATCAACTCCGTGGGCGTGGGCGACGTCTATTCCGCGGCGATGGTGGGTTTCAGCGATCTCGGCTGGGAGGACGCGGCATGGCGGGGTGCTAGGGCGGCAACCTGCTATTCGCAGACCACGTACCCCGACGACTTCCGGCGGGATGTCGCAAGGGAGCTGAAGCTCTCCACCGACGAGTATAGGGGCCTTGGAGGCACGTTCCTGCCATGGCATGAAAGGCCTCAATTCCAGATATACCTCGCCGCCCCGGACTTCTCGTACATCAGCAAGCCCGAGGTCGACAGGGCGGTCGACGCCCTGAAGTACCATAACTTCAGCGTTCGCCGCCCGGTTCAGGAGAACGGGGAACTTCCTCTAGGAAGCTCGCCTTCTGTACTGCGGCAGACATTCGCGAAAGACGTCGCATTGCTGGACGACTGCGCCGTGGTCTTCGCCGTACCCTTGGAACGCGATCCGGGCACGCTTGTCGAAATCGGAATGGCGATGGCGCTCCGCAAGCCCGTCATCACGTTCGACCCTCGCCAGGAAAACAACAACACCATGGTCGCCGGTGGAAGCACGGGTTACTCTGATGACTTGGACCTCAGCCTGAACGCATTGTTCGAGATCGTTTCCAAACTGTGGGTAGGAAGATCGTGAAAAGCGCTTTGTTGCTCGCCTCCGGCGGCTTGGACTCGACGACGGTCGCCTACGACCTCGATCGGCAGGGGATCGACGTACATCCGGTGTTCTTCGACTACGGCCAGCACTGCGTCGAGATAGAATGGACCCGCGTGAACGAGGTCCTGCCGCCGCAGATGCGCAAACCGGAACGGTTCGACATTTCCGACATCTTCAGAGGCTCGTCGTCGTTGCTCATCAAAGAGGCTAACCTCTGGACGGATGATGTGAAGGATGACGACCTCTACGTTCCATACCGCACCATGCTGTTTTTTGCTGCCGCAGCGGCGCGAGCCCAGACGGTGGGCATCCTCGAGGTGTACACGGGTTTCATCAACAGCAACCACGCCAAGGAAATCGATTGCACCTCCGAGTTCATGAACAAGCTCGTTGGCTTGATCGACAACATCGGCCCCGTACGCTTCACCTCGCCCTTCCGCTACTCGTCGAAGGCCGACGTGGCCGAAGCCGCCATCCGCCTCGGCGTACCGATCGGTAGGACCTACTCCTGTCAGGCCGCGAGCCAATTTCCGTGTGGCGCTTGTCCGAATTGTGTTGAGCGCCTTCATGCGCTAGAGGACGCCGGTCTTTCGCACTCGAGGTCAAAGGTTGGATAATGCAGTCGTCGACGGTACAAATGCTGGTCGCTGCCCGTCGTGTCGCTGATTACGCGAAGGAATTGGGCGCGGATGCCGAAAGGCAGGAAATTCGGCCCGCCTACGACCATATGGGAGCGCTCGTCGCCGACTCGGTTCTACAGGCCGGATTGAACTACAAATCCGTCGTGCTGCCACGGATCAAGGCGATCCTCAATCTTTACCCCGATCTCAATCGGACCTCCTCGGTGTTTGAGCTTGTCGGCATGGGGCAGACGTCCGTTTTCCTGAACTGGAAGCATCCCGAGAAGGTCGGGCGTTTCGACGACCTGGTGACCTTCCTTTTCAACAACTCGGTCGAGCGCATATCGGACCTCAAGGACGCCCTATCCGATGCATTGTTCGTCACCGCGGTACGGGCCGTGCGGGGTGTCGGCCCCAAGACAGTGGACTACATGGGGTGCCTGGTCGGCGCGGATTCGATCGCTGTCGACCGCCACGTTAGGACCTTCGCCAAACGCGTCGGCGTCCTGGAAGACGACTATGACTTCCTCAAATCCGTATTCTGCTGCGCTGCTGATCTACTGTCACTGCCCCGGCGGGAATTCGATGCATGGGTGTGGAAAAGGGAGTCGGCCGCATCGATACCACAGATGACGTTCGCTTTTTGATCGATCAAATGTTTGGAGCGTTCGAGATTCTTGAGCATCCAGTTGGCGTTACCGAAGACGATGAGATCGCTTGGGGTTACACCAAGGCCGCCATCGCCGAAGGTGCCCGCATGAAAGCGAAGATCGGTGCGGATTCGCAGATTCCCCTCGAACTCTGGGTTCGCGATGTCGGTGCAAATTCGCTTCCGCGGGTGCTGTATCTGCCGCAAGTCGAGGTTTCCCCCTCGGGCGAAGTGGCATTCATCGGCGAAGATGATTTCAGCTCAGTCGAGTTCTCGGGTTCCGCTCTCGATACAACTGAAGGGCTGGGCTCCCTGCTTGATTTGGCGGCCTGATCGTCAAACCATTGCGGAGGTCGGTGCGACAGTTGTCAGGCCGAGACCCTTATTCCTTTGTAGGCTTGCAATCCTGCTAAGCCCCTCGTTGACCTCGGCAATGACCTTACTCAGATCATCGTCCCTCGGCACGTTGAACACTGATTTGTCTGCCAGTTCGTCATGATGTCGTGGATATCTGACGAGGAAGGATCGATAGAGACACATCTCAGCGTCTTCCAGTTGCAGCTTCAACCATCCGTCCAGATGCCACGCCCGCACGACTGTGTATGGTTGAAACCTATGCGTCGCATACGCGATCTTCTTTGGCTTCTGTGCACTGTGGTTCGTCAAGCGACCGTATATGCCGGTCTTTCCCCCGCGAATGCCGCCGACGCCAATCCTCACCTTGTCATCTCCAGCCGTCTGAGCGGAGCGAACGATATAGATGCCGCAAGCTGACCTATGTGTTTTCCAATCGTTAGTCGCATCTCTGATGGATTCTGGCATATCGCCTCCCAAGGTTGTTCTTTCGGATAGACACCATACAACTCCTAAACGTGAGGTTGACGCAGGACGATTTCCTCCCGGTCTCACGCGCCGTTCCAATGCTCTCCTGAAATCAGGGCCCGGCACGCGCAGACATCCTGATCAACCTCGCCTGGTTCGCCTACGAGCGCCGCCGCGCGGGGCGACCTACGGGTGAGAAAGGGGCGTCGGCCATGATCACCTGGATCACCTCGACATCGATCGGCAGGACCTTGCTGAAATGGACCGGCATCGCCGCGCTCGCGGTCGCCGGTTATTGGCGCATCTACGCCTCGGGCAAGGCGGCCGCCGAGGCCGAACGTGTCGCCGACGAACTTAACGCCAGGAAGGAGAGGGACCGTATCGATGACAAGGTGCTCAAAATGGGCGACGATGATGTTCGTCGCGAGTTGTCTCGCTGGGTGCGCAACGACTAGCGTCTGCGTGCCGATCAGGCCGACGCAGGAGGATGTCGATACGATGTCCATTGGAACAGTCCGGCAAATTACGGCGCACAACCTGTCCTGCGGGATCAGCCCTGATTTTCACCGGCCGTCTTGTGCGTCGCCGCCGATTGACGCACGATAATCGTAGATCGCACGCCCCTCAGACGTGGTGATCCTCCTTTCTTGGCTTAAACGGCGGGGCTTCGGCTCCGCCGTTTTGTTGTTTGCGCGGTCGACGGCCACGATCTCTTGACAACACAGGGAGGGACAACATGTTTTCACGAATAGCTGCCGCAATCGCTCGGGCAATCGCCACCATGGGCAAGGATTTTTGGTCTTCGTTACCTGCCATCGGCCGTACGATTGACGGCCTGGTCGAATGGCCGTTCAGGCTGCTGTTCGGCGGAGCCGAGCCGCCACCTCACTATGTTCCGACGATCACGAAGCCTGGCGTCATCGAAGAATTCAAACAAGCACGGCATGCTACGGCATCTCTGCATATCGTCGATCCGTCGGGTATAGATACGGTCCGCAAATTCTGCGCAGCACCTCGACATGTTCGCGCTGACATGGATATCAGTGCCGTCCCTTCTAGCGCCAGGGCGATGCTCCTGACGATGGGCGATGACGAACTGCACGCTCTCTCGAAAGCGGGGCCTGGCAAGATCAAGAAGTTCATCGACGGAAAAGACCATGAAATTCTAGGGGTTCCGGTCGTCGGCGTCCACGCGCCAACCCCCGCCTTCGATCGGTCCCCGCGGCCGTCGCTTGATCATCGGAGAACGCAGGCGCTTCTCAAGCGCGACATTGAGAACCGGTTCAAGCTCGGATAACAAGAAGCCCGCCGTGACGGCGGGCTTCTTCATTCTGGTTCGGGCGTCTCGTTTTCGAGGGTGACTTTTGCTTCCTTGTTCTCACGGCACAATCGAGCGAACGTCGTTGCCTGTTCCCTGACCTCGCTCGCTGGCGGTTGCGGCATTTGGAGGCCAGCGCCGCCGAGTGCGACGAGGAGGTCAGCGAAGTCGCGAAGACCGAGTTTTACGCACGCGACACGGGCGGACATGGTTCCCGAAGAGTACTGCTCGAGGATTGCTTTGGCTTTCGTGACTACGTCGTCCAAGTCGGTGCTCTCGCCGCGATCAAGCTCGCCCAGACCGATAATTGCATCCATATCTGCGATGACATCGTCGATATCTTCGACTTCTCCCGCCTCAAATTCCTGAATTCCTCGGATGACGGCGAGGTAGCGCTCATGATTATGCGGCTCCTCGTACGCGAGGTCACCGAAATGCTCCCTGAGGAGCTGCCATTCCTGTTCCGTGATATCGCTCATGCGCGCCCCCGTGCGGCCAGGACGTCGATGACCTCCTGGCGCTGTCGGCATGCTGCACGCAGGGATGCGACCTCTGCCTCAAGTTCGGCGACCATAACAACAGCCGTGCGGGCAATGTCTTCCATGTCGTCAGCCTGTGCCGTGGCGGCAGACAGGGCGTCGCCGTAGGCACGATTGTAGCGAGCCTCGCGGATCGCATCGCATCCCGCATTGATCGCATTCATCAGGCTCACAGCGCCGCCTGCGATGAGCATCATGCCTCCGAGGTTGCCCATCGCCGCCGTGTGAGCCGGGGAGCCGAAATTTGCCATCTGTGCCTCCGTCGTTTGTCTTCGACGGAATACATGCCGGGCTCGATGGACTCCGGCAAGTCGACGGGCTCGGAAATGGCGATCGAAGAATTAACGGAACAGCTGCATTAAATGGTGCTGCTTCAGCGATCCCGAATGAATTCTGGCCCTCTTCGGAGTGCCTTTTGATTCGGACAGGAATGACTGAAACTGGGAGTTTCTGTCAGAGTTTCTGTCGAAATTTCGGAGGAAGGGATGTCGGCGGCATTTCGGAATGCCAGTAAGTCATTGATTTTAATGACTTTTCGCTGGTCGGAGTGAGAGGATTCGAACCTCCGACCCCCACGTCCCGAACGTGGTGCGCTACCAGACTGCGCTACACTCCGTGACCAGCGGCGCCTCTATAGAACAGGGTTTTGCCTTCGACAAGCGCAAAATATCAAAAAAATCCGCGATCTTGGGGAAAGTGCTGGTGCGCCGGGAAATTTTTCTTCTTGGCGGGAACCGGTTTGCCGTTCTGCCGTTTGGAAGCCCATGGAACAGATCGCCGCCGAGCTCTTCGGAAAGACCGAAATTCCCTATCCCGTCATGCTTTTGCGCATGACGGGCGCCATCATTCTGGGGGCTGTCATCGGCGGGGAGCGCGAATATCGCGATCAGGCGGCGGGGCTGCGCACCCATATCCTCGTGGCGCTCGCGGCCTGCGTCTTCGCGCTGCTTTCCATCGAGAGCGTGCACATGGCCGGCTTTGCCGATGAGCAGGTGCGCATCGATCCCCTGCGCGTCATCGAGGCGGTCACGTCGGGCGTGGCGTTTCTCGCCGCCGGCATGATCGTTTTTTCGCGCGGCGAGGTCAGGGGGCTGACGACGGGCGCCGGCATGTGGCTTGCAGGCGCGGTCGGGCTTGCGGTGGGGCTCGGCTATTGGTTCCTCGCGGTCTTTGCAACGCTCGCCTGCTTTATCGTGCTGTTCATTCTCGGAAAAATCCGTTTCGCCAAGCCGAACGACGGTGACAGTTCGGTGCATAAACATGATTAAAATTATCATGTTTTCACGCCGTCAATCGAAATTCTGTTGCTTTACGAATAAATCGCGCCCTATACCGTCTCTCATCAAAGCCGCGCGTTAAACGTGCGCGCGGCTCCGTATCCGGCCGAGGGCGGCGGAGCGGTCGAGGGGCCTTCGCCGCTCGGACAACGGCCGGTTGCCGGCCGAACCTCCGGCGTCGAACTTTAAAGAGATATTCCCATGCGATCATCGGGCAAGTCCGGTGTGGACGAACTCAGAGCCGTGCTGAAGACGAGTGCCGCTGGCTTCCTCGCCATCGGCCTTTTCAGCTTCTTCGTGAACCTGCTCGTCCTGACCGGGCCGCTCTTCATGCTGCAGATCTACGACCGGGTGCTCGCCTCCCGTTCGGAGGCGACGCTGGTGGCGCTGACCGGCCTCATTGTCGGGCTCTATCTCATCATGGGCGTGCTCGACCATCTGCGCAGCCGCATCGCGGCCCGCATCGGCGCGCGCTTCCAGGCCCGCTTCGACAAACGCGTCTTCAACGCCGTGCTCGACCGCGCCACGCTGCACGCGCAGGGTATTTCGACGGTCACCGGCATGCGCGATCTCGATGCCATCCAGAAGGTGCTGTCGTCGCCCGCCGTCTTCACGGCCTTCGACATTCCCTGGACGCCGCTCTTCATCTTCGTCATCTTCACCTTCCACCCCTGGATGGGCATGCTCGGCGTCGTCGGCGGTCTCATCCTCGTGGGGCTCACCTGGCTCAACCAGAACGGCACGAAGGAAGACCAGGAGCGGGCGATGATCGCCGGCCGCCAGTCCGACGAGATGACCCAGACCTTGCAGAAGGAAAGCGACACGGTTCGCGCGCTCGGCATGCGCCGCTCTGTCGCCAGCCGCTGGCAGCTGCTGCGCGACAAGGCGCTGGAAGCCAATATCCATTATTCCGACAGCAACGGCTTCTATTCGATCGCTTCGAAGACCTTCCGCGTCTTCCTTCAGTCGGCCATTCTGGCGCTCGGCGCCTATCTGGTGCTGAAGAACGAAATCACCGCCGGTGCGATGATCGCAAGCTCCATCATCATCGGCCGCGCGCTCGCCCCCATCGAGGGCGCCATCGGCCAGTGGGCGCTCATCCAGCGCGCCGTGCAGGGCTGGCGCCAGCTCTCCGAGCTTCTGGGCCGCGTGCCGGAGGAAGACGCGCGCACCGCGCTGCCGAAGCCGCGCGCCATCCTCGATGTCGAGCAGGTCACGGTCGTGCCGCCGGGCGAGAAGGTCGCGACGGTGCGCATGCTGAGCCTGGAACTGCGCCCCGGCCAGGCGCTGGGCGTTATCGGCCAGAGCGCGTCGGGCAAGTCGACGCTGGCGCGCGTGCTGACCGGCATCTGGCCGCCCGCCGGCGGCAAGGTGCGCCTGGACGGCGCCTCGCTCGAACAATACGGCACGGATGGACTTGCCGACCATGTCGGCTACCTGCCGCAGGATGTCGTGCTGTTCGAAGGCACGATTGCCGAAAACATCGCCCGCATGGCGCTCGATCCCGATCCGATGAAGGTCGTGGAGGCGGCCAAGAAGGCCGGTGCGCATGACATGATCCTGCGCCTGCCCGATGGCTACGACACCAGGCTGCCGGCCATGGGCGGCCGTCTCTCGGGCGGCCAGAAGCAGCGCGTCGGCCTCGCCCGCGCGCTCTATGGCGATCCGGTTCTGCTGGTGCTCGACGAGCCGAATTCCAACCTCGACGCCGAGGGCTCGATGGCGCTCAATCTCGCCATCCGCAACATGAAGGCCGAGGGCAAGTCGATCGTCATCATGGCGCATCGCCCGGCGGCGATCGAGGAATGCGAGCTCATCCTCATCATGGAAAACGGCCAGCGCCTGGCCTTCGGTCCGCGCGACGACGTTCTGCGCGCGCATCTGCGCAACCATACGCAGGTCGTGGCCGGCACGGGCACCGGCGGCAGCAACAAGTAAGGACAGGACCATGGTTCGGGAAACAGGCTCCAGGGACAGAAAGTGGAGCAGCCGCCGCTATGCGATCGCCGGATATACGACGGTCTTCGTGCTGCTCGGCGGCATGGGCGCTTGGGCGGCGCTGACGCGCATCAACGGCGCGGTCGTCGCG
This sequence comes from Shinella sp. 20P9.1.1, assembly GCF_057798995.1. Classification (NCBI taxonomy): domain Bacteria; kingdom Pseudomonadati; phylum Pseudomonadota; class Alphaproteobacteria; order Hyphomicrobiales; family Rhizobiaceae; genus Shinella; species Shinella sp. 20P9.1.1. Next base: position 39,500 of record NZ_JBYOLC010000012.1, read on the forward strand.
GCCGGCATCATCGAGGTCGCCGCCAACCGCCAGGTCGTGCAGCACCTGACGGGCGGCGTGGTGGGCGAGATCCGCGTCAAGGAAGGCGATACGGTCAAGGTCGGCGACGTGCTGATGCGCCTCGACGACACGTTCGACCAGTCGGAACTGACCGTCATCGAAGGCCAGCTCTACAGCCTGCTCGGCACGGCGGCGCGGCTTCAGGCCGAACAGGACGACAAGACGGAGATCACCTTCGATCCCGATCTCCTCAAGGCCGTGGCGACCAATCCGGAAGCCGCCGAGATCGTCACCGGCCAGAAGCGGCTGATGGCGGCACGCGCGGAGACCCGTGACAAGCAGGCCGCGCAGCTTCAGGAAAAGAAGGCGCAGATCGCCAAGCAGAATGAAGGCCTCGAAAGCCGCATCCAGGCGCTGGAAACTCAGGTCAGCCTCATCGGCAAGGAGCTGGATGCGCAGAACAAGCTGCTCGCCCAGTCGCTGACCAATGCCAGCCGCGTTCTCGCCCTTCAGCGCGAGGAGGCGGAAATCCGCGGCACGATCAGCCAGGCCCGCTCCAACATCGCCGAAAACACCGGCCGCGTCGCCGAAATCGAGATAGCCATCCTCAACATCCACTCGACGGTGCGCGAGGAGGCGACGACCTCGCTGCGCGAGATCGAGGCGAAGATCGCCGAGCTCAAGGAGCGCCGCAACGCCAAGCTGGAAACGCTCGGCCGCATGGACATCACGGCCCCCATGTCCGGCGTGGTGCTCGGCATGCAGGTCCATGCGCTGCGCTCGGTCATCCGTCCGGCCGATCCGCTGCTCTACATCATCCCGCAGGAGCAGGACCTCGTCATTTCCACGCAGATCTCGCCGACCCAGATCGACCAGGTCCATGTCGGCCAGATGGCGCATATCCGCTTCGGCGCCTTCGACCATCGCTCGACGCCGGAAATTTTTGGCCATGTCACGAAGGTCGCCGCCGACGTGCTGTCCGACCAGCGCACCGGCGCCACCTTCTACAAGGCGGAAATCAAGCCGGAGGCCGGCGAAATGGCCAAGCTCGGCGACAAGCACGTCATGCCCGGCATGCCGGTCGAAACCTTCATCCAGACCTCGGAACGCTCACCGCTCGAATATCTGGTCAAGCCGCTCGCCGATTACTTCGCCAAGGCATTCCGCGAACGGTAAGTCCGCTCTGCGGAACCAGTCCATCGAAGCTCAAAGGGCGCCACGGCGCCCTTTGTTATGCCTTGCTCAGGGAACAAATTCACCCCTCGGGCATTCCTTTTCCAACAGTCAAAGGGAAAGGAAACTTCAATGGCTCGGGCTTTGATTCTCTGGTTGATGGGCGTTCCGCTCTTCCTCGTCCTGTTGCTCTGGTATTTCTTCTTCTGAGCAAAGACGACAAACAAAAAGGGGCCTTGCGGCCCCTTTTTACGTTCCTGTGGCGGCGATTACTCGTCGAGATCCGCAAGGATTTCCGCAGCCCGGCCGGCGCTGGTGTGGCGCACGTCCACATCGTGGCGGCGGTCGGCGAACAGTTCGGTTGCCATGATCTTTTCGGCGAGATCGGCCGGCAGCGAGAGCAGCACGCGCTGGTCGTCCTTGTGGATGCCGCCGAGTTCCGAGCGGCGGCCCGAGATCATGCCGCCGGCCACCGTGTTGTTGGTGTCGGGATCGATCAGGATGAAGGCGCCGGTCGTGCGGTTCTGCTCGTAGGTGTCGAAGATCGCCTGTTCGTCGAAGGTGAGGTGCACCTTGCCGATGGCGTTCATGCCGAGCTTGTCGGCCGAGGCCCATTTCGAGGTCTTCAGGTCGAGCTGGCTGATCGGATCGACGGTGACGCGCTGGCGGCGCGAGCCGCTCTTCAGCCAGTAGCGCTTGCCGGGCTCGATGCCTTCCGGCTGGAGCGCGACGAGCTGGGCGTCGAAGCCGCGGCCGGTCATCGGCTGGCTGTCGATGGCGACGATCATATCGCCGCGCGACACGTCGACCTGGCGGTCGAGCACCAGCGTGATGGCGTCACCCGCGACGGCGGCGTTGCGCACGAGGTCGAAGGTGACGATCTTGGTGACGTTGGCGACCATGCCCGATGGCAGGATGACGACCGAATCGCCCGGCTTCACCGAGCCGCCGGCAACCGTGCCCTGATAGCCGCGAAAACTTTCGCCCGGACGCGAGACACGCTGCACCGGCAGGCGGAAGCCGACCGTCTGGTTGGAGCGGGTGGTGGCCTTTTCCAGCGTCTCGACCAGCGTCGGGCCTTCATACCAGGGCATGGAGGCGCGGCCGTCATAGACGACGTTTTCACCCTTCAGCGCCGACATCGGGATGGCGGTGATCTGCTTGACGCCGAGTGTCAGCGCGAATTCCTTGAAATCGTGCGTGATCTTTTCGAAGCCGGCGCGATCGTAGTTCGTCAGGTCGATCTTGTTGATGGCCAGCACGAACTGGCGGATGCCCATCAGCGCGGCGATCGTGGCATGGCGGCGGGTCTGTTCGAGAATGCCGGCGCGGGCATCGATCAGCAGAATGGCGAGATCCGCCGTCGAAGCGCCGGTCGCCATGTTGCGGGTATACTGCTCGTGACCGGGCGTATCGGCGACGATGAACGAGCGGCGGTCGGTCGAGAAGTAACGATAGGCGACGTCGATGGTGATGCCCTGTTCGCGCTCTGCCTGGAGGCCGTCGAGCAGCAGCGCGAAATCGGGCAGGCCGAGATCGTTCTGCTTGCCGCTGTCGCGGTGCAGCGTTGCTGCCTGGTCTTCCTTGACGGCCTTGGTGTCCCAAAGCAGGCGGCCGATCAGCGTCGACTTGCCGTCGTCGACCGAGCCGCAGGTGATGAGGCGAAGCGGGCGCGAGTCACGGATTGCTTTAGCCGTTTCGAGGGCCGGTTCTTCCACGGTGAAAACCTCGGCGGTTGCGGTGGCGGAAACGGTCATCTCAGAAATACCCTTCGCGTTTCTTCTTTTCCATGGAGCCGGACTGGTCGCGGTCGATCGCGCGGCCCTGGCGTTCGGAGACAGTGGCAGTCTCCAGCTCGGCGATGACGTCGTCGAGCGTCGTGGCATTGGAGCGGATGGCGCCCGTCAGCGGGAAGCAGCCGAGCGTGCGGAAGCGGATGACGCCTTCCTGCTTCACTTCGCCGGGCAGCAGTTCGAGGCGCGGGTCCTCGGCCAGGATCATCATGCCGTCACGCTCCACGAAGGGGCGTTTTTCCGCGAAATAGAGCGGTACGATTGGGATATCCTCGGCCTGGATGTAGCGCCAGATATCGACCTCGGTCCAGTTGGACAGCGGGAAGGCGCGCACGCTCTCGCCCTGGCGGATCATGCCGTTATAGACGTTCCACAGTTCCGGGCGCTGGTTGCGCGGATCCCAGCGATGGTCCGGCGTGCGGAAGGAGTAGATGCGTTCCTTGGCGCGCGAGGCCTCCTCGTCGCGGCGCGCGCCGCCGAAGGCCGCGTCGTACTTGCCGGCGTCGAGCGCCTGGCGCAGCGACTCGGTCTTCATGATGTCGGTATAGAGCGCCGAACCGTGGCTGAACGGCGTGACGTTTTCGGCTGCACCGCGCGGATTGACGTGCTCGATCAGGTCGAGATCGTATTCCTTCACGATATTGTCGCGGAAGGCGATCATCTCGGCGAACTTCCAGCCCGTGTTGACGTGCAGGAGCGGGAAGGGCACGCGGCCGGGATAGAAGGCCTTGCGGGCAAGATGCAGCAGGACCGAACTATCCTTGCCGATCGAGTAGAGCATCACCGGACGCTCGAATTCGGCGGCGACTTCGCGGAAGATGTGGATGGCTTCGTTTTCCAGCGCCTTCAGATGCGGATCGAGCGGCGGCTTGTGCGGTGCGTTCTGCTTCGCTTCCGCTTCGTGACGGGTATCGGACATGAAAACTCTTACTCCGGATGGGGTGCCTTGGGAGGGCTTGTTCTGGTCAGGCCGCGCTGGGGGCCGGGATGGTTGTGGCGTCGGCGACGTGCAGGCCGCATTCGCGCTTCTCGTCGTTTTCCCACCACCAGCGGCCGGCCCGTTCGGGCTCGCCCGGCTTGATGGCGCGCGTACAGGGTTCGCAGCCGATCGAGGGATAGCCGCGGGCATGCATCGGGTTGATCGGCACGGCATGGTCGGCCACATAGGCCTTGATGCGGTCGATGTCCCAATCCGCCAGCGGATTGATCTTGATCAGGTTGCGCTCGGCGTCGAACTCCGCGAACGGCGTGTCGGCACGGTTGCCGGACTGGCCGCGGCGCAGGCCGGTGATCCAGAAGGATGCCCCTTCGAGTGCGCGCGCAAGCGGCTTCAGCTTGCGCACGCCGCAACAGGCGTGGCGGGCTTCGACGCTGTCGTAGAAGCCGTTGAGACCGTACCGGGCGGCATAGGCGTCGATGTCGTCCTGTGCGGGCACATAGCGGGTGATGCTGATGCCGTACTGGCCCTCGGTGTCGTCGATGAGATCGACGGTCTCCTTGAAGAGGCGGCCCGTCTCCAGCGTCACGACGTCGATGCCGAGGCGATCGGTGCCGATGGCGGCGGTGATCACCTGGTCCTCGATGCCGAGGCTGGTGGTGAACACGGCGCGCCCGCCGAGCTCGGCCACGAGCGAAAGACGCCCTGCGAGGTCGAGATTGGCGAGCTTGTCATTGAGGGCCTGCGCGGTGCCGTTTCCGGTGAGAGCAGTCATTCTAATCCATAGCCTTTGCGAGAAGTTGCCGGATTATCGCAGGCCGGTCTCCCTGAAGACAGCAAAACGGATTTCCAAAGTTTCAGCGGAGGAGCAAATATCTCTCTTTCCGGCGCTTCCGGCAGAAATCCTGACGCCTCGGCATGGCCGCAAAACTTCCCGAAAAAACTCAGCAAAGAAACTTGACAAAAAAATTCAGATTTAATAGCTGAGTTTTGTATTCAAGTTTATAGCGGGCATCGGGCCCGCAGGGAAGGACTGGGGACCATGGCCATCACGATTACCGCCAACGACGCCAACAAGGACGGCAAGGGCATCGACTTTTCCGCCTATCTTTCGAATTTCAACAAGACCTTCACACGCGCAGGCTACGGCGGCTTCAACAGCTCCGACCCGATGGCGATGAGCGGCACGCAGTACTATTCGAACGACGCCAGCAAGTACGGCGTTGTGCTGACGTCGGGCAAGACGGCGTGGAACTACAACATGTCGACGCACAAGATCACCGGTTCGCTGAACACGGTGGAGTTCGGCAATTCGATCGCCCTCGACAGCAAGACCAATACGTTCAAGATGACTTCCGACGTGAAGATCACCGGCCTCGGCGTGACCGATACGACGCTCGGCGGCCAACTTCTCAGCGACATCATGGGCGGCAAGTCGACGACCGCGGGCGCAACGACCAGCCTCGTGAATATCCTTAAAGCCAACTCGATCGATTTCCACGGCAGCACGGGTGCTGACAGCTTCGCCGGTTACAACAAAGATGATACGCTCTCGGGCGGCAACGGCAATGACAAGCTCTATGGCAATGGTGGCAGCGATACTCTGCGCGGGGGCAATGGCAACGATACGCTGTACGGAGATTCCGGCAAGGACAAGCTCTACGGTGACGCCGGCAATGACAAACTCTATGGTGGCACCGGTAACGATACCCTTTCGGGCGGCGACGGCAATGATACGCTGACCGGCGGCACTGGCGCGGATACGCTACGTGGCGGCAATGATGACGACTTCCTGTTCGGTTATTCCGGCGATGACAAGCTATACGGCGATGCCGGCAACGACACGCTTTCGGGTGGAGCCGGCAAAGACACGCTCGATGGCGGCCTCGGCAACGACATCCTGTCCGGCGGCGTCGGTGCCGATACCTTCATCATCAAGTCGGGCCAGGGCCTCGACCGGATCACCGATTTCGAAGCTGGCAAGTCCGGCCTGGATGTCGTTCAGCTCGACAAGGCCGTGCTGAAGAACTTTGCCGACGTTCTCAGCCATGCCACGGAAACGCGTGCGGGCGATCTGGTCATCAAGTATGGCGCAGGCTCGATCACTCTCGAGGGCATCGCCAAGGCCGACCTGCTCACGAGCGACTTCCTGTTCGCATAAGCCGCCCAGACCTCCGGGTGCTTCAGAAAGCCGGGCGCAAGCCCGGCTTTTTGCTGTCAGGGACTGTGGTCGGGGTGCAGGACGAGATCGCCCCAGCGCGTGTGCCACAGATCATCCTTATCGACGATGACAAGCTTGCGCCGGTGGATATCGCTCGCAACCATCTGCCGGGCGCTGGCGAGCGCGTCCTCGACGGGCAACGGAATGGTGTCCCGCGCCTGCACGGGATCCGTGATGAAGGCGCAGGGACCGGCAATGCCGTCGATCAGCGTGATGACGAGATCGGTTTCAGCGCTCACATGGTGGCGTGAAACCTTGTGGTAGATGAGCATGGGCTTCCTCCGGAAATGCCGGCCTAAACCCACGCCAATCCCAATCGTTCCAAAGATTTAGCGGTCGCTGACCGCCGCGCGCGGATTGACCCACGGCTCCTGGTTGGAGCGGGCGAGCGGTTGCCTGCCCAGGATGTGGTCCGCTGCCTTCTCGCCGGTCATGATCGATGGCGCGTTGAGGTTGCCATAGGTCACATGCGGGAAGATCGAACTGTCGGCGACCCGCAGTCCGTCGACGCCGATGACGCGGGTTTCCGGATCGACCACCGCCATCGGGTCGCTTGCCGCGCCCATGCGGCAGGTGCCGGAGGGGTGATAGGCGCTTTCCAGATGCTCGCGCAGGAAGGCATCGATCTGGTCGTCCGTCTGCACCGTCTCGCCCGGCTGGATTTCCGGCCCGCGGAAATCGTCGAAAGCCTTCTGGCCGAAGATTTCGCGGGTGAGGCGCACGCAGTGGCGGAATTTGATCCAGTCTTCCTCGTGGCTCATATAGTTGAACTTGATGACCGGATCGGCCATCGGATCGGCGGAGCGCAGGGTCACGTTACCGCGCGACTTCGACAGATTGTAGCCGACATGCACCTGGAAGCCATGGCTCTTCGCCGCCGCCTTGCCGTCATAGGAAATGGCGACGGGCAGGAAGTGATACTGGATATCCGGCTGCTTCAGCCCCGGTGCGGAGCGCAGGAAGGCGCAGGCCTCGAACTGGTTGGAGGCGCCAAGCCCGCCCTTGGAGAGCAGCCATTGCGCGCCTGCCACGCCCTGCCAGAACCACGGCAGCCAGGAATAGAGCGAGACCGGCTTGGTGGAGACCTGCTGGAAGTAGAATTCCATATGGTCCTGCAGGTTGGCGCCGACGCCGGGACGGTCCACCTTCACCTCGATCCCCATGTCCTGCAGGTGCTGCGCGGGGCCGATGCCCGAGAGCATCAGCAGCTTCGGCGAGTTGAAGGAGGAGGCCGAGACGATGACCTCCTTGTTGGCCCTCACCACCTCGATCTTGCCGCCGCGCTCGATCTCGACGCCGACGGCCCGGCCGTTCTCGATGACGATTTTCCGCGCGAAGCAGCGCACCAGCGAGACGTTCGGCCGCTTCAGGGCGGGGCGCAGATAGGCGTTCGCCGCAGACCAGCGCCGGCCGTTGTAGATCGTCTGCTCCATCAGGCCGAAACCTTCCTGCTTGGAGCCGTTGTAATCCTCCGTCGTCTCGAAACCGGCCTGCTGGCCCGCCTGAATGAAGGCGTGGAAGAGCGGGTTCGTTACCGGCCCACGGCGCACATGCAGCGGCCCGTCGGTGCCGCGCCAGCCGGCCTCACCGCCCAGTGATGTCTCCAGCCGCTTGTAATAGGGCAGCACGTCCGCATAGGCCCAGCCTTGTGCGCCAAGCTCTTCCCAGCGATTGAAGTCTTCCGCATGGCCGCGCACATAGACGAGACCGTTGATGGAGGACGACCCGCCGATCACTTTCCCGCGCGGTGCGGTGATGCGCCGGCTGTTGAGGTTCGGCTCGGGCTCGGAGAGGTAGCCCCAGTTATAGCGCTTCATGCTCATCGGCCAGGCGAGTGCTGCCGGCATCTGGATGAACGGCCCGATATCCGAGCCGCCATATTCGAGCACCATGACCCTATGCTTGCCATCCTCCGAGAGGCGATAGGCAATGGCCGAGCCGGCCGAGCCGGAGCCGATGATGATGTAGTCTGCGTTCTGCATGGCGTCAGTGCCTCGTGCGGCGGTCGTGATCATAGTCAATCGCGATGTCGCTATTGATAGGAATATCGCTAATTGCTATGATGCGTTGATGAAGGAAATTCGCTTCCGAAGGGCTGCCGATCAGGCGCTGCAGCGTATGCAGCCCAAGAGGAGGGCCGCAATCCTCGATAAGCTTCGCGCTTATGCGCGGGGTGAGGTCGTCGATATCAAGAAAATGAAAGGCCAGCCGTTCTTTCGTATCCGCGTCGGCAGTGATCGCGTCATCATCGATGACGAGGGAACCGTTGTTATGGTGATCGATGCGGGACCGCGTGGCAGTATCTACAAGGAGTAAAACCGGATGGGCGATATCCAGAGGTTGACCATTGATGGCAAGTCCTACGTCCTCCTCAGTGAGGAGGATTACGAAGACCTCATCGACGGACTGCGTGCGGAAGCCGTCATGGCCGGCGTTCGTGCCGGCGAGGAAACGTGGCCGCTGGAGCTTGTCGAAGCCAAGTCCAACGGCGAAAATCCCGTCCGTCTCTACAGGACGTATCGCAAGATGACGATAACCGAACTCGCCGACGCAGCCGGCATCTCCCAGCCCTATCTTTCCGAGATAGAGGCTGGCAAGAAGACCGGCTCCGTCGACGTTCTGAGACGTATCTGCAAGGTGCTTCGCATCGACCTCGAAGACCTTTTCGTCAACATGACGGACGACTGAGGCGCCCATCTCAATACGGCGCCTCGACCTTGCCCATCGACACGTAAACCGTCTTCAGCTCCGAATAGTGCTCCAGCGCCGCCAGCGAGTTTTCGCGACCGAAGCCGGATTGCTTGGAGCCGCCGAAGGGGATTTCCACGGGGGCGAGGTTGTAGGCGTTGATCCACAGCGTGCCTGCTTCCAGCTGATCGACGACGCGGTGGGCGCGGGTGATGTCGGAGGTGAAGACGCCGCCGGAGAGGCCGAATTCGGTGGCGTTGCCGCGCTCAATCACCTCGTCCTCGTGATCGAAATCGAGCACGCACATGACGGGGCCGAAGATTTCCTCGCGCGCGATGATCATGTTGTCGGTGACATCGGCAAAGACCGTCGGCTGGATGTAATAGCCTTCGGCCGAAACGTCGTTCGGAATGCCGCCGCCGGTCAGCAGCGTCGCGCCCTCTGCCTTGCCCTTCTCGATATAGTCCATGACCTTGTCGCGCTGGGCCTTGGAGACCATCGGGCCGAGCTGGGTCGCCTCGTCCATCGGGTCGCCGATGACGATTTTCTCCGTACGTTCTTTCAGACGAGACAGGAACCTGTCCTTGATGCCCTTCTGTACGAAGACGCGGGTGCCGTTCGAGCAGACCTGGCCGGTCGAATAGAAGTTGCCGAGCATTGCGCCACCGATGGCGCTTTCGAGATCGGCGTCGTCGAAGACGATGAGCGGCGACTTGCCGCCGAGTTCCATCGTGACGTGCTTGAGATCGGAAGCAGCAGCGCCCGCCACCTTCTTGCCCGTCGGCACGGAGCCCGTCAGCGAGACCTTGGCGACATCCTTGTGATTGACGAGCAGCGGCCCGGTCGAGCGGTCGCCCTGAATGACGTTGTAGAGGCCCTTCGGCAGGCCGGCCTCGATCAGGATCTCTGCGATCTTGAGCGCGCCGAGCGGGGTGTTTTCCGAGGGTTTGAAGACCATGGCATTGCCGCAGATCAGTGCCGGCGCGCCCTTCCAGCAGGCGATCTGCTGCGGATAGTTCCAGGCGCCGATGCCGACGCAGACACCGAGCGGTACGCGCTTGGTGAAGGCGAAGTCCTGGCCGAGCGGGATGTAGTCGCCGTTGAGGCCGGCAGCCGCGATGCCGCCGAAGAATTCGAAGGCATCGGCGCCCGAGGTCGGGTCGGCGACGATGGTTTCCTGGATGGGTTTGCCGGTATCGAGCGTTTCGAGTTCGGACAGCTCGCGATTGCGCTCGCGCATGATCTCGGCGGCGCGTTTGAGGATGCGGCCGCGCGCCGTCGGGCTCATCGCGGCCCATTCCTTCTGGGCGCGCTTGGCGGATGCGATCGCATTTTCGACGATCGCGGGCGTTGCCGCATGGAGCTTGGCGATCACCTCGCCGGTGGCGGGGTAGAGGCTTTCGAAGGGCGTGCCGGCTGTGTCTTCGACATAGTCGCCGTCAATGAAATGCGAGGCTTTGGGTTGGGCTCTCATCTTATTCTCCCCGCGGATAGCGTTTGGATTCCTCGAGATTGTCGAGGTTCATGTGGTTGCGCATGTAGCGTTCGGATGCCTTTTGCAGCGGCTGGTGGTCCCAGGGGTAATAGGCGCCGTTCCTCAGCGCCTCATAGACCACCCAGCGCCGCGCCTGGCTTTCGCGCACGGCGGCGTCGAATTCTGCCATGTCCCAGCGCGCCTCGCGCATCTGCCGGAAGGCGGCGAGCGTCGCCTGGATGACCGGATTGTCCGAGCCCGCGAGATTGGTGAGCTCCTGCGGATCGGCCTCGAGGTCGTAAAGCTGCTCGGGGTCGAGGTCACAATGAATGTATTTCCACTTGCCTTCGCGGATGCCGACCAGCGGCGCATAGGAGGCTTCCGCCGCATATTCCATCAGCACCGGCGAGATGCGCTCCGCGCCGTTGATGATCGGCAGCAGGCTTTCGCCATCCGTCCAGGGCATCACCTCGTCCATGGAAATGCCGGCGAGATCGCAGAGCGTCGGCGTCACATCGAGATTGGAGGAGGGGGCAAGATGCAGGCCGGGTGTTACGCCGGGGCCGGCGACCATCAGGGGCACGCGGGCAGAACCCTCGAAGAAGTTCATTTTGAACCACAGGCCGCGCTCGCCGAGCATGTCGCCATGGTCCGAGCAGAAGAAGATCAGCGTGTTGTCGAGCATGCGCGTGCGCGTCAGCGTGTCGACAAGCTCGCCGACCTTCTCGTCGAGATAGGAGATATTGGCGAAATAGGCCTGGCGCGAGCGGCGCACATGCTCGCCGTTGATCGCGAACTTGGCATAGTCGCAGGAATGCAGGATGCGGGCCGAATGCGGATCCTGCTCGTCCAGCATGCCGACATCGGGCAAGAGGTGCTCGCAGTCCTCATACAGGTCCCAGAATTTTTTGCGTGCGACATAGGGATCGTGCGGGTGGGTGAAGGAGACGGTCACGCACCAGGGGCGGCGGTATTGGTCGTCGTTCTCGCGCGAGAGCTGGTAGAGCTTCTGGTTGGCGAGGAAGGCGACCTCGTCGTCATATTCCATCTGGTTGGTGATCTCGGCGACACCCGCGCCCGTCACCGAACCCATATTGTGATACCACCAGTCAATGCGTTCGCCCGGCTTGCGATAATCCGGCGTCCAGCCGAAATCGGCCGGGTAGATATCGGTGGTCAGCCGCTCCTCGAAACCATGCAGCTGGTCCGGCCCGACGAAGTGCATCTTGCCCGACAACGCCGTGTAATAGCCGGCGCGGCGCAGGTGGTGCGCGAAGGTCGGGATGGAGGAGACGTATTCGGCCGCATTGTCATAGACCCGCGTGCGGCTCGGCAGCTGGCCGGCCATGAAGGAGGCGCGGGCCGGCGCGCAGAGCGGCGAGGACGTGTAGTTGTTGCGGAAGCGCGCCGAGCGGGCGGCGAGCGCCTTCATATGCGGCGCATAAAGCCAGTCCGCCGGCCCATCGGGGAAAAACGTCCCGTTGAGCTGGTCGACCATGATGATCAGGATATTCGGCTTGCTGGCGGTCACGGACAGGTCCTTGGAAAATGAAATCAGAATTAGCGTTTCTCTGTGACGGGCGCTCGCCGGCCCGCGGCGGCGTCGACACCGCCCGCGACAGCGGCAAGCTGTGCATCCACGTAGCTCTCGGTTAGCGCGATCGAGGTGGCGATGCTGACCGGTGCGGAGCGCAAGCCCTGTCGCAGGTATAGCCCGTCGATCATCGCGGCGGCGCCATCGGCGATTTGTGCCGCGTCCTCGGCCGGGCAGAGCTGCTTGAGGCTGGAGAGCAGGCTGGAATTCAGCCGCCGCGCATAGACGACGAGCAGCCGACGAACCGCCTCGGAACGCTGTGCCTCGGAATAGAAGGCAAGCCAGGCCGCCACCGTCTCCGGTGCAAACTGATGCGCCTGGAAATTCACGCGGATAACAGCCGAAAGCCGCTCCCGCGGCGTCTCCGCCTCCCGCAGCGCCGCCACGGCATCGGCGCGCAGCTGGCGCAGCAGGCTGCGGATCGTCTCGATGACCAGCTGTTCCTTGGAGCCGAAATAGTGATGGGCAAGCGCCGGCGACACGCCGGCATGGCGGGCGATTTCCGACATGGTCACGGTCAGCGAGCCGTGATCGCCGACCGCTCTCAGCGTCGCGTCCACCAGCGCCTTGCGGCGCACCGGCTCCATCCCAACCTTCGGCATGTCATTCCCCTGATTTTTATCAAGCGTATTTTTAATTGATCGATCAATCAATAAAAATCTTCGGCGTCGGCAGGAGTTCAATCAGATGTCGCAAAGGCGCATTATTTCGTGTTAGGCTGGTTTTGTTTTCATTCAATTTTCGAGGTGCGTCATGGTCCTCTCTCCCGGAATGAACCCATTCTCCGACGTCCGCGCCAAATGGGGCTGGTTCGTCGCCCTCGGCGTCGTCCTGCTCGTTTTCGGCGGCATCGCGGCAGCCAATCTCTTCATCGCGACGGTCGCCTCGGTCTACTATGTCGGCATGTTGATGATCGTCGGCGGCGCCGTGCATCTTGCCCATGCCTTCCAGGTCAAAGCCTGGCGCGAGACGATCGCTTGGGCGCTGAGCGCGCTGCTTTATCTGGCAGCCGGCGTGCTCGCCTTCGTCAATCCGGTACTGACCTCGGCCGTGCTCACCCTGCTGATGGCCGCCGCCCTGCTCGTCGCCGGCGTCTTCCGTATCTTCGCGGCCTGGCGTGTACGCCCGGACAAGGGTTGGGGCTGGCTGATGGCGGGCGGCATTGTCACCGCGCTTGCGGGTCTCGTCTTCCTGCTCGGTTGGCCGGTCAACAGCCTGTGGCTGCTCGGCCTTTTCCTTGCCTTCGATCTCGCCATGCAGGGCTGGGCGCTCATCGGTTTCGGCCTTGCGCTGCGCAAATAGGCGGCGCCCTTTACCTCCCGCCGCCATCGGCCCATCATGCCAGCGGGAGGATTCTTCATGGACGTTTCCATCATCGGCTGGGCGCATACGCGCTTCGGCAAGCTCGAAGGCGAGACGGTCGAGAGCCTGATCGTCACCGTCGCGCGCGAGGCGATCGCCCATGCGGGGCTTGCGGCCGGCGATATCGACGAGATCGTGCTCGGACATTTCAACGCCGGCTTCTCGCCGCAGGATTTTACCGCGAGCCTCGTGCTGCAGGCCGATGACGCACTGCGCTTCAAGCCGGCGACGCGGGTGGAAAATGCCTGCGCCACGGGCTCGGCCGCCGTGCATCAGGGCATCCGCGCCATCCGGGCCGGTGCCGCACGCCATGTGCTGGTCGTCGGCGTCGAGCAGATGACGAAAACGCCAGCCGCCGAGATCGGTGCGAACCTGTTGAAAGCCTCCTATCTACCCGAGGACGGCGACACGCCGGCCGGCTTTGCCGGCGTCTTCGGGCGCATCGCGTCCGCCTATTTCCAGCGCCACGGCGACCAGTCCGATGCGCTTGCCGCCATCGCCGCCAAGAACCATAAAAACGGCGTCGCCAATCCCTATGCCCAGATGCAGAAGGACCTCGGCTTCGATTTCTGCCGCACCGAAAGCGAGAAGAACCCCGTCGTCGCCGGGCCGCTGAAACGCACCGATTGCTCGTTGGTCTCCGACGGCGCCGCCGCCTTGGTGCTAGCCTCTTCCGATGCCGTCGCCAGCGCGCCGCGGGCCATCAGCTTCCGCGCCGCCGCCCATGTGCAGGATTTCCTGCCGATGTCGAAGCGCGACATCCTGACATTCGAGGGCTGCACGGAAGCCTGGCGGCAGGCGCTGGCGCAGGCCGGCGCCACGCTCGGCGATCTCTCCTTCGTCGAAACCCATGACTGCTTCACCATCGCCGAGCTGATCGAATATGAGGCGATGGGCCTCGCCAGGCCGGGCGAGGGCGGCCGCCTGGCCCTCTCGGGCGAAACGGCCAGGGATGGCCGCCTGCCGATCAATCCCTCCGGCGGTCTCAAATCCAAGGGCCACCCGATCGGCGCGACCGGCGTCTCCATGCACGTCCTGACAGCCATGCAGCTTGCCGGCGAGGCGGGCGGCATCCAGGTGCCGGGCGCCACGCTTGGCGGCCTCTTCAACATGGGCGGGGCGGCCGTCGCGAACTATGTCTCCATCCTCGAACGGAAGCACTGAGCCAAAGGCGGCCTATGCGACCACCTTCGCCACGAGGTCAGGGTGCTGCCCGATCACCCGCACATAAGCGACGGCGAAATCCGGAGCGGTCGCGCGGGCCTGCTCCCAGTCGCGCAAGGTCCCGACCGGCACGCGGAAGCGATCCGCGAATTCGGTCTGGGACAAGCCGAGCGCGGTTCTGGTCCTGCGGATCAGCCGTGCTCGCTGACCGCGATCCATCGCCTCGGCCGTCACGTCGAAGTCCTCCGGATCCGCCGGATCAGAAGGAAGAATGATAGGCTCTTTCTTCATCCTTGTTGCTCCTTCTCACCGAAATGAAGCGGGGTAGATCGTCCCGCCAGACAAAAATACCGGTAAACAGTCTCTCTTCCACGCTACCGATCACCTTGAATCGTTCTTCGCCGTCTTCCTGGCGAAGAGAGGGAAGGATCAGATGATTGCCATCCTCGAAGAGCCCATCGCCGAAGCCCAGGGAAACTCCGTGCTTCTCTCGGTTGACGGCGTCCTTTGCGGGATCGAACCTGTTCGACATAAGGGAATCATACTGGAATTCCGTAGGGATTCAAATGGAAATACGGGATTCCCGTAGTGTGCCGGAATGTGGGGACAATCGACATGAACTATCTGATCGTCTTTTTGGGTGCAGGCATGGGCGGGGCCGGCCGGCATGGGGTGAATGTGCTGGCGGCAAAGCTGTTCGGTACGCATTTTCCCATGGGCACCTTGATCATCAACGTGTTGGGCTGCTTGCTGATGGGCCTGATCGCCGGCGTCTTCGCCTTTAAGGTCAGCCTGCCGCAGGAGGCGCGGCTGTTTTTGACGACGGGCATCCTCGGCGGCTTCACCACCTTCTCCGCCTTTTCGCTCGATGCGGCCCTGCTCTGGGAGCGCGGCGAGATGGGGCTGGCAGCACTTTATGTCGGCGCGTCGGTTTTTGTTTCGCTGCTGGCGGTCGCCGCCGGACTTGCTCTGACGCGGTTTCTACTCGCGGGAGGTGCAGTGTGAAGGCCTTTCTGACCTCCTGGCAGGTCTGGGCGCTCGGCTCGGCAGTCTTCGCCGCCCTCACGGCGATTTTCGCCAAGATCGGCATATCAGACGTCAATTCCGACTTCGCCACCTTCGTGCGCACCGTGGTCATCCTGCTGGCCATCGCCGTCATGCTGACGCTCGCCGGCAACTGGCAGGCGCCCGGCACGGTGCCGGTGAAGAGCTGGATTTTCCTCATTCTCTCGGGTCTGGCGACCGGCGCCTCCTGGCTCTGCTATTTCCGCGCGCTACAGATCGGCAAGGCCGCGCAGGTCGCACCGGTCGACAAGCTCTCCGTCGTGCTCGTTGCCGTTTTCGCTGTCCTTTTCCTCGGCGAGCAGCTTTCGACCACGCACTGGATCGCGGTTGCAATGATTGGCGGTGGCGCACTGCTGCTTGCCTTGCCCATATGAGAAGTTTCTTTTTCAACTCCTTGTAGTCGTTGCAGTTTCATCGAATTGTCACACTAAAGAAACGGATTTTTCAGGGATCGGAGGAGAGACTTCGCGGCATTGTAAAAGCCTCGGAGCGTCCCATGTCCGCCGCCGAACTGCTCGCCCTTCGTCGCTTCGGCGATGGTGAGATCGTCACGCTCGCCAAGCTGGTCATCGAAACGGCCTTCCAGCCGATCGTCGAGGCCGCCACCGGTGCCGTATTCGGCTACGAGTCGCTGATGCGCGGTTTCGACCGGCTCGGCTTTCGCTCGCCGCTCGATCTTCTCGACCGGGCGCATGAGGCCGGCCAGCTTCTGGCGCTCGAGCATATGGTCAACAGCCGGGCGATCGCGGCCTTCGCTGCGCTGCCGGATTTCCGCTCGCGCACGCTGTTCGTCAATCTCGATTCCCGGCTGGTGGCCGAGGGTTCCGACCTCGTCGAGCGCCTTGCCGGCCATCTCAGCCGCGCCGGCATTCCGGCGTCGTCGATCTGCTTCGAGATTTCCGAGCGCTTCAACAACGATCAGCTGCCGGATTTCGCCATGCTGGTCCGAAAACTGCGGCTCGCCGGTTTCAAGCTTGCCATCGACGATTTCGGCGTCGGGCACAATGGCCTGAAACTGCTCTGCGATCACCCGGTCGATTATCTCAAGATCGACCGCCACTTCATTTCCGGCATGGAGGCGGACGCGCGAAAGCGCCATCTCGTGCGCAACACCGTCAACGCCGCCCATGTGCTCGGCATCCGCGTCATCGCCGAGGGTGTGGAGAGCGAGGCGGAGTTCATCGCCTGCCGCGAAGCGGGTTGCGATCTCGTGCAGGGCTGGTTCGTCTCGCGCCCCGTCACGGATTTTTCGGCGCTGAGCCCCGTCTATGCGCAGGTGGCGCGGGCGGGCGGCACGCGCCGCTCGTCGCGCACGCTGGATAGCATCCTAATCCGCCGCGAGATCGAGCAGGTCGCGGTGCTCCGGGAAAACGAGAGCCTGGAATCGGTCTTCGAATTCTTCCGCCGCGATCCCAAGCGCACCTTCTTCCCGGTGCTGAACGCAAATGACGAGCCGCGCGGCATCCTGCACGAATATCATGTGAAGGAGCTGAGCTATCACCCGTTCGGCCGCGACCTCCTGAAGAACAAGCTCTACCAGAAGAGCCTGTCGCATTTCGTCACCATGGCGCCGATTGCCGATCTCGATACGCCGGCCGAACAGCTGCTCGACGTCTTCACCGGCATGGGCGGCAATGAATGCGTAATCCTCACCGAGAACCTGCGCTATGCCGGCATCCTCTCGGCCTCGTCGCTCTTGAAGATCATCAACGAGAAGCGGCTCAAGACGGCGGAGGACCAGAACCCGCTGACCGGCCTGCCGGGCAACCGCTCGATCCGCGATTACCTGCAGGACAAGGCGCTCGACGGCGACCAGCTGCGCTGCCTGTGCTATTTCGATTTCGACAATTTCAAGCCGTTCAACGATCACTACGGCTTCCACAAGGGCGATCTCGCACTGTCGCTCTTCGCCTCGCTCATGCGTCGCGAATTCGTCGGTGAGGATGTCTTCGTCGGCCATGTCGGCGGGGATGATTTTTTCGCTGGCGTTTCCGGCCGTCCGGTGGACGCGGTGCAGGATATCCTGGAACGGCTGCTTTCCGATTTCGCCCGCGAGGTGCGTGCGCTCTATTCGCCGGAGGATCGGCTGGCCGGCGAAATCCGCGGCCGCGACCGGGCCGGGCATCAGACGAAATTTCCGCTGATGCGCTGTTCGGCCGTCGTGCTGGTGGTGCCGGAAGGCGAGGTGATCGGCGAGGCGGGGCAGATCAGCAGCCGCATCGCCGCCCTGAAGGCGGATGCCAAGGAGAGCGACGGGGGGCTCGTGCTCTCCTCGGCCTCAGGTGAAATGCAGCGTGCGGCGGCTGCACGTCGTCAATCATAGAGTTTCCGGGTACCGGAAACTCTTGGGGGCGGGCCCTTGCGGACCCGCCCCGTGCCACGTCAGCGGAGAATCTTCACCGTCTTCGCTTCGTGGTTCTTGCCGGACATGTCGAAGGAGATGGCCACCTTCTCGCCAGCCTTCAGTCCGGGATCGTGAAACCCCTTGGGAAGGTGGTAGACGGTGCCATCGGCAAGCGTCAGAGACATCGACGCCTTGTTGTAGTCCTTGACCGTACCGGTCGCCGACTTGGCGGCGAGTGCAAGACCTGGGGTGGCAAGAATGGAAACGATGGCGAGATTGGAAAGAAGAACACGCATCTGTGTCGTCCTGAAAAGCCCCGGGCGGGGGCTGAGAAGCCGTCCGGGAGGCGTCGCGTCGCAGCCTTAAGGGAAGGGCTGCCGGCGCTCCCCGGCTTCGGAAGGAAAGCTAGGCCCGGAAAAATCCGTTTTCAAATTAACAAGATTTAATTTTCGTTGCCGTGAAACAGCCGGAATTTCAGCGCTTCGCGGCCGAATGTTGACGATGTTCAAGCGCCACGTGATGTCGCAGCAAAAGCGCCCAAGCGATTCAAAAGATTCGCACTTTGGGCTAGAATCACCAAAGACGATGCGGTCGCAACACGCGGGGAGGCTTTATCCATGCCGGTTCCATCATCCATGTCCTATATCGGGCTCAGCGAACACGGCGGCCCGGACGTGCTGTCGGTGATGGAGGGCCGCACGCCGCAGCCGCGCACCGGCGAGCTTCTCGTGCGCGTCGAGGCGGCCGGCATCAACCGGCCGGACGTGCTCCAGCGCAAGGGCGATTATCCGCCGCCGCCGGATGCCAGCCCCATCCTCGGCCTGGAGATTGCAGGCGAGGTGGTGGCGATCGGCGAGGACGTCACCGGCTACCATATCGGCGACAAGGTCTGCGCGCTGGCCAATGGCGGCGGCTATGCGCAATATTGCGTCGTGCCGGCCACCCAGGCGCTGCCGTTCCCGAAAGACTATGATGCGGTGAAGGCGGCGGCGCTGCCGGAGACCTTTTTCACCGTCTGGGCGAACCTCTTCATGATGGCCGAGCTGAAGCCCGGCGAGAGCGTGCTCATCCATGGCGGATCGAGCGGTATCGGCACGACGGCGATCCAGCTTGCCGCAGCGCTGGGTTCGCGCGTCTTCACGACGGCCGGCACGGCGGACAAATGCGAGGCCTGCCTTGATCTCGGCGCCAGCCGCGCCATCAACTACCGCAGCGAGGATTTCTGCACCGTCATCGCCGAAGAGACAGGCAAGGCTGGCGTCGATGTCATCCTCGACATGATCGGTGCCGCCTATTTCGAGCGGAACCTGAA
The DNA here is from genome assembly GCF_057798995.1 of Shinella sp. 20P9.1.1. Lineage (NCBI taxonomy): Bacteria > Pseudomonadati > Pseudomonadota > Alphaproteobacteria > Hyphomicrobiales > Rhizobiaceae > Shinella > Shinella sp. 20P9.1.1. The sequence continues at coordinate 58,627 of NZ_JBYOLC010000012.1, forward strand.
GTCGCTCGCCCGCGACGGGCGTCTGTCGATCATCGCCTTCCTCGGCGGCACCTTCGCCGAAAAGGTCAGCCTCGCGCCCATCCTGCAAAAGCGCCTGCGCCTGATGGGCTCGGCCATGCGTCCGCGCACCGCGGCGGAAAAGCAGGAAATCCGCGATGCCCTGCTGGAGAAGGTGTGGCCGCTCCTGGAGGAGGGGCGCATCGCCCCGGTCATTCACGCCGTCCTGCCTTACAAGGAGGCCGCCGCCGGCCATCGCATGATGGAGCATGGCGACCACATCGGAAAGATCGTGCTGACCTTCGATTAAGATCTATTCGGCACAGGTGATGCGGTCGCGGCCGAGATGTTTTGCCTGGTAGAGCGCCCGGTCGGCGCGCTCGAAGAGGTCCTCCGCCGCCGTGCCGCAGAATTCCGCGATGCCGGCCGACATGGTGTAGGCGCAGCAGATATCGACGCGGTTTTCCGCCCGCGCCATGTGGCTGCGCAGCCGCTCGATGGCGTCTGTCGCCTGGCGCAGGCCGGTGCCCGGCATCAGCACCAGAAATTCTTCCCCGCCGATGCGCGCGAAAAAGTCGCCGCCGCGCAGCTCCTGCCGGCCGGCGGCGGCGAAGTGTTTCAGCACCCGGTCGCCATTGGCATGGCCGTAGCGGTCGTTGATGCTCTTGAAGTTGTCGAGGTCGATCAGCACCAGCGAGAGCGGCGTGCCGTCGCGTAACGCCGCCTGCATGTCCGCCTCCAGCCGCTCCATGGCCGCGCGGCGGTTGAAGAGGCTGGTCAACGGGTCCGTATCCGCGGCGAGCCGGGCGGCGTCGTGGGCAAGCTGCAATACACGCTCGTTGGATTTGAGCATGGTGATGTCGGTGAAGACGTGCCACAGCCAGCCGCCCGGCAGCAGCGTTTCATTGGCGAGGAACCACCTGTCATCGCTGATGTCGATCTCGAAGGTGCGCTGCGGGCTGCTGCGCCGCTTCTTGCTGGCCATGTCGAGAAAGTCCTCGACCGGCGTGCTGATCTTCGGGCCGACGCACTTGCCGTGACAGTTGCGCATGATGTCGGCAAAGGTGCTGGCACCTGGCTGCACGTCGAAGAGCTGGCGGAAGGCTCCCGAGCCGTAGGCAAGCTCATCGTCGGGCGAAAACAGCGCGAAGGCAACGCCGGACGCATCGAGGCCGGAGAGGATGAGGTCTGTCGTGGCGCGGTCACGGAGAAGGGCGAGAGGCAGGATCGTGTCGATCCTCGCCATGCCGCTTTCCTCCAGCCAGCCATGTCCATCGCTCAGCCGCAACCGCTCGTCCTTTCCGGGGCAGAATCATCGGCCAGACCGACGATAGGTGCCCTTTGTGGCAGAAGGCGGCAGTGTCGCAATCGCGACCACCTGATGGCGTTAACAAATCCTCAATCGCCGTGCCCGGTCGCTTTGTGCGGAAGGCCGATGGCAAGTAGGATAGCGAGGGCCGCCGGCAGCGCGAGCAGCGCATAGAGCCAGCGCGCCGCCGTTACCGCACCCTCGATGCCGCCCGGCTGCAACAGGCCGGTGGAGTTGACGATGATGCCGGCGAGCGCCGCCCCGAAGGCAGCACCCAGCGCCTGCATGGTGGTGATGGCGGCCGACGCTTTGTCCGTTTCGCCTGCGGGGGCAAGCCACATGACATGGGTCACGAGATGCGCCCAGCCCATGCCGATGCCGAACCCCATCAGGTAGGTGAAAACAGTCGAGAGCACGAGCAGGAGCAGGCCGCTGTCGGGATTGTGCCGGGCGAGCGTGAAGACGAGCAGCGCGGTCGCGACCGTCTCGATTGCCCCGCCGACGAGGATGACGCGGTTGGCCAGCCTTCCCTTGAGGCTTGCGGTCATGAAGGCCGCCGTCGTCCAGCCGAGCGCCAGCAGCGCCACGAGATAGCCCGAGACCAGCGGCGTCACGCCATGCAGCACCTGCAGGAAATAGGGGATGTAGACATCCGAGCAGATTGTCACCAGCAACAGCAGCATGATGAGATAGACGCGGGCGAGCGGCGAGCCGAGGCGGATCGTGCCGGCCGGCAGGAGCCGCGCCTCGGCATGGCGCTCGATGGTGATGGCGGCGATGACGCCGATGACGGCGGCAGCCGACAGAACACCGCGCAGCGCCGGCGCCTCCACCGAGCTTGCAAAGGAGAGCAGCACGACGGCCGTCACCAAAAGCACGATCTGCACGAAGGGCGTCTTGGTCGTCACCCGTTCGCCTTCGCCCGAGGGCAACAGCCGGGGCGCGACGAAGGCCATGATGGCGGAGAGCGGAACGAGCAGCGCGAAGGCCTCGCGCCAGGCGCTGCCGGCGGCGAAGATGCCGCCGATGGTCGGCCCGAGGAAGGTCGCGATGCCCCAGACGGCGGCATAGAGCGTGGACGCCGTGCTCCACAGCGCCTCGGAATAGACATGGCGGATGAAGGCATAGCCGAGCGCCACGAGGAAGCCGGCGCCGAGCCCCTGGACCGCCCGGCCGGCCAGCACGATCTCCATCGTGGGGGCGATGGCGCAGACCAGGCTGCCGATGCCGAACAGCACCGCGCCGAAGACGTAGCAGCGGTTGAGCGTCACGCTTTCCGGCCGCACGGCCACGAAGGTCGAGCCCAGCACGGAGGCCGCGACATAGATCGTGGTTGCCCAGGCAAACAGCTCGAGGCCGCCGATATCGCGCACGATCGAGGGCATCAGTGTGGCGGTGATATAGGTCTCCACCGCATGCAGCATGATCCCGCCGCCGAGCATCAGCGTGCCGAACAGGGTGCCGCGATGAAACAGGCTGGACAGCCGCGGCGCGACTTCCTTCGGGGTGACAACACTATCGGACATGGGAACGGACCTTGGCATGCAACATTGCGGACTGAGACGTCGCACGGCCCTACCGGGAGTTCAAGCCGTGACTTTTGGTTGAAAAGGCGAGAAACGAGCGCGAGTGAGAGCGAGCGACCGCTGTGCCCGATATGCGGCAGCGGGATCGTGTGGCGCATGACCGTTGCCACAAGCCCTCTTCCGTTCGCCCAGTACGAAGCATCAGCCCGAATATGATGCCGCACCAAGCATCCGGTAATGGATATCTGACACCCAAAGCCGACGCTCGGAATATGGCTTGGCGCCATGGCATTGGTTGCTTGAACACGGCGCTCTCCTCCTCTCCGTCATCCTCGGGCTTGACCCGAGGATCCACACATCCGCACCGTCTCGTCTGTGGTTTGGATCCTCGGGTCAAGGCCGAGGATGACGGAGGAGAGGTGGGAGGCTGGAAAATGACGGAAGATGGGAGGTGAGGGGCAGCGAGAGGCGAAGGCGACATAGGAGGCGAGGGTGTAGGCCTGCACCGGCAAGCCGCCGACCTCGAACCTCTGGCCAGCCCGGCCTTACGGGTTCCACTCGCCGGCAACCTGCCGCGTCGCCACGTTGAAGCGGTTCCAGACGTTGATCGCGGCGATCTCCACGACGAGGGCGGCAAGCGTCTTCTCGTCATAGTGGCGGGCGGCCTCGTTCCAGATCGTGTCCGGAACCGGCTCCTCGCGGTCGGCGATGCGCGTCAGCGCCTCGGTCAGCGCCAGCGCCGCGCGCTCGGCATCCGTATAGAACGGCGCCTCGCGCCAGGCGGCGACGGAGAGGATGCGCCGGTCGCTCTCGCCGGCCTTCTTCATCATGCGCGGATGCAGATCGACGCAGAAGCCGCAGCCATTGATCTGGCTGGCGCGCAGATGCACGAGATGGGCGGTCTTTTCCGGCAGGTCCGTCTTCTGGGCCGCACCCTGCAGCGCCTGCATGGCCTTCATGACTTCGGGGAGGACGGCGACGATATTGGTCATACGGGATTGCATTTTGGTGCTCCTTGCACTGTTTTCGCTTCGACGGCTGCGAGCCCTGTCACACCGGTGCGGCTTCGTTCGTCATGGCCATGACGCCGCGAACCGAGGGAGTGTGACCGATGAGCGAAAAAAAGTTTTGGACCGAGCGTTTCGAGGCCGAGCGCGGCCGTCTGCGCAGCGTGGCCTTCCGCATGCTGGGCTCGCATGCCGAGGCGGAAGACGCCGTGCAGGAGGCCTGGCTCAGGCTGGAGCGGGCCGGCGACGGTATCGAAAACCCGGCAGGATGGTTGACCACCGTCGTCGGCCGCATCTGCCTCGACATGCTGCGCGCCCGCACGAAGCGCCGCGAAGATCCGATCGATGGCGACGAGGGGGAGGTGCAGCACGCCGATCCCTCAGCCGGCGCCGATGAACAGGCCGCCCTTGCCGACTCCGTTGGCCTGGCGCTGCTCGTCGTGCTGGAGCGCCTCGCACCCGTCGAACGCCTCGCCTTCGTGCTGCATGACATGTTCGACGTGCCCTTCGAGGAGATCGGCCGCATCGTCGATCGCTCCCCGGTCGCCGCCCGCCAGCTGGCGAGCCGCGCCCGCCGCCGCGTGCAGGGCCTGCCGGAAACGCCGTCCGCCGATTACGACCGCCGCAAGAATGTCGTCGCCGCCTTCCTCGCCGCCTCGCGCGACGGCGATTTCTCCGGCCTGCTCGCCGTGCTCGATCCCGACGTCGTCTTCCATGCGGATGCCGATGCCGTCAGGCTCGGTTCGCTCGCGGAAATGCACGGCGCCCAGGCGGTGGCGACCAATTTCAAGGGCAAGGCGACTGCGGCAAGGCTCGCACTCATCGACGGCCAGCTCGGCCTCGCCGTTATTCTCGGTGGCCAGCTCAAGGTGGTCGTGCTCATGGAGGTCGAGGGCGATCAGATCATCGCGATCGACTCCATCGCCGATCCCGCGCGTATTGCGGCCTGCGAGGTGGAGTATCTGTAAGGTAGGCGACTAGACAGCGTTTGAGACGTCTTCTCTCTATCCTCATCCACTGACGTCATCCTCGGGCTTGACCCGAGGATCCACCGCCCCGCCCGGAGCGTGGATGGTCGGGTCAAGCCCGACCATGACGGAGGGGAGGCGACGGGGGAGAGAACGGCCGGTGGACGGCTGTGGGCGCTAAATCCCGATCCGCCCGATCGCCGGGATCTTGATCGCCGGCCGCATCACGTCGATGCCGGCGACGAGGCCCATGATGTGCAGCTCCAGCCCGCTGCGCATGCCGGCGGAGACGCCTATGAGGCCGTAGAGCGTGGCATGCACGTCCCTGCCATCCGCATCCACGGCAAAGAGCTTGCCCTCCGGCAGGTAGTCGCGCCCCACGGCATCCGGCGGCAGCACGACGCCGAGTTCCGGCACGCTGCGCAGCACATGGGCGACGAAGGTGTTGGAGTTCGGTCCCGGCCAGAGGCGGTAGGCGCCGGGCTTCGAATAGGGATAGGCGGCAATCGCCTTCTCGATCTTCGGGATCAGCCGCGCCGCCTCTTCGCCGCTGACGGAGGCGACGAGGCGCGGCGTGTTGGAATACCAGAAGGCATCGGGCGCATAGGCGTTCTTGCGCACCGGCGTGCCCCAGCCGACCTTGTCGTACCGATTGTAGCTTGCGGCATTCGCCGCCTTTGTGACGATCCAAGCATGGCTCGCCACCGCGCCCTTCATGCCGCCCGTCGCGGCGGAGAAGATATGGATCGTCGCCTCCGGCGTCTTCTTCGCCTCCGGCAGGATACCGGCGGAGGTCCAGTTCGCCTCGCGCCAGTTGGCCGGACGATCCTTGATGTACCAGTAGCCGGCAGCACCCAGGGCGGGCATCAGGTAGATCACGAGAAAGAGGACAAGAACGTTCCTCAGCAATTTCATGCAGGCGCTCCGAAACCGAGTGGGCAGCTTGATCGATTTCGGATAATACCGCAGCGGAAATCGGAAATTTGAGGGCACGATCATGGCAAATCCGGTACTTGTCGAAGTCACCCGCGGCAATCTCGTCGAAAGCCGCCATCGCGGCATGGTCGTGGTGGTCGATGGCGATGGCGCGGTGGTGTTTTCGCAGGGCGATATCGACGGCGGCGTCTTCCCCCGCTCGGCCTGCAAGGCCATGCAGGCATTGCCGTTGATCGAAAGCGGTGCCGCCGATGCGCACGCCTTCGGCAACCAGGAACTGGCGCTCGCCTGCTCCTCGCACAGCGGCGAAGCGGCCCACGCGCGGTTTGCCGGCTCCATGCTCGCCGCCGCCGGCGTCGATGAAAGCGTGCTGGAATGCGGCGCGCACTGGTCCTTCGAGCAGCCCGTCCTGATCGGCCAGGCCCGCCTGCTCGACCGCCCGACGGCGCTGCACAACAATTGCTCCGGCAAACATGCCGGCTTCGTCTGCGCCGCCTGCCACACCGGCAAGGATTTGAAGGGCTATGTGCGCTACGAGCACCCCGTGCAGGCCGAAATCCGCGGCATCATGGAAAGTCTGACGGGCGCGGCGCTTGCCGTCGACAATTGCGGCGTCGACGGCTGCTCGATCCCGACCTATGCCGTGCCGATGAAGGGCCTCGCCCACGGTTTCGCCAAGATGGCGACCGGCGTCGGCCTCGCCCCCGAGCGCGCAAAGGCCTCGCGCCGCCTGATGGAGGCCTGCATGGCCGAACCCTTCTTCGTCGCCGGCACGGGACGCGCCTGCACCCGCCTGATGGAAACCGCCCCCGGCCGCATCTTTGCCAAGACCGGCGCCGAAGGCGTCTTCTGCGCCGCCATTCCGGAAAAGGGCCTCGCCATTGCGCTGAAATGCGAGGACGGCACGACCCGCGCCGCCGAAAGCATGGTCGCCGCCACGCTTGCCCGTTTCTTCACGGAAGAGCCCGACATCCACGCCGCCCTGATGGCCCAGGCCAACCGCTCCATGAAGAACTGGAACGGCATCCATGTCGGCGACATCAGGGTGACCGAGGCGTTCGCCGCCTGATCAGGCCTCGACGACTTCCAAACCTAGCTCCCGGTAAGGCGCCAGCACCTCCGGCGCCAGGCTATCAGGCACGATGAGGCCGGTGGCGGAGGCTGTCGGCATGATCGTCCAGGGGGAGGCGCGGCCGAGTTTTTCGGCGGTCAGCAGCACCCAGGTCGCGGCGGCGTTTTCGGCGATGATGCGTTTGGTGGCGGCTTCCTCCATGTCGCCGGTCGTCAGGCCGTGCGTGGGATGGGCGGCCGTCACACCCATGAAATAGAGGTCGGCCCTCAGGCCGCGGATCGCCTCCAGCGCGAGCGCCCCCGTCGTCACCATCGAATGTTTGTAGAGCCGTCCGCCGAATCAGGCCTCGACGACTTCCAAACCTAGCTCCCGGTAAGGCGCCAGCACCTCCGGCGCCAGGCTATCAGGCACGATGAGGCCGGTGGCGGAGGCTGTCGGCATGATCGTCCAGGGGGAGGCGCGGCCGAGTTTTTCGGCGGTCAGCAGCACCCAGGTCGCGGCGGCGTTTTCGGCGATGATGCGTTTGGTGGCGGCTTCCTCCATGTCGCCGGTCGTCAGGCCGTGCGTGGGATGGGCGGCCGTCACACCCATGAAATAGAGGTCGGCCCTCAGGCCGCGGATCGCCTCCAGCGCGAGCGCCCCCGTCGTCACCATCGAATGTTTGTAGAGCCGTCCGCCGATCAGCACGACCTCGGCGGTCGGGTGGCGTTCGAGTTCGCAGGCGATGGTGGGGCTGTGGGTCACCACCGTGAAGGCGAAGCTGCGCGGCAGCGCGCGGGCAAGCGCCGCCGTCGTCGTGCCGCCGTCGAGGAAGATCACCTGTCCGGGCGCGATCATCGCCGCCGCGCGCGCGCCGAGCGCGGCCTTCTCGTCGGTTGCCAGCGTCTGGCGTGCGGCGAAATCCGGCAAGGCGGGGGCAAGCGGCAAGGCCCCGCCATGCACGCGCTTCAACAGCCCTTCCGCCGCCATTTCCCGAAGATCCCGGCGGATCGTGTCCTCTGACAGATCCAGCTCCGCCGCGAGCGTCTTGGCGACGATTTCCCCGTCGCGGATCAGGCGCTGGGCGATGAGCGCCTTTCTCTGGCTGGTCAGCATATCCGAACTCCGTCTTGACTCTGCACGAAACTGGACGAATATTCGTGGAATATCCAGAATAATCCGGATATTTCGTGCAAATTGTAAGGAGTAAGACATGTTGATCCTGATTGCGGGCCCCTATCGTTCGGGCACCGGGGACGACCCGCAGAAGATGGCGGAGAACCTGAAGCGGCTGGAGGCGCCGTCCTATGCGCTGTTCAAGGCCGGTCATGTGCCCATGATCGGTGAGTGGGTGGCGCTGCCCGTCTGGCATGCGGCCGGTGGCCAGGAGATCGGGGATGCCCTGCACGAGGAGATCTTTTATCCGACGGCGCATCGCCTGCTCGAACTCTGCGAGGGCGTGCTGCGCCTGCCCGGCGACAGCAAGGGCGCCGACAACGACGTGCGCATCGCCCGCGAACGCGGCATTCCGGTCTGGCATCGGCTGGAGGATGTGCCGGGCTGCGCGGCGGCGGCGTAATTTTTTCGAAAACCTTGTCGGGAAGGGGCTTCGTGTTACGTCCTTGTGGCATGATGGGGGAAAACGCCCCGCATCGCCAACAATCAAGGAGGATTTCCATGCGCATGATTTTCGTCAACCTGCCCGTCAAGGACCTGCCGGCGACCCGCCGCTTCTTCGCGGCGCTGGGCTTTACCTTCAACGAGCAGTTCTCCGACGATACCGCCGCCTGCATGGTGGTGGACGAGAACATCTTCGTCATGCACCTGACCGAGGAGAAATTCGCCCAGTTCGTCAACGGCAAGGTCGGCGATCCCGAACAGCAGACGCAGGCGCTGACCTGCTTCTCCGCGGTCAGCCGCCAGGAAGTCGACGACTTCAAGGCCAAGGCGCTGGCCGCCGGCGGGCGCGAATGGAAGCCGAACATCGAATTCGGCCCGATGTACGGCTGCTCCTTCCAGGACATCAACGGCAATGTCTGGGAGTTCATGCATATGGATCAGTCGGGCGGCCAGGGCTGATCAATATCCCTTTAAAATGAGGCCTGCGCCTGATGGCGCAGGCCTTTTTGTTTAGTCGTCGTGGCTATGCGCTTCCGCGACGAAGCTGACTGTCGCGGTATAGCCGATCTGGTCCGCCTTCGGGTCGTTTTTCAGCGGCATGCTGTGATCGACCGCCAGCACGTTCAGTCCGTCATTGCGGATCGCTACCACGACCTCGCCGTCGGCATCCGTTGGGTCGCTCTTGAGAGAGGCCTGGTTGACGTAATCGAGCGTCACCACCGCGCCGGCAAGCGGTTTGCCGTCATGCAGTACGCGTAGCCGGATCGGATCGCCGGCCTTGCGGCCGATCGGGTTGTCGAGCGGCACGATCTGCAGGTCCTGCTTCGGGAAGGCGGGCAGGGCGCCGTGGGCGTGGAGGAGCGACAGGCTGTTCTTGATGTAGTGGCCGGCGGCTTTGGCGTCCGCCACCTCGTCCTTCGCCGCGTTCACCCATTTGCCATCTGTCTTCTCCGTCCAGTAACCGTTGTCGAAGGTGAGAAGAATGGCGGCGGGCTCGCCCTCCGGCTTCAGGATCGCGTGCTTCTCGCGTTTGTCGATCTCCACCGGCGTTGCGGCTCCCTCTTCGGAGATCGCCAGCGCCTGCGTGATGCGTGCGGGATCATAGGGGTCGTCACCCGCGCCATGGCCATAGACGACGCCGAGATTGCCCCAGCGCTCCGCCACCCAGGCGCCATGCGCCCCGGCGGTGAGGGGCAGCGAGAGAACGAGCGCGAGCGCGCCCGAAACAGCGAGAATCTGCTTCAGCATTCTGGTCTCCAGATAGGTAATGTTATTACGTTACTTAGGTGGTGTAGCGTTCAGTGCTCCGGCCTGTCAAGCGGGCAACGCGAAAGATCAATCAAGCAACCTGCGCAGCTTCGCCGGCGCCTTGAGGCGCCAGGATTCGGCTAGGCGGTGCCGAAGCTCCGCGTCGTCAATGACGGCGGCGCGCACCAGAAGGGCCGGCCAGCCCTTGTAATGGTCGGTTTCGTAATAGAGCTCGGGCGCCATCTCGATGAGGCGTTCCTTGTCGTCGAGCGGCACCATCAGCACCAGCGTTTCGGCATCCTTGATGCGCACAAGAGCTTTCCGGCCACCTTTAGCGCCGGGGTGCCGTAGGACGTGCCGGTTTCGACACCGGGCAGGTCCTCGGCGAGGCGCTGGAGCCGCGCCAGAAGCGGATCGGCGGACATGCGAAATCCTCCCCGCCCAGACTATACCATGGCGGGGAGGACGACGAGGGGGAGGATCAGGGGCGGCAGGCCGCTTCGCCCGGCTGACTTTGCGCGCGGAAGAGGCCGAAGGGCAGGTCGCCCAGCGCGCGGGAATCCATCGTCTCGATTTCGGGATGCGCCAGCGGGTCACGCATCCAGATGGGCGTCTCCGCAGGCTCGGCCTCGGCCTTCAAGGCTGCTGCGATTATGGAGAAAATCTTGAACATTGTCTTCTCCTTTCGGTTCGTTATCATTGTTGATGATTGATAATCGCGCCGAAAGAGCGCTTCATCAATCGAGCACTTCGTGACGGGGATATAGAAAAACTATATGCGAAATCTCAGCCTCGTGCATCTGAACGGCCTTCGCGCGCTGGAGGCAGTGGGGCGGCTCGGCTCCTTGCAGGCGGCGGCGGAGGAGCTTGGCGTCACCGTCGGCGCCGTCAGCCAGCAGGTCATCCGCGCTGAAGAGCAGTTGGGGCGGGCGATCTTCGACCGCACCAGTCGCGGCCTGCAACGGACGACCTTCGGCGCGCCCTTTCTCGCGCGCCTCTCGGCAGGCTTCGGGCAGATTTCCGAGGCGGTGGCCACCACCCAGCGCCGCGACGATGCGATCCTGACGATCTCGGTCGCGCCGATCTTCGCCTCGCGCTGGCTCATCCACCGCATCGATCGTTTCGCCGCCGCCCATCCCGAGATCAGCCTGCGCATCGAGGCGACGACGACACTGGTCGATCTCGCGCGCTCGGATGTCGATCTCGGCATTCGCGTCGGGCCGGGCACATGGCCGGATGTGCGCGCGGAGTTTCTGATCCCGCAGGTGATGTTTCCGGTCTGCGCGCCGGCGCTGGCGGAAAAAATCAGGACGCCCGCGGATCTCGCCACGCAGCCGGCCGTCGTTGATGGCAATGACGAATTCACCTGGGAGCGCTGGCTGAAGGCGGCGGGGCTCGATAGTCCTGCCCCCAAGGCGCGGCATGTCTTTTCCGATGCCTCGCTCTGCCTCGATGCGGCGCTGGCCGGGCAGGGGGTGCTGCTTGCCTGGCCGGTGCTCGCCTCCTGGGCGCTGAAGGAGGGGCGGCTCGTCGCGCCGTTCCCGATCCGGGTCGAGACCGGCAACGGCTATTATTTCGTGACGGCCCCCGGCGTGCCGGAGCCTCGAAAGGTCTCGATCTTCAAGCGATGGCTGCGGGCCGCCATCGCCGAGGACGAGGACGGCTTTGCCGGTGCCGTCATTCCAGCTCTTTCGCCCGCGTCTCCATCATCGCCCTGAAGGCCGGGCGCGCCTGGCAGCGCTCCAGCCAGGCCTTGACGTTCGGCGCAGCGTCGAAGAGCTGCGGCTGGCTCATCGCATAGCGGAAGACCTCCGCGACATTGAGATCGGCCACGGTGAAGCGGTCGCCGACGACATGGCCGGTGGCGGCGAGATGCTGGTCGAGCCGCTGGAAACATTTTTTCAGCGCCTTGGCCGCGCCGCGAATGGTCAGGCGCCCCGCTTCGCTTTCTGCCGCATTGGTGTCGAGCGCCAGAATGATCTTCACGGCATGCGGCTCCACCTCGGTTGCCGCCCACATCGTCCATTGCAGCATTTCGGCCTCCTCCGTCACCGTCTGGCCGGAAAGCGGACCGCCATGCTTGCGGGCGAGATAAAGGTTGATCGCCAGCGACTCGGTCATCACGAAGCCGCCATCATCGATGCAGGGGATGAGGCCGGTCGGGTTGACCGCGAGGAATTCCGGCGATTGCGTGTTGAGGGGGGCATCGGCCGCATGGGGATCGTTCACCCGGCGGGCCTGCACGACCGGCACGGAAACGAAGGGCAGGCCGAGTTCGCCCGCCAGCCAGTAGTTGCGCGAGGCGCGGGAGCGGTAGACGCCGTAAATGCTGAGCATGGATCCTCCTGATGCAAGCCATTTGGCGATGGGCTTGCAATAGAACAAAGTGGCCCCGCGTTTCCTGCCCAGACAGGCATGAAACGCAGAGGATTTGCCGGCACCATAGGCGGCGGGTCATGCCTGCGGTAGGCTAATAGTCTGATCGATCGATGAATTGTCGTGATAGCGCCAATCTTATGACTGCAAAGAGATTGGAAGCGTCGAAGCGGGGGATCTGCACATGAATGATACCGCTCAACCGCGCCAGCTCCGCAGCCGCCCGAACCGCATCACGCCTTTCGGACGATTGGAGGCGTCGATTTCCCGAGGGGCGTTCCTCGGCAACCGCGGCGACCTGCATGCTGCCGATGGTGCCATCCGCAAGTCCTATGCGGTGAAATTCTGGATTTGCTGCACGCTTGAGGAGACCAACGGCCAGCGGGTGACGTTTGACAAGCGGGGACACTATACGCCGCTCTTCTTCTGGGACGAGGCCGTTGCTATGGCCGCCGGTCACCGTCCCTGCGGGCAGTGCCGAAAGCCAGCATTTCACGCCTTCAAACACGCCTTCAACAGGGCCAAAGGCCTTCCTGACGGCCATTTCGTGTCGGTCAAGGAGATCGACACCGAGCTGCATGCGTGCAGGCTCGACGAGAATAAGCGCCAGCGCCGGTACAGGGCATCGGCAATCGCGTTGCCTTCCGGGACGTTCGTCGCCTTCGACAGCGCGCCGGAAACCGCGGTTTTAATTTGGGATGGCCTGGCCTATTCATGGAGCCATTCCGGATATGCGGAGCCGGTCGGCATCGATAGCTCCACCCAGGTTGACGTGCTGACGCCGCGGATACTGGTGGAGGTCCTAAGAGCGGGCTATCTCCCCTCGGTCCGTCTTCCCGGCAATGCCACATGAAAATCCGAGTAGCCGATGGTAGGCGTTCAGGCCGCCGCCTTTGCCGCATTGACCTCTCGCCGACATGGGGCTATGGGCGAAAGGGTCCGCGTGATCGTGGATGGGGACGAAGAATGAGACGAGGGATGACACATTGGGGCCTTTGCCTGCGCATGCTGTGCGCGGTCGCCCTGCTGTTCGTCGGTCTCGCCCATCGCCCGGCCATGGCCGCGATCCCCGCCGGCGTCTCGCTTGCGGAGTATGTCCTGCCCGACGGCACCTTCGCCGATCTCTGCCTGAACAATGTCGTCGACGGAAAGACCAAGCAGGCGATGCCGGGAAAATGCGAGGCCTGCCGCATCGGCGGCGCCATGCTGATGCCCGAGCCGGCGACGTTTGCCGCCACCGTTCTCACCTTCCGCCAGGTCGCCGCCCTTCCGCTTGTCGAGGAGGCGCTGCACTCACGGCGTGAGCGGCCCGGTGCGCCGCCGCGCGCACCCCCCTTCCTGTCCGTCTGATTTTAGCAGTCCGCGCGGCGAAAAAGCCGCCGTGCGCCCGAAATCCAGCCTGACAGGACCGTCTCATGTCCGTAACCTCAGACGCGCCGGCCGTTGCCGCCGCCGAACCCTCCGCACTTGCGCAGCGCCTCTATCGCGCCATCTGGCGCTGGCACTTCTTCGCCGGCCTCATCGCCGTGCCCTTCATGATCAGCCTTGCCATCACCGGCGGCCTCTATCTGTTCAATGACGAGATCGATGCCAGCCTGTTCCGCTACCGCAACTATGTCGCGGTGGGCGATGCGGTGCTGCCGCCGTCGAAGATCGTCGAAAAGGCGATCGAGGCGGTGCCCGGCGGCACGCTCTCCTCCTACCGTACACCGGCCGGTGCCGACCGTTCCGCCCGCGTGACGCTCTCGACCGATGCTGGCCGCGAGCTGGTCTTCGTCGACCCCTATAACGGCGCCGTGCTCGATACGGTCGGCGCCAAGGAGGAGTTCAACGAGGTCGTGCAGGACCTGCACAGCCTCGATTATTTCGGTACCTCCTGGGAGCGGATCATCGAGGTGGTCGCGGGCTTCGCCATCGTGTTGACGCTGACGGGCATCTATCTCTGGTGGCCGCGCAACCAGACGGGTGGCGTTCTGAGCGTGCGCGGCACGCCGAAGAAGCGCGTCTTCTGGCGCGACCTGCATGCCGTCACCGGCATTTTCGCCAGCGTCGTCATCCTGTTCCTCGCCTTCAGCGGCCTGCTCTGGTCGGGTTTCTGGGGCGCCAAGCTCAATGCCAGTCTCACGGCAAACGGTATGGGCTACCCCGTCCAGCTCTGGGACAACGTGCCCCATTCCATGCTGGTCACCACGGATGTGCAGCCTCAGGCCTCCTGGCTGATGGAGAATGCGCCCGTGCCGGAATCGAGCCTGCCTGCCGGTGGCCAGACGGCGCTGCCGCCGATCGGCCTCGACAATGCGGTGACGATCGCCGATGCGGCCGGCATGCTGCCCGGCTATGAAATGTCGCCGCCCGCAAGCGAGACCGGCGTCTACACCGCCGCGATCTACCCGGCCGATCTTCAATATGAGCGGACCATCCATCTCGACCAATATACCGGCGAGCGCCTCGTCGATATCGCCTTTGCCGACTACCCGGCGACGGGCAAAGCCATCGAATGGAGCGTCAACCTGCACAAGGGGCAGGAATGGGGCCTGTTCAACCAGCTCCTGATGCTTTCGACCTGCCTCATCGTCATCGCCATGAGCGTGTCGGCCGTCGTCATGTGGTGGAAGCGCCGCCCTGCGGGCCGTATCGGCGTGCCGCCCGCACCGCGCGAAAAGCGCATCTATATCGGCCTGTGGGCGATTGCCGGCGTCTTCGGCGTACTCTTCCCGCTGACCGGCATCACCATTCTCGCCATGATCCTGTTCGACCAGATCGTCATCCGCTCCGTGCCGCCGCTGCGGCGCCTGTTCTCCTGATATAAGACAAGGAAACGACCATGAAACGCATTCTCGTAACCGTCGTCGCACTGGCCCTCTCGGCCGGCGCCGTGCTGGCCCACGACTTCACCGTCGGCACGCTCGAAGTGCATCACCCGGCCTCGAAGGCGACGCTCCCCGGCCAGCCCGTCGGCGGCGGCTTCATGACCATCGCCAACAAGGGTACTGCGGCCGACCGCCTCGTCTCCATCACCGCGCCCGACGTTTCCGACGACGTGCAGATCCACGAAATGGCAATCGAGAATGACGTCATGAAGATGCGCCAGCTGCCGGATGGCGTGGAAATCCCGGCCGGCGGCAAGGTCGAACTCAAGTCCGGCGGCCTGCATGTCATGTTCATGAAGATCAAGCATCCCTTCAAGGAAGGCGAGAGCTTCAAGGCGACGCTGAACTTCGAAAAGGCCGGCGCCCTGGACGTCACCTTCAAAATCGAATCCGCCAAGCCCGGCAATGCTACGGGTGGCGAAGGCGGCGCGAACCATGAGGGGCATGGCGGCTAAGGAAAAAGCGGATGAGGGGGCAATGCGGATATGCCCCCTCATCCACCTGGCGTCTCTCCATTCGGGCAAAAGGGAGAGGCGCTTTGCGGGGACGGATTCAGCCCGTCCGGTTCCGTTCGATCGTCAGATGCGCGTAACCGGACGATTCGGCGGCAAGGTCGTCGGTGGTGCGTTCGTTCCAGCGGTAGCCGACGATGGCGCCATCAGGCGTGTCGTCGAAGATATTGCCGGAAATCAGCGCCGAGCCGGCTTCCTCGACCACGCTGACGGCGCAGCCGACCGGGCTTTTGCGTACCAGATTGCCGGATACGACGAGCCCGCGCATATAGGGCCCCCAGCCGAGCATCAGGCCCCATTTCGGGGCGTTTTCCACCGTGTTGCCGGAGACGACGGTGTCGGCCTCCACGGCGATGCCGAAGCCGAAGCCCGCGCCGTCATGGATATAGGGCCCGTCGAGCCTGAGATTGCGCACGACGTTGCCGGTGACGGTGGCAAGCCGGCCACCCTCGTTGAAATTGACGATCAGGATGCCGTTCGCCGCGCCGTCGATGAGATTGCCGTTGACGATGGCGCCCTCGAAGCCGAATTCCGAGTAGATCGCCGTCTCGCCGCTGTCGAGGCAGGTATTGCCCGCGATCTGGATGTTGGAACCGGCATTCGACCGGATGGCCGAGAAGGCGCAGGCAGAGACGTGGTTGTTGGTCACCATGACGTCGTCGGCGCGAAAAATGTTGATGCCGTTGCCATATTCGCCGGTGCCGCCGCGCGTGGCGGAGATGCGGGCGATGCGGTTGCCCGAGACGATGGTGCCATCGCGGCCCTTCTGCCAGCGGTGGACGAGGATGCCGCCATTGCCGCAATCGAAGACCTGGTTGCCGGTGACGGAGAGGTCATGGCTCTCGACGGCATAGAGGGCATGGTCGGCCGCTCCAGACAGCCGATTGCGCTCGATGCGCCCGCCGGAGCGCTCGAGGCTGACGGCGGTTTTCGAGGAGCCCTGGATCTCGCAATTCTCTATGACGACATTGGCGACGTTACTCAGATGGACGAGGCCTTCCACGGTATCGCCGAGCCAGCGGTTCGCCCCGTCGATGACGAGATTGGCAAGCTCGATGCGGGAGACGCCATCGGCCGCGAAGAGATGACCGCCGCCGCCATAGACGATGCGGGTGGCGCCCGGCACGCCGGTCAGCCGCGTATTGTCGGGCAGGGTGATGTTGGAGATCGCATAGTCGCCGGGAGGCAGGAAGACCGGCGTGTTCTTGGCGGCGGCGTCCTTCAGCAGCTTTTCGAAGGTCTTGCTCTTGCGGTCGTCGGCGCCGGGGCGAATTCCGTGCGCCGAGGCATCGATGCTGCCGCGCAGGTCGACATCGACAATCGGCAGGCGCGTGCCGCCGGCTGCGGCCGCCGGGGCGACAAATCCGGCGGCGCCAAGACCGAGACCTGAAAGAAATAACCGTCTGCTAACCATGGAAGCTCCTTGCCGGAAAGCAGAGCAGGAACCGTGCCAGTTGCTTTCGTGCCGAAACGGAACAGTTTGGGTGATGCTCGCCGGAGTTGTTAAAAACGTCCCGAGAATGGCCGGATTGGCGGCATTTCGCCGGTTTCCTTTAGGTTTGGATAACGACTCTAGGTGTAGCGTCAGCTGTTCCGGGAAGAGCGGCGGCAGGCTGTGGGCTTCCTTGCGTTTGGGCTTTGCAGGGAACCATGTCGAGTAATCTGTCCCATCTTGGCAATGATGACGCGGATGCGACCGCGCGTCTGATGTCCGCCAGCCAGCGCCTCATCACGGAGGCGGCACGGCTTTTCCCGCTCGCCGCCGCGCAGAACGAGCGCACGCTGTGGCTGGAAGCCATGATCGACGAGGTGCCGGACTACCTCTATTTCAAGGACCGCAACAGCCGCTTCGTCGTGGCCAACCGCGCCATCGTCAAGGACAACAGGCGCGAAGGGCTGGAAAGCCTGGAAGGCCTGTCGGATTTCGACATCCACCCAGAGCATGTCGCGCGCGGCTTCTTCGAGACCGAGCAGGAGATCATCCGCACCGGCCGGCCGATGCTCGACATGGAAGAGCTGATCCGCGATTCGAGCGGTACGCTGAAATGGCTGCTCACCTCGAAGCTGCCGGTGCGCGATGCCAAAGGGGAGGTGATCGGCATTGTCGGCATCGCCCGCGACATCACCGAGCGCAAGCGCTCAGAAAGCCTGCATGTCGGCCAGGCGCATCTTCTGAAGATGATCGCAATCGGCGCGCCGCTGGTCGATGTCTTCTCCTCGCTCATCCTGTTGATCGAGGCGCACGTCTCCGATGTCACCGGCTCGATCCTGATGCTGGCGCAGGATGGCAAGCACATCACCCACGGCGCGGCGCCAAACCTCGACCCGGCTTATTGCAAACTGATCGACGGGCTCGAGATCGGCCCGGTGGTCGGTTCCTGCGGCACGGCCATGTGGCGCGGCGAACCGGTCAATGTCTCCGATATCGAGACCGATCCGCTTTGGGAGAATTTCAAGGCGTTCGTCGCGCCCTACGGCTTCCGCGCCTGCTGGTCCGCACCCATCCGCTCGTATCAGGGCAAGGTGCTCGGCACTTTCGCGCTCTATTCCCGCACGCCGGGCGAGCCGACGGCCGAATGCATGAAGCTGGTCGGCATGGCGACGCACATTGCCGGCATCGCCATAGAACGCAAGGAGGCCGAAGACAGCATCCAGTTCATGGCCCATCACGACACGCTGACGGGCCTGCCGAACCGCAGCATGCTCGACGAGCGCGTGGCCTCAGCCATCGAGGCGGCGGACGATCGCGGCGGCACGATGACGCTCGCCTTCATCGACCTCGACAATTTCAAGCTGGTCAATGACAGCCTCGGCCACCATGCCGGCGACGAACTCCTGAAGATCGTCGCCACCCGCATGCTGCGCTGCGTGCGCGCAAGCGACAGCATCATTCGACTCGGTGGCGACGAATTCGTCATCCTCATCAACGGCGCCATGCGCCGTGGCGAAAGCGTCGACGACCGGCTGCGCGCCGTGCGCGAGGCGATTGCCGAGCCCGTCGTCATCGAAGGTCGCTCCTTCCAGGTCACTTGCTCGATGGGCGTTGCCGCCTATCCAGAGCACGGCCGCAACGTTACCGAGCTGCTCGCCCGCGCGGACGTCGCCATGTATCGTGCCAAGGAAATCGGCCGCGACGCCATGCAGGTCTTTACCGCCGAGCTTGCCAACCGGGCGCATGAAAAGCTGGAGCGGCAGGAAGAGCTGCGCCGCGCGCTGGCGCAGGGCGAACTCTTTCTGCAATACCAGCCGCAGATGGACCTTGCGACCGGCCGCATCTTCGCCGTCGAGGCGCTGATCCGCTGGCGCCATCCCGAGCGTGGCCTTATCGGCCCCGGCGATTTCATTCCGCTCGCCGAAGAAACAGGCCTGATCGGCCCGATCGGCGACTGGACGCTGCGCGCCGCCTGCCGGCAGAACAAGGCCTGGCAGGTCTCCGGCCTGCCGCCCATCGTCGTCAGCGTCAATGTCTCGGCCCGTCAGTTCCAGGAAAAGGACTGGGTGGAGCGCGTGGCAGCGGCGCTTGCGGAAAGCGGGCTCGAAGCGCGCTATCTCGAGCTGGAGCTGACCGAAAGCCTGATCATGCAGGATGTGCAGCAGGCGGTGGAGACCATGCACCGGTTGGAAAAACTCGGCGTGCATCTTGCCATCGACGATTTCGGTACGGGCTATTCCAGCCTTGCTTCTCTGAAAAGCTTCCCCGTCGGCCGCCTGAAGATCGACCGCTCCTTCGTGAAGGACCTGCCGGAGGACGGCGACGACGCGGCGATTGCCCGCGCCGTCATTTCGCTCGCCCACACGCTGCAACTGCGCGTCATTGCCGAGGGCGTGGAAACCCGCGAGCAGATGGAATTCCTGCGCGAGGCGGGCTGCGATGAGATCCAGGGCTATTATCTCAGCCGTCCCATCGATGCGCGCGGCCTCCAGGCGATTCTCTGCATTCCCAGCCTTTGACGTTCAGAGCCGTTTCAGCAGGCGGCTCTTGACATTGTTACGTTGATATCAACAGTAGGAGGCATGTCCGATGACGTGCTGATTCCCTACGAGACGACGCTTTTCGTGCGTGACCATTGCCTGTGCCTGCATGCGCAGCGCGCGGCCCGCGCGCTCGCTCGCCGCTTCGACGACGCCCTGCGCCCGCTCGCGCTGACCAATGGCCAGTTCTCCCTGCTGATGGCGCTGAACCGCCCCGAGCCGCCGCCGATGGGGCCGGTCGCCGCCGTGCTCGCCATGGACCGCACGACGCTCACCGCCGCGCTGAAACCGCTCGAACGGCGCGGCCTCGTGCGCATCGAGGCCGATCCGCGCGACCGCCGCGGCCGCCTGCTGCGCCTGACAGAGGAGGGCCGCCGCCTTCTGACCCAGGCGTTCCCGATCTGGAAGGAAACCCACGAAAAGATCGACCGCCAGCTCTCGTCCGTCGATATGGCCGTGCTCAGGGCCGGCATGATGGCGATTGCCTAGACTGCGTGGTAGACGTTTTGGGAGGTTGAAACATGGCGATCAAGCGGATGGACAATGTCGGCATCGTCGTCGAGGACCTCGACGCGACGGTCGATTTCTTTCGCGACCTCGGCCTGGAGCTCGAAGGCCGGGCCATGATCGAGGGGGAGTGGGCCGGGCGGGTCACGGGACTGGGCGACCAGCATGTCGAGATCGCCATGATGCGCACGCCCGACGGCCACAGCCGGCTCGAGCTCTCCCGTTTTCTGCGGCCGGCCGTCATCGCCGATCACCGCAATGCCCCGGTCAATGCGCTCGGTTATCTGCGCGTCATGTTCGCCGTTGACGATCTCGACCAGACGCTGGAGCGGCTTCGCCCGCGCGGCGCCGCCCTTGTCGGAGAGGTCGTCGATTATGAAGGTGTCTATCGGCTCTGCTATATCCGCGGCCCGGAAGGGCTTCTCATCGGGCTCGCGCAGGAACTGCGCTGAAGCGGCAATTCAAACGCCGCCGCCCTCTGGCAGAGCGCCGCAAAGCCGCTATCTTCCTCATCATGAAGCCCGATCAGCTCCTCAAGCCGGCGCCTGCCGGCCTTTATTGCCCTGCCGGCGATTTCTATATCGATCCCGTCCGCCCCGTGGCGCGGGCGTTGATCACCCATGGCCATTCCGACCATGCCCGCGCCGGCCATGGCGCGGTGCTGGCGACGCGCGAAACGCTCGATATCATGGCGATCCGCTATGGCGAGGATTTTTGCGGCACCATGCAGGCGGCGGGATTTGGCGAGCGCATCGATCTTTCCGGCGTCACCGTCTCGTTCCACCCCGCCGGCCATGTGCTGGGCTCCGCCCAGATCGCCGTCGAGAAGGACGGCCTGCGCATCGTCGCCTCGGGTGATTACAAGCGCGGCGCCGATCCGACCTGCGCGGCCTACGAACCGGTGCCCTGCGATGTCTTCATCACCGAGGCGACCTTCGGCCTGCCGGTCTTCCACCATCCGGATCCCAAGGCCGAGATGGGCAAGCTGCTCACGTCGCTCCGGCAATTTCCCGAGCGCAGCCACCTGGTCGGCGCCTATTCGCTCGGCAAGTCGCAGCGCGTGCTGCGGCTGCTGCGCGATTGCGGCTATGACGCGCCGGTCTATATCCACGGCTCGCTTGCCCGGCTCTGCGACTACTATGTCAGCCGCGGCATCGATCTCGGCGACCTGCGCCCCGCCACCACGGAAAAGAGCAGCCCCGCCGACTTCAAGGGCGCCGTCGTCGTCGGCCCGCCCTCGGCCTTCGCCGACCGCTGGGCACGCCGTTTCAACGAACCGCTGATCGCCTTCGCCTCCGGCTGGATGATGGTGCGCCAGCGCGCCAAGCAGGGCGGCGTCGAGCTGCCGCTTGTTATCTCCGACCACTGCGACTGGCCGGAGCTGACCGAAACCATCCGCGAACTCGCGCCAAGCGAAGTCTGGGTGACCCACGGCCGCGAGGAAGCCATCGTGCGCTGGTGCGAACTGTCAGGCGTGCCGGCCAAGCCGCTGCATCTGGTGGGCTATGAGGATGAGGGGGATTGATGGTGGGCGGTCGAATTCAGGCGCTCAGGCGCGGCTCACCCCCCTCTGTCCTGCCGGGCATCTCCCCCACAAGGGGGGAGATTAGATCGTGGAAATCTCCCGCCAAACGCAAAGGGTGTCGATGGAGAGATGCCCGTGCCTCCATCCAATCTCCTTCCTTGTGGGGGAGATGCCCGGCAGGGCAGAGGGGGGTAAGCCGCACCTACCACCCTGTCGCGAAGGACATCCCATGAGAGCCTTCGCCACCCTGCTCGATCGCCTCGTCCTCACCCCCTCGCGCAATGGCAAGCTGAAACTGCTCGCCGACTATTTTCGCGATACGCCCGATCCCGACCGCGGCTACGGACTTGCCGCTATTGCCGGTACCTTGGACCTGAAGAGCGTCAAGCCCGCGTTGTTGCGCGAGCTGGTGCTGGAGCGCATGGACGAGGTGCTGTTCCGCTATTCCTACGACTATGTCGGTGATCTCGCGGAGACCATCGCGCTGGTCTGGGATCAGGAGCGCAAGGAGCGCGTGCCGGATGAGGCGCAGCCGCGGCTTGGCGCCGTCGTTGCCCGCATGAATGCGCTCGGCCGAACTGAGGTGCGCGGCGCGGTGCGCGATCTGCTCGACCGGCTCGATCCCTCCGCCCGTTTCGCCTTCCTGAAGCTCGCGACAGGCGGCTTGCGCATCGGCGTTTCGGCCCGGCTCGCCAAGCAGGCGCTTGCCGAATTCTCCGGCATGGACGTGACGGAGATCGAGACCCTGTGGCACGGCCTGCAACCGCCCTATGAATCGCTCTTCGCCTGGCTGGAAGGCACCGCCGATCGCCCGGTTCTGGCGACACCCGCCATCTTCCACTCCGTCATGCTCGCCAATCCGGTGGGCGAGGGCGATCTCGATACCCTCGACCCCGCCGATTTCGCCGCCGAATGGAAATGGGACGGCATTCGCGTGCAGATGTCGTCCTCAGGCACGACGCGAAAACTCTATTCCCGCTCCGGCGACGATATTTCCGCCGCCTTTCCGGATGTGCTCGACGCCATGAATTTCGAGGGCGTGGTGGATGGCGAGCTGCTGGTCGGCGGCACGGCGCGCACCAACAGCCCGACACGCACCTTCTCCGATCTCCAGCAGCGGCTGAACCGCAAGACGGTCAATGCAAAGATGCTGGAGGAATTCCCGGCCTTCGTGCGCGCCTATGACGTGCTTTTCGAAGGCGAGGTGGATGTGCGCCCCGCCGCCTTCACCGAGCGCCGCGAACGCCTTGCCGGCCTCATCGAACAGGCCCCGCACGATCGCTTCGACCTGTCACCGCTCGTGCCCTTCGAAAGCTGGGAGGAACTCGAAACGATCCGCCGCGACCCGCCCGATCCGGTCATCGAGGGCGTGATGATCAAGCGCCTCGACAGCGCCTATCAGGCCGGTCGCATGAAGGGGCCGTGGTTCAAGTGGAAGCGCGATCCGTTCAATGTCGATGCCGTAATGATGTATGCCCAGCGCGGCCACGGCAAACGGTCGAGCTACTACTCCGATTTCACCTTCGGTGTGTGGACCGAGGGGCCTGACGGTGACGTGCTGGTGCCCGTCGGCAAGGCCTATTTCGGCTTCACCGATGCCGAACTCGAAGTGCTCGACCGCTTCGTGCGCAACAACACGACCGACCGTTTCGGCCCCGTCCGTGCGGTGCGCGCCGAGCCCGCCTACGGCTTCGTACTGGAAGTCGCCTTCGAGGGCATCAACCGCTCCACCCGCCACAAATCCGGCGTCGCCATGCGCTTCCCCCGCATCGCGCGCCTGCGGCAGGACAAACTGCCCGCCGATGCCGACCGGCTGGAAACGCTGATGGCGATGGTGGAGGCGAAGGAGGGGTAATGCGGTTCTTGCTTGTCGGTCGCCTATAGGCTACCGTCGATCCATGATCATCAAGGAAGCCCCTGCATTCACGAAATGGCTTGGCGCTCTTGCAGATGCAAACGCACATGCAAGGATCATCCGCCGGGTGGAGCGTTTAAGGCAGGGCAATCCCGGCCAGGTGAATGACGTCGGACGCGGCGTTTCCGAGATGAAAATCGATTACGGGCCGGGCTATCGCGTCTATTTCGTTCAGCGCGGCCCGGTCTTGATCCTGTTGCTTTGCGGCGGCGATAAATCGACCCAACGCCGCGATATCAAGCGGGCAATCGAGATCGCCGCACAATGGAGTGAATGACCATGGTCAAAAAGAAAATCGCTGATCTTCCGACCTTTGATGCGGCCGCGCATCTCGATACGCGGGAGCGGCAGGCCGCCTATATTGCAGCCGTGCTTGAAGACGGCGACATCGCGGAAATCCGCGATGCGATCGGAACCGTTGCACGCGCACGCGGCATGGCCGATATCGCGGCCGCCGCAAATCTCAACCCGAAAAGCATCTACCGTGCACTCGGCAGCAGCGGAAACCCCGAATTCGCCACCGTCTTCAAGGTCCTCTCAGCCATGGGATACACCTTGACGATCAAGCAGCAGGATGCCGCATAGACGGGTCAAAGCCCCAGCGGCGAAAGATCCGGCCCGAGCGGCACGATACGGTTCGGGTTGAGCGACTTGATCGAATAATAGCCGTGCTTGATGTGGTCGATATTGACCGTCTCGCGCACGCCCGGAAGATCCAGCACCCGCTTTGTGTAGGCCGAGAGCGCCGTGTAATCGGCAAGGCGCTGGCGGTTGCAATTGAACAGGCCGAAATAGGCGGCGTCGAAGCGGATGAGGGTGACGAAGAGGCGGATGTCGGCTTCGGTGAAACTGTTGCCGGTCAGGAAGGGACGACCGTCGGAAAGGCGGCTTTCCAGTTCGTCGAGCATGGCGAAGACGCCCTGATAGGCTTCCTCGTAGGCGACCTGCGTGGTGGCGAAGCCGGTGCGGTAGACGCCGTTGTTGAGCGCGGGGTAGATGCGCTCGTTGAGGGCATCGATTTCGGCGCGAAGCGCTTCCGGGTAGAGATCGACGCTTTCATCCGCCAGAGCGCCGAAGCCCTTGTTCAGCATGCGCACGATATCGGCGGATTCGTTGTTGACGATGGTCTTCTTTTCCTTGTCCCACAGCACGGGCACGGTGGCGCGGCCGGTGAAGGTCGGCGCGGCCCGCGTGTAGAGTTCGTGCATATAGGTCGCGCCGTTCAGGTCGTCGCGATTGGAGCCGGGAAAGGTGCCGAACTGCCAGCCCTGATCGGACAAAGCGGGCTCGACGACGGAGACGGAGATCGCATCGTCCAGCTTCTTCAGCTTGCGGGTGATCAGCGTGCGCGAGGCCCAGGGGCAGATGAGCGCGACATAGAGGTGGTAGCGACCCCTGGCGGCGGCAAAGCCGCCTTCGCCGGTCGGGCCGGCGCTTCCATCAGGTGTCACCCAGTTGCGGAAGCTCGATACCTGGCGCACGAAGCCGCCCTTGGCGTCCGTCGCCTGCACCGGCTGCCAGTCTTCCGTCCACTTGCCGTTGACGAGCATCGCATCACCTCATGTCGTTGATTGTGGCCCAGACGTACCGCCCGCGCGGGAAAACGGCAATTCGCGCGGCGATTGACACAGCGTTCACAAAGCCGCGCCGGCCGCCCGGCCGGCGTGGGCATGCTGCCACAGTCGCGGAGAAATGCCACGCGCAAGCCTCGGGCCAGCCGCAATTGCCACAATTAGGGCAGGGTTATGGACCTAGTTTGCGCCGCGTTAGCTAGTGATTCAGCCTCCTCGTTCATCCTGCCTTTCCGTCAAACGGATATTGACCCCTTCCATGACCGATACCGCGCTTTCTCGCCGCCGCTTTCTCCAGTTCTCCGGCCTCGCCATGGCGACCGGCCTGGCGGGCTGCACCTCGTCGATGAATACGGACCGTTTCCGCGAGGAGACGCGCCCCTATTTCCGCAATCCCGCGCTTGAAGGCCGGCCCGAGATCATCGCTGACGGGCGCGGCCCCATCAGCATCTACGGCCAGACGCCGCCCTCGGGCCTGCTGCCCGAATCGTCAGCCTATGCTGCCATGTACGGCCCGGTGAACGATGGCGGATTCCAGGTGCCGGCGATCCCCTACCAGCAGATCGACGCGCGTTTCTACCGTCACGAGGTGGATAGCCCATTTGCCGAGCAGCCGGGCACGATCATCGTCGATACCGGCAACCGCTTCCTCTATCTCATCCTGCCAAACGGCCGCGCCATGCGCTACGGCGTGGGCATCGGCCGGCAGGGGTTCGCCTGGTCGGGCCGCGGCGTCATCCAGTGGAAGCAGGCCTGGCCGAAATGGACCCCGCCGGACGAGATGGTCAAGCGCCAGCCGGAACTGACGAAATATTCCGGCGCCAACGGTGGCATGCCCGGCGGCCTCAACAATCCGCTCGGCGCGCGCGCCCTCTATATCTTCCAGAACGGCCAGGACACGCTCTACCGCCTGCACGGCTCGCCGGAATGGAAATCCATTGGCAAGGCCGTGTCGTCGGGTTGCGTGCGCATGCTCAATCAGGACGTCATGGATCTCTACGACCGCGTCAAAGGCAAGGCGCCGATCCTCGTCATCTGATCTCCTGTCGAAAGAGACAAAAGGCCCGGATATCGGGCCTTTTCGGATTTTTGGCGTTTGAAAACACCGTTTATGCAGCTTTTGGGCGAGTGTGGCGCAGTCTGTTCAATCATTAATGAGTGATTTCTAATTTTAATTAATACTTAAATAAAATCCGCCACGCTCAGGGCATCCAAAAGTCCCGAACGGCAAGGCATTCCCATGCAGATATCGACCAAACTCGGTGCGGTGACCCTCTTCCTGACGCTGTTGCTCGCCGGCGCCATTCTTTCGACCTATCTCGTTCTCAACACCATGTCGGCCAAGATGGGCACCATCGTCGTCGACAGGCTGGTCCCCGCCGCAAGCCTCAAGAAGGTCGGCGATCTCTATGCGGTCAACATCGTGGACACCGCGCACAAGGTGCGCAGCGGTGCGCTCTCCTGGGAGGAGGGACACCGGCTGAACACCGAGGCCGTCGCCGAGATCCAGAAGATCTGGGACGCCTATACCGCGACCTACCTCACCGACGAGGAGCGCGGCCTTGCCAGGCAGATGACCGACGAAATGCAGAAGCAGGCCGGCAGCATCAACGATCTGCTGGCCATCATGCAGAAGAAGGATCAGGCGGCGCTCGATGCCTATGTGACGACCCGGCTTTATCCGACCATCGACCCGATCGGCACCTATGTTGCTGCCCTGATCGACCTTCAGATTCGTGTCGGCCAGGAGGAATATGCAACTGCGGAGGCGCACGAGCATGATTACCGGCTGCTTCTCGCCCTGTTCGGTGCTGTCGCCGTTGCGGTTGCCGGCCTGTCCTTCTGGATTATCGTCGCTGGTGTCTCGCGTCCGCTGCGCACCATCACCAAGGTGATGCAGACGCTGGCACAGGGTGTGACGGATTTCGAGGTGCCGTTCCGCAGCCGCAAGGACGAGATCGGCCAGATCTCGAGCGCGGTTGAAGTCTTCCGCCAATCGGAAATCGCCAAGGTCCGCTTGCAGGCGGAGGCGGAAGCATCGCGCCTTCAGGCCGAGAAGGACCGCGTGCGCCTTCAGGAAGAAGCCGAGGCGGCCGCGCAGACGCGCCTGCAGCAGGCAACCTCCGGCCTTGCCGCCGGTCTGCGCCGTCTTGCCGGCGGCGATCTCTGCTTCCAGCTCAACGAGCCCTTCGCGCCCGATTTCGAGCAGCTGCGCAGCGACCTCAATTCCGCCGTGGGCGAACTCGGCGAAACGCTGCGCGCCGTCTCGCAGGCCGTCGACGAGATGGATACAGGCACCCGCGAGATCAGCACGGGCGCCGATTCGCTCTCCAAGCGCACGGAACAACAGGCCGCTTCGCTGGAGGAGACCGCTGCGGCGCTTGACGAGATCACCGCCAACGTCACCAATTCGACGCGCCGCGCCGAGGAGGCGCGCGCCGTTGCCGCCGAGGCGAATGGCAATGCGGCCCGCTCGGGCAACGTCGTCGCCAATGCCGTCAACGCCATGCAGCGCATCGAGCAGTCGTCGAGCCAGATCTCGTCGATCATCGGCGTCATCGACGAGATCGCCTTCCAGACCAACCTTCTGGCACTCAATGCCGGCGTCGAGGCGGCGCGCGCCGGTGAGGCGGGCAAGGGCTTCGCTGTGGTTGCGCAGGAGGTGCGCGAGCTTGCCCAGCGTTCCGCGCAGGCCGCCCGCGAGATCAAGGACCTTATCCGCAATTCCGAAGCCGAGGTGAAGAACGGCGTCAAGCTGGTCAGCGAGACCGGCGAGGCGCTGCAGGCGATCGGTGGAAATGTCGCGACGATCAACCAGCACATGGAGGCGATCGCCGTCTCCGCCCGCGAACAGTCCGTCGGCCTTTCGGAAATCAACACCGCCGTCAACCAGATGGACCAGACGACGCAGCAGAACGCCGCGATGGTGGAGGAAACCAACGCCGCCTCCGCGACGCTCGTCACCCAGGCCGATCGCTTGCGCACCCTGATCGAGCGTTTCTCGCTCGGCCAGCCGGCGCGCCAGCCGCAGGCCACCCACACGACGCCGCAGCGCACGGTCCAGTCCCGCCCGCGCATTTCCGGCAACGCGGTCCTGAAGGCGGAGAGTTGGGAAGAGTTCTGAGCCCCAGAATCCCGCAACAAAAAAAGCCGCCCGGAGCGATCCGGGCGGCTTTTCATTTGGGATAGGCTGATCAGGCGACGGTCGTCTTGACGTCGAGATTGCCGCGCGTGGCGTGGCTGTAGGGGCAGACGACATGAGCCTTCTTGATGAGGTCTTCGAGAACGGCCTTGTCGACGCCGGGCGCGGAGACTTCGAGCGAGGCTTCGATGCCGAAACCGCCGCCGTCTTCACGCGGGCCGATGCCGACCGTTGCGGTGACCTTGGCGTCTTCGCCGATCTTGACCTTCTCCTTGCCGGCGACGAACTTCAGCGCGCCGAGGAAGCAGGCCGAATAGCCGACCGCAAAGAGCTTTTCCGGGTTGGCGCCCGTTGCGCCGTCGCCGCCGAGTTCCTTGGGAACGGTCAGCGTGACATCGACGGTGCCGTCTTCGGTTGCGCCATGGCCGGCGCGGCCACCGGTTGCAGAAGCCTTGGTCCTGTAGAGAATGGGCATGGGTGTCTCCTTCCTTGCTGTCGTTGTTGATGGAGATTTAGTAGCGCAAAATTAAATTGCGCGCAATATGATTTTGCAAATTGCAATTTTGCCCCTTTGTGCGACAATGAAGCATGACCGACAAACGTGACGAAGCTGAGACGGACACCATTCCCGAGGGCATGCTGGCGCTCGACCAGCAGCTCTGTTTTGCCGTCTATTCCGCAGCACACGCGCTCAATCGCACCTACAAGCCGCTGCTCGATCCCTATGGCCTGACCTATCCGCAATATATCGCGCTGATGACGCTCTGGCATGAGGACGGCCGCTCGGTGAAGGCACTCGGCGCGACGCTCGGGCTGGATTCCGGCACGCTGTCGCCGCTCTTGAAGCGGCTGGAGGCATCGGGTTACATCACGCGCGCCCGCGACAAGTCGGACGAGCGGCAGGTCCTCGTTACGCTCACCGAAAAGGGCAGGGCCATGCAGCGCGATGCGGTGGCCATCCGCATGGAGATCGGCAAGGCGACTGGCTGCACGCTGGAGGCCCTTCAGGCGCTGACCGGCGAACTCCAGGCGATGACCGAACGGCTTGAAAACGGCGCACGCGACGACGCGGCCTGAAAAGTACGATTTTACCGTAAAGCTTTCCCCGCGGCACCTGTTCGCGATTCAGCCTTCGCGCTAGAGTGCGCGCGGCGACGAAACCGTCGATGGGGGCACGGTTGACTTTCACATGGTCCTGGGAACGGACGAACGGTGCGGCGAGCCTGTGGTGCATCGCCGTGGGTGTCGTCATGATGACGCTGTGGCTGGCGAAGCCCGCCGGCCTCGCCGCCGCGCATCCCGGTCTGTTCGGCATGAAGTTCAACGCCGCACTCACCTTCGTCGTGCTCGGCATGGCGCTCTGGCTTGCGGCCCGCGGCTGGAAACAGCTGCCGGCGCTGATGATGGTGCCGGTCTTCCTCTACGGCGCGATCGCGCTCTCCCAGCATATCTTCGGCATCGATACAGGTATCGACACCCTGCTCAACACGCCCTTCGTCGATATCGGCACGAGCCGGCCGGGGCGCATCGCGCCCAACACGGCATTCTGTTTCATGCTGATGAGCGTGGCGATCGCCCGCCGTGCGCTCTGTGGCAAGAACGATGTCGTGCAGGTGGCGCTTGGCTTCGCGACCTTCATCATCGCCGCGGCCGCCCTTGTCGGCTATGCGATCTCGCTGGACTTCGCTCATGACTGGATCCGCTTCACGCGTATGTCGTTTCAGAGCGCCAGCTGCTTCGTGGCGCTCGGCATCGCCATCATCTTCGTCGGCACGGAGAAGACCGGCTATAACCGGCTGACCATCGCCGCCATTCTGGGCCTGCTAACCTATCTTATCCTGCTGGCGATGGCCTATTACGAACTGGCGCGCTACGAAAACACCTTCGGCATCACCTTTACCATCAATGGCATCAACGCACGCAGCACGCTCTCCTCACTCGTCCTGATATCGGGTGCGCTCTATGGCGCGCTGGTGGTGCATCTCTATTTTTCCTCCCGCCGCGCCAGCGCCATGGCGGCGGATCTTGCCGAAAGCCGAGGGCGTCTTGCCGCCATCATCGACAATGCGGTGGACGGTATCATCACCATCGACCAGCGCGGCCTCATCCAATCCGTCAACGACGCCTGCACGCGTATCTTCGGTTACGCGCCGGAGGAGATGATCGGCCGCAACGTCAAGATGCTGATGCCGGAGCCCTACCACAGTGCACACGACAGCTATCTCGGAAATTACCAGCGCACCGGTGAAGCGAAGATCATCGGCAGTGGCCGCGAGGTCGAGGGCCGGCGCAAGGATGGCTTCATCTTCCCGCTCGATCTCGCTGTGGCCAAGGTGGAACTGAACGGCGCCATCATCTACAGCGGCATCGTGCGCGACATCACCGAGCGCAAGGTGAACGAGCAGGCGCTGATCGAAGCCAATGCGGAGCTTGAGGAATTCGCCTATCGCACCTCGCATGACCTGCGCTCGCCGATCGCCTCGTCGCTCGGACTGCTCGGCATTTCCCGCGATATGCTGGCGGAGGGAGATATGCCGGCACTCGGCCAGATGCTCCAGCGCATGGAGGGGAATTTCCGCCGCCTCGACCATCTCATCCAGAACATCATCACGGTCACGCGCAACCGGCTTATGGAGGAGGAGGAGAAGCCGATCGCGCTGCGCCCGTTCGTCGCCGAAGCGATCGACGCGCTCTCGCATCTCGACGATTTCAAGCGAATCCGGATCGAAAATCATGTGCCGGCGGAATTGACAATCGTCAGCAAGCCGTCGAAATTCCAGGTCATCGTCGGCAACATGCTGTCCAACGCGGTCAAATATCATGATCCGAAGGAGGCCGAGCCGGCGATCGATGTCCGCGCTTTCCGCTATGGTGGGCGGCTGCGGTTGTCGGTGGAGGACAACGGCCTGGGCGTTCCGCCCGCAAGCCGTCATTTGTTGTTCAAGATGTTCAAACGGCTGCACCCCAACCGATCCTTCGGCAGCGGGCTCGGCCTCTACATATTGAGAAAGAGCGCGGAAGCCCTGGGCGGCACGGCGCTCTATGAAGCAAGAGATAAGGGCAGCCGCTTTATGATCGAGCTGCCCGACGGGGACTAAAATGAAAATCCATTCGATCCTGGTCGTCGACGACGACGAGAACGATCAGTTCATTTGTGAGTACACGATCCGCAAATTCGATCCGTCGATCCGCATCCTGAAGGCGTTCGACGGCACGGAGGCGCTCGACATCCTGCGGAGCGAGGACACGCCCGACGCCATCATCCTCGATATCAATATGCCCGTGATGAACGGTTTCGAGTTCCTCGACCGCTATGCCGAGGAGTTCGAACAGCACGCCCCCGTCGTCGCCATGCTCACCAGTTCGCATCTCGGCAAGGATCGTGAGCGGGCGATGCAATACAGCTTCGTGAAGAGCTATTTCGAAAAGCCGCTGCAAGCCGATCACCTGCGCATCATGGCCGAGCTTCTCGGTCATAAATAGTCTTCATCTTGTCATTGGAAAAATATTCGCTATATTATTTCCATGGAAAGGATCAAGGCCATGCAGCGCAAACCCATACAGCAGGTCAATGCGGAGAGCACCGTGCTCACCAAGGCGGCCGTCAATGCGGCGGACCGGCTGGGGCTGACGGCGCGCATCCTCTCGGCGGTCATCGGCGTGTCGGAGGCGACGGTGTCGCGGCTGAAGCGGCAGGACGTGCTGCTGGAGCGCGGCACGAAGCCGTTCGAGCTCGCCGTGCTGCTCGTGCGCCTGTTCCGCTCGCTGGATGCCATCGTGGGCGGCGACGAGACCGTCGCGCGCAGCTGGATGACGGCGGAAAACAGCGCGCTCGGCGCCCGTCCGGTCGATCGTATCGTCTCCATATCCGGCCTTGTCGATGTCCTTGCCTATCTGGACGCCCGCCGCGCTCTCGTCTGAGGCGCGGCCCTTTGCGGGCAGCGTCTGGCGGTTCGTCGAGGCGCAGCACCGCGTCTCGACGCTGAAACTCGTCGATACCTTGGACGAGCAGGCGCTGCTGGAGGACATTCTCGAAGAGAGCAAGCCGGTGCTGCCGCCCGAATGCGCCGGCCTCGATTATCTGCTCGCGACCCCCTTCCGCTACGGCGCCATCTATCCGCACGGCTCCCGCTTCCGCCGGGCAGGGCGCACGCTCGGCGTCTATTACGCGGCGCTGACGGTGGAGACAGCGCTGGCCGAAATGGCCTTCTACCGCCTCCTGTTCTTCTCGGAATCGCCGGCAACGCCGCTGCCGGCCAATGCGGCCGACTACACCGCCTTTTCCGCCGCCGTCGCGACGGAACGGGCCATCGATCTCACGCTGCCGCCGCTCGACAGGGATGCAGCCGCCTGGACGCACCCGACCGACTACGCCGCCTGCCAGTCGCTGGCCGACGGCGCACGGCAAGGCGGGCTTGCCGCCATCCTCTATCGCTCGGTGCGCGATCCCGCTGCCGGCAACAACCTCGCACTTCTCACGGCAAAAGCCTTCGCCGCGCCAAAACCGGTGGAGCGCCAGACCTGGCGCATCCGGTTGTCAGGGCTCGGCGTGCAGGCTTTGTGTGATCACCCGCCGCGGCGTATCGGCTTTTCCCGCGAGGATTTTTCCGCCGATCCACGCATCGCCTCACGCCGATAGGGCGGCCTCCTCAAAGAAGTCCTCCGGCCCATCCACCTCGATCAGCCGCCGCTTCTCGATCAGCCAGAAGCGATTGGCCACCGCCCGCACGAAGGCGCGGTCGTGCGAGACGAAGAGGCAGCTCGCCTGCTGGGCAGTGAGCTCTCGTTCCAGCGCTTCCTGCCCCTCGATATCGAGATGGTTTGTCGGCTCGTCGAGCAGATAGAAGTTCGGATTGGTCAGCCTGAGCACCAGCATGCCGAGCCGCGCCTTCTGCCCGCCCGAAAGCAGACCGACCGGCCGACCCTGCATCTCTACGGAAAACCCCGCGCCGGCGAGCAGGCTGCGCGCCCGCTGGTCGCCGACATCGAAGCGATGGATGATCGTACCATGCGGCGTCTCCGTGTCGGAAAGATCAGACAGCGCCTGGTCGCCGTAACCCAGCACCAGCGACGGCGTCGGCTTGATACCCTCCCGCGCTGCGCCCTCGATCGCTTCGCGCAGCCGCAGCACGAACCGCGTCTTGCCGGTGCCGTTCAGTCCGAGCAGCACGATGCGGTCACCCTGGCAGATGAACTTCTGGGCGGTGCGGAAGAGCAGCGTTCCATCCGGTGTCTCGACCGGGCAATCCTCCAGCGTCACCAGAACCTTGGCATGGGTGCCGCGATTGGCGAGCCGGATGGCGCCGGCGGAATTCTCCTGATGGGCGGGCTTCGCCGCGTCCTCGATGCGCTCGGCGCGGGCCTTCAGCTGCTTGGTCTTCACCACCAGCAGGTCGCTGCCCGAGTTGATGCCGATATTGTTGAGCTTTGCCGCCTGCTGGCGCAGCTGCGCGGCCGCCTTCATGTCCTTCTCGAAGCGCCGCTCCTCGGCCGCATCCGCCTCGTCCAGTGCCGCGCGGGCGCGGGAATAGGGCAGCGCGAAAAGCTGCGAGCGCTCGGGCCTGAGGAACAGCGTGCGGTTCGTCACCGCGTCGAGGAAGGCGCGGTCGTGGCTGGAGAGGACGACCGGCATGTCGCGCGGCAACGTGCCGAGCCAGCTTTCCAGCCGCGCGATCTTTTCGAGGTCGAGATGGTTGGTCGGCTCGTCGAGCAGCAGCACGTCCGGCTCGCTCACACGCACGCGGGCAATCAACGCGATGCGCTGCCAGCCACCGCTCAATGCACCCAGCGGCCGTTCCCGCAGCACCTCGGGCACTTCGAGTTCTTCGAGCGTCACATCCGCCCGCCAGCTTTCGCTCTCCCGCTGTTCGGGTGACAGCGCGCCGAGCACCGCCTCGCGAAAGGTCAGTTTTTCCAGGCCGGGGGCGAGGTTCTGCTCCATATGCCCGACGGTGAGGCCGCGGGCGCGGGTGATCTCGCCGGTCGTCGGCTCGAAATCGCCGGTGATGCAGCGGAGCAGGGTGGATTTGCCACGCCCGTTGGCGGCGACGAGACCGATGCGGTCGCCGCTCGCGATGGCGAGGTTGAGATTGGCGAAGAGGGGAGCGGAAAGCGTGACGCCGAGCGCACGGATATTGATGAGCGACATGAAAAATCTCTGGTCTTCAAGGCCTCGCGGCGCGGCATCAGCCGTCGATCACGCGAAAAGGCGCAAGGATATTGGATGCGGGGAAACCGCATCGCCGGACAGGCGGACCAGAAGAGACGTGTTCGTTCCGATCAGCCCTGCAAACGCATCTGCAGGGCAAGATTGGGACCATGCGTGCGGTGTGGCAGAAATTCGTATTTCACGCGCAGTCCTCTCTTACGTGTTGCGAACGAAGAATCGATACCATTGGTGGATAGGGTTGGCAACCGGGAGCGGGGAAGGGCGGCTCAGATCTTCTCCGCGAGAAAGTCGATAAAGGCTCGGATGCGGGCCGCCAGATGCTCGTGGCCGACATAGACGGCATGGACCTGTTCCGGCTGCTCCGGATTGTAATCCGCAAGCACTTCTACCAGAACGCCCGCCGCGATATCGCCTTCGACATGGAACTTGCCGATGCGCGCGATGCCGAGACCCTGAAGGCAGAGCAGCCGCGCGACGGAGCCGCTGGCCGCCATCAGGTTACCGGCGGCCGGTGCGGGATAGACCGTGCTTTCGCCGGGATCGCGGAACGGCCATTCGCCCGGCGCGCGGCCGAAGGTGAAGGTGATGCAGTTGTGCACAGCGAGATCCGCCGGCGTGCGCGGCGTGCCGCGCCGGGCGAGATAGTCGGGCGTGGCGACGGTGACGCGGTGGCTGATGAGCAGCTTTCGCGCCTTGAGCGCGGAATCGGCCATCGGCGCGGTGCGGAAGGCGATGTCGGTGCGCTCCTCGACGAGGTCGATCAGGCCGTCGCTCAGCGACAGTTCCAGCTTCACATCCGGATAAAGCGCCAGGAACTCGCCGACGAGTGGGATGATGTAGCACTCGCCGAAGCCGATCGTGGCGTTGATGCGCAGCAGGCCACGCGGTTTCGCCTGCGCGCCGCGTGCGACCAGCCGCTCCATCTCGTCGATTTCCGCCAGCACGCGCCGCGCCCGCGCCAGATAGGTCTCGCCCTCCGGCGTCAGCAGGAGCGAGCGGGTGGTGCGCACCAGCAGGCGGGTGCCCAGGCGATCCTCGATGCGGGTCACCAACTTGCTCACCGCCGAGGGCGTCAGCTTCAGCAGCCGGGCCGCAGCGGAAAAGCTGCCGGTCTCAGCGGCCGCGACGAAGACATCCATTTCCCCGGTGCGATTGTCCATGGCTCATCCTGTGAATTGGTTTCACAGTCCTTTATCCATTGCGCATTCTTATCATTCAAGTGGCCGCGCCGCATATTCCCGCCATCACTCCCGCACGGCGTCCGATAGGCGCCGCCAAAGCTCCTAAGGTGCTCCATGCCACTTGCTCTCTTTGCGCTCACCGTCGCGGCCTACGCGATCGGCACCACGGAATTCGTGATCGTCGGCCTCTTGCCGACCGTCGCCTCCGATCTGCACATCACCCTGCCGCTCGCCGGCCTCATCGTCTCCGTCTACGCACTCGGCGTCACGTTTGGCGCGCCCGTGCTCACCGCCTTGACTGGCAAGCTCGGCCGCAAGCCGCTGCTTTCGGGCCTGATGGCGCTGTTCATCGCCGGCAATGCCATTGCTGCCCTGTCGCCGAGTTATGAAATGCTGCTCGTCGGCCGCGTGCTCTCGGCCTTCGCGCATGGCGTCTTCTTCTCCGTCGGCGCCACCATCGCGGCCGATCTCGTGGCACCCGATCGCCGCGCATCGGCGATTGCCATGATGTTCATGGGCCTGACCGTCGCCATCGTCACCGGCGTGCCGCTCGGCACCTTCATCGGCCAGACCTTCGGCTGGCGCGCCACCTTCTGGGCCGTTGCCGGCCTCGGCCTCGTCGCCTTCGCGGCCATCGCCCTGCTGCTGCCGAACAATCTCAAGCGTGAAAAGCCGGCCGGCCTGATGGACCAGGTGCGCGTGCTCGGCTCCGGCCGCCTCATCATCGTCTTCGCCATGACGGCGCTCGGTTACGGCGGCACCTTCGTGACCTTCACCTTCCTCTCGCCACTGCTCCAGGAGATCACCGGCTTCTCCGCCAATACGGTGAGCCTCGTTCTGGTGCTCTATGGCGCGGCCATCGCGCTCGGCAACCTCTTCGGCGGCAAGGTGGCAAACAAGGATCCGGTCAAGGCGCTCGTCGTGCTCTTCGCCCTGCAGGCGCTGGTGCTCGCCGTGCTCACCTTCACCGCCCCGTCGCCGGTCTTCGCCCTCGTGACGCTCGCCGCCCTCGGTTTCCTCTCCTTCGCCAATGTGCCGGGCCTCCAGCTCTATGTCGTCGACATGGCCAAGCGCCACCGCCCCGCCGGCATCGATGTCGCCTCGGCCCTCAACATCGCCGCCTTCAATCTCGGCATCGCGGCCGGCGCCTGGATCGGCGGACTGGTCGTCGCCTCGCCGCTCGGGCTGGGGGCCACGCCTTGGGTCGGCGCCATCCTCGTCGCCGGTGCGCTCGGCCTGACGCTCGTCAGCGGCGCGCTGGATCGCCGCGAGCGCAGCCAGCCCGATGCCGCAGCCTGCCAGCCGGTCTAACCCTTTTTCAAACCCATCAGGAGAATCTCCCATGAAAACCATCAACGCCAATGGCGCCCATATTCCCCAGCTCGGCTTCGGCACCTTCCGCATGCCGGAAGCCGATGTCCTCTCCATCCTGCCGAAGGCGCTCCAGAGCGGCTTCACCCATGTCGATACCGCCCAGATCTACGAGAACGAGGCGGCCGTCGGCGACGCGATCCAAAGCTCCGGCGTGGTGCGTGAAAAGATCTTCCTGACCACCAAGGTCTGGGTCGCGAACTATGCGAAGGACGCCTTCGCCGCCTCCGTCACAGAAAGCCTGCGCAAGCTGAAGACCGACCATGTCGATCTTCTCCTGCTGCACTGGCCGAACGAGGCGGTGCCGCTCGAGGTGCAGATCGCCGAACTGAATGCCGTGCGTGAAAAGGGTTTTGCGAAACATATCGGCGTCAGCAACTTCAACACGGCGCTGATGGCCGAGGCCGTGCGCCTGAGTACGGCGCCGCTCGCCACCAACCAGGTCGAATACCATCCCTTCCTCGACCAGACGGCGGTGCGGGACGCGGCCAAGCGCCACGGCATGGCGCTGACCGCCTATTTCGCCATGGCCGATGGCAAGGTGCCGGCCGATCCTGATCTCCAGGACATCGCCGCCGCCCATGGCAAATCCGCCGCGCAGGTCGCGCTGCGCTGGCTGATCCAGCAGCCGGATGTGGTGGCGCTGACCAAGACGGTGACGGAAGCGCGGCTTGCCGAAAACCTGGCGATCTTCGACTTCGCGCTGACGGCCGAGGAAATGGCGCGCATCCATGCGCTCGCCCGTCCCGACGGCCGCATCGTCAGCCCGGATGGTCTCGCACCGGTCTGGGACAACGCGGCCTGACAGGCTTCGGCGGGGCGTGTTGCGCCCCGCCCACCACGCCGAAAGGCGAGGCCGGCTTTCCAAAAGGGCGCCGGACATGTATGGGTGTCGCGCCGCCCCGTTTGCGGCAGGGAGCCCCTCATGCAGTCCTCGTCTTCAACGGTCCTTTCACCGGACTGGCCGGCCATTATCGCCGTCGTGCTTGGCGCGACCGCGTTTTCCGTGGCGCAGGGGCTCACCTATCCGCTCGTCTCGCTGACACTGGAGGCGCGCGGCTATTCGTCGTCGATGATCGGCGTCAACGCCATCGCCTATGCCGCCGGCATGGGCGCCTCGACGCTGCTCGTCGGCAGCCTCACCGCGCGCTGGCGGCCCGACCGGTTGATCATTTTCAGCCTCGTCATCTGCTCGCTGTGCCTTGCCACCTTCGCGGCCACGTCGTCTTTCGTCGTCTGGGGCCTCGCCCGCTTCCTGCTCGGTTTCTTTGCCAGCATGATCTTCATGCTCGGCGAAGCCTGGCTGAACGCCGCCTGCCCGGATCGCCTGCGCGGTCGCGTCTCGGGCCTCTACGGCATGGGCATCTGCGGCGGCTTTGCCGCAGGGCCGTTGGCCATTCCGCTGTTCGGCAGCGCCGGCGGGCTCGGTTTCGCGCTGACGGCCGTCTATCTCGCCATCGTCGCCTTCGCCACCGCTATGCTGATGTTCTCGACCAAGACGGTGCCGGCACCGTCCTCGACGGCCGATGTCTTCCGCTTCTTCAAGGCCGCCCCCATCCTGGTCGGCATGGTCTATGTCTTCGGCTTTGCCGATATCGCGGCGATATCCGCCATGCCGGTCTATTTCGTGAAGACGGGCTATAGCGAAGCCTTCGCCGCCATCAGCGTGACGGTGATGGCGCTGCCCACGGCACTTGCCCAGCCCTTTATCGGCATGCTGCTCGACAAGCTGCCGCGCGAGCGGGTGGCGCTCGCCACCGTCGTCGTTGCCGCCGCAAGCTATCTCGTCCTGCCGCTGGTGACGTCGGAAATCGCGATCCTGGCGCTCCTGGCGGTGATGGGAACGGCGATCTTCTCGCTCTATACCTGCGCGCTCACCATGCTCGGCGAACGTTACAGCGGCTCCATGCTGGTCGCCGGCTCCGCCGCTTTCGCGCTCGTCTATGCGGCAGGCAGCGCCACCGGTTCGGGCCTGACCGGCGCGATCATGGAAGCGGGCGGACCACAGGCCGGGCCGCTTTCGGTGGGCCTCGGCCTCACAGCCTTCACCGCGCTGCTGGTCCTGACCCGCAAGCGATAGAGCCGCATGACCGTTCCGCAGGGCAAGGACGACCTGCTCGCCGCCATCGCGCTGGAATTCGGCAAGCTCCTGAAAGCGCTGGACGATGTTCCGCTGGATCGCGCGCAGCTGCGCACGATGGACGGGCACGCCAAGGGCACGCTGATGCGCCCGTGCGATCTCGTGGCCTATCTCGTCGGCTGGAACGAACTCGTGCTGAAATGGCTGGAGCGGGATGCGGCGGGAGAGCCGATCGATTTTCCGGAAACCGGTTTCAAATGGAACGAACTCGGAAAGCTCGCCCAGAAATTCTACTGCGACTACTCGGATATCCCGTATCCCGCGCTTGTCGCGCGGCTCGATGCGGCGAGGGTAGGGATCGTCGTGGCCATCGGCGAGCGTGACGATGCGGCGCTCTACGGCCATCCCTGGTATGGAAAATGGACGATGGGCCGGATGATCCAGTTCAACACGTCGTCACCCTATGCCAATGCGCGCGGCCGGTTGCGCAAATGGCTGAAAGCGCAATCCAAGGCATGAAAAGGCCATCCCGCGCGGACGCGGGATGGCGAAGGCAGGATCAGACGAACTGGCTGAGGCCCGGCACGGAGGCGACGACTTCGTCGACCACGTCGGCGCCTGCATGTTCGCGGGCAACGGCGAGCGTTTCCTTGGCAAGGCCGGAGATTTCGCCCATGCCGAGGCCCTGGCTCATCAGCTGCTGGCCGAGACCCATGATGCCGCCGCCGCCGATGGCGCTCATCAGGCCGCCGAGCAGACCGCCGCCGCCGGTGCCTTCGCCATTGTACTGGGCGACCAGTTCGGAAGCGCCGGGAATGGCTTCGATCATCCTGGCGACCGGGCCGTCGGCCGCTTCGCGCTGCAGGAAGCCGAGCATCATGCCGATGGCCTTTTCAGCAAGGGCCGGATCGATGCCGACGGCATCGGCGACGCGGGTGACGAGATCGTTCATGGAAAATCCTCCGAAGAAATTGACGTTAACGTCAAGGTAAATGAACTCTCCGGCAAATTCAAGCCGGCTTGGCACGTCCGGTGCAGGGGCACGAAGGCCTTGAAATCGTGTTGTTCCCGTGCCGGACTATCCTTATAACTTGCCTGAGACGATTCAATGAAAACCGTTGCGACGCGGCAGTCCGCTTCTGACGGGAAACCGGCAGTCAGGGAGTTTTCAGCGTGACGGATTCCATTCTTCAGGACGGCAAGCTTTATATCGGCACCAGCCGCAAGCCTGACGACACCAACAACAAGCCTGAATATCTCGACCTGAAATTCGGCAACCGCCATGGCCTCGTGACAGGCGCGACCGGCACAGGCAAGACGGTGACGCTGCAAATCCTCGCCGAGGGTTTTTCCAATGCCGGCGTGCCTGTCTTCTGCGCCGACGTGAAGGGCGACCTTTCGGGCATCGGCGCCATGGGCGAGCCGAAGGACTTTCTCCAGAAGCGCGCCGATCAGATCGGGCTGACCCCCTACGACTTCCAGGAATTCCCCGTCATCTTCTGGGATCTCTACGGCGAAAAGGGCCACCGCGTCCGCACCACCATGTCCGAGATGGGGCCGCTGCTGCTCTCGCGCCTGATGAACGCGACGGATGCGCAGGAAGGCGTCATCAACATCGCCTTCAAGATTGCCGACCAGGGCGGCCTGCCGCTGCTCGATCTCAAGGATTTCCAGGCGCTGCTCAACTATATGGGCGAGAACGCCACGACGCTGTCCAACCAGTTCGGCTTCATCTCCAAGGCCTCCGTCGGCTCGATCCAGCGTGAACTGCTGATCCTCGAGCAGCAGGGCGCCGAACATTTCTTCGGCGAACCGGCGCTGAAAATCTCCGACATCATGCGCACCACCAATGACGGCCGCGGCGCGATCTCGGTGCTCGCCGCCGACAAGCTGATGATGAACCCGCGCCTCTACGGCACCTTCCTGCTCTGGATGCTCTCCGAGCTGTTCGAAGTGCTGCCGGAAGTCGGCGATCCGGAGAAGCCGAAGCTGGTCTTCTTCTTCGACGAGGCGCATCTGCTCTTCAACGACGCGCCGAAAGTGCTGCTCGAACGCATCGAACAGGTCGTGCGCCTCATCCGCTCCAAGGGCGTGGGCGTCTATTTCGTCACGCAGAACCCGCTCGACGTGCCGGAAACGGTGCTCGCCCAGCTCGGCAACCGCGTGCAGCATGCGCTGCGCGCCTATACGCCGCGCGAGCAGAAGGCGGTGAAGACGGCGGCCGACACGTTCCGTCCCAACCCGGAATTCGACTGCGCCACCGTCATCACCAATCTCGGCACCGGCGAGGCGCTGGTCTCGACGCTGGAAGGCAAGGGCGCGCCCTCCATGGTGGAGCGCACGCTGATCCGCCCGCCGGCCTCCCGGCTCGGGCCGATCACGGAGGCCGAGCGCAAGGAGATCATGGGTGTCAGCCCGGTCGCCGGCCTCTATGACGAGGATTTCGACCGCGAATCCGCCTACGAAATCCTCATGGCGCGCGCCAAGAAGGCGGCCGATTCCGCCGCCGCGCAGGAACAGGCCGAACAGCCTGCCGAGCAACCCTCCGGCGGCAGCCGCTGGACCTTGCCCGGCTTTGGCGACGACGAGCCAGCGGCACCGTCTGCCCCCAAACAGGCCAAACCCCGCGCCGGCTATCAGCGCGAGACGGTGGCGGAAGCCGCGATGA
Organism: Shinella sp. 20P9.1.1; assembly: GCF_057798995.1. Classification (NCBI taxonomy): domain Bacteria; kingdom Pseudomonadati; phylum Pseudomonadota; class Alphaproteobacteria; order Hyphomicrobiales; family Rhizobiaceae; genus Shinella; species Shinella sp. 20P9.1.1. Next base: position 100,148 of record NZ_JBYOLC010000012.1, read on the forward strand.
AATCGGTCGCCCGAACCGTGGCGTCCTCGCTCGGCCGCGCGCTGGTGCGCGGCATCCTCGGCAGCCTGCGGCGCTAAGCGCCGCGGCTTCGCACGTTTTGAACCGAACAGTCGGGGCGGGGGTGTTATTCCCCGCCTTCGTGCTTCAGCTCTTCACCGCCACGATGAACAGCCGCGGGAAGCGCAACAGCCGCCGACCGTCCGCCATCGGCGCATAGGCCTTGGCGATCCGGCTCTGGTAGTCGGCGAGAAAGCCGTGGCCCTGCTCGGCCGGAATCCGGTCGAGATAGGGCCTCAGCCCCGTGCCCTTCACCCATTCGACGATCGCGGCCGCATCCGTCATCGGATGATTGTAGGCCGTATGCCAGACATCGACCCGCGCGGCCTTCGGACCGAGCGCATCCATATAGGCGGCCGGCGCTGGCAGCGGCTTGCGGCGCGGTGTGCCCGTCTCGAAGGCGTTTTTCCAGGGCCCGGCCAGCGCGCTTTCCTCCATCAGGAGATGCGAGGGTTCGAAAAGGTTGTCCGGCATCTGCACGGCAAGCACGCCACCGGCGCGCAGGCCGTCCATCAGGCTGGCCAGCAGCGTGATGTGATCCGGCAGCCACTGGAAGACGGCATTGGCATAGAGCAGTGCGGCGGGCTCCGGCGGGCGCCATCGTGCCAGGTCGCATTCGACGAAATCGACACCCGGCAGGCGCTGGCGGGCGGCTTTCAGCATATCGCTGGCATTGTCGACACCCTTGACGCCACGGCCGGGAAACCGGTTCACCAGCAGTTCCGTCGAATTGCCCGGCCCGCAGCCGAGATCATACACAGTGCCGGCAACGAGATCGGCCGGCACCCGGACGAGCAGGTCGCGGGCCGGGCGGGTGCGCTCGTCCTCGAATTTCAGATATTGGGCGGCGGACCAGGCCATGTCAGAGGCTTTCGAGCGAGGGCAGGATCAGCGAGGGGCCGAGATCGAAATATTCGTCCGGCATGTTGGCGCGGTTGATCCAGACGGTGCGGAAGCCGAATTTCGTGGCGCCTGCGATATCCCAGCGGTTGGAGGACTGGAAGGAGACGACATTGGGATAGAGCCGGTAATGCGTCGTCACGAGATCATAGACGCTGGGTGCGGTCTTGTAGGTCTTCAGCGTATCGACGGAGAAGATATCGTCGATGACGGTGTCGAGCGCGGCATTCTTCACCGCCGAGGCCAGCATGGAAGGCGAGCCGTTCGACAGGATGGCGATATGCGCCCCGCGGCTCTTTAGCGCCTTGAGGACCGCAGGCACCTCCGGGTAGCAGTCGAGCTTCCAATAGGCATCGAGCAGCTTCTGCCGAAGCGCCGGATCGACCCCGCCGACGCGCTTGAACGTATAGTCGAGCGCCTGTTCGGTCAGCTGCCAGAAATCGGCATAGGCGCCCATCAAGGCCCGCGTCCAGGAATATTCCAGCTGCTTGGCGCGCCACATCTCCGAAAAAGCCTGATAGTTCGGCCCCACATCCCCGGCATGCCGCCGCACCGCCGCATGCACATCGAACAGCGTGCCATAGGCATCGAACACATAGGCGGCATGAGACATAGAACGCGATTCCTCCAGTATTTATGGGGGATTGGGTGGTATCGGCGGGGGAATGTCAATTGTGGAGTTGGGGAATGCGGTTCTCGACAGCGTTGGCGGTATACATCAAAGGCGCGCTCGATGGCGTATGCCTCGCGGCCTTTGGGCGCCGCATTTCTACGAGCGCTCGGTAACTGGCAAGTGATGGCGGCGTTCGGCCCAAAGCTGCCCTTAATCTATGCGATGCCCCACGCGAAACCCTTTGGCTAACGCCCTCTGGTGCACGACCAAAAGCATGCCCACAACAATTTCATTTTTGTGGGTTGATATTAAAAATGGCCATCGTCGCTCCGCCGGTGATCCAAGCCCGCTTACCATCCGAGGAAAAGCCAAGCGTCAAGCTGCCCCAACCTGGCATCCGAAATCGTTGAAGAACAGAGCCATCAGTCATCGACACAAGGCCGATATCTTCATGGTCACCGGGCATCGTTATCAAGGCATATTGATCATCGGGGCTGATCGCGGGGAGGTCGCTGTTCGAGAACTGGTTGGCAGTTCCCGTTATAGACCAAACCAACCGACCCGAACTTACGTCTCTCAACTCCGCGATCATGCCTGACCGCGGCGTCGGCGAGGGGCAGGGATTATGAAATTCACATATCCATCCAGTTGCGCTCAGATTTCCCATGATCAGCACCTTAGTGCCGTCCATGGAAAGCGTGTAACTCGCCTTAGCTGTCTTGTTGTGGATAGGCAGAATTCGCGGGCTGTCACCTTGATCCCAGAGCATCCAAGTATCTGGTAGCCAGGCAGTCAAAACACGCGCCCTCCCGCTCTTGTCGACACGAGAAGATACCCCGGTTAAGTTTTTGTAGCTGGGTAGACCTGATATCGCTGCGGTTTCAACGCCTTCCAAAACCTGGCCCACGCTCGCGTCAACGAGAGATATCGTCGGGCGTGGGTCTTCATGTTCGGGCTTGTAGTATGCGCCCTTGGTCCCGAACGCTGCGAATGCCAGGCCGGCGCTGCCGATCCAAAAGATCTCGTCCAGCGGCCCGTTCGGATGCGAGAGAGCCGGTAAACGCGTTTGCCTGCCGTCATTCGTGAACAAATAGGGTTGCAGTGGCCCAAGCGCAAAACCCCCTCTATTGCTATTCTGCTTGACACCTATGACCTCGGACGAGTCAGCAAGCCATTCAAAGGGCATCGTCTTGTTCCTGAAGACGGATGAAAGTACCCGCCCTGGAAAAGTGTGGCTTGCATCGGTCTGCTTGAGGCCACCGATCCATAGTCCCTCAATACTGTGAAAGCTGAATATCTTGCTTCCGTCGGGCGAAAGTGAAACCGGGTAGCCGCTTTGGGGTAGGGGTAGGCAATGGATCGCCGACAGAGTTGCCGGTCCCTCAGGTCGTGGCTCGAGGGACTCAATGGTCTTGCTCCAATCGCCAGTGCAGTTAATCGCCCGTGGAGCGCTCATCGCGACTGGAGCGAAAGCCAAGCTAAGCGCTGCTAACGCGGCCGATCTAAGCATATGCCACTCTCCATTTTAACGAACACCGTATCGTGTTCGGAAACCTGAAAGCTCCTAAATCGCACTGGTTGCATTCCGCCCGATCAGAGCCTTGTAATCACGCTGATCCCCAGATCCGTCGCCTTGTCCATCGCCATCAGCGCCGGCACGGCCTCTTCCAGGCTGATATGCCGCCCGATCAGCTTTTGCGGTGTGAGTTTCCCGCTTTCGATCATCGCCAGCATCGCGTCGTAGCGCCAGGCCTGCATGCCGTGGCTGCCGTAGATTTCCAGTTCGTGGCCGATGACCTGCGCCATGGGGATCTGCGGCGTCGCATGGTCGGCGAGCATCAGGCCGACCTGCACGTGCCGGCCGCGGCGGCGCAGGTTCTTGATGGAGTTGAAGCAGGTTACGGGTGAACCGAGCGCATCGACGGAGGCGTGCGCGCCGCCGCCGGTGAGGTCCCGCACGGCCTCGGCGACGTCGGCGACCTCGCGGGCGTTGATGGTGGCGACCGCGCCCATCTTGCGGGCGAAGTCCAGTTTTTCGGCGGAAATATCGATGGCGATGGGATTGGCGCCGAGCGCTGCCGCGATCATGATGGCGGAGAGACCCACACCGCCGCAGCCATGCACCGCCACCCATTCGCCGCCCGTCACGCGCGCCTGATCGACCACTGCGCGGAAAGAGGTGGCGAAGCGGCAGCCGAGGCTGGCGGCGGTGGCATAGTCCACGGCTTCGGGCAGGTGCACGAGATTGTGCTCGGCGTAATCGATCGCGACATATTCGGCAAACGAGCCCCAATGGGTGAAGCCCGGCTGGAATTGTTCCTCACAGACCTGCTGGTTACCCGAGCGGCACTCGCCGCAATCGCCGCAGCCCGACACGAAGGGCACCGTCACGCGCTGGCCCTCGCGGAAGCGGCGCACGCCTTTACCAACGGCCACCACCTTGCCGGCCAGTTCATGGCCCGGCACATGCGGCAGCTTGATATCGGCGTCGTGGCCCATCCAGCCGTGCCAGTCGCTGCGGCAAAGCCCTGTCGCCTCCACCTTGATAACCACGCCGTCTTCGGCCGGCGTCGGGTCGGGCAGGGTGCGGATTTCCGGGGTGGTCTCGAAGGCCTCATAATACATCGCGCGCATGGCTGTTCTCCCTTTGCCTTCTCTATCGCACGCACCCCGACCGGCCTCAATCGCGCCACCCATGATAAGACCTGATACACCCATTCAACATCTTGAATGGACAAGCGGCGTGCGCTGTCGGAAGGCAATTGCAGCTTGACCGGCCCTGCCGGCCGGGCGTTTGATGGGCGAAAAGGAGGAAAACAATGCCAGTCGATACATCACCACGCTCGACGACCTGGACCTTCGTGGACGGCGAATGGATTTCGGGCAACCCGCCGCTGATCGGTCCCACCTCGCATGCCATGTGGCTCGGATCGACCGTGTTCGACGGCGGCCGCTGGTTCGACGGCATCGCGCCCGACCTCGATCTGCACTGCCAGCGCGTCAACCGCTCGGCGCAGGCGCTAGGCATGAAGGCGACCGTGGCGGCCGAGGAGATCGAGGCGCTCGCCTGGGAAGGCGTCAAGAAATTCGACGGTAAGACGGCGATCTATATCAAGCCGATGTACTGGGCCGAACACGGCTCGCCGGTCAGCGTCGTGGCGCCCGATCCGGACTCAACCCGCTTTGCGCTCTGCCTCTTCGAGGCCTCGATGGGCGATCCGAAGGCCGCCTCGTCGCTCACCCTCTCGCCCTTCCGCCGCCCGACCGTGGAATGCATGCCGACGGATGCCAAGGCCGGCTGCCTCTATCCCAACAATGCCCGCATGCTGGTGGAAGCCCGCAGCCGCGGCTTCGACAATGCGCTGGTGCGCGACATGCTCGGCAATGTCGCCGAAACCGCGTCGTCCAACATTTTCATGGTGCGCGACGGTGTCGTCTTCACGCCTGCCGCCAACCGCACCTTCCTCGCCGGCATCACGCGCACCCGCGTCATCGGCCTGCTCCGGGAGGCGGGCTTCGAAGTGGTCGAGACGACCTTGAACGTTGCCGATTTCGAGGCTGCAGACGAGATTTTCACCTCGGGCAACTATTCCAAGGTGGTTCCGGTGACGCGTCTCGACGGCCGCGATCTCCAGCCCGGCCCCATCACCGCCAAGGCCCGCGACCTCTATTTCGACTGGGCGCATTCCAACGGGGATGCGTGAGCGGCGGGGTGACGGATTGCGAATGACGGAGCCGGCCGAAAGGCCGGCTTTTTGCATGGTGGTGAATGTCCTCGCTCGGTGCAGGCCTTCATCTCCGGGTACGCCCTCTCCATCGTCATCCTCGGGCTTGACCCGAGGATCCACCCATCCGCACCGCCTCGCTTGTGGCATGGATCCTCGGGTCAAGCCCGAGGATGACGGAGCAGAGGGCAAGGGCAGGTGAAAAGCAGCAAATGTCGGGTGCCCGGAAGGACCTCGGGCAAAGACGGTTGCTCTGTGAAGGCTGTCAAGGGAAGCTCTTATTCCTGCCCCGCCGCATCCTCGGTCTTGTTGTCGCCGGTCGCGGCCTTCTTTTCCGCTGCCGCCGCGCGTTCGCTTTCGCGCACCACATGCAGGAACTCGGCGGCGATCGGCGGGGAGATCTCCACCGTCTTCTTCTGCTTGTCGTAGATACAGATATAGGTGATCTGGCTCTTGGCCTCCGGCGAAAGCCCTTCCACGGCAGCGATGCCGAAGGACTGGGTGCCCGTCGGCTCGACGAAGACAGTCGGCGTTCCCAGTGCCTCGGGCAGGCTCGCAAGGCAGCTCTTCTCCACGTCGGCGCGGAATTCTTCCCAGGCATGGGAGGAGGAGGCGTGCGCCAGCGGGGCGGCAAGCGAGAGGGCGAGGACGGCAAGGGGGATGGCGCGCATGAAAAGCTCCGGGTTGGCGGGGAGGGACAAAATGTTTCAAATCGCAATTCGTTCCGCTTCGTCCTTGATCTCTCATGCAAAACGGCAAGGATTTTGTCCAACCGCCGGAAAAATTGGAATGCTGGCGGTTGCCTCTTCCGGTTGCCGCTCCTATGTTCCGGTCACGGATTTCCTTCCAAAAATTCCGTCGCCGGAGCAGGTCCAGCAAAAGCGCAACGCTGTTGCATCCGGGACCTGCGCCTAAACAATGAGGAGACACCAGATGGCTTTCGAACTTCCGCCGCTTCCCTATGATTACGATGCACTCGCGCCCTTCATGTCGCGCGAAACGCTCGAATATCACCACGACAAGCACCACAAGGCCTATGTCGACAACGGCAACAAGCTGGCGGAAGAAGCCGGTCTTGCCGACCTCTCGCTCGAAGAGATCGTCAAGAAGTCCTACGGCACCAACCAGGGCCTCTTCAACAATGCCGGCCAGCACTACAACCACCTCCATTTCTGGAAGTGGCTGAAGAAGGACGGCGGCGGCAAGAGCCTGCCGGGCGCCCTCCAGAAGGCCATCGACAGCGACCTCGGCGGCTACGACAAGTTCAAGGCCGATTTCATCGCCGCCGGCACCACGCAGTTCGGCTCGGGCTGGGCCTGGCTCTCCGTCAAGGACGGCAAGCTCGCCATCTCGAAGACCCCGAACGGCGAAAACCCGCTGGTTCATGGTGCGGAACCGATCCTCGGCGTCGACGTCTGGGAACACTCCTATTACATCGACTACCGCAACGCCCGCCCGAAGTACCTCGAAGCCTTCGTCGACAGCCTGATCAACTGGGACTACGTCCTGGAGCGCTACGAAGCCGCCACGAAGTAATTTTCGCGCGCAGTGGCATTTCGCAAACCCCGGTCGGAAACGGCCGGGGTTTTTGTTTGCCGACATTTCTCCCCATTGATGGCATAAATGCCAACATGGATGCGGTGCTTCTCGAGCGTTCGAAGACGGTCCTGCCGGATGGCTCGATTGTCGAGATCGTGCTGTGGCAGGTTCCCGAGCCCATTGCGGGAAGCGTGAATCGCTACAAATACCGCCTGTTTTACGGGCGGGATGGCCGGCGTATCGTCGGCTTCGACAATGAGCGGCAAGGGCGATCATTGCCATCTCGACGGGCGCGAGTTCCCCTATGCGTTCACGACCGTCGCGGTGCTGCTCGATGATTTTCGAGCCGAAATTGCAAAAAGGAGGCCCTGAATGAAACGCGCACGCATCCAGATCCGCAATGACGCCGAAGACGCACTGGCCGAGAGCCTGGCCCGTGCAGCCGAGGCCGCGTGCACGGGAAAACCCTCCGATCCGGTCGCGACCTTCACCTTCAGTTCGCCTGCACAACTCTTCTCGGTGATCAGCCCGAAACGCTGGGAGTTGATCGAGCACCTGCAAAAAATCGGCCCAAGCAGCATTCGGGCGCTTGCCCGTTCGCTCGGCCGGGACGTGAAGCGGGTGCACGAGGATATCGTCGCTCTGGCGGATTGGGGCATTGTCGATCGAACGGAGGAGGGGAAGGTCGAAGTGCCCTTCGATGTCATCCACGCCGATTTCGATTTGCGGGCGGTCGCCTAACGCTGGTTCTACGCCCACCCGGCAATCCACAATTGCCTTAGCCCATCCCCTTCGCCGCGAAAATGCGCCTCCGTCCTCTCGCAGGCCTCCACCCGGTCGGCGCGGAAGTTGCGGATGGCCTGGCGCAATTCGCACCAGGCGACGATGTTCGCCGTCTCCGAATAATAGATGAGCGCGATCGGGCGGATGGTGCGTTCGGTGGCGCGGGCATATTCGTCGCGGTAGTCGATCAGCAGTTTCTCCTCGTCGCGGATGGCGCGGCGCACCGTGGCGAGGTCGATGCCTTCGGGCTGGCGGGGCACGCTGCCCCAGGCATGCAGCGCGCGGGCCGAGAGCGTCTGGCGCAGCGGCGGCGGCACGGCACCGGCGATTTTTTCCGCGACGCGGCCGGCGGCGGCTTTCAGTTCGGTGTCGCCGGTGCGGTCGAGAAGCGCCAGCGCGAGGACGATCGCCTCCGTTTCCTCGATGGAAAACATCAGCGGCGGCAGGTCGAAGCCGGGGCGCAGGATATAGCCGATGCCGCGCTCGCCCTCGACGGGCACGCGCATCGCCTGCAGGGCCGCGATGTCGCGATAGATCGAGCGCACCGTCACCTCCAGCCGCGCGGCGATCTCGGCGGCCGTTATCGGGTTGCGGGCGAGCCGCAGAATCTGGATGATCTCGAACAGTCGCGAGGCCTTGCGCATCGGTTTCCCCATCACAACTGACACATCCCTGTCAGTTGGCCTCCTTTATAGCACGCCCTCAAGCGCTTGAAACAAAAGGCAGCATAGGGCCGCCGCGCAGAGATCGGCAATGGACAACTGACATGACCTACAGCGAAAACCTCTGGCTCTTCTTCCTGCTCGTGTCGGGCATCATCATCGTGCCGGGCATGGACATGGTCTTCGTCATGGCAAGTTCGCTGTCGGGCGGGCGCAAGGCCGGGCTTTCGGCAACCTTCGGCATCATGGCCGGCGGGCTGGTGCACACGCTCTATGCAGCACTCGGCGTTGGCGTGCTCCTGCATTTCGCGCCGCAGCTCTTCAATGTCCTGCTGGTCGCCGGCGCACTCTATGTCGCCTGGATCGGCTGGCAGTTGTTTCGAAGCTCCATTGTCATCGATGCCGTCGACGGCATCGACCGGCGCGGTCTCGTCACCCGCTTCCGTCAGGGCGCGCTGACGAGCCTGATGAACCCGAAGGCCTATCTCTTCATGCTCGCCGTCTTCCCGCAGTTCCTGCGCCCGGAATTCGGCCCCGTCTGGCGCCAGGCGACGATCATGCTCCTGGTGATCTGGGTGACGCAGCTTGCCGTTTATGGCGGGCTGGCGCTGGCGGCGGCCCGCAGCCGCGATGCGCTGACCGGCAACCCGGCGATCACGCGCTTCATCGGCCGCGCTGCCGGCGTGCTCCTGGTCGTCATCGCCGTCGTCACCCTGTGGCGGGGCTGGGCCAGCGTCTGATCCGCCAAGATTTCGGCCGTCAAAAAGATTTTACTTTCATCGGGTTCCTAAAATGCAATCATGCCGGTGCATCGTCAAATCGGCGCGCGGAGGCAACCGCCTGCCATAATCGGGAGCAATCGATGAAGTTCAAAACCTTGGCGGCCGCGGCCGCGCTTGCCGTCATCGGCGCCGGCGCCGTCGTGGCGGCGGATGAACCCCAGGTCGTCCGCCAGGAAATGATGAAGAAGGTCGGCGGCGCCATGGGCGCGCTCGCCGGCATCGCCAAAGGCGAAAAGCCCTATGACGCCGAGATCGTCAAGGCATCGCTGACCACGATGAGTGAAGTCGCCAAGGCTTTCCCGGAACAGTTCCCGGCCGGCTCCGAAACGGGCCACGAGACGGAAGCAAGCCCTAAGATCTGGGAGCAGATGGACGACTTCAAGGCCCATGCCGCCAAGCTCGGCACGGATGCCGATGCGGTGCTGGCAAGCCTGCCGGCCGACCAGGCGGGCGTGGCGGCCGCGCTCGGCACGATCGGCAAAAATTGCGGCGGCTGTCATGAGGTCTACCGCGTCAAGAAATAAGCGGTAGACCGGACCATCCCTCACCAAAACGCACACTGTCCCGGCGCCGGCCGCCGGGGCGGTGCCTTTCCGTTACGGCGCGGCTGGAGGCGGATTTCGGATCAGCGAGAGGAAACGGCGCATGGCTCTCAAGAAACTCATCGGCGGCATCGTCGTGCTGGGCGCGATCGGCGCCGGCGCATTCCTGTTTATCACCAAGCCTGAGCGCCTTCCGGCCGAAACTTGGCTTGCTGCTGGCGAACCGGATCTGGCGAATGGCGAGCGCATCTTCCATGCCGGCGGTTGTTCCAGCTGTCATGCCGCACCGGGCGCGAGCGACGACCAGAAAACCGTGCTGACCGGCGGCCTTGCGCTGAAGAGCCCCTTCGGCACCTTCTACGCCCCCAACATTTCCCCCGACGAGACCGCCGGCATCGGCGCCTGGACGCTCGCCGAATTCGGCGACGCCATGAAGCGCGGCACGGGCAAAAACGGCGAGCACCTCTACCCGTCCTTCCCCTATGCCTCCTATGCGCGCATGACGGCGAAGGATGTCGGCGACCTCTACGGCTACCTGAAGACCCTGCCGAAGAGCGCGAATGTCGCACCCGAACACGACCTGCCGTTTCCCTTCAACATCCGCCTGTCGCTCGGCGGCTGGAAGTTCCTCTATCTCAACGACGCGCCGCGCGTGACGCTCGCCACTGCCGACGAGGTCGTCAAACACGGCCAGTATCTCGTCGAAGGCCCCGGCCATTGCGGCGAATGCCACACGCCGCGCAATGTTTTGGGCGGCCTGAAGGTCGACCAGTGGCTCGCCGGCGGGCCGAACCCGGAAGGCGAGGGGCGCATCCCCAACATCACGCCTGCCGAAGGCGGTTTCGGCAGCTGGAGCGCCGGCGACATCGTCAACTATCTCGAAACCGGCTTCACGCCTGATTTCGATAGCGTCGGCGGTGCGATGGTCTCCGTGCAAAAGAACATGGCCCAGCTGCCGAAGGAGGACCGCGAGGCGATCGCGGCCTATCTGAAGGCCATTCCCGCGCATTGAACGACAGGCCGCAGAATTTTTTCGGCTGGATGTCGGATCAACGGCAGCGCCTGCGTCTTCAAGCCATGGGATCGTCGCCGACGACCTGGAAACCAGAACGAGAGGATGCTGAAATGGCCAAGAACACGATCTGCCTGTGGTTCGACAAGGACGCCGAGGAAGCTGCCCGCTTTTATGCGAAAACCTTTCCGGACAGCGCGGTCGGCGCCGTCGTGCGGGCGCCCGGCGATTATCCCGATGGCAAGCAGGGCGAAGTACTCGTCGTGGACTTCACGGTCGCCGGCGTGTCCTGCATCGGCCTGAACGGCGGCCCGACCTTCAAGCACAACGAGGCCTTCTCCTTCCAGATTTCCACCGAAGATCAAGCGGAGACGGACCGCTACTGGGACGCGATCGTCGGCAATGGTGGCCAGGAAAGCGAATGCGGCTGGTGCAAGGACAAGTGGGGCATCTCCTGGCAGATCACCCCGCGCGTCCTCATGGACGCCATGAAGGCCGGTGGTGCCGAGGCCAAACGCGCCTTCGACGCGATGATGACGATGAAGAAGATCGATGTTGCCGTGATCGAGGCGGCGCGGCGCGGCTGAGCATCTTTGCGACTATTGCAGCCTCCGCCTCCTCAGGGGGGCGGAGCGTTTATTCTTGGCGGTGATCAGTCGCCGGCTTTTTCCAGAACCGGCTCAAGGGCATCGAGCAGCGCCGCCGGCGAGACGGGCGGGCCGTCCATTTCCCAGGCGTTCTGGAACTCCGCGATCTCGATCCCGACAAAATCGTGCTCTGCGATGACGGCGCAGCAGGCCCGAAGGTCGTCCAGCGAAAGCCCGCCGTCATGTCTGTAGTCGGTCGGGACGATGCCGGGCTCCAGCACATCGCAATCGAGATGCACATAGACCGGACGACCGGCAATCGCGGCTCTCAGTGCGTGCGAAAGGCCGGCGCCCGGCTTGATATGCGGGATGCCGTGCTGCGTGATGAGGTCTAGCTCGTAGGGATCGAGGTCCCGCTGGCCAACGAGGACGATCTGCTCGAAGCGCAGGCCCGCGCCCAGCCCCGACTCCCAAAGGCCAAGCGGTCCCGCTAGAGCGAGCCCGCCGAGATAGCCGGTCGGGCTTGCCTCGGGTGGATTGAGGTCACCATGCGCATCGAACCACACGATGCAGGCCGATGGATGATGTTTGGCGACGGCTGGAAGCGTCGCCAGCGAGACGGCGCATCGGCTCGTCGCGGCGATCGACACGGCGCCTTCCTCCAGAACGGCGTCAAACCGCGATTGCACATCTCGAAGCGCGGGAAGGGCGGCATCCAACTCCTCCCGCCAGCCGGTGTTCAGGGCGGGTTCCGGGGTGCCGATGGTGACAGGAACAATGCCGGTCCGGCGCTGCAACTCAGCGCCGATCGCCTTGGCGCCCGGCATGGCCAGATCATTGTGGTCGCCTGCGCGTCCTTGGAAGACGGTATATTCTGCGTTTCTTGCCACGCCTCGACCCTACGTTTGATGGTGACAAAGTCTCTAGCCGATTGTTCGGCGGGAGGCGAGGATCAGCCCTTGCGGTGCTCTTCGCCATACATGCCGAGATACTCGAACAGCTCCGGCGAGCCGAGCCCGATGGCGTCGAGGATTTCCCGCGCGAATGTCACGGGTGCGGCACCCGAAGCGCTGATGACGCCGCTGTCGCGCACCGCCTGCGGCTGGTCGCGGTAAAGCGCCGCGCCGCGATAGGTCGGGACGACGTCCTTGAGCTGGCTGGCATAGTTGCCGGTATGGGCGCGTGTATCGAGCAGGCCGAGGCGGCCAAGCGGCAGTGTGGCGTCACAGATGCCGGCGACCGGTTTGCCGGCTGCGATGAAGCGCCCGATCGGAGCCGAGAGGTCGGGCACGTCATCGCTCTGCCAGATCGTGCCGCCGCACAGCACCAGCACGTCGAAACCGGCGGGATCGGCATCCTCTGCCGCGCCCGCGGACTTGATGGAGACGCCGCCGAGCGAGGTGACGTCCTTGCCGCCGGGGGTGAGGATAACAGTCTCGGCGCCGCATTCGTGGCGCGCGGTTGCCATCAGGAGCCCGCATTCCCAGTCGGCGTAACCCTCGGTCAGCACGATTGCCAGTCGCTTCGTCATATCGGTATCCCCCTCGTATGTGGCGCCTTAGCCCAGCGCCTGCACGTAGCGCATGCCGGTGACGGGACCAGCGCGGAAATTCATCTGCTCGTAGAAACGGTGCGCGCCGAAATTGCCGGTGGCGGCGCTGACGGTGAGGTAGCCGCAGCCGGCAATGCGGGCATGTTCGCGGGCGCGGGACACGAGATGGCGGCCGATGCCGTGGCCGCGATGGTCCTTGCGCACGAAGAGCTGGTGCAGCTCCATACCGCGCATGCCCTCGGCGGCACGGTACATCGGCACGAGCAGCGCATAGCCGATCAGCCGTCCGCCGGCTTCGGCGACGAGCGCGGTGATCCAGGGATTGGTGCCGAACAGGTCGCGGTCGAGATCGACGGCGGAAATCTTTGCGGTGTCGCCATGGCATTCGGCGTGCAGCGCGATCATGTCGAGGATCTGCTGGAGATCGCCCTGGCGCGCGGCGCGAATGGTCAGCATCGGCGGTCGTTCGAGGGCGGCGGGTTCAAGCTTGATGACGGTATTGTGCATTTCGGGCTCCTTGGTTTTCTGCCATCAGGTGCCCTTAAAACAACAAAGCCGCCTGATGGCGGCTTGTTGACATGATCAAACAGCCGCTCCTATCGGAACAGCCAAAAATACGTCGCGGCGATGTGCGTGCTCTTGATCATGGTCGCGATATTCTCCGTTTCGCGGCGATTGTCAATCGGTTTAATCGCGGCCGTGAAAAAGAGAAGAGGAGATGAAGCGGAGGGCGGTCAGGCCTCCGCTTCCTCCGGTCCGGCGGTGGCTTGCCCTTCCACGGCGCCGGCATGTTGGGTTTCGTCGATGCCGAGCTGTTCCTTGATGGCGCGGCGGATATCCTCCTCGATCGCTTCGCGCTGCTCGTCGGGCAGGGCGGCGAGGCTCGTTTCGTCGAGGCCCATGCGGTCGAGGATTTCCTTCCGCAGACGCTCGGCGGGCGTCATCTTGGACAGTTCCATGAATTCTGCGATCAGGCTGTCGCTCTCGTCCTGCGCCTTTTCGAGCTTGGCATTGGTTAGCCACAGCGCATTGGCAAGGCCCGACGGCATCGTGCCGGCAGCGCTGACGGTCGGGATATTTTTGCGCGCGGAGGATTGTCCGTCCGTGCCCGAATAGACACTCTCGTCGCCGGTCGTGCGCTGTCTGGTGGTCGCATAAGCGGAAATGAGGCTGCCATCGATCTTCATGGAAAAGGTCTCCCTGAAAAATATTCAGGGAGACCTTTAGCGGTTGCAGCTTTTGCGAGACTTGTCGACGCTACGGCAGCGTATAGGCGATCACGTAATCACCGGGCTTGGTGCCGACGGAGCCATGGCCGCCGGCGACGATCAGCACATATTGCTTGTCGCCGGCCGTATAGGTCATCGGCGTCGCCTGGCCACCGGCGGGAAGGCGGCCTTCCCAGAGCTGGCGGCCGGTCGTCACGTCATAGGCGCGGATATAGTTGTCCACGGCCGCCCCCAGGAAGGCGACGCCGCCCTTGGTGAGCATCGGGCCGCCGATGCCGGGCACGCCGACCTTGAAGGGCAGCGGCAGCGGCGTCATGTCCATGACCGTGCCGTTCTTGTGCTTCCAGGCGGTCTTGCCGGTGGCGAGATCGGCACCCGCGACATAGCCCCATGGCGGCGCCTGGCAGGGAATGCCGAGCGGGCCGAGGAACGGTCCCATGAAGACGCCGTAGGGCGCGCCGTCATTGCGGTTGAGGCCCTGTTCGGAACCCTTCTCGTCCTGCCCTTTCGGCGGCACCTGATCGCGCGGCACCAGCCTCGAGGTGAAGGCGAGATAGGTCGGCATGCCGAACATGATCTGCCGTTCCGGATCGACCGCGACGGAACCCCAATTGAAGGTACCGAAATTGCCGGGATAGACGATCGTGCCTTCCAGCGACGGCGGCGTGTAGCGGCCCTCGTATTTCATCGACAGGAAGTCGATGCGGCAGGCGAGCTGATCGAACATCGTGACGCCCCACATGTTCTTTTCCGTCAGCGGCGGCGGCGAGAAGGTGAGGTCGGAGATCGGCTGGGTGGGCGCGGTGAAGTCTTCCGGGATCGCCCCGGTCGGTGCCGGTATCTCCTTGACGGGGATGATCGGTTCGCCGGTGCGCCGGTCGAGCACGTAGATGTCGCCCTGCTTGGTCGGGCCGACGAGAGCGGGAATAGTCGCGCCGTCCTTGGTGATGTCGATTAGCGCGGGCTGGGCCGGCACGTCCATGTCCCAGAGGTCATGGTGCACGGTCTGGCGCACCCAGCGCAGCGCGCCGGTCTTGATGTCGAGGGCCACGATGGAGGATGAGAACTTCTCTACATGCTCGCTGCGGCCCATGCCGAGCTGGTCCGGCACCTGGTTGCCGAGGGGGATGAAGACCAGGCCAAGCGCTTCGTCATAACTGAAGACCGACCAGGAATTCGGCGAGTTGACGGTATAGACCTGGCCGTCCGGCAGCGGCGTGGTGCTGTCCGGATTACCCGAATCCCAGTTCCAGATCAGCGCGCCGGAATTCACGTCGAAGGCACGGATGACGCCGGACTGTTCCTGTGTCGAATAGTTGTCGTTGACCGCCCCGCCGATGATGATCTTGCCGTCGGTGATGACGGGCGGCGAGGTGGAGTAATAGTAGCCGGCCGGATTGTAGGGCATGCCCTTTTCCAGATGCAGCACGCCGTTTTCAGCGAAGGTCGTGCAGACGTCGCCGGTGGCGGCATCAAGCGCGATCAGGCGGGCATCGGAGGTGGGCAGGTAGACGCGGGCGGCGCAGGCCGTGCCGGCAGCGGCTGCCGGGTCGGCGTAGTAGGTCACGCCGCGGCAGGTCTGGTGCTGGCGATCCGGGTTCATGCCGGAGTTGGAATCGTATTTCCATTTCTCCTTGCCGGTCGCCGCATCGAGCGCGATGGCCCAATTGTGCGGCGTGCACATGTAGAGCGTATCGCCCACCTTCAGCGGCGTCACCTGATAGGTGGTCTCGCCGACGTCGTCAGGCTTCTTCACATCGCCGGTCTGGTATTGCCAGGCGACCTTCAGCGTCGAAACGTTGTCCGTGTTGATCTGGTCGAGCGGTGAATAGCGCTGGCCGTATTGCGTGCGACCATACTGGTGCCATTCGCCGGCCGGCACATTGCCGCCGAGCACGGGCGTGGCATTGACGACATCCGTCGGCAGCGCGCCGGAGAGATCGTGCGGATCCTGCGTCATCGAATAGCCGGCGACGACGATGGCGACGAGGGAGGCTACCGCGAGCGGCAGGGCCGAGGCCGGATAGCGTATGCCGGTGGGGCTGGCAAAACCGAGCGGCCGGCGGATGGCCGGCAGCATCAGCCACAGGCCGATGAGCACGATGACGCCGCCGCGCGGGCCGAGCTGCCACCAGTCGAAGCCGACTTCCCAGACCGCCCAGCCGAGCGAACCGAGCACGATGAGTGCATAGAGCCAGAGCGCCGCGCTGGAGCGGCGGAACAGCAGGATGGCCGTGACAAGAAAGGCAAGGCCGGTAACGAGGTAATAGGGGCTGCCGCCGAGCGACAGCAGCCATCCGCCCCCGCCCGTCAGCACCAGACCGATGAGGGCGACGAGCGTGGCAGTGAGTGAAAGCAACATGATGGTCTCCGTGGCAATGCCGGCGGTGAGGGGCCGACATGACGTCCGGCTCAAGGAGGGACGAAGGAGAAATTAGGGCGGAACCGTGACGCTTCAATGCGCGCGGCCCCGCGATTTTGCATGGCTGCGATGCTCTGGATGCGTTTCAGGTGCCGCAGAATGTGGCCGTGATCTCCTCGCCGGGCTTCGGCGGCGCGGCATAGGCGGCAAAGGCCGGCTGGTCTGCGTAAGGCTTTGAAAGAACGTCGTTCAGCGCCGAAAACAGCGAGAAGTCGCTATCATCGATCGCTGCCGTCAGCGCTTCCTCGACCTTATGGTTGCGCGGGATGAAGGCGGGGTTGACCTTGCGCATCGCCGCCGCGCGGGCTTGAGGCGTCGTCGCATCTTGCGACAGCCGCTCGCGCCAGCCCGTAAGCCAGGGGCTGAGCGCTGCCGGGTCTTCCAGCAAGGCACCGATTGCGGCATCCGCGCTTGCGTCCTCGGCCGCATCGGCAAGGCGCCGGAAGGTCAGCGTATAGTCGGCTTTCTGCTCGTAGAGCGTGACGAGCAGGTCGCGGATCAGGTCCTGATCGCTCTCGCGCTCCGCATCCTCAAGGCCCAGCTTGGCGCTGATCACGGTTTTCCAATGGATCTGGAAACGCTCCATGAAACGGGTGACCGCTTCGTTCGCCGCTTCCAGCGCCTTGTCCTCGTTGTCGTCGAGGATCGGCAGCAGGGCCTCGGCAAGGCGGGCGATGTTCCACTGGCCGATGGCCGGCTGGTTGCCGAAGGCATAGCGGCCGTGCTGGTCGATGGAGGAATAGACGGTGCGCGGATCGTAGCGATCCATGAAGGCGCAGGGGCCGAAGTCGATGGTTTCGCCTGATATCGTCATGTTGTCGGTGTTCATCACGCCATGGATGAAGCCGACGCCGAGCCAGCGTGCGATGAGGCTCGCCTGCCGGTCCGCCACGGCGTCGAGCAGCGCGAGATAGGGTTTTTCGGCGCCCTTCAGCTCGGGATAATGCCTGCTGATGACATGGTCGGCGAGGATGCGCAGATTGTCCGTCTCGCCGCGTGCCGCAAAAAACTGGAAGGTGCCAACGCGGATATGGCTGGCCGCGACACGGGTGAAGACGGCACCCGGCAGCACGCGGTCGCGATAGACCGGCTGGCCGGTGGTGACAGCGGCCAGTGCGCGCGTGGTCGGAATGCCGAGCGCATGCATCGCCTCGCTGATGATATATTCGCGCAGCACCGGCCCGAGCGCCGCGCGCCCGTCGCCGCGGCGCGAATAGGGCGTCTGGCCGGCACCTTTCAGCTGGATGTCGCGGCGCTTTCCCGCCTGGTCGATGACCTCGCCGATCAGGATCGCCCGCCCGTCGCCGAGCCGCGGCACGAACTGGCCGAACTGGTGGCCGGCATAGGCCATGGCGAGCGGCAGCGAGCCGGGCAGGGCCACGTTGCCGGAGAAATAGCCGGCACCATGCCGCTCCAGCAGATCGGCATCGAGCCCGAGTTCCTCCGCGAGCGCCCGGTTAAAGGTGATCAGCTGCGGCGCCTCTACCGGGGTGGGATCAACAGGTGCGAAGAAGGCGTCCGGCAGGCGCGCATAGCTGTTGTCGAAAGGTATCGTCGCGGCGCTCATGATCGTCGGTCCCTGCTGGCAGTCCCCTAGAGATAGGGTCTTGCCGGCGGAAACGAAAGGCTCGTTCTGCGTCAGGACGGAAACCGAGGCTCTAACCGCCCTTGGCGAGCCGGCGCAGCCGGAAGGGCAGGCCGTAATAGAGCTTCTTGAGGCCGGGGCGCAGCCGCGCGGTCCAAAGGCCGGCATACGCCCTTCCGGCAAGGCTCGCGGGCAGGGCATAGGTCTGGAGGCCGAGCGTGCGGTTGCTCCAGTTCTCCTTGTAATCGGCCGGATTGCCGAGCAGATCGTAGGTTTTCACGCCATTTTCGATCAGCCAGCAGACCGTCATGTCCATCTGCACCTTGCCGGGCGAGGCATCGCGCAGCGCCCAGTCGAAGGCGCCAAGATAGGCGTGGTAATGGCCATGGTGCAGGAAGCCGATTTCACCGGCGATCACCCGGTCGCCGGCCTTCAGCATGGAAAGACAGGCGCCGGATAGCGCTGTGCGGTCGCCGGAAAGCGAAGCGAGAAAACGGTCGAAGCCTTCGAAGGCAAGCCCGGTGCCGCGCCGGCCGGTCTCGTGCAGCCATTGGCGCTTGTGCGCCACGCAGGCCGCGACACCCTCGGCAAAACCGGCATCGCCGGGAAACAGCATGGCAAAGGAAAGTGCGCCTTCACGGGCAAGCGCATTGCGTCGCCGGTTGCGGTTGCGGCGCTGCGTCTTGCTGAGCGTGGCGGCATAGGCCTCCGGCGTCACGAAGGCCGAGAGATCCAGCATGGCGGCGCTGTTGGCAAGCGAGGACAGCGGCGATGTTTCGCCAAGCAGTGCAGCGAGCGCGGAACCATCCGGCACGCCGTCGAGCACCATCAGGTCGTGGCCGGCAAGACCGGCCAGCAGCCGGCGCGTCGCCGTCACGCCATGGGCAGGATCGACCAGCAGATTGGCATATTGGCCGTGCGGCGCGCCGAGCGGTTCGAGCCGCTTGAGTACACCACCGGACAGCATCAGCGGCCATACGGCGATCAGCCGCCCGTTCTGCCAGAGCGTGTGCACCTGCGGCCGGCATTTCGGGCCGCCAAAGACCGCGATCCATTTCACGCACCAGTCGGCGCTCTGGAAATAGGTGAGGGGATCGCCGGCTCGGGCTTCGAGGTCGCGCCAGGCCGCCGCCGCACCGGCCATGGCGGTGCTGTCGCGGAGCACGCGGTGCTCCACGCCGGCCTCGCGGGGCTCGGGGCGCGTCAGAAGGGTCATGGCGCTTCCATTCGGTTCTGCGCGCGACGCTAGCAGCGGCGTCTCAACAAAACCTTTCGCTCCCGCTTTTGTCCCCGCCGCAGGCCTTGCCGGCCGGCGAAAGATGGAATTTCATCATCCCCTCAATAAGCAGCTGAATAAGCGGGCGGTTTCGTCCGTTCCCTTCTTCAGCAAACATGCGTGCATCCGGTCGGCAGGGCCGGCGCACCATGTCGTTTCCCGGAGGGAGGATAACGTGCAGCGCAGTGTTTATCGCATGATTTCGGCACTCGCCGGTTGTCTTCTTCTCCTCGCTGCCCCGGCAGCCTTCGCGGCAGAGCGTTATGCGCTCCTCATCGGCAATGCCGAATACGAGGATGCCGAGCCGCTGGACAATCCGCTGAACGATATCGACCTCGTCGGCGAGGCGCTGGAGCGGGCGGATTTCGACGTCACCCGCGTCACCGATGCCGATAATCTCGCCATGCTCTCGGCGCTCAACAATTTCACGCGCCGCGCGGAGAAGGCTGAGGACCCGGTGCTCTTCGTCTATTTCTCCGGCTATGCCGTGCAGCTCGACGGCGACAATTTCCTGCTGCCGACCGATGCCTCCGGCCGCACCTTGACGGGGCTTCGGAACCGCTCGCTGCCCGTCTCCCAGGTCAGCGATGCGCTGCGCGAGATCGGCAAGGGCCTGAAGGTCGTGCTGTTCGACGCCGCCCATGAAAACCCGTTCCTGACGCTGCGCGACATCCCCGAGGGTCTCGCCGAGCCGAAGAGCGGCACCGGCATCCACTATGCCTACGCCTCCGCGCCTGGCACGAGCTACGATTACGAGGGCACGCCGATCAGCCCCTTCGCCTCGGCTTTCGTCGACGCCATCAGCATTCCCGGCATCGCGCTGGAGGATGCCTTCCGCAAGGTCGGCGAGATCGTCAAGGAGCGCAGCAAGGGCAAGCAGCAAATCTGGCAGAGCGATGCCGATTACGGCAAGTTCGCGCTGAGCCCCAAGGACGAGAAGGTCGACGAGGCCGAGATCGCCTTCTACGAATTCGCCGCGCTCTCCGACAATCGCGAGGCCTATGACCGCTATCTCAGCCGCTACCCGCAGGGCATCTTCTCGTATATCGCGCAGCGCAAGATCGACCTGCTCGGCAAGCGTTTCGAGAGCACGCACGAAGACACCGGCAATCTGCCCTACCTGACCTTCTCCAACGACCAGCACGATCCCTGCGGCCGCTTCTCCTTCAACGACAGCGACCGGCGGCTCGGCGATCTCTACAAGGACGGCCAACTCGTTCTCGTCGATTTCCGCTTCTGGGCGCCGCCGGAAGGCTGCGACACCATTTCCTACTTCACGACGGTCTATTCGCATGAGCGGCTGCGCAACATCATCACCTCGGCCGGCATTCCCGAGCGTCGGATCTATGTCGCGACGCAGGATGACCTGAGCCCGAGCGAGGAACGGTCGATCTACGACTATTTCGACGAGGATCGCCATGGTTACGCGCAGTCGCTGATGTTCCGCGCGATCAACGACGAGCGCCGCCACGGCTTCGGCGTCGCGGTGAAGACACCTGACGACAATGCCCGCGAATATGTCGACGAGATCGACTGCGGCGACGGCTGCCTGCGCTTCCGCGGCCTGATGCGCCTGCGCGACAACAGCGTGCGCTCGCTGGAAGATTACGAGCTGGAATTCGTCGACGTGCGCCGCCTCGGCTATTTCGACCGCTACCGCGATCTGCTGCGCGATTTCCCGGTCGACGAGCATGCCTCCAGCGATCATTCCAACCAGTCGAGCCACGAGACGAAAAGCGACGCCTATGCCGACAACGGCAGCAGCACGAGCCACGACGACGGTTACGGTTCGGATGCCGATCCCTACCGCGCGTCGCGCTCGGTCGGCGGCTGGGATATCGTCGCCGATTTCGGCAGCGACCGCCGCTTCGTGAACTGCCGCGCCACCCGCCGCGGCGATGGCGACCGCACGGCGGCGTTCCGCTGGTACGACGACGGCCACGTGACCTTCGGCTTCCAGGACACGGCCTATGATTATGCCGACAGCTATGCGAGCGATGCGAAATACTGGATCGACGACGGCAAGGGCTACGATGTCAGCGGCAAGGCCTATGGCCGCCAGGAGATCGCCTACGATCTCGGCAGCGACCGCTCGGTCATCGAGGCCCTGAAACGCGGCAGCCGCCTGCGCATTGGCGATATCAGCACCAGCCTCAAGGGCTCCACCGCCATGCTGAACGACCTGCAGGCCTGCGTCGGAGCCTTCCGCTGATCCCAGTCAGGACACGACCCCCTGACTGGAAACTCGAAGGCCGGCGCGAACGTGGCGCCGGCCTTTCTTTTGCTTTTCAAATTTACATCTTCCCCGCCACCTTGATCGCAAACGCGTATTCGAAGGCGATCTCCTCCAGGCGCTGGAAGCGGCCGGAAGCGCCGCCGTGGCCGGCGCCCATGTTGGTCTTGAGGAGGATCGGCTCGGTGCCCGTCGTATTCTCACGCAGCTTCGCCACCCATTTTGTCGGTTCCCAATAGGTGACGCGCGGGTCGGTCAAGCCGGACAGAGCGAGGATGGCGGGGTAGGACTTGGCCTCGACATTGTCATAGGGCGAATAGCTCGCCATCAGCTGGTAGAAATCCTTGCTGTCGATGGGGTTGCCCCATTCCGGCCATTCTGGCGGGGTGAGCGGCAGCGTGTCGTCGAGCATGGTGTTCAGCACATCGACGAAGGGCACGGCGGCGATGATGCCGCCGAACTTTTCCGGCGCCATGTTGGCGATCGCTCCCATCAGCATGCCGCCGGCCGAGCCGCCCTCGGCGACGATGTTGACGTAGGACGTGAACTTCTCCTGATTCAGATAGTCGGCCGCGGCGATGAAGTCCTTGAAGGTGTTGGTCTTCTTGTCCATCTTGCCGTCTTCGTACCAGGCGAAGCCCTTGTCCTTGCCGCCGCGGATATGGGCGATGGCATAGACGAAGCCGCGGTCGACCAGCGACAGGCAATTGGTGTTGAAGGACGCCGGAATGGTGATGCCATAGGCGCCGTAGCCATAGAGCAGGCAGGGCGCGGAGCCGTCGAGCGGGGTGTCTTTGCGATAAAGCAGCGTGACGGGAACGGTCTCGCCGTCCCAGGCCGGCGCGAAGACGCGGCGGGTGACGTAGTCGTCGGGGTTGTGGCCTGAGGGTACTTCCTGCGTTTTGAGAAGCGTGCGCTCGCGCGTCGCCATGTTGTAGTCGAAGAGCTGTGAGGGCGTCGTCATCGAGGAATAGGAGAAGCGGATGACGTCGGTGTCGTATTCCGCAGCACCCGACAGGCCGAGCGAATAGGCTTCCTCGGCAAAGGCAATGGCATGTTCCTCGCCGCTCTTGCGGTCGCGCACGATGATGCGCGGCAGGCCCTCGTGGCGCTCCAGCCAAACGAGATGGCGGGCGAAGGCCATGTGGTTGAGGATGAGCGTGCCGGCGCGGTGCGGCACGACATCCACCCAGTTCTCGCGGCCGGGCGCCGTCACCGGCGTCTGCATGATCTTGAAGTCCTTGGCGCCATCGGCATTGGTCAGGATGTAGAAGACGTCGCCGCCCTCCGTCATCGAATATTCAAGGCCCGTCTGGCGCGGCGCGACGAGAACCGGGGTGGCCGTGAGATCCTTGGTCGAGAGCAGGCGGTATTCGCTCGTCTCGTGGTCGTGGATGTCGATATAGATGAAATCGTCGATCAGCGAGCCGCCGACCGATAGGAAGAAGCCCGCATCCTTCTCCTCATAGACCAGCCGGTCGTTTTCCTGGCGCTCGCCGAGGATGTGATGGAAGATCTTCGACGGGCGATGGTTCTCATCGAGCGCGGTATAGAAGAAGCTTTTCGCATCCGGCGCCCAAACGCCGTCGCCGCCGGTGTTGACGAGCGTGTCGTGGCGATCCTCGCCGGTCGCGAGATCGCGCACCTTCAGCGTGAAATATTCCGAGCCCTTGTCGTCATAGCCCCAGATGCCGATGGAATGATCAGTGGAATGGTCGATGCCGGAAAGGCGGAAGTAATCCTTGCCTTCGGCTTCCTTGTCGCCGTCGAGCAGAATGACGCGTTCGCCGCCGTCGCGCGGCTCGCGGAAATAGCGCGGCTGCTCGCCGCCGGTCACATAGGCGGTGCCATAGGCGAATGGGCCGTCCTTGACCGGCACGGAGCTGTCGTCCTCCTTGATGCGGCCGCGCATCTCGGCAAACAGCGCCTTCTGCAGCGCGTCCGTGTCGGCCATCGCCGCGTTCATATAGGCGTTTTCGGCCTCCAGATGCGTGCGGATTTCCGGCTGGAGGATCGAGGGATCCTTGAACATCGCCTGCCAGTTGTCGTCGCGGAACCAGGCATAGTCGTCGGTGCGGGTGATGCCGTGACGGGTATCCGTCATCGGCTTCTTGGCGGCGACGGGGGCGGTGGGCAGGGTCTTGAAGACGGGCAAGATGTCACTCCGGGGAAAATGCTAGGCGGGACACCAGAGATAGAGAGCCCCGCCGCTCGCATCAAGCCGGAAGCTTGCCATCATCTTGCGCGCGAGGCGCGAAAAGGCGGTCGTGCACGATCATGCCTGTGAGCATGAAGGCGACGAAGAGCAACGGCTCGAGGCGGCCGAGCGACAACGCCGCCACGGCCGGGCCGGGGCAGAAGCCGCCGATGCCCCAGCCGATGCCGAAAAGCGCGGAGCCGAGCACCAGCCGCCGGTCGATCACGCGGTTCTCCGGCAGATGGAACCGGTCGTCGAAGGCCGGGCGCTTGAAGCGAGCGATCAGCCGCAGGCCGAGAAACATCACGCCGACGGCGCCGCCGAGCACGAAGGCGAGGCTCGGATCCCATGCACCCGTCACATCGAGAAAGCCCTGCACGCGGGCGGGATTGAGCATGCCGGACAAAGCAAGGCCGAGGCCGAAGAGGGCGCCCGAGACGAGGGCGGCGAGCATTTGCGGGACAGAGCGGGTCACAGGCCGAACCCTCGCAGGATTGTCACGGCGAGAGCGCCGGCGACGAGAAAACTCGCAACGGCGGCAAAGGCGCGGGGCGATAGCCGGGCGAGGCCGACGACGCCGTGGCCGCTGGTGCAGCCCGAGCCCATGCGCGTGCCGAAGCCGACGAGCAGGCCGGCAAGGGCGATGAGCGGCAGCGGCGTGGTGACGGTCAGCGCCGGCCATCCGCCGGCAAAGGCGCGGTAGAGCAGGGGCCGGCGAGCAGACCGGTGACGAAACTCGCATTGATCGCGATGTTCGCGCCCTGCGCCAGGCGACCGAGAATGCCGCTGATGCCGGCGACGCGGCCGTTGAGGGCGAGCAGCAGAAAGGCGGACAGGCCGATCAGCATGCCGCCGAAGAGCGAGGGAAGATAGGTCATGCCGTGGCGGGCTCCGCGCAGAAAATGCCATGCAGGGCGGCGACGAGTTGGGCGGCCTTCTCCCCGGTCAGGCGGTAAAAGATCTGCTTGCCGTCGCGTCGCGTTTCGACGATGCCGGCCTCGCGCAGCACGTTGAGCTGCTGCGACAGGCTGGGCTGGTGCAGGCCAAGCACCGTTTCCAGCGCCCCGACGGAAAATTCGCCTTCGACGAGCGTGCAGACCAGCATGAGCCGGGCAGGGTGGGCGAGCGTCTTCAGCAGGCCGGCGACTTCGGCCGCTTGTGCTGCCATCGCTTCCGCGGTTCTTGGTTCAGGGGTAGGCAAGGGTGGCTCCGGCACGAACATTATACATTTTCATATAATGTATAATGTTCGTGCGCAAGCCCCTCAGCCCGGCAGAGTGCGCTTCGCCTTGCGCTTGGCGGGGCGCAGTTCGTCGGCGATGGTCATGCCGATGATGGAAAGCGGCAGCGCCAGCATGGCGCCGGCGGCACCCCACATCCAGGTCCAGAAGATGATGGCGGTGAAGATGATGAAGGCATTGACCTCCAGCCTTTTGCCCATCACGGCCGGCATGACGAGGTTTTCCATCGCGAGGTGCACGATGAAGAAGGCGAGCGCCGGCAGGAGGCCCATCATGACGGTCTCGTGCGTCAGCAGGCCGGCGGTGGCGAGCGCGATCGTCATCAGCGTCACGCCGAGGAACGGCACGAAGCTGGAGAGGAAGGCAAACAGCCCCCAAAGCGCCGGCATGGCGAGCCCGCCGCCCCAGGTGATGAGCGTGGTGACGACGCCAAGCCCGCAATAGACCAGGGCGGCGGTGGCGAAATAATAGCCGAGCGCGCTGTCAATGGCATTCATGATGCGGATGGTGGTGAGCCGCTGGCCGCGGCGCGGAAAGGCCATGATGATCATCTGGCGCAGCTTCAGGCGGGCCGAGAGAAAGAGCACGAGCGCGGCGAAGAAGATCATGCCCTGCAACAGCGCCGGCGTCAGGCTGGACGAGACGATGCCCAGGATGCTGCCGGTGTTTTCCAGCACTTTTTCCATCGACATCTGCCCCGACTGGAAGGTCTCGGGGTGAATGCTGAGCCAGCCGAGGCGCGAGAACATCGGCGTGATGCGATCATAGGCGCCACGCACCAGATCCGGCGCATTGGAGGCGAGCTGGGCGATGGGATCGGCAAGCACGCCCGCGATCAGGAAAAGACCGAAGCCGAAGGCACCGGCCAGAAGCAGGGCTGTCGGCAACGGCGGAATGCCGAACTCGGTGAGTTTCTCCGCGGCCACCCCGAAGATGAGGCCGGTGACGACGGCAAGACAGAGCGGAATGAGGATCGGCGCCATCAGGTAGACGATGCCCATGCTCATGATGAAGAAGATGCCGATGATCGCCCAGTCCGCGGCGATGCCGAGGCCCGGACGCCGCGGCGCATCCTCCACAAGCCCTTTCTCGATGTCGATGCCGCCTCTCAGAAGACGCCGCTCGGACGGTTTTGCCGACATGTCATGCATGATGATCCCCAATTCTCGCCCCAATTCCCGCGGTGAACGCGTGATGATGAGGGAAGTTCCATCAGCATGTGCCGTTGAAACCGCAGGTGGGTTGCGGGGTGTCTTCAAATCGACATATTGCGCGTTAACCCCGAATTAAGACGTCGGAAATGACGGCAAGAAGAGGAGCCACACCTTTGAAACGGCAGCTAACCGGGCTTTTGACCGCCTTCTGCGCCTTGACGCTGGCAACACCCGCCTTCTCCATCGATGCCCGCATCCGCGGCCAGCTGGAGAAACTGGCCCCGGACGAGCGGCTGGAGCAGCGCTGCGACATGGAGGCGATGGACAAGATCGGCGCAGCCAGGGACGGCTTTCGTCCCGACAAGGTAATCGCTTACGCCTTCGGCGATCCCAAGCTCGACGGCACCACCTTCAAGACGAAGGGCGCGGTTTTCCGCAGCAAGGGCGAATGGTACCGCCTGTCCTACAAATGCGAAGCCAGCCCCGACCGCCTGGAGGTCAACGCCTTCAAGTACAAGATCGGCGACCAGGTGCCGCACGAGGACTGGGCGGCGCACTATTTGTATGATTGAGCGGGATTTGTAAGATTGAGCGAATGGGCGCAGTGCGCCGGTAGATGGAGCGTTCTAAGCTCCAGCCTCTTGTCAGCCTCAGCTTTCTGTGAGCCTCTGCTATAGACGGATGGCCCGTGCGCGCCTTCCTCTCCTTCGTCATCCTCGGGCTTGACCCGAGGATCCACGCGACACGGCACACCCTCACCAAAGCTCCGGATACAGGTCCCGCCACTCGGGATTGATCGTCTTGATGAGATCGATCTTCCACTGCCGATACCAGCGCTTCAACGACTTCTCCCGCTGGATGGCGGTGCCAATGCTGTCGTGCTCCTCGTACCAGACGAGGCGCGTGCAGCCATAGGCCGAGGTAAAGCCCTTCGTCACGCTTTCCCGATGCTCGTAGATACGCCGCTCCAGATCGGAGGTTACCCCGATGTAGAGCGTGCCGTGCTTTTGGTTAGTGACGATATTGACGTATCCCGCCATGCGCGCAGAGTGCGTGGCGTGGATCCTCGGGTCAAGCCCGAGGATGACGGAGGAGGGTGGGGCTGCGTCACGCGTGAGCCCACGGATATCACCTCTTGCCCAACAACGTCGCCAAATGAAAACGGCGCTTTTTCACGCGCCGTTCCTGCTTAAACTTTATGCCGAAAGCTTCAGCCCGATCCCCCAGGGATCGATCAGCGAAACCGTGTCGCCCGAGCGGGTGGTGGGCAGTGCAAGCTCGTCCAGCTTGGCGACGGCGGCGTCTAGCTTGGCCTTGTCGTTGAAGCGGATCGTGTAGTCGGCAAGGCCGGTCATGCCGGTCTGGCGCTTGGGTTGACCGCGGGAATTCCAGACATTGGCCGCCACATGGTGGTGATACTTGCCGGTGGCGAAGAAGCTCGCGCCCGGATAGCTCGTCATGATGTCGAGGCCGAGCACGCCGTTGAAGAAGGCGTTGGCTTCCGGAATGTCGGAGACCTGCAGGTGGATATGGCCGATGACGGTGCCGTTCTCCTGATGCGTCCAGCCGTCCTTCGGGGCCTCGTCGTAAAGCGCCTGCAAATCGAACCGGTTCGTTGCCATCTTCACGGTGCCATCGGGCACATAGCTCCATTCCGAGCGGTCACGGTCGCGATAAATCTCGATGCCGTTGCCCTCGGGATCGTCAAGATAGATCGCCTCGCTGACGAGGTGATCGGACGCGCCGGTGAGCTGGACATTGTTGTGTGCGGCATGCGCCAGCCAGCGGCCGAGCTCCTTGCGGTTGGGCACGAGGAAGGCGGTGTGGAAGAGGCCGGGCGCATTGCGCGGCGCGCGGGCGGCATTGCTGCCCGTCGTCAGCGTCAGGAGCGGCCGGCCGGCGACGCCGAGCGTCTCGCCGGAGGCCGAGGTGTCGAGAACCGTCAGGCCCATGACCTTCTGGTAGAAGGCCGAGGTCGTCGGCAGGTCGACCACCGTCAGGTGCGAGTGATCGACGAAAGCCGGCATGTCGACGGCGTGGGTCTTGGTCGTTGCATCGGTCATAGAGGCGGTCTCCGCGTGCGTGGGGCCGGCCTTGGCGACGGCGATGCCGGCGGCGGCTGCGCCGAGGAACGTGCGTCTGTCGAGGTCCGTCATGATATCCATCCTGTAATCGGTTTCCCTCGGAAACCGCTGTGTTGGGGTGAATATGGCGGAAGCGCCGCGTTCACGAAAGAGGACGTTTCGGCGATTTACTGTCAACGCAGTGTTGACGATGCGCGCCCGCAGGCTTGATTCCGATCAATGCCGTTTGACAATGCCGATGCCATTTTCCGGGCAGGCTTTCCAACAAGGGAGACGGCAATCGTGACGGACCTGGCTGACTACAAGGACATTCTTCTCACCCGCAAGCGCGAGCTCCACCACCGCCTGAACAGGATCGAAACCGATCTGGATACGCTGAAAAGCGGCGACAGCGCCGACCGCGCCATCGAGCGCGAGAACGACGAGGTGCTGGAGGAGTTCGGCTCGACGGGTCTCAAGGAACTGAAGGCCATCGAAGCCGCCCTCGACCGCGTCGCTGCCGGCACCTTCGGCACCTGCGCCAAATGCGGCAATCCCATCGCGCCGGCGCGTCTTGCCGCCGTGCCGCATGCCGCCCTTTGTGAGGAATGTATCGCGCAGGCGTAAAGAACGGCAACCTTTCGTGATCCGCCGACGGCGCCGAAGGCCTTGTTTCAGAACGCCAAACACGCCACCATGGCCCGACGGACAAAACACGGAAGGCCAGCGTGGAAATCAAGGGCGTCAAGTGGACCTATGACCGGTCGGAAGTGATCGCCGATGGCATCGTGCATGGCGTCGGCGTGGTTTTCGCGTTGATCGGCGTCACCGCGCTGATCTTTTACGCCACGGTATGGGCGACGAGCGGGCAGCTCGCCGCGGCCTGGGTCTATGGCGTCGGCCTCGTCGTGGCGCTCGCCACCTCCTTCGCCTACAATCTCTGGCCGGCCTCGAAGGTGAAGTGGCACCTGCGCCGCTTCGACCATTCGGCGATCTTCGTTCTGATCGCCGCCACCTACACGCCCTTCCTGCAACGCGGCATGGACGATCCGCTGCTTGCCGGCATGCTGGTCTTCATCTGGGTGATGGCGGCGGCGGGCGTGGCGCTGAAATTCCTGTTTCCCGGCCGCTATGACCGGCTGGCTATCCTCATCTATCTCGCCATGGGCTGGAGCGGCGTCTTTGCCGCCGGCCCGCTCGCCACGCATCTGCCGATCGCCACGCTGGTGCTGATCGTCGCGGGCGGCGTGCTCTATTCGGTCGGCGTGATCTTCCATGTCTGGGAGAAGCTACGCTTCCAGAACGCCATCTGGCACGGCTTCGTCGTGGCCGCCGCCGCCGTGCACTATTCCGCCGTCGTTACCAGCGTGGTGATGGCCGGGCCCGGCGCTTGAGCATTTATTGCGCGGCGGGTGCCGCGTCCTGCGCCGTGGTGCAGCCTTCCGCCGGGTGCAGCGATTTCACCAGCTTGCCGACGAAGGGCGAGATTTCCGCTTTCATCGACACCGGATATTCCAGCACGAAGGATGCCACGGCGTCGTCACAGAGCCGGATGGTGCGGTGATAGAGGATGCGGTCGCCGCGCGTGCCCGAAAGGCTCGCCCAGCCCGCCTTCTGCCGGTCGTAGCTCAAATCCCAGCCTTCCTGCTTGTAGGTCGCGCGCCGGTCGGCGACGTCAAGCTCGAAGGGGCCGGCCGCAAGGTAGTGGCCCCAGACGGCCAGCGTCGCGCCACCATTGGCATAGGTGCGACCGTCGCCGTTGTCGGCTTCGCTCGACAGCGCAAAACCCGGCGGGATCTCCACGGCATAGCCGAAGCGGCCGTTGACATAGGGCTCCCAGCCGGCCGCGAAGGCGAGGGTCGGAAGGAGGACAAGGAAAACGGAAAAAAGCAAACGCTGCACGAAAAAACCCTTGAATGCCTGTGCTTTCATGACGGCTCAGCGCCGCGGTTTCATCGACCATGACAACACATGACTGGACAGGTTTCCCGCTCCTCCTGTAAGCGAAGGCAAACAAGTGGGGGGAACCACCATGGACATAACGATACGCGACGCCGTGGAAGCGGACCTCCCCGGCATTCTCGACATCTACAACGATGCCGTTGCCAATACCACGGCGATCTGGAACGAGGCGGTGGTCGATCTCGACAACCGCAAGGCCTGGTTTGCGGCCCGCCGCGAGCGCGGTTTTCCCATCCTCGTCGCGGTGCGTGGCAAGCAGGTGATCGGCTACGCCTCCTATGGCGACTGGCGCGCCTTCGACGGGTTTCGCCACACGGTGGAGCACTCCGTCTATGTGCGCGGCGACGTGCGCCGCACCGGCAGCGGCCGCAAGCTGATGAAGGCGCTCATCGAGCGTGCCACCTTCAACGGCATCCATGTCATGGTCGGCTGTATCGAGGCGGAAAACGCCGCCTCGATCAAACTGCACGAGCAGATGGGCTTTCGCATGGTCGGCCGCTTCAGCGAAGTCGGCATCAAGTTCGGCCGCTGGCTGGATTTGGCCTGCATGGAGCTGAAGCTCTCCAAGTAACGAGCCTGACGATCAGTCCGGGTCGAAGCTCAGCGCCACGCCGTTCATGCAATAGCGCAGGCCCGTCGGCGGCAAGCCGTCCGGAAAGACGTGACCGAGATGGGCATCGCAATCCGTGCAGCGGATTTCGGTGCGCGTCATGCCGTAGGAATGGTCCGAATGGTCCGTCACGGCGCTCGGCGCGATGGGCTGGTAGAAGCTCGGCCAGCCGGTGCCGGAATTGAACTTCGTCTCCGACCGATAAAGCGGCGCGTTGCAGCAGATGCAACGGTAGGTGCCCTTCTTGGAAAGATCGAAATCCGGGCTGGAAAAGGCGCGCTCCGTGCCGTGTTCGCGCGTGATGCGGAACTGTTCCGGCGTCAGTATCGCCCGCCACTCTTCCTTGGTCTTGTTGACCTTCAACGTCGTCGTGTCGCTCATGACGTCCTCCTGTTGGACCATAGATAGGATGCGGGGCGGGGGAAGACAATCGGCTCTGCGCGGCTTGAAAGCGCCTCGGTTTCCTCCTATCCTCCATATTGATGCAAAAGGAGGAAGTCATGCCTTTAAACATCAAGGACAATGAGGCCCACATCCTTGCCCGCAAGCTCGCGGAGGCGACGGGCGAGAGCCTGACCCAGGCCGTCAAGGTCTCCCTTGAAGAGCGGCTGGCGCGCATTCAGGTTGCCAATGCGCCACGCCTTGCCGATCTGTTGGACCGGATCGCCCTCGACTGTGCAAGCCTGCCCGTTCTTGATCCGCGCTCGCCGGAAGACATCATCGGCTATGACGAAAACGGCTTGCCGCGATGATCGCGCTGGACACGTCGGCGCTCGTCGCCATCCTCACGGACGAACCGGAGCGGCGTGCCTTCAATGAAGCCATCGAAGGCACCGCCGAACGGATCATGAGCGCGGCGAGCCTGCTGGAAACCAAGATGGTGCTGTTCGCCCGTTACGGCAGCGGCGGCGTGAACGCGCTCGATGCTTTTCTGCTGCGGGCAAATATCCGGATCGAGGCTGTTACGGCGGCACAGGCCGAGATCGCCTTCGATGCTTTCCGCCGTTTCGGTCGCGGCACCGGTCATGCCGCACATTTGAACTATGGTGATTGCTTTTCCTATGCATTGGCGCGTGAAAACGCCGCGCCCTTGCTGTTCAAGGGTGGTGATTTCGGTTTGACCGACGTAGAAAAGGCGCTCTGAATTCTTGCAAGACCAATGACGGGCGAAGCCTGCACATGAGGGGAGGGGCATGACAGCGGACACGATGGGCCTGACCTTCCTCGCCTTCTGCCTGCCGTTTCTCGGCGCGCTGATCGCACCCGCGTTGACGCGGCTCCTCGGCCATCGTGCCGCCTGGCCGCTGGCGCTCGTCCCCTTCGCCGTCTTCCTGCATTTCCTCGGCTTCAACGCAAAAATCGCAGCCGGCGAGGTCGTCACCGGCGGTTATGTCTGGGTTCCCTCGTACAATGTCAGCTTCTCCTGGCTGATCGACGGCCTGTCGCTCGCCTTCCTGCTGCTGATTTCCGGCATCGGCACGCTGATCGTGCTCTATGCCGGCGGCTATCTGAAGGGGCATGTCCATCAGGGACGGTTCTTCTCCTTCATCCTGATGTTCATGGGCTCGATGCTCGGCCTCGTCGCGTCCGACAGCTTCTTGATGCTCTTTGTCTTCTGGGAGCTCACCTCGATCACCTCCTTCCTGCTGATCGGCTTCGACCATGCGCGCGAGGCCTCGCGCCGCGCAGCCCTTCAGGCGTTGATCGTCACGGGCGGCGGCGGGCTCTTTCTTCTGGCGGGCCTGCTGCTGCTGTGGGACGTCACCGATGTCACGCAGTTCTCGCTTTTGATGTCCTTCGGCCCCGAACTGCGCACCAGCCCCTATTATCTCGCGATCCTCTTCCTCGTGCTCGGCGGCGCCTTCACCAAGTCGGCGCAGTTTCCGTTCCATTTCTGGCTGCCGAACGCCATGGAGGCGCCGACCCCGGTCTCGGCCTATCTGCATTCGGCGACGATGGTGAAGGCCGGCGTCTATCTGTTGATGCGGCTGAACCCGGTAATGGGCGCAACGCCCGCCTGGGAAACCATCCTGCCGGCTGTCGGCGGGCTGACGCTGCTTGTCGGCGCCGTGCTCGCCATCCGCCAGACAGATCTCAAGCTGATGCTGGCCTATACGACGGTTGCGTCGCTCGGCCTGCTCGTCATGCTGACGGGCTTCGGCTCGGAGCATGCGCTGGCCGCCGCAGCACTTTATCTCGTCGCCCATTCGCTGTTCAAAGGCGCGCTCTTCATGGTCGCCGGCCTGATCGACCACGAGACGGGCACGCGCGACGTCACGAAACTCGGCGGCCTCAGGCGCGCTATGCCCGTCACCTTTCTCGCCGCTCTTCTCGCCGCCTTCTCGATGGGCGGCCTGCCTCCGTTTTTCGGCTTCCTCGCCAAGGAGGAGGTCTATGCCGCCTTGGCCGGCGGAAACCTGCGGCAGATCGCCTTCACGGCCGCCGCCGTCATCGGCAACGGCCTGATGTTTGCGGTGGCCTTCGCCGTGGCGCTGAAACCCTTCCTCGGCGCGCCGGTGGAGACGCCGAAGCATGCGCATGAAGGTCCGGCACTGCTGTGGATCGGCCCGATGCTGCTGGCGGTCAAGGGCCTCGTCATCGGCCTGTTCTCCGCCGTCACCCATGCCCTGCTGATATCGCCGCTCGCCTCTGCCATGTCGGGCGCGCCGCAGACCATTACGATTTCCGCCATGCCGCATCTTAGCCTCGCCTTCGGCCTGTCGCTTGTGACGGTCGCCTTCGGCATCGGCGTCTTGCTGATGCTGGACCGCGCGCGGCAGGCGGCGAACCGGCTGATCGAGGATATCGGCTGGGGGCCGGATCGCGGTTTCGACCAGGCGATGACCGGGCTCGTGCGCGCCGCCGCCGCCATTAGTCGGCTCCTCCAGCCGGGCCGCATCGAAATCTACATGACCGCCACCTTCGCGGTGATCGCGCTGGCGCTGCTGGTGCCGCCGGTGGTCTATGGCGAATGGCCCCGCCTGCCGGTCTGGCCGGCCGGCATGCTGTTGCATGAACTGGCGGTGATGCTGCTCGCCGTGCTGGGTATCGGCGCGGTGCTGACCGCAAGCAACCGCCTGACGGCCATCGTCGCGCTCGGCATCCAGGGGTTCTGCGTCGCCCTGCTCTTCCTGCTGTTCGGCGCGCCGGATCTCGCCTTCACCCAGTTCATGATCGAGACGCTGTCCGTCGTCATCCTCGCTCTGGTCATGACACGCCTGGAACTCACGCCGCGCGACCACCGGCCGCTCCGGGAAAAGATCCCCGATGCGGTGATCGCCATCGCCTGCGGCCTCGGCTTCGCGCTCTATCTCCTGAAGGTCACGCAGGGTCGCTTCGATACCGCGCTGACGGATTTCTTCAATCTCTATTCGAAGACCATCGCGCATGGCGCCAATGTGGTGAACGTCATCATCGTCGATTTCCGCGGCACCGACACGCTCGGCGAAATCGCCGTGGTGATGGTCACGGGTCTCGCGATCCTCTCGATTATCCGCATCCGCAAGGGGAGGGCCGGCGCATGAACACCCTCATCTTCCGCACCGTCGCGCCCTTCCTCACCGCCTTGATGGCGCTGTTTTCCATCTTCGTGCTGCTGCGCGGCCATAACGAGCCGGGCGGCGGCTTCATCGGCGGGCTGATTGCCGTGTCGGCGCTCGCGATCTTCGGCATTGCCAATGGCATTGCGGCGGTGCGCCGGGCGCTGTGGTTCCACCCGATGGCGATTTCGGCCTTCGGGCTGTTCATCGCCTGCATCGCCGGCTTGCTTTCGGCGGCCTTCGGCGTGCCGTTCATGACGGGGTTGTGGATTTACCCCGTCGTACTCGGCGTCGAGATCCCGCTGTCGTCCGTGATGCTGTTCGATACCGGCGTCTATCTCGTCGTGGTCGGCGCGATCACCTCGATTGCGCTGGCGCTGGAAGCGGGGGACGACGTCTGATGGAATTTCCCTTCGTCCTCTTGATCGGCCTGTTCTTCGCCGCTGCCGTCTATCTGATGCTGTCGAAATTCCTGGTGCGCGTGCTGCTCGGCGTTGTGCTGCTCGGCAACGGCGTGAACCTTCTGCTCTTCACCAATGGCCGCATCCTGCGCGAGGTGCCGCCGATCATTCCCGCGGGACATGACGTGCCGGCGACGCTGACGGCCAATCCGCTGCCGCAGGCGCTGATCCTCACGGCCATCGTCATTTCCTTCTCCTTCTTCGCCTTCCTGCTGGTGCTGGTCTACCGTGCCTATCAGGACCTCGGCACCGACAATGGCAACGAGATGCGCCTGGCGGAGCCGGAGAACGATCCCCTTCCGCCGACCGGCTACTGACAGGAACCGCCCCGCCAATGGCCGCAAATCCCGCCGATCTTTCCGCAGCCCTCGTCCTGACGCCGCTTCCCGCCGCCGACTGGCTGGTCGTGCTGCCGCCCGCCTGGTGCATCCTTGCGGGCGCGGTGCTGCTGATGCTGCGCAAGTCGCTCCGCCTTCAGGCGCTGATCGCCATTCCCTCGCTTGCCGTGCTCGTGGTGGTCGATGCGCTGCTGCTTGCCCATGTCGCGGCAAACGGCCCGGTGACGATGGTGATGGGCCGCTGGCTGCCGCCCTTCGGCATCGCCTTCACGGCGGATTTGACGGGCGTGCTCTTTGCGCTGGCCGGCGCGGTCGTCGCCTTTGCCGGCAGCGTGCATGCGCTGGCCGATATCGATGCGAGCGGCCGGCGCTACGGCTTCTATCCGTTCCTGCTGCTGTTGATGGCCGGCGTCTCCGGCGCGTTCCTGACGGGCGACATCTTCAACCTCTATGTCTGGTTCGAGGTGCTGCTGATCTCGTCCTTCGGCCTGATCACGCTGGGCTCCGAGCCGCGCCAGATCGACGGCGCGATCAAATATGCCTTCCTCAACCTCATCGCGACGACGCTCTTCCTCGTCACGACCGGTTATCTCTACGGCCTGTTCGGCACGCTCAACATGGCCGATATCGCGGTGAAGGCGGCGGCGGGGCGTGCCGAACTGCCGCTGATGACGCTGGCCACGCTGTATTTCCTGGCTTTTGGCATGAAGGCGGCGGCGTTTCCGGTGAATTTCTGGTTGCCGGCCTCCTATCACACGCCGCGTGTCGTCGTGTCGGCGCTGTTTGCCGGCCTGCTCACCAAGGTCGGGATCTATGCGCTCCTGCGCACGCTGGTCATGCTGTTTCCCGTCGAACGGGAGGAACTGAGCTTCCTCATCGTGCTCGTCGGCGTCGCCACCATGCTCTTCGGGGCGCTGGGCGCGCTCGGCCAGAGCGATATCCGCCGGTTACTCGGCTATGTCGTCATTTCCGGCATCGGCGTGATGCTGGCCGGCTTGTCGCTCGGCAGTCCCGGCGGCATCGGCGGGGCGATCTTCTATGCGCTGCATTCCATGGTGGTGATGACCGCGCTCTATATGGCGGCGGGACTGGCCGGCCGGCTTGCCGGTTCCTTCGATCTCCATTCCCTCGGCGGGCTCTATGGCCGCTCGGCACTGTTTTCCGCCCTGTCGCTGGTGCTGTTCTTTGCCGCCGCCGGCCTGCCGCCGTTTTCCGGCTTCTGGCCGAAGGTCATGGTGGCGAAGGCGGCAATCGACATCGGCGCCTGGTGGCTGGCGGCGGCGGTGCTCGCCACCGGCTTCCTCACCACAATCGCGCTCGGCCGCGTCTTCGCGCTCGCCTATTGGCGCCCCGCGCCGGCGGCGCTGCCGGCACAAAACATTCCCGCCGGCGCGCTTTTGCCGCTTGCCCTGCTGACCGCTTTGACGGTCGGCTTCGGCCTCTTTCCGGAGCGGCTGATGGCGCTCGTCCAGCATGCCGCGCAGGGGCTTGCCGATCCCAGCGCCTATATCGGTTCCGTTTTTCCGGGGGTGAAGTGATATGCGTCCCGCCGTCATCATCGCCGTCTTCACGCTGGTCTGGCTTGCTGTCTCCGGCAGCTTCACCATCCCGAACCTGTTGCTCGGGATTGCCGCGAGCGCGCTGTCGCTCCTGCTCATCCGGGGCCATATCCAGCCGGACGGCCGGCGCTTCCGGCCGTTGAAGGCGCTGTCGCTGCTCGTTCTCTTCTTCAAGGAGCTGGCGCTTTCGGCCTGGAAGGTCGCGGTGCTGGTGGCAAGTCCGAAGATGAACCTGAAACCCGGCATCTTCGCCTTTCCGCTGACGGTCGACCGGGATTTCGAGATCACGCTGCTCGCCAATCTCATCACCCTGACGCCGGGCACGCTCTCCGTCGATGTCTCCGACGATCGCAAGCTGCTTTACGTGCATGCTCTCGACTGCTCCGATCCGGCCGGCACGCGGCGCGACATCGCCAATGGTTTCGAGAAGAAGATTCTGGAGGCCTTCCGCTGATGGCTGCTGACACGATCATTTCCGGCGCCTGCGCCATCGCGCTCTTCCTGATGTGCGCCGCCTTTTTCCTCACCGCCTGGCGCGTCATCAAGGGGCCGACCCTGCCGGACCGCATCGTCGCGCTCGACATGCTCACCGCCATCGCCATCGGCTTCATCGCCGTGATCGCGATCAAAACGGGCTTCAATCTCTATATCGACATCGCCATCGCGCTCGGCCTCGTCGGCTTCCTCGCCACGGTCGCCTTTGCCCGCTTCGTGATGCATCGCGGCATGCAGGCGGGCGAGGAGGGCGCGCCGGACGACGCACCGGCCGGCAACAGGACGCGGCGCAGCGGCGGCCATGCAAGGAGGCTGCACTGATGCTGGATCTTCTCTTCGCGCTCGTCGTTGCTGTCATGCTCGTCGCGGGCGGTGCCTTCACCTTCCTGGCCGCGCTCGGCATCGTGCGCCTGCCGGATGTCTATACCCGCATGCATGCGGCCTCGAAGGCCGGCACGGTCGGTTCGGGGCTCATGCTGCTGGCGGCCGGCATGCATGCTCTCGATGTGGCGATTTTCACCCGCGCGCTGGCCGGTTTCGTCTTCTTTGTGCTGACGGCCCCGGTGGCGGCGCATCTTGTCGCAAAGGCCGCGCATGCGGCCGGTTATCGTCTGACGCGCCTGACCGTGATGGATGAATTGCGCGAGCCGCGCGAACGGGCGGCCAAGAAGCGTTGAAAATTCGTTGAGGCCTACCCTTAAAATTTACAGTATCCCGTGTTTTCCAGTGGATTGTTTCCTTACTTGAAGCTCTCAAGTTTCTTTCCCAAAATATTTCTGGACTTTGATTTGCGGAATGGTATTTCAAGTAAAGTAAAGCATTCGGGTTGATTTAGCTTGTATGCGGATTTCCTGTTTAAGTTGAGTTGGTGGCGTATTCGCGCTCATCCGGTATATAAGCCGGTTCCGACATAACTGGTGCGGAGGCCGCAATACCAAAAAGTTATATTGACGCAAAATGTCCGTATTTCGTGGCGAAGCGTGTCTATAGACATTGATCTGGCCGCTCGATCTCCCGGAATGGTTGCTTTGCGCGAAATTCAATGCCCCCGGCCGATGGAGAGAGACATCGGCTTCCTTTCGTCCGACAGGAGAAACACATGACTGAAACAAATCTTGGCACCAGCTCCAATCTGCTTGTGGAGCTGACGGCCGATATCGTTGCCGCCTATGTCGGCAACCATGTCGTGCCGGTTGCCGAACTCCCGGGCCTGATCGCCGACGTGCATGCCGCGCTGAACAACACGACGCAGCCTTCGGCCGTCGTCGAAGCGCCCGTCGTCGCCGAAAAGCCGAAGCCGCCGGTTCCGGTCAAAAAGTCGGTTCAGAACGACTACATCATCTGCCTGGAAGACGGCCAGAAGTTCAAGTCGCTGAAGCGCCACCTGATGACCCACTACGGCATGACGCCGGAAGAATACCGCGAGAAGTGGGATCTGCCGGCAGACTATCCGATGGTCGCCCCGGCCTATGCCGAAGCTCGCTCGCGTCTCGCCAAGGAAATGGGCCTCGGCCAGCGCCGCAAGGGCAAATAAGCCTTCAAGGCTGGACAAGAATTGATGAAGGCCGGAGCGGTGACGCTCCGGCCTTTTGCTTTTGAGCGTGGTTGTCGCGGGTGCGGCCCGATTCGGCGCTCCTGGCTGGCAACAATCCGACGTGGTTTTCGCAATAAGGAATATAAGCCTACAAAGAGGATGCCGACGGCAAAATTTTAAACGTATTCAATGAATGGTTGCGGATTGGTGCTTCATTCATCCTCGCTTGTCCTCTAGGGTGTATGAATAAATTCCTATCAACGGAGCGGCCAGTCATGCATCAGTTCATCGTATCCCAGAGGCGGGCATCCCGAAACACCCGGCCGGCGGCGCTGGAAACAAAGGGAGAGGAGGCCGGGAGGGAGGGGCATGGGGTGCGACGGGTCATCGCCGGCCTGGATACGCCCACCGTGCCGTCGGGCACCGCCTGCCGTATCGTGCGCCAGCTCGTGCTCGAAATGACGGCGATGGCGAGCGAGCGGCCGCTCTGGCGCCGTGACAGCCGCCGCTCCACCTGCCATGTCCGCCAGATCTCCATGTATGTCTGCCATGTCGTGTTGCAGCTCTCCCTGTCGGATATCGGCGTGGCCTTCGGGCGGGACCGCACAACGGTCGGCCATGCCTGCAATGTCGTGGAGGACCGGCGCGACGATGCCGCCTTCGACGCCTTCGTTTCGGCGATCGAGCGCGTCGTGCTCTCGGTCTTCGGCCCGGCGGGGATCGGCAGCCATGGTTGAGGCAAAGAAGGATGCCGCGCTGGCAAAGGTTTTGCGCTTTTTGCTGACGGTCGGGTATGCGTCGTTCGACGGGGAGGGGTTTCTGGCCGCGAACGGCCGGAAGGAGGCGGCGTCCCGCGCGGTGCTCGAGGAGGCCGTGCGGCTCGGCCTCGTCACCCCCGTTGGCGACCGGTTGCGGGCGACGCCGGAGGCGAAGTCCCATCTCAGGCGCCGGCTGTGCGAGGCCGAAACGCCCTTCGCCGCCCAGCATCGTGATCTGGCGCCGGTCGTGGTGCTGCGCGAGGGAGGCCGGGAGACGGCGACGGCCAACCGGCTGGAATCGCCGCTGGCCGCGCTCGCCCGGCTGAAGGAGAAGACCGGGGAGGCCTGGCTGCCGCAGGATGCCCTTGCCGCCGGCGAGCGGCTCCATGCCGATTTCACGCGCGGCGGCCTGCAGCCGAAGATGACCATGTCCTGGGAGCCGCGCATCGCCACCCGCCAGAAGGGCGAGGCGGGTGCGGCGCGCGAACTGACGGACACCGCACTGGCCGCCCGCCTGCGCGTTGCCCGAGCCATCGCGGCAATCGGGCCGGAACTGTCCGGGGTTGCGCTCGATGTCTGCTGTTTCCTCAAGGGGCTGGAGACGGTGGAACGCGAGCGGCAATGGCCCGCCCGCTCGGCAAAGCTCATGCTGCGCGCCGCCCTGATGGCGCTTGCCCGCCACTATGCGCCGCCTGCGCCGCCGCCGCGCCGGACGCATGCCTGGGGTGGCGAGGGATATCGGCCGGACCTGCCGCGCTGACACTGCCCCATCGTGAAGGCTCCGGCCAAAACGGGGTCTTCACTCCGGATCGATGATCAAAAATGGTCGTCGAAAATCCTGCTATCCCCAGTTTAGAAAATGCTGTTAACTCCGCGTCAACCATTTCAGCTTTCTCAATTATTGCAGGCCGTTCATGACCTTCCGGCGCAGCGCTCCCGTTGCTCTCATCCTGGCTGTCGTCATCGTCGTGGCCGCCGCCGCGCTGGTGACCAGCCGCCTGTTTTCCG
Source organism: Shinella sp. 20P9.1.1 (assembly GCF_057798995.1). NCBI lineage: Bacteria > Pseudomonadati > Pseudomonadota > Alphaproteobacteria > Hyphomicrobiales > Rhizobiaceae > Shinella > Shinella sp. 20P9.1.1. Next base: position 140,566 of record NZ_JBYOLC010000012.1, read on the forward strand.
GCATGACCGATGCCGTCGAAAGCAACCAGTTCCAGACCATGCAGGCGATCGTCGAAACGGCGATCCGCGATTCGGAAAACAAGGCTTTGGCGCGCGCCGAGCTGATCGCCGAACTGCCGACCGTGCGCCGGCTCTTCGCCGCCGGCGACCGGGCGGGGCTGAATGCGGAACTCTCGGCGATGTTCGCCGGCCAGAAGGCGCGCCACGGCGTCGACCAGGCGCAGTTCCACACGGCCGACGCCATCTCGTTCCTGCGCCTGCACGATCCCGCGAAATTCGGCGATGATCTGACCCACACCCGCCCGCTTGTGGTTGCCGCCAACAAGGAGCGGGTGCCGATGAAGGGGGCCGCCGTCGCGCGCAACGGGCCGGGCATTTTCGGTGTTTCGCCGGTGCTGGACCCGGCCGGAAAACATATCGGCACCTTCGAATTCGGTATCGACTACGGCAGCGTGCTCGCCAATCTCAAGACCGCCTATGGTCTCGATCTCGCGCTGTTCATCGATGAAAGCATCCTCAGGGACTATGGGCAGGGCATCGATCCCGAGCGCATGGGCGAGCAGAACCGCGTCGGCAAATATATCCGCATCGAGGCGACCAATGCGCAGCTGATGGCCGAGCTTGCCGGCCCCGGCGATATCGCCGTCGTCAACGAGCCGTCGCATTATGTGCGCGAGGCCCAGGGGCTTGCCCGCGGCGTCGTGCTTTTGCCGGTCAACAGCGGGTCGGGCACGCCGCTCGGCGTCATTGCCGCGACGCAGGATTTCAGCGCCTCGCGCGCCGCCGTCAGCCGGTTGCTGATCTGGCAGGGGGTCGTCACCCTCGTCGCCATCGTGCTGCTCGCCGCCTTCATCCTCATCGTGCTGCGCGGCTTCCTGCTGCGGCCCTTGGCGGTGCTCGGCGATCGCTTCGAGGCGGTGAGCCACGGTGGGAAGCTGGCACCGATCGAAGGAGCGGAAAGCTTCCCCGCGGAAATGCAGCCGATGGTCCAGCTCTACGACCGTATCCGAAGCCGCCGCGCCGAGCCGGAAAAGGCGCTGTGACATGGGGATTTTCCGTTTCACGGCCGCCGGCCTCGCGGCACTGATCGCGCTCCTCGCCGCCTTCTGCACCCCGGCGCTGGCCAACCCCACCCTGCCACGCGACAAGGGCCTGCCGATTGCCGTGCAGGCGGCCGCGACCATATTGTCGATCGAGAGTTTCGACGAGAATGCGGGGAAATTCCGCGCCACGGTGGACCTGCGCCTGCGCTGGTCCGATTCGCGTCTGGCGAGCGGCCAGGACGGCAGCGGCACGCCGGAAACGCTGCGCGGCAGTGCAGCCGAGGCGCGCATGAAGGAGATCTGGACCCCGCCGGTGCGCATCGCCAACCAGGTCGGCGCGGCTGAGCGCTCAGAATACGGGCTGAAGATCTACCCGACCGGCCAGGCGGAACTGCTGCATCGGGTGACGGCCGATTTCACCGTCGACGTCAATGTCGAGCGCTTCCCCTTCGACCGTCAGAAACTCGCTGTCGAGATATCAGCCTACGGGCTGACGACGGCGGAGATGATCCTGCGTTTCGACCAGTCCGACATCGATTTCAGCCGTCCCTCGGCCCATGCGGAACTCGGCGGCTGGACCATCGGGTTGATCGACCTGAAGAGCGCGCCGCAGCCGGGCTGGTACAACGGCACCCATGCGCGCGTCGTCGCCTCACTGGATGTCCAACGGAAGCTCGGCCTCGTCGTCGCCTCGATCTTCATTCCGCTGCTTGCGTCGCTGCTCATTCCGCAGCTGGCGATTTGGCTCAACACCATGGAGGACGGCGTCTTCCAGGTGGATACCTATGAGATGGTCAACATCATCATCGGCGGCCTCTTCGCCATTATCGCGCTGAATTTCACGGTCTACAGCAGCTATACGGTGCTGTCGGTGGGCGACAACACGGTGAACCGGCTGTTTGCGCTCAACTATATCGGGCTCGCCTCTGCGCTCTTCGTGAACGTCGTCTTCTCGCGCTTCAATGTGGTAGCGCGGCTGTTCGGCCCCTATGTACAGGAGCAGGCCTATATCGCGATCATGTGGGCGATCCCGACGCTGATCTTCGTGCTGGCAATATCTTTCCTGTTCGCTGCCTATGTCTAGGCGGCGACCTTGATGGCGGCTTCCTCGCGGATGCGCTTGATCATCGAGCGCAGGCCGTTGGCGCGCTGCGAGGAGAGGTGCTCGACGAGGCCGATCGTGTTGAATGTTTCGATAGCGTCGAGCGCCGCGATCTCGGAGGCGCGCTTGCCGGAATAGATGGCGAGCACGATGGCGACGAGGCCGCGCACGATATGGGCGTCCGAATCGCCCTCGAAGGTCATGACGGGATCCGCACCTTCGCCGGTATGGCTGACGAGCCAGACCTGGCTGGCGCAGCCCTGCACCTTGTTGGCCGCCGTGCGCTTGTCTTCGGCGAGATCGGGCAGCGCCTTGCCGAGTTCGATGACGAAGCGGTAGCGGTCCTCCCATTCTTCCAGGAAGGCGAAGTCGTCGATGATCTCTTGCAGCGTGGCCATGGCGGGTCTCTCGAAGTTTGCCCTGATATAGGCGAGACCGGCACAAAAAGAAACGCCGTAGGGACAGGGTCCATACGGCGGTTGCAGGGCAACGAGTCAGGCAGGCAGTAAACTTTGAAACTTGGATCCGGCGTCAGCCTTTGTGGTCGGGGCGGCGGGTCGGGATGGCGATGGTGCCGGTGATGACCTCGGCGTCGGCATCGACATTGGCCGCCATCTTCGGCAGCGGCTGGTCGAGGGCTTCGCCTTCCGCCGGCTCGGCCTTGGCGACGGCGTCGTCTTCGGCAAACTGGGTATCGAGGAACTTGTAGGCGATATGCGCGCCTTCCCGTGCCCGGTGGCCGAGCGCCACGAAGGTTTCAGTCCCCTTCTGGCAGACGTCAGGCTTTTCCAGGCACATGGCCGTCACATAATTGAGCGCTTCGGTGGCGGCGCTGAACGTATCGCCGAGCTCGACGCTCGGCCCCTTTTCCAGTTTCGCGGACGAGGCCGGATCCAGGAAGGGCAGCAGCACCAGCACAAGTGAGAACCAGAACGTTCCCTTGATCAGAAACCACATCGCTTGCCATCCTCATTATACGCCTTGGCTCTTGGCGGCCTTCGGCTTGATTGGTCCTTGGCGAACCGTTGATGCGAGAATAGGGGCCGGAAGGAAATTCCCCTTTGCAGGAATCAGTCAGGTTTTGCCCAGTTTTAAGTAAAATTCGAACGATCGGCAGCTTTACCGGCATTTGAGGCAGATTTTAGCGATCCCCGTTAAGGATGAAGGCGGCCCCTCTGACCCCGAGGTGCCGGAATGCCGGGAGGCGGCTTTCGCGACCCTTGCCCCAGAAGTTAATACGAACAGAAAAATGCCGCAAAATGAGGCGCTTACGCCCCGTTAACCACGCCGGACGAATGGCCGTTGGATTGCCCCGAAATGGGACTTTTGGGGCTTTTTGCCCCCCTTTCAGACCCCTGCCGTTTATCCTTTCCTAAGTCGCCGGTGCGATTTTGGGCTCACAGAAAAGAACATGAACGACAGGGTTTTGCGTTGCGCCAATTGACCATCATCGCTGACAGAATGGCCGCCCGCCTGGGCGCCGTTGCTGGCGTTGCTGGCGTCGGCGCCGACGCGCGCCCGTCCGCTTCCCTTCGCGCGACGACGCTCGCGTTGATCGCCGCCGTTCCCGGCCTGCCGCTCGCCCTTTCCGCTGTTATGCCCGCCTCCGCCGCCCTGCCGGCCGGTGTCGCGCTCGCCGGCGCCGGTGCGCTTCTGGCCGCCGCCGTATCCTCCGTGCGCGCGCCGAAGCTCTCGCCGGTCAAGAGTTTTGCCGATGAGCTGGCCGCAACGGCGCCGCCCGCAATCTCTCCTTATGATCTCTTCGCAGGCCTCGTGACGCTGCATGATGCGCGCGGTTTCGTCACCGCCGTGCATGGCCGCGACCGCGCCGACATGCTCGCCTGGATGCGCGACCCGATGGGCCGCGGCTATCTCGACCAGATCCATGTTTCCGACCGCATCGGCTTCGTCGCGGCGATCGATCGCCTGCGACAGGGCGGCGCGCGCGAGACCGTCGATATCCGCATCGACCGGCCGCGCCTTGAGGCCCATGCCGAGCAGTTCATGCATATGCGCGTGGAAATGACGGCGATGACGGCGGCCGATGGTTCGCTTGCCGCCGTCGTTGCCCAGTCGCGCGATATGTCCGAAGAGGCGCTGCTGCGCAGCGAGACGGCCCGCAAGGCCGCCGAAGCCGAATCGGCCAACGACGCCAAGACGCGCTTCCTGGCGGCCGTCAGCCATGAACTGCGCACGCCGCTCAACGCCATTCTCGGCTTCTCGGATATCCTCACGGGCGAATATTTCGGCAAGCTGGAGAACGATCGCCAGCGCGAATATGTGGCGCTGATCCACCAGTCGGGCTCGCACCTGCTGTCGGTGGTCAACACCATGCTGGACGTTTCGAAGATCGAGGCCGGCCGCTACGAGCTGCTGACGGAACCCTTCGCGGTGGCCGACAGCATGCGCGCCTGCGAGCAGATGCTCGGTCTTCAGGCCCGCGACAAGGGCATCAAGCTGACGAGCCGCGTGCCGCGCGCCATCGGCGAGGTGGTGGCCGACCAGCGGGCGATCCAGCAGATCCTGATCAACCTCGTCGGCAACGCCATCAAGTTCACCGACCGCGGCGGCATCGTCACCATGGATGCGGCGCGCGAGGGGCGCGACCTGCTGCTCACCGTCAGCGATACCGGCATCGGCATTCCCGCCGACAAGCTGGCGTTGATCGGCCAGCCCTTCATGCAGGTGCAGAACGAATATACCCGCAAGTATGAGGGCACCGGCCTCGGCCTGTCGCTGGTCAAGGGTCTCGTCGCGCTGCATGGCGGTTCGTTCGTGATCCAGAGCAAGCCGGGTGAGGGCACCGTCATCACCATCCGCGTTCCCGCCGATGGCGCTGGCATCGCGCGCGAAAACGATCTCGCCGCCGCCGGCGCATCCACCGTGGATTTCCCGCCGCGCCTTGCGCCTGATATGGAGACCGTTTACCAGCCTTCGCTCGATGGCAAGGACAGAAAAGATGAACGCGCACGTCAGAAAACAGCCTGACCGGCGGCCGCAGGGCCAGGCCCGCAAGGGCCGTTCCAGCGCGCGCGCGCCCGCACCGCCGCCGCGCCGGCCGAACATCGTCATCACCGGGCTGGTTGCGCTCGGCGGGCTTGCCGCGCGCAATCCCACCCTGATCGGCGGCACCTGCGCCTTCATCGTCGTCTTCTCCTTCGTCGCGGCCAATGCGCTGTGGTATCAGCCGGGCGGCCATCCCTCGCCCTTCCTGAAGACCCGCTCGGCCGACAATTCCCTCGGCTTCACCGCCACCAATCCCGAGCCGCACGACGTGACGACCTTCGTCATCGAGCGCCAGGAGGAGGGCGAGGAACTGCCTGAAATCACCGACGTGACGCCCGGCGAGCGCCCGTTCGACGAGGTGGCGAAGGTCATCGAGCAGAAGCCGGCGACGACGGCCAAGCCCGTCGCCGAGGAAGAATCCGACCCCGTTGCCGCCGCGATCCTGCGGGCCGAGGCCGATCCGGCGGTCACCTCCGCCGTGGCCAAACCCGCGCCGAGCGACATGGTGATGAAGATCCAGAAGGGGCTGAGCAACATCGCCTATACGGATATCGCCGTCGACGGCCTGATCGGCGAGAAGACCCGCGTGGCGATCCGCCATTTCGAAAAGCACTATCGCCTGCCGGTGACGGGGGAGCCCAACCAGCAAGTTCTCGCCAAGCTCAAGGACATCGGCGCGCTGTAACGCCGGCAAGACACCCCAGACCTCGCGATTGCCCTTGAGGCCTGCGCCGTGTAGGAGGCGGGCCATGCGTCTTCGTACCGACATCTTCGTCTCCGCCCTGCTGCGCCGCGTGTTTGCCCGTGGCGATTTCGCGGCCGTCGAGGCGAAGGGGGCGGAAGAGGCCGGCGCGGTGTTCGTGCGGCAGATCTTTCGCGATGGCGCGGAGAGCCTGTTTGCCCCGGCGCCGCAAAGCTTCTTCGGCGAGGGTGACAGCAACCGGTCGCGGCTGTTCGAAACGCGGCTGGAGCGCGTCGAGACGGCGGCGGTGGCCGAGGCGATTGCGCGGGAACGGCGTTTCGACAGCGACCTCTGGGTCGTATCGGTCGAGACGGACGATCTCGGCGATCTCCTGGAATTCGCCGGGGTTGAGCCTGACGACGACGGATTTTTCCGCCGTTAACCTTGCAGCAAGGCTTTGCCGGCCCGGCCGCAATGGAAACGAATTCTTTGCCGATAAGGCGCTAGGACGTGGCTACGTCAATGATGGACGGCCGATAGAATGACCAAATATGTAATCAAGATCGACATGACGTCGACGCTTGTGGCCCGTAAGGCCAACAGCCAGTGGATCGTGGATCCCGGCGTCAAGATCACCACCAAGGGAACGGCCGTGGATGCCGGCGGTGTTTACACCAGCCGCTCGCTGGCCATTGATGGCAGGGTCACCTCCACGGCCGGCAATGGCATCGTCTTCGGCGATGCCGCGATCACCGCCAAGCCCGGCGATGTCACGATCAAGGCCGACGGCGTGGTTTCCGCCAAGCTGGTCGGGCTGACGACGTCGGGAACCGGGCTCATCCTCACCAATCTCGGCAGGCTCTCGGGCGGCACTGCGGCGGGCATCTTTGCCGGCGCCGGCATCAATTTCACCAATCGTGGCTCGACGCTTTCTTCCACCGGCCTCGGCATCAAGGCGACGGGTGACAAGGCGCTCGTCACCAATCACGGGACGATCAAGAGCGGCGGCGATGCCGTGACCGTTTCCGGCACGGCTGCGATCATCACCAATTACGGCATGATCAATTCGACCGCCGACGATGGCATCCGCAGCGCCGGCACGAAGGCGATCGTCACCAACAGCGGCACGGTCGATAGCAAGCTGGATGCTATCGTCGTGACCGGCAAGAGCGCCGTCATCACCAACAACGGCAAGCTCTTGTCGCGTGGCGACGAGGGGCTTGTGGTGACGGGCGCCAGTGCGGTCATTTCCAACAACGGCACGATCAGCGCCGCCAAGGATGCGGTGCGGCTCGATGGCAGCGCGGTCAATTTCGCCAACCACAAGACGCTGACCTCGACTTCCGGCGAGGGCATCGATGTCGGCGGCGCGAATGCGCAGGTCACCAACAACGGCACGATCAAGGGTGCCGCCGGCATCCTGATGGACGGCGCTTCCGCGACGCTGACCAACAATGGCAACGTGACGGCGACGAGCGGCATCGCCGTGGCGCTGCTCGGCAGCGGCAAGAACATCCTTTCCAACAACGGCTCGATCACCGCCACGGGCACCGCGCTCAAGGGCGGTAGTGGTGTGGAGATCATCACCAACAACGGCACGATCCGCGGCAATGTCGATCTCGGCGCCGGAAACGACAGTTTTGACACACGCGGGGGCAAGGTCATCGGGACCGTGGCCGGTGGCGCGGGCAACGACACCTATCTCGTCGGCGATGCCGCTTTGAAGCTCATTGAGAAGGCGAATGGCGGCACGGACACGGTGCAATCCACGGTGAGCTACACGCTCGGCGCCAATATCGAAAAGCTCGTGTTGCTCGGCACGGCCGGCATGAGCGGCACGGGCAACGGGCTTGCCAATGTGCTGATCGGCAACAGCGGCGGCAACACGCTATCGGGCCTTGGCGGCAACGACATCATCGACGGGCGCGCCGGCAACGACACGCTGACCGGCGGCGCCGGCGCCGATGTCTTCATCTTCTCCAAGGGCTCGGGCAAGGACATAGTGACGGATTTCGTGGCCGGCACCGACCGGGTCGATTTCTCCGGTCTCGCCGCCATCACGAGCTTTGCCGACCTCATGAAAAACCATGCGGTCCAGAGTGGCGATGACGTGCTGATCAAAGCCGGCACCGATGTGCTGACGCTGAAGCATGTCGATCTCTCGGATCTGTCGAAGGCGGATTTCCTGTTTTGACCGCCTGTTCCGGCGGGAACAGCGGCGAGAGCGGGCACATGGGAAAAGGGAGGCACAGGCAACGGCCTGTGAACCCTTGGAGAAACGCCCATGTTTATCGTGCTGCCCGCCCTTGCACTGCTAATTTCGGGAATGTTCGTCGTGACCATGCTGGCCGCGCTCTCCGCCGAGCGCCATGAAGGCACGGCTGTTCGCCTGCCGGCCAAGCGCCCAGTGTTCTGAAAAGCGTTCTGAAAACCGTTTCCGAAATCGATCGGTTCCGCGCGACGGAACCTTGAAGAAGCCGATCAGCCGGCGGCGCGATGCCGCCCGTCCCCAGAGGACCTGCCGTGGTAATCCTGCCCGTCCGCATTCGTGCTTTCACTGTTGGCCGCCTTCGGCAAGCCATCGCCGTTCGTGTAGCTATCCGCCCGTTGCCAGCTTTCGACCCTGAGGGTCGATTGGGCGGGGTCTAGCGACGCGATCAGCGCTTCAGCGCCACCCTCGGCCAGGTGCGGGTAGATTTTTCCCAGCACGAACAGGCAGTCTTGCGCCGGCACGGCGAGCGCCACCAGCGTCTCGGCCAGTTGCCGGCCGGAGACGTCGAGCAGGATGCGCTCCGACAGCCACTGGCTGGAGGCGAGCGCGTCGGCGAGCGTGACGGCGATCATGCCGATCTCGCCGGCGCGCGCAAAACGCACAAACAGCGCCTGGTGGACCTCGGTCGCGGCCTCGAGCTTGACCGGTATCTCGGCGGCGGGGAGCGCGGCCCGCATCAGCGCGCGCAGTTCCGCGCGCATGTCTTCTTCCCGCTCCAGCCGTGCAGCTTCGGCAAGGGCCGCGGCGCGGTCCTCGCCGGTGCGGCGGCTTGCATGATCCTGGTGGCTGCCGACGAGCGCCTCGATGACGGCGGGCGAGAGATCGTCGCGCTTGCCGATGGCGCGGGCATGCTCGGGACCGGCCACACGCAGGATCCGCATCAGAACGCCATCGGCGATCGCCTTGGAGCCCATCAGGAAGATGGCGGCGATGCTGATCGGCTGGCCGGCGATAAACAGGGCGATCTCATCGGGGATCTGCGGGCAGCGGGAGAGGGCGGCGACGGCCTGGCGGCGGGCTTCCTCGGTGGAGGCGGCGTAGAGCGGCTCGAAGAGTTCGCCGAACTGGCGCAGATCCGACTTCGACGGAAAGCGCAGGCTCTCGAAGCTCGACACCGTGGCCATCAAGACGATGTCCTTCGGCCGCCCTGCCTGCGGTCTCTCCAGTTCGCGAAACCTGTCCGCCACGAAACACCCTATCCCCGAAGCGGCAGCCCCTTGCCGCGTCCATCTGTCCTTGGCGAAACCAGCAAAACCCGAGCGGATCGCGGTATCTCCGCAATCAATCGGTTCTCGCTGCTTGAGCGCCTGTCGCGCGGGGCGACCGTAAACACAATCCTAACGGCGGTATGATTAACAGCCGGTAAAGGTGTGCGTCGCCTGTGCCAATAGAAGATGCCCGGTTGAGCCTGAACCGGGCATCCGCTTTTCCCTGACAAACTCTAGAAGATGAAGTGATCGGCGGTCAGATCGATCTTGCCGGTGAGGCGGATCATGATGTCGGCCTTGCCGTCGCCGTTCGTGTCGCCGGTGATGTGGGTCTCCGCGCCGACCTTCTCGTAGCGCAGCTCGCCGACGACCTTAGAGAACTTCTTCGTGCCGATGAATTTGAAATCCTGCACGCCGACAAAGTTGGAATTGCCGTCGTAGCGGCTGAGATCGATGACGTCGAATTCAGCCGGCTTGAAGTCCTTGATGAGGTCGGCGGCGGCTTTGGTTCCGCCGGTGTCACCGGTGGAGAAGATGAAATGGTCGGCACCCGTGCCGCCGGTCATGGTGTCTGCGCCGCGTTTGCCGAAGAAGAAATCGTCGTATTTCGTGCCCTTGAGCGTGTTGTCGGCGTTCGTGCCGTTGATGGGGTCGTACTGGAACTTCACCTTGATGAGCACATAGGTGTTGGTGTTGAACGACGTGCCGCGCCAGTCGATCCGCAATTCGTTGTCATAGACGGTGATGTCGCTGGCCGTGAGGCCCTTCATATTGGTCTGCAGGCTGAAGCCGATCATGCGGTTCAGCGTGTCGTTATAGTCGACGAAGGCCGGGCCGTTGCGCGAATAGTTCGAGAAGGCGCCGATATCCTGGAAGCGGATGGCGATCTCCTTGTCGGCGAAGTCGATCGAATAGATACCGTTCGTCTCGCCGAAGTCGATTTCGGTGCCCTTGCCGATGGTGACGAGGCCCCAGTCCCAGATATGCTTCGGGTCGAACGCCCGGAAATCGTAGCGGGTGTCGATGGTCTTGCCCCAAAAGCTCATGGCCAAATCCTTGCGTAAAACAAACGCTCACAGTCTACGCCATGCATGCTTGTCCATGCGTTAACGGAAGGCTTTGGCGGAGACCGGCCTCGTCCTGTGCCGCCGGGAACAGCGTGACGCGGCGGATCACGCTAGTGTTAACAGCATGTTAACCCAATCGTCGTTAGTTTTAGGGGTAAGGGTCTGCTCGTCTATTATTTGAGACGTGCTATGATTCGAGCATGGGAACGGTGGTTCGCCGAAACGGCTGCCGTTCCTGATGGGAAAGGTGCGATGTTCCGGATACCGGGCGGTCGCCAGACACATTCCCGTGAATGGGAAACTTCTGGCCCCCTATCGCCGTTTTCCACCCGTATGCGACTGGGATGACAATGTGCGTCGCAGCCGGGTGACGGAACCGGATGCACCGGCCCGAACAGGGCAGGGTGAGATTTGTAGGAGTGCTTCATCCGTCTCGATTCTTCTTTTGGAGGCGAGAATGGCAGACGTTGTTAGATTGAAGGAATGGCTTGCGCGCACCCCGAAACGTGCGCCCGTTCCGCATACGGCTCCGGCCCAGGTGCTTCTCTTCACGGGCGTGCGCTACGAGCGCCTGACCCCCGCCATGCTCGCGGCCCGCGGCAAGGCGGCGAAGGCGAGCGCCCAGGATGCCGCCAGCCGGCCCTGATCTATGATATCGCGCGCGGCGCCGCGATTGACGGCGAACACATGCGCGGCCGAACGACAGCATTCAGGCTGGGTGCACGATTGCGCCGCCCAGCGACATATGCTCTTGAGAGCACGATTTCCCACTTGAGTTGGCCCTATTGGGCAGGCGAGAACGTCTCGCAGCCAGCCTCGGCGAGGAAGCCGACGGCGGCCGGCTGGCGGCTTTGGGTGGGCACGAAGGTGCGCAGCACTGCGTAACCCTCGTTGCCGCGCATTTCGACGAGGATCGACTGTTCCAGCTCCGGCGGCAGCGCCTTGCGGATGCCGATGAGCTGGATAGGGGTGGCGATCAGGGTGTCGAGCGCGCCCGTCACGGAGGTGCGGTCGTTCATGCTGAACACCTCGTTGGAGGCGTCGTCATAGACGGCGAGCGACCAGAAGGGCACCTCGCCATCGGCGAAGAGGCGGATCGGGCCGTTTTCGACGGAGAAGGTGCAGACGGCGGTCTTCATTGCCGGGTCGTCGTTGAGCGGCGCGAGTGTGTCGCCGACGCTGGCGAGCGGGAAGAAGCGGTTGTTTTCGCCGAAGGTCTGGACGCGCGTATAGGCATCGCGGCCGGTGAAGCTCGGCAGCGAGAGGATGATGACGATGTGCAAGAGAGCCGCGCCGACAAGGCCGATGGCGATGGCATAGAGGAAACTACGCATCGGTGCAGTCCAGCCTTGTGATGCCGGGCATGGCAAGATCGATGACGCCGGAGCTGCCGGCGGTCGGCGTGTCGAGCAGCGTCATGACAAGGAGGAACTGCGCGTTGCCCTCGGGCACGGCGAGCCAGTTGCCGGAGGTCGCCGTCGCGGCGATGCGGATGACGAAATCGCTGTCGGCGCTGCGCAGGACCGACCAGGCGTTCAGGCCATCCGGCAGGCCGGGGCGCGTGCCGAGGAGCGGATTGCCGTTGCGGTCGGCGGCGTGCAGCGTCCAGAGGCGGGCGGGCGGCGTGATGCCCTCGATCTCGTAGCGGCAGTTTGCCGAAAGGCTGCGGTTGTCGCTGTCGGTGGCGGCGGTGAAGGTCAGGCCCTCGGCACCGCCGAGCAACAGCTTACCGTCACGGGCGCGGTGGGCCTTGGCATAGGGATCGGCATCGATCGTCTGGGCGCTCGGGAAGGCGGTCCAGGGGCCGAGCGCGATGGCGCCGAAGCCGACAGTTGCCCGCAGCGCATAGATCGAGCTCAGGATGCCGAGCCCGAAGGCGACGGCGAGCGCGGTGGCGATGACGAGGGGCGTTCGGAACAAGGCAATCGACCGTTGGAGTTGTGTCGAAACGAAGAGATAGAGCGTTTTGGCGATTCGGAGAAACGCGGAAACGCTTTATCGCTCACTCTGTCCGGTTGACCGGAGCCGCGTCAAGCGCAGCCACCCGGCCATCGGCCTTGAGGGGCTTGGCCTCGTTCAGCTGGCGGGCGACATCCTTCAGGAGTTTCGTGACATCGGTGGAGAGCGAACGAGGACGCACCAGCGCGGGCAGGGGATTGTTCTCATCCGTCGTCGCCGCCGCGACCTCCGTCGCCTTGGTGCCATCCGGCAGGGGGTTCTCGATGCCGGGAATGGGGCGCAGCTCGATGCCCTGATGGGCATAGTCCATCAGGCGCTTGAAGGTCATGGCGGGCAGCGAGCCGCCGGTCATGTTGTTGGTCGAGGTATAGTCGTCGTTGCCGAACCAGACGGCGGCGGTGTAATTGCCGGTGAAGCCGACATACCAGGCGTCGCGATAGGCCTGGGTCGTGCCCGTCTTGCCGCCCGAGACGATGCCGCGGTCGAGCGCGCCGCGGCGCGCCGTGCCGCTGACCGGGATGGTGACGAAGATGCGGTTCATCGACGAATCCGCTTGCTCCGACAGGATGCGCTTGGCCGGCGGCTCGTCGCGGCCGAAATCGTAGAGGATATCGCCGTCGTAATTGAGGATCTGGCTGATGCCGTGGCGGCGCGACTGGGTGCCGCCCGCCGGGAAGACGGCGTAAGCCGTGGCCTGATCGAGCACGGTCACTTCCGAGGTGCCGAGCGGCATGGTCTTGTCGGTGCGGATCGGCGTTTCGACACCCATGTCCTTGGCCATCTGGGCGATGCGCTTGGTGCCGAGCTTTTCCTTGGCGAGCCGCACCGGCACGGAGTTGATCGATTTCGCCATTGCCGTCATCAGCGTCATGCGGCCGGCGAAGCTGCGGCCGTAATTCTGCGGCGACCAGCCACCCCAGCTGATGGGGGCGTCGACGATGGTCGTCTCGGGCGTCATGCCTGACTCCATCGCGGCGGCGTAGGTATAGGCCTTGAAGGAGGAGCCCGGCTGACGCAGTGCGCGGGTGGCGCGGTTGAACTGGCTTTCGCCATAATCGCGCCCGCCGACCATGGCACGCACGGCGCCGCCGTTTTCGATCATCACAAGCGCACCCTGCTTGACGCGGTAGCTCTCGCCATACTGGCGCAGGCCGCTTTCCACCGATTCCTCGGCCGCGGCCTGCAGGCCCATGTCGATGGTGGTGCGCACGACGAGGGAATGCTGGGCAAAGGGTTTTGCGATGCGCTGCACTTCGTCGAAGGCCCAGTCGAGGAAGAAATCGGGCGCGGTCTTCTCGTTGCGGTCGATGACGCTGGCGGGGTTGCGCCGTGCGGCAATCACCTGGCCCTCGGTCATCAAGCCGCCCTGCACGAGATTGGTCAGCACCTCGTTGGCGCGGGCACGGGCGGCGGGCAGGTTGACGTGGGGGGCGTAGCGGGCCGGGGCCTTGAACAGGCCGGCGAGCATGGCGGATTCGGCGAGGTTCACATCCGTGACGTTCTTGCCGAAATAGAACTGTGCCGCCGCGGCCGCGCCGAACGTGCCGCCGCCCATATAGGCGCGGTCGAGATAGAGGCGCAGGATCTCCTTCTTGGAGAGGTTCGCCTCGAGCCAGAGCGCGAGGAAGGCTTCCTTGACCTTGCGCTCCAGCGTGCGCTCGTTGGAGAGGAAGAGGTTTTTCGCCAGCTGCTGGGTGAGCGTCGAGCCGCCCTGCACGACGCCGCCGGCCCGCGCGTTTTCGTTCATGGCGCGGGCGAGACCGAGGAAATCGATGCCGAAATGGCTGAAGAAGCGGCGGTCTTCCGTGGCGAGCACGGCCTTGATCAGGTGATCGGGCAGCTCGTCGATCGGCACGGAATCCTCGTGGATGATGCCGCGGTGGCCGATCTCGTTGCCGTAGCGATCGAGGAAGGTGACGGCGAAGTCGCTCTGCGCGCGCCAGTCGCCCTTGGTCTCCTCGAAGGCGGGCAGCGCCAGCGCGAGCAGCAGCACGAAGCCGGCGGTGCCGAGGTTCATGCCTTCGCCGACGATCTCGAAGACAGCCTTCTTCCAGCCCTTCACCTGGAAGCGGCGGAAGAAGATGGTGATCTCCTCCCAGATTTCGGCAGCGCGAAAACCGGCGTTCCAGACCGTGGAATCGATCCAGGAATCCAGACGCAGGAAGATGTGCCGTTTGCGGCGGCGCGGTTTTTGCGGCTTCGGGCTTTCGTCTTCCACGCTCGGTAACCTTGTCTCGGGACGGGCCGCAGCCTGCCCGCGTCCGGTTAACGTCTTCTGACCACGTCCTATTCGGGGACGATAGCAGTCTTTTGAAGGCAGCAGAACGGATTTTGCCGGGTACGGTTACCGGCCGGGCGGACTTGACCTTTGGGCGCGAGAGGTTCAGGGGTCAGGCATGACGACAAGCACTGCGCAGGAGCCGGGCGACCTTCCTTTCTGGAAGACGAAGACGCTCGCCGAGATGAACGACAGAGAATGGGAAAGCCTGTGCGACGGCTGCGGGCTCTGTTGTCTCAACAAGCTGGAGGACTGGGATACGGGCGAAATCGCCTGGACGTCCATCCGCTGCGTGCTGCTCGACGGCGAGAGCTGTCGCTGCAAGGACTATGACAACCGGCAGGCGACGGTGCCGGACTGCATCCGCCTGACGGTGGAGAGCGTGGAGAAGATCTCCTGGCTGCCGCCGACCTGCGGCTACCGCCTCATCCGCGACGGGCACGACCTCTACTGGTGGCATCCGCTGGTCTCGGGCGATCCCGACACCGTGCACCAGGCCGGCATTTCGGCGCGCGGCCGCACTGTCAGCGAAGAGGGCCTCGATATCGAGGACTACGAGGATTATCTCGTGACCTGGCCCATGGAAGTGGGCGAAGAGAAGTAACTCAGTTCATCGTCGCGGTGACCAGGGCCTTCGGCGCGACATTGCGCCAGGCGGTGCCGATGAGATCGCGCACCCGCTCGTCGTCGGCGCTGTCGAAATAGAGCGACGTCCAGCCCTTGGCGCCCCAGCCGCCCGGCACGGGCGCGCACAGCCCCGGATCGGTTTCCACCACCATGGCCTGCTGGTCCGCCGTGAGCTTCAGCACCGCGCGGCCGGCCTTCGGCAGGGACATGAAGATCTTCTCGCCCACCCGGAAGTCACGCTTCCCGAAATGGGCACTTTCCCGCGTCCCCGGCATGCCGAGCGCGATCGCAATGAGATCCTCCGAGGTCATGTTGGCAGAGTAGCACCCTTCGTGGCTTCGCAAAAGATTTCGCTAAATAGGAAAATAGTCCTTGACGGCGTGACGGTCGTTTGATAGGGTTATGGCATAGTCGGAAAGGTGCGGGCGGCGGGGTAGCTTGATTTTCCGCATATCTTTCGGATCGGCGGGTTCTGCCGGTCACGGATTTTGGGAATATATTGACAGGCGCTGGGTTCATCGAACCGGGCGCCTTTTTGTTTGGGGTTTGCGATGGACGCGGCGATCGATCTTGAGTTGTTCGGCCTCTCGCCGGAGCCGGCGGTTTATGACGGGCTTGGCGGGCGACGTTCGGAATTCGAGGGCGCGGCGGCGCTGGTGCTCGACACCAAGGCGGATGCGCCACTCGATCCCTTTCTCGATATGCAGGCGATGCTTCTGGAGATGACGAAGGAGCTGCGCGAGCGGTTCCAGCGCTTCCAAAGCCAGAAGGCTCTGGCCGAGCAGGATGCCGCCGGCGCGGAGGACGAGGCCGCGCGAAAGCTGGCGCAAAGCGATGCCAAGGCGGCCATCGAGGCGGTGTCGCTGATCGTGCGCACACTGGAAAAGATCGACAGCCTGCAGCGCACGCTGATCTCGGAACGTACGGAGGCGGAGGCCGCCCGCGGCGAGCCGGAGGACGAGGCAGCATTGGTGGCGGAATTCGACCATCTGGTCGAGACGCGCGTGATGGAGCGGTTGAATGCGGCGAGGGAAGACTGGCGGCGGGAAGCCGGGATTGGCGGGGATGCTGCCGCGCGAATGGAAAGCGGACCGTAGGGCGCGGCGGGCCTGCGCGGCGGTCGGCAAGACATTCGACAAGCAGGTGAAGACGGGGATCGCGCGTTTGAAGGTCGCCGAGAGCAAGCAGACGGGGCTGGAGATGCTTTCGGCGCTGGATGTTTTGGAAGCGGGAATCGTTGGCGCCGCTGCGGAACGAAGCGGACCGGCGCCCGCTCTTATGGTTTTCTCCGATGAGGATGAGGCCCTGCTACGGGAACAGGATGTCTCCTTCTCCCCCACGGGGAGAAGGTGGCCCGAAGGGTCGGATGAGGGGGCTGGCACGGTGGTTGATGTTTGCGCCACCCCGTCATCCGCCTGCCGGCACCTTCTCCCCGTGGGGGAGAAGGAACTGGAGGCACCGGCCGAACTTGTTGGCGGTGGTCCTGCTCACCCCGGTGAGATTGGCAGCGAACGGGAAGGTCCTGCGTTGGCTCTTCACAGCCGCCGGCAATTGAACCGCTGGCACTTCACCGGCCGGCTTGCCCAGATGCCGCCCTCCGGCGACTGGCGGGTCTGGCTGCTGATGGGCGGCCGCGGCTCGGGTAAGACGCGGGCGGGGGCGGAATGGGTGCATGCGCTGGCGCTTTCTCAGCCGGAGCTTCGCATCGCGCTGGTGGCGGAGACGCTGGGCGACGGGCGCGAGGTGATGATCGACGGGGTGTCCGGCATCTGCCGGATCGCCGGGCGGGCACGACCGGAATTCGAGGCGTCGCGCCGGCGGCTGGTCTGGCCGAACGGCTCGATTGCGCAGATCTTTTCCTCCGAGGATCCGGAGAGTTTGCGTGGGCCGCAGTTCCACTTCGCCTGGTGCGACGAACTCGGCAAATGGAAACATGCACAGGAGACCTGGGACATGCTGCAATTCGGCTTGCGTCTCGGGGCAGCACCCCGCGTGCTGGTAACAACAACGCCGCGGCCGGTGCCGCTGCTGCGGGCGCTGGCGGCCGATCCGAAGACGGCGGTGCGGCGCATCGCGACATCGGACAATGCGCAAAATCTCTCGCCTGGCTTCATCGCCGCCATGGCGGACCGCTATGGTGGTACGCGGTTGGGGCGGCAGGAGCTCGACGGCGAGCTGATCGCCGACCGTGAGGATGCGCTGTGGAGCCGGGCGCGGCTGGAGGCGATCCGGCTGCGCAACATCGGGCCGCTGTCACGCATCGTCGTGGCGGTCGATCCGCCGGCAACGGCGTCCGCGGCTTCCGTCTGCGGCATCGTGGTGGCGGGGCTGGATGGCACCGGGCGCGCGGTGGTGCTGGCGGATTGTTCGGTGACGGGCGCGAGCCCGGCCGGCTGGGCGGGGGCGGTGGTGCGCGCCTTCAGAAGATTCGATGCGGATCGTGTCGTGGCGGAAATCAACCAGGGCGGCGACATGGTGACGGCCATGCTGAGGAGCGTGGAGGCGGACCTGCCGGTCACAACGGTGCGGGCGACGCGCGGCAAGTTTTTGCGCGCGGAGCCGGTGGCGGCGCTCTACGAACAGGGGCGCGTGGCCCATGCCGGCGCCTTTGCCGAGCTGGAAGACCAGATGTGCGATTTCGGCCCGGACGGGCTTTCCGCCGGCCGCTCGCCGGACCGGCTCGATGCGCTCGTCTGGGCGCTGACGGCGCTGGTGCTCGACCGGCAGGGTGAACCACGGGTGCGGGGGATCTGATGATGGTAATCGATCGGAAGGTGTTTTTCGATGGCGTGCGCGGGGCGCTCTATAGCGGGCGATTGGCGGGGACGCAGGTCGCCGGGCTGGCGGCGCTCATCGACCGGTTCGAGGCGGGTGATGAGACCAAGGACTGTCGTTTTCTCGCCTATATGCTGGCGACGGCGCATCACGAGACCGGCGGGCGTTTGCAGCCGGTGCGCGAAACCTTTGCCGCGACGGACGAGGCGGCGATCGGCCGGCTCGACCGGGCTTTTACAGCGGGGAAACTGCCGCAGGTTTCCGAGCCCTATTGGCGGCGCGATGCGGCGGGGCACAGCTGGCTCGGGCGCGGGCTGGTGCAGATCACGCACCGGCGCAACTACGAGCGGCTTTCGGCGCTGACCGGCATCGACCTCGTCGCGCGGCCGGAGCGGGCCATGGAGATGGCGGTTTCGGTGGAAATCCTCTTCGTCGGCATGCTGCGCGGGGCGTTCACGGGGCGGCGGCTGGCGGATCATTTTTCGGCAGGCCGCGCCGACTGGGTGGGCGCGCGGCGCATCGTCAACGGGCTGGACAGGGCCGAGCGCGTGGCGGGGTACGGGCGGACGTTTTTCGCGGCGCTTGGCGGGTAGTGCTTTACCCGTGGCGTGGATCCTCGGGTCAAGCCCGAGGATGACGGAGGGGAGGATTGGTTTCCCCGTTTCTTGAGCAGATCGGCATAGGCGGCGGTGCGATAACAAGCCGTCCTCTCTTCTTTCGTCATCCTCGGCCTTGAGCCGAGGATCCACGCCACGGGTGCTGCGCCCACGGTGTTTTTCACATTCGACAAACCGAGGACATCATGAAACTCCCATCCTTCCTCTCGCGGCGGCCTCCGGTGCCGGCGGAAACCAAGGCGTCGGGCTTTTTCGCGCTGACGGCCGAGGGCCGGGCGCATTGGTCGAGCCGTTCCTATGCCTCGCTGTCGCGCGAGGGGTTCATGAAGAACCCGGTGGCGCACCGGGCGGTTCGCATGATCGCGGAGGCGGCGGCTTCCGTGCCCTGGCTGGCCTATGACGGCGAGGCGGAGCGGCCGGAGGCGCTGGCGCTTGCGCTGCTGCAGCGGCCGAACGGGCGCATGGCGGGCACGGATTTCTTCGAGATGCTCTATGGGCATCTGCTGCTGTCAGGCAATGCCTTCGTCGAGGGCGTGCGGGTGGGGGAGGACCTGCGGGAACTGCATCTTCTGAGACCCGACCGCGTGCGCATCGTCGAGGGGCGCGACGGCTGGCCGGAGGCTTATGAATACCGCACGGGCAACCATGTCCGCCGGCATGCTGCGGGCGAGGGGCAGGCGATCCTGCATCTCAGGCTGTTTCATCCGCTCGACGACCAGTTGGGGTTCGCGCCGCTTGAGGCGGCCTCGATGGCGCTCGATCTCTCCAATGCGGCGGCGATCTGGAACAAGGCGCTGCTCGACAATTCGGCGCGTCCCTCCGGCGCGCTCGTCTATCAGCCGAAGGAGGGCGGCAACCTGACGCCCGATCAGTACGACCGGCTGAAAAGCGAGCTGGAGGAAGGCTATTCCGGCCCGGCGCGGGCGGGGCGGCCGATGCTGCTGGAAGGCGGGCTCGACTGGAAAGCGATGGGCCTTTCGCCGCGCGAGATGGATTTCGTCGAGGCGAAGAACGGGGCGGCGCGCGACATCGCGCTCGCCTTCGGCGTGCCGCCCATGCTGATCGGCATTCCCGGCGACGCGACCTATGCCAATTACCAGGAGGCCAACCGCGCCTTCTGGCGGCTGACGGTGCTTCCGCTGGTGAGCCGCACGGCGGCGGCGTTCGCGGGATGGCTCGATGAGGACGGCGACGGTGCGCTGCGGCTGGTGCCGGATCTCGACCAGGTGAGCGGGCTTGCGGCCGAACGCTCGGAACTCTGGGCGCGGGTGGGGGCGGCGACATTCCTCAGCGACGAGGAGAAACGCAGCGCGGTCGGATACTGACAGAGATGTGCAAAGGGCGCAGTCCGAGCCGAAGCGGCAACGGACTGCTGGCCGCCATCATGGCGGTTGCGGAAACTATTTTTGCACCTGAGGGAACGTCAACCGGCAAGTTTTGAGGGTGGCCGCGTGTCGTGCCGTGCGAGCGGCGTCGTTTGTCGAAAAGCGGCTGAAAAACAAAGGTTTGGCACTGCGGTTTGAATCGACGTCGCCACGGCCGGAATCGCTTTGTGAAGGCGTTGAATTCCTTTGCAAGCCATCGGGCGCAAGCGATTCAAAAGACTCAGGGATTGGTGCTGCCTGACTCAGCGTGAGCCAGGGTGCGTGTGGCCGCGTTTGGCCTGACGGTCTCGATTTCCATAATAAACAGAAAGGCTTAACAATGGCTGACTTCGGAAACGACGGCGGGCTTTGGACGGCCCGGCTGGTCGGCGCGTCGGCGGGGGCTGCCGTCTCGCTCATCTATCTCCTGCCGAAAAGCCGCCGTGAGGCGGGATGCCGGTTCTTCACCGGGCTCGCCTGCGGCCTCGTCTTCGGCGGGCCGGCGGGGCTTTGGATCGCGGTCCGGCTCGGCATCGCCGGTTATCTCGGGCCGGCGGAGGTGCTGCTGACGGGATCGGCGGCGGCGAGCCTTTCGGCCTGGTGGGGGCTCGGCGTGCTGGCGCGCATGGCGGAGAAGATGAGGCAGTAGGCAATAGGCAGTAGGGGGTGGGCGGCGGTTGTGCGCCCCTATTGCCTATTGGCTACTGCCTAATTCCTCATTTCCAATCCACATCGGAGAAACCAATGACAACCACCGACCTGCCGGTCTGGCGGACGAAGAAGTATGCCGATCTGACGCTTGCGGGTGTCTCGGGCGACGGGGTGTTTTCCGGCTATGCCAGCCTCTTCGGCGAGGTCGATCTCGGCAAGGATGCGATCGCGCCGGGCGCTTTCGGGCGCTCGCTGGAAAAACGCGGGCCTTCGGGTGTGCGCATGCTGTTCCAGCATGACCCGGCCGAACCCATCGGGCGCTGGCGCACCATTCGCGAGGATGCACGCGGGCTCTATGTCGAGGGTGTGCTGTCGCCCGGCGTGGCGCGGGCCCGCGAGGTGCTGAACCTCATGAAATCGGGTGCGCTCGATGGGCTCTCCATCGGCTTCCAGACGGTGCGTTCGAAGACCGAGCGGGGAAGCGGCGTGCGCCGCATCCTCGAAGCCGATCTCTGGGAAATCTCGATCGTCACCTTTCCCATGCTGCCTTCGGCGCGGGTGTCGAACGTGAAGAATGCGCGGTGGTTCCGCGACAAGGAAACGGAGCTCGTGCGCACCATGCGCCGAGCGGCCCGGATGATGATGCAACGCTAACGGAGACGACAAGCATGACGCAAACCAGCAAGACCGCGCCGGAAATCAAGGCCGTGCCGGAAACGATGACCGCCGCCTTCGACGACTTCATGCAGGCCTTCGAAGCCTTCAAGGAGACCAACGACATCAGGCTCGGCGAGATCGAGCAGAAGCTGACCTCCGACGTGGTGACACGCGAGAAGGTCGATCGCATCAACCGTGCCATGGACGACCACAAGCGCGTGCTCGACCAGTTGGCGCTGAAGAAGGCGCGCCCGGCGCTCGGCGGCAGCGGTACGACGAGCCTGGAGGCGGCCGAGCACAAGGCGGCGTTCTCCGCCTATATGCGCCGCGGCGACGAAAGCGCGCTGCGCGCACTGGAGGAGAAGGCGATGTCGGTCGGCTCGGCGGCCGATGGCGGCTATGTCGTGCCGCCGGAAACCGACACGGAAATCGGCCGCCGGCTTTCGACGGTCTCGCCGATCCGGGCGCTTGCGACGGTGCGGCAGGTCTCCGGCATGGTGCTGAAGAAGCCGTTCGCGACCTCGGGCATGGCGACGGGTTGGGTGGCGGAAACGGCGGCGCGGCCGCAGACGAATAATGCGCAGCTCGCCGAGCTTTCCTTCCCGACCATGGAACTCTACGCCATGCCGGCGGCGACGCCCGCGTTGCTTGATGACGCAGCCGTCGATGTCGAAGGCTGGATCGCCTCGGAAGTCGACATCGTCTTCGCCGAGCAGGAAGGCACGGCCTTCATTTCCGGTGACGGCACCAACAAGCCGAAGGGCTTCCTGAACTACACCAACGTCGCCGATGCCAGCTGGGCCTGGGGCAATATCGGCTACATCGCCTCCGGTGCGGCGGGCGCCTTCAAGGCAAGCAACCCCTCCGACACGCTGCTCGACACGATCTATGCGCTGAAGGCAGGCTACCGGCAGAACGCCAATTTCGTCATGAACCGCAAGACGCAGGCGCAGATCCGCAAGTTCAAGGATGCCGACGGCAACTACCTCTGGCGTCCGCCGGCAACGGCCGGCCAGGCCGCCTCGCTGCCGACAGCTTCTCTCTCGCCTTCGGCGACTTCCGTGCCGGCTATCTCGTCGTCGATCGCACGGGCGTGCGCGTGCTGCGCGATCCCTACTCCGCCAAGCCCTATGTGCTGTTCTACACGACCAAGCGCGTCGGCGGCGGTGTGCAGAACTTCGAGGCGATCAAGCTGGTGAAGTTCGCGGTGAGCTGAGGCTTTCCGCGCTGCTTTCTCTTGCACCGGCGGCTTTCCCTGACGCCGGTGCCGCGGGCGCGGTTTTCCTCCCGGCCGCGCCCGCATCCTCCTTTCACCGGACAGGACCCCATGACGATAACCGAACTTTTGCCGCCTGCCGTCGAGCCGGTCACGCTTGCGGAGGTGAAGGCGCATCTGCGCCTCGAGACGACCGAGGAGGACACGCTGCTGGCGGGCCTGATCCGCACGGCGCGCCTTCATCTGGAAAGCCAGACGGGGCTCTGCCTGATTTCCCGGCTTTTGCGCCTCTATCTCGACGACTGGCCGGAGGGGCGGGTGATTCAGATTGCCAGGGCACCGGTGCAAACCATTGAGATCGTGACGGTTTACGATGCCTTGGGGACGCCTGTCGAACTCGATACGGCGGGCTATGTGCTGGATGGCGCGGCGCGGCCGGCGCGGCTCGTTCTGCCGGTACGGCGGGCGACGGGACGGGCGCTGAACGGTATCGAGATCGATTTCACCGCCGGCTTCGGCGAGAGCGGCGCGGATGTGCCGGACACGCTGAGACGGGCGCTCACGCTGCATGTCGCGGCGATGTTCGAGCTGCGCGGCGTGCTCTCGCTCGACGACCAGCCGGGGGCGGTGCCGCAGGGCTACGAGCGGCTGATTGCGCCGCATTGCCAGCGGAGGCTGTGATGGTGTCTGCGGGCGTAATCGATCCCGGCGCGCTTTCGGCCCGGCTCGTGCTGGAGCGGCCGGTGGAGACGCCGGACGGGCAGGGTGGCGTCGTGCAAAACTTTTCGGCGCTGGCGACGCTCTGGGCGCGCGTCGAGCCGATCTCGGCCCACGCGGACGAGGCGGCGGGCGCGCTGCCGGTGACGGTGACGCACCGTATCTGGCTCCGGCGGCGCGGCGACATTGCGGGTGGCATGCGGCTGCGCAAGGGCACACGCCTTTTCGCCGTGCGGGCTTTCCGCGATCCGGACGAGACCGGGCGCTACACGCTCTGCGACTGCGAGGAGATCAAGCCATGAGCGCGGCATCGGCCTTGCAGAAGGCGATCTATGAGCGGCTTTCGGGCGACGTGGCGCTGACGGCGCTGATCGGCGGCAATGCGGTGACCGACCGGCGTCCGAGCGCGCCGGCCGCCCCCCTCGTCGTGATCGCCGGCGTCGACAGCACGGACCATTCGACGGCGACGGAGCCGGGCGAGGAGCATGGCATCACGCTGGATATCTGGTCCGATGCGGCCGGGCATCGGCAGGTCCAGGCGATCGCCGCCGTGGTGCGCGCGGCGCTGCATGATGCGGCGCTCGCCCTTAACGGGCACCTCCTCGTTCTGCTCTTCCATCGCGAGACGCGCGTCGAGCGCGACGACCGTTTCCACCGCGCCAAAATGCAATTTCGCGCGGTGACGGAACCGGCAACCTGAACAATCCAACGGAAAGGATCCGGCCATGGTGGCACAGAAGGGGCGCGATCTGCTGCTCAAGATCGAGAATGGGGCGGGTTTTGCGACCGTCGCGGGGCTGCGCTCGAAGCGGCTGTCGTTCAATGCGCAGATCGTCGATGTGACGGATTCGGAATCGGCGGGGCGCTGGCGGGAATTGCTGGGTGGCGCCGGCGTGCAGCGCGCGGCCGTCAGCGGTAGCGGCATCTTCAAGGACCAGGCATCGGATGCGCTGGTGCGCTCGGTGTTCTTTGCCGGCACGATTGCCGCCTGGCAGATCGTCATTCCGGATTTCGGCACCGTGTCCGGGCCGTTCCAGGTGGCGGCGCTCGACTATTCCGGCGCGCATGACGGGGAGGTCCTGTTCGAGATCGCGCTGGAATCGGCGGGCGCGCTGACCTTCGTGGTGCTGTGATGGGCGCGCGGGCGAACCGGCGACGCGGCGAGATCGAGGCCTTTCTCGACGGCGAGCGGCGCGTGCTGTGCCTGACGCTGGGGGCGCTTGCCGAACTCGAGACGGCCTTTGCCGTCGACAGCATGGCGGGGCTCGCTGAACGATTCTCTTCCGGCCGGCTGAAGGCGGAGGATCTCATCCACATCATCGGCGCGGGGCTGCGCGGCGCCGGCAACCTGTTCAGTGACGAGGAGGTGGCGGGCATGGCGGCGGCGGACGGGTTCTTAGGCTTCGCGCGAATCACTGCCGATTTGCTGCAGGCGACCTTCGATGCGGAGGGCGGGGCGGCAAACCCTCCGGCGCCGCATCCGGCGTGAGCGCGGAGGCTGCCGCCTTCCCCTGGGAGGCGGTGCTTCATGCCGGGCTCTGCCGGATGCGGCTTGCCGCGAACGATTTCTGGGCCATGACGCCGCGCGAGCTAGCCTATGCGCTCGGCCTGCTGCGGCCGGCACCGATCGCGACGCAGCGCTCGGACCTGACGGCCCTGATGCTGGCCTTTCCCGACGAGAAGGAGTGAACCATGGCTGAGACGGACAACGGGTCGCTCAACGGCACTAAGGAGACCGCCGAGCAGCTTTCCATCATTTTCGACGACCTGGAGGCGCGTTCGCGCTCCTTCGGCTCGGCGCTGACGGGCGCGCTCAGGGGCGCGGTCGTCGATGGCAAGGGGCTGGAGGGCGTGCTGACCGGGCTTGCCCGGCGGATGAGCGATATCGCGCTTTCCGTCGGGCTGAAGCCGCTGGAAGGGGTGTTGTCATCAGGCGTGTCCTCGCTGCTGGGCGAGGTGACGCCCTTCGCCAAGGGCGGTGTCGTGGCGGCGCCGACCTATTTCGGCGGCGGCAGCGGCGGGCTTGGCCTGATGGGCGAGGCGGGGGCGGAGGCGATCCTGCCGCTGAAACGCGGGCCGGACGGGGCGCTCGGCGTGGCGAGTGAAGGCGGCGGCGCCGGTGCGCGCATCGTCTTCAACGTGACGGCGCAGGACGCGGCGAGCTTCCGTAAATCCGAGGGGCAGATCGCTGCCATGCTGACGCGTGCCGTGGGGCGCGGGCAGCGCAGCCTGTGAGGTCGCCTTTCAACATCGGAGACTGAGATGGCAGGATTTCATGAGGTGCGGTTTCCGCTGCGGGTGGCGCTCGGCACCAGCGGCGGGCCGGTGCGGCGCACGGATATCGTCAGCCTGTCCAACGGGCGCGAGAACCGCAACCGGCGCTGGCAGGATGCGCGGCGGCGCTACGATGCGGGCTCGGGCGTACGCTCGATCGACGATCTCTATGCCGTGCTCGCCTTCTTCGAGGCGCGGGCGGGGCAGTTTTACGGGTTCCGCTTTCGAGATCCCGTCGACCACCGGTCCGGCGTGCCGGGAGCCTTGCCGGCCGCAGGCGACCAGGAGATCGGCACGGGCGACGGCACGACGACGGCATTCCAGCTGGTCAAGCGCTATGCCGATGCGGGCGGCGCGACGGTGCGGGTGATCGAAAAGCCGGTGGCGGGTTCGGTGGTCCTCTCGGTGGCGGGGAGTGTCGTGCCGGTGGCTGATTACACGGTGGATGCCGGAACCGGCATCGTGACCTTCAAGCCGGGCAAGATCCCGGCCTCCGGCGCCATTCGCGCGGGGTTCGAATTCGATGTGCCGGTGCGCTTCGATACGGACCGCATCGATATCGATCTGGCGCAGTTCAATGCCGGGCGCATCCCTTCCATTCCGCTGGTGGAGATCAAGCCATGAGGACGATCCCGGCGGGGCTTCAGGCCCATCTCGACGGCGGCGTGACGACGCTCTGCCACGCCTGGCGGGTGACGCGGCGCGACGGCGTGGTGCTGGGCTTTACCGATCATGACCGCGGTCTCTCCTTCGGCGGAACGGACTATGTGGCGGCGAGCGGCTTCGAGGCGAGCGAGGCGGAGGACGGCAACGGACTTGCCGCCGAGAGCGGCGAGGTCTCGGGCGGCTTTTCCGCCGAGGCGATCCGCGAGGCCGACCTTTCGGCCGGGCGCTATGACGGGGCGAAAGTCGAGGTTTTCACGGTCAATTGGCAGGATCCTTCGGAACGGTTGCTGTTGCGCACGGCGGAGCTGGGCGAGGTCCGGCGCGAGGGCGGGCTGTTCCGCGCCGAATTGCGGCGGCTGACGCATGGGCTCGACCAGGTGCGCGGGCGTATCTACGGGCACCGTTGCGACGCGGTTTTCGGGGATAGCAGCTGCGGTATCGATGCCTCGGCGCCGGCCTATCGGGCCACGGCGACGGTGCTGGGGGTACTCGACGAGATGCGGCTGAAGGTCGGCGGTCTCACGGGTTTTGCCGAGCGGTTCTTTCGCTACGGTGTGCTGACGGTGACGAGTGGCACGGCGGCGGGGCTTTCGGCCGATATCGAGGATCATCGCAAGGCCGACGGGGCGGATGAGCTGGTGCTCTGGCTGCCGGCGCCGGCGGGGCTTGCCGCGGGCAATACGCTGCAAGTCACGGCGGGGTGCGACAAGCGCTTTTCGACCTGCAAGGCGAAGTTTGCCAACCAGCTGAATTTTCGCGGCTTTCCGCACATGCCGGGCAGCGATTTCACCTATGGTTATGCCGATGGCGACACCGTTCATGACGGAAGGCCGCTCTATGACTGACAAGGCAATGGGTGACCGGGTCGTCGCCGTCGCGCGCGGGTTCATCGGCACGCCCTATCGGCATCAGGGCGCGCTGAAGGGCGTCGGATGCGATTGCCTGGGGCTGATCCGCGGCGTCTGGCGCGAGCTTTACGGCGCTGAGCCCGAGGTGCCGGCACCCTATGCGCCCGACTGGGCGGAGCGGGCGGGCGAGGAGCGGCTCCTTCTGGCGGCCGTGCGGCATTGCGGGCCAGCGCTGCCCATCACGGCGCTTCGACCGGGGGATCTGCTTGTCTTTCGCTGGCGGACCGGGGTGGCGGCGAAACATGCCGGCATCGCGGCGCCCGAGGGACGGTTCATCCACGCCTATGAGCAGGCGGCGGTGATCGAATCGCCGCTCGTACCCTGCTGGCGCCGGCGCATTGCCGGCGTTTTTCGTTTTCCGGAGATGGTCTGATCCATGGCGACACTTCTTTTCCAAGCGGCGGGTGCGGCGCTCGGCAGCGTGTTCGGGCCGTTCGGCGCCATTCTCGGGCGTGCGGCGGGCGCGCTGGCCGGTTCGGTGGTCGATCGTTCGCTGCTGAACGGTGCCAGCAAGATTTCCGGCGCGCGGCTCGGCGACGGGCGTATTCCGGGTGCGGACGAGGGCACGGCGATGAGCCGCGTCTATGGCACCGCACGGCTCGGCGGCACGCTGATCTGGGCGACGCGGTTCGAGGAGGAAGTCTCCGTCGAGCGCGCGGGCGGCAAGGCGAGCGGGCCGCGCGTCGAGACGTTCCGCTATTTCGCGAATTTCGCGGTCGGCCTCTGCGAGGGGCCGATCGCCGGGATCCGGCGCGTCTGGGCCGATGGGCGCGAGCTTGACCTGACCGGGGTGGCGATGCGGCTGCATCGGGGCACCGCGTCGCAGGCGCCCGATCCGCTGATCGAGGCGAAGCAGGGGGCGGGCGATACGCCGGCCTATCGCGGGCTCGTCTATATCGTCTTCGAGCGGCTGCCGCTCGATACGTTCGGCAACCGTATTCCCGTGCTGCAATTCGAAGTTCTTAAGCCGGTCGGGTCGCTGGAGGAGAAGGTCCGGGCGGTGACGATCATTCCGGGCTCCAGCGAGCATGGTTACGATCCGCGGCTGGTGACGGAGAAGCTCGGCAAGGGTAAGGGGCGCAATATCAACCGCAACACGCTCGTCGCGGCCACCGACTGGGAGGCTTCCATCGACGAATTGCTGGCGCTCTGCCCGAACCTGGAGCGGGTCGGGCTGGTCGTCGCCTGGTTTGGGACGGATCTGCGGGCGGGACATTGCCGCATCGTGCCGGGTGTCGAGGTTTCGGCCCGCACGGATGAAAGCCGGCCGTGGCGGGTCTGCGGCATCGGGCGCGGCGCGGCACATGTCGTGAGCCAGAGTGGCGGCGGGCCGGCCTATGGCGGCACACCCTCGGATGCCAGCGTCGTGGCGGCGATCAAGGACCTGAAGGCTCGGGGGATCGAGGTCTATCTCTACCCCTTCGTTCTGATGGATGTGCCGGCGGGCAACAGCCTGCCCGACCCATATGGCGGCGCGGCGCAGGCGCCCTATCCCTGGCGTGGGCGTATCACTTGCCATCCGCAATCGGCCACCGGAACGGCGGCGGTGGGCGGTCAGATCACGGCCTTTGTGGGGAGCGCGGAGGCGGGCGATTTTTCGGTTTCGGGTGAGGCGGTTACCGGGCCGGCGAGCGATGAAGGCTTTCGCCGGCTGATCCTGCACTATGCGCATCTGGCGGAGGCGGCGGGCGGCGTGGACGGGTTCCTGATCGGCTCGGAGATGCGCGGGCTGACCTGGCTGCGCGACGGGACGGGTGGGTTTCCGTTCGTTTCGGCGCTGTGCGATCTCGCGGCGGATGTGCGCTCGGTGCTGCGGCCGGCGACGAAGATCACCTATGCGGCGGACTGGAGCGAGTATTTCGGGTTCCAACCGGGCGGAAGCGGCGAGGTGCGTTATCACCTCGATCCGCTCTGGGCGTCGGCGGCGATCGATGCCGTCGGTATCGACAACTATATGCCGCTCTCCGACTGGCGGGATGGCGATGTGCTCACGGGCAATCTCGACGGGTTTCGCCATGGTGAGGACATGGCGGCGATGCGGGGGCAGATTGCGGCGGGCGAGGGGTTCGACTGGTATTATGCCGGCGATGCCGCGCGGCGGGAGCGGGTGCGCTCGCCGATCACCGACGGGGCGGCGGGCAAGCCCTGGGTGTTCCGCTACAAGGACATCGAGAGCTGGTGGACGAATTTTCATCGGGAGCGCGGGCCTGACGGGGCCGAGCTTGCTGGGCATACGGCCTGGGTGCCGCGGTCGAAGCCGATCTGGTTCACCGAACTGGGGTGTCCTGCGGTCGACAAGGGGCCGAACCAGCCGAATGTCTTCGTCGATCCGAAAAGCGCTGAAAACGCCTTGCCGTACTTCTCCGGCGGGGCGCGCAGCGATGCGGTGCAGCGGCGATTTCTCGATGCGCATCATGGTTGGTGGCAGGGGAGCGGGCCGGAGGCGGGCATGGTCGATCCCGGCCATGTCTTCCTCTGGACCTGGGATGCGCGGCCCTATCCGGCCTTTTCCGGAGCAGACGGCGCTGTGGTCCGACGGTGGCAACTGGCAGCGCGGGCATTGGCTGAACGGCCGGCTCGGTGCGGGTACGCTCGCCGATGTGATCGCGGCAATCCTGTCAGATCACGGGTTTTCAGCGTTCGATGTCTCGGGTGTCGCGGGTGACCTGCCGGGTTTCGTGCAGGCCGAACAGTCTTCGGCGCGGGCGTTGCTGGAGCCGCTGATGGAGGCGTTTCAGGTCGATGCGCTGGAGGCGGATGGCAAGCTCATCTTCCGGTCGCGGCAGAAATCGGCACTGCCGCCGGTGGAGATCGACGTTCTGGCCGAGCGGCCGGACGAGGCGGCCATCGAGGAAAGCCGGGGGCATGCCGGCGATTTCTCCGGCGAGGCGATCCTCGATCATTTCGATGCGGCGGCGGCCTATGGACGCGCGACGGCACGCTCGCGCCGCATGGCCGACGGCAGCGACCGGGTGTTGCGGCTGGCCCTGCCGGCGGTGCTGCATGACGGTGCGGCGGCCTCGGCCGTCGAGGCGGCCTTGCGCGACCAGCGGGCGGGGCAGCGCCGCGTCACTTTCCGCCTTCCGCCGACGGCGCTTGGTGTGACGCCGGGCGATGTCGTGCGCCTTGCCGATGGACCGGAGGGACGTTTCCTCGTGACCGAGGTGACGGACGGCCTAGTGCGCGAAGTCGAGGCGCGGGGGATTGCGGCGGGAGACAGCCCGGCCTTCGCGCCGGCTGAAGGCGGACGCTCTCCGGCGGGCGGGGCGGGGCCGGCGGATGCTTTTGCGCCCGAAGTGGAGTTTCTCGATCTGCCGATTTTCGAGGCCGGCGCGGCGGAGGATTTCGCACGGGTCGCGGCCTATGCGAAGCCGTGGCGGGCGATGGTCGTGTCGAGTTCCGATGGCAGCGAGGGGTTTCGCGCAAGGGCGCGGCTGGAGCGGCCGGCGCGTTTGGGGTGGCTTGCGGCAGCGCTCCCGGCGGGCGTGCTCGGGCGGTTCGATCCCGAGCGCGAGATCGTGCTCGATCTGGCCTCGGGCGGGCTTTCCGCCGTCGATCCCGTAACGATGCTGAACGGGGCGAACCGGCTGGCGGTGCAGGCGCAGAATGGCGGGTGGGAGATCGTCGGCTTTGCCGGTGCGAGCGAAATCGCGCCGGGGCGCTGGCGGCTGACCACGCTGCTGCGTGGTCTGTTCGGCACCGAGGATGCGATGGCGTCGGGGCACCTTTCCGGGGCTCTGGCGGTGATGCTCGACGAGGCTGTGCTGCCGCTCGGGGTCGATGTCGATGAGGCGGGGCGTGTCTCCAACTGGCTGGTCGAGGCGGTGGGGGCGGCCGGCGGGCAGGCGGGTCCCTTCGTCTTTGCCGGCGGGGAGCGCGCGCTGACGCCGCTTGCGCCGGTGCATCTTCGCGGACGGCGCGGGGCCGATGGCGTGGTGCGGTTCTCCTGGGTGCGGCGCGGGCGCGTCGATGCCGATACCTGGCTTTCTGCCGATATCCCGCTCGACGAACCTTCCGAGGCCTATCGGCTCGACATTCTCTCGGGCGCCACCGTGGTGCGGCGCGTCGAGACGACAAGTCCGGATTTTACCTATGCGGCGGCAAGCGAGCTTGCCGATTTCGGCGCGGCGCAGACGGCGATTCGCATTCGGGTGCGCCAGCTTGGCCGGGCAATCCCGCTCGGCGTGCCGGCGGAAGCCAATCTCACAGTCTGACCGAAAGGAACAGCGATGAACGACGAGACGAAACCCTGGTACACATCGCGCACCGTCTGGGGCGCGCTGATCGCCATTGCCGCTTCGCTTGCCAATGCCGCCGGCATCGAGATAACGGCGGGTGACGAGGGAGAATTGGCCGATCTTCTGGTCTCCGCGGCGGGCGTGATCGGGGGCCTTATCGCCGTCTACGGCCGGATTTCGGCGCGCCGTCCGGTGCGCTGAATGCCGCCCGAAGTTCCGCTCCCCATTCATTTGCCATTCAGCGAGGATCGGTTATTGCTTGCAACATAGTGATCCGCACCTGAAAGTATGTTCATGGCCTCGCCACTTCTCATCACCGCCCTTGCGGCCAGCCTGACCCTGCCGGGTCCCGTTCTGACGGGCACCGGGAGCGATGTCGTGCAGGTTGCGGGCGACTGCAGCGCCGCCGCGGCGCAGGTGGTGTCCGAGACGGGCGGCGAGCTTCTCTCGGCGCAGCCGAAGGGAGACACCTGCGTGGTGACCGTGCTGGTTCCCGGCAAGGGCAATGCCCGGCCGCGCAAGGTGACGGTGCGCGTCCCGATGTAAAGCCGCCGGGCATTCGGCCCGGCGATGAAAAGCACAACGAAGAAAGAGGCCGAATGCGCATCCTGGTGGTCGAGGACGACGTCAACCTGAGCCGGCAGCTCAGCGAAGCCCTGAAGGACGCCGGTTATGTGGTCGATCAGGCCTTCGACGGCGAGGAGGGGCACTATCTCGGCGATACCGAGCCCTACGACGCCATTATCCTCGATATCGGCCTGCCGGAAATGGACGGCATCACCGTTCTCGAAAAATGGCGCGCCGACGGCAAGGGCATGCCGGTCCTGTTGCTCACCGCCCGTGACCGCTGGAGCGACAAGGTGGCGGGCATCGATGCCGGCGCCGACGACTATGTCGCCAAGCCGTTCCATGTCGAGGAAGTGCTCGCGCGTATCCGCGCGCTGATCCGCCGCGCGGCGGGCCATGCCAGCGCCGATATCGTCTGCGGTCCCGTCCGGCTCGACACCAAGGGCTCCAAGGCGACGGTCAATGGCGAGGCGCTGAAACTCACTTCGCATGAATACCGGCTGCTCTCCTATCTCATGCATCACATGGGCGAGGTCGTCTCGCGCACCGAGCTGGTCGAGCACATGTACGACCAGGATTTCGACCGCGATTCCAACACGATCGAGGTTTTCGTCGGACGCCTGCGCAAGAAGATCGGCGTCGACCTGATCGAGACCGTGCGCGGTCTCGGCTATCGGATGCAAGCGCCGGCCAATGGCAAATAACGCCAGGCGCTCCCGCTCGCTCACCTTCCGCGTTCTTTTCCTCGCCTCTTTGTGGGCGGCGCTGGCGCTCATCGTCATCGCCGTCGTCATTTCGACACTCTATCGCCAAAGCGCGGAAAAGAGTTTTCGCGATTTGCTGCGTGCCCAGCTCTACAATGTCATCAATTCCGTCTCGACGGACGAGGCGACGCGGCTTTCCGGCACGCCGCAGCTCGGCGATCTCCGGTTCTTCCAGCCGCAATCGGGCTGGTACTGGATCGTCGAACCGATCGGCGGGGCGTTGGCAAGCGAGATGCTGACCTCGGCGTCGCTCGGCACGGGCAGCATTCCGATCCCCGATACGGACAGCATTCCCTTCGATACGCGCTATGAGCGCTTCTACACCACCATCGATTCCTTCGGGAACGATGTGGAGGTGGGCGAGACGGAAGTGGTGCTGGACGACGAGGGACGCACGGCGCGTTTTCGCGTGGTCGGCAATCGCGACGTGCTGGAGAATGACATCGACGATTTCTCGGGCAGCCTCTATCTCGCGCTCGCCGGCTTCGGCGTGGGTAGTCTTATGCTCAATGCGGCGGCGATCCTCATCGGTCTCCGGCCGCTCGACCGGGCGCGCAAGGCGCTGGAAAAGATCCGGGCGGGCGAGAGCGAGCAGCTCGACGGCGATTTCCCGAGGGAAATCCTGCCTTTGGCGAGCGAAGTGAATGCTCTGATCGACAGCAACCGGCGCATCGTCGAGCGGGCGCGCATGCAGGTGGGCAATCTTGCCCATTCGCTGAAGACGCCGATCGCCGTGCTGCTCAACGAATCGCGGCTGATTTCGGCGCCGCAGGGCGATCTCGTGAAGACGCAGGCCGAGGCGATGCAGAGCCAAGTGCAATCCTATCTCAATCGCGCGCGCATCGCCGCCCAGCGTGAATCCGTGCTGGCGCGCACGGAGGCGCAGCCGGTTCTTGAGCGGCTGGTGCGCGTGATGCGCAGGCTGAATGCCGAAACGCAGTTTCCGCTGACGGTGGATCCGCCGGGGCTGGTGCTCGCCATGGAGCAGCAGGACGTCGAGGAAACCGTGGGCAACCTTCTGGAAAATGCGGCGCGCTATGCCCGCACGGTGGTGACGCTGCGCGTCTTCGTGGCGCCGGGGGATCTGCGCGGCAATGACGAGGGGCGCAAGAACTGGGTCGTTATCGAGGTGGAGGACGACGGGCCGGGCCTTGAGCCGGACCAGATCCGCGAGGCGATGAAGCGCGGCAAGCGGCTCGACGAGAGCAAGCCGGGCACGGGGCTTGGCCTTTCGATCGTCAGCGAGATCGCATCGGAATATCAGGGCACGTTCGGGCTTTCGCGCGGGGCCGGCGGCGGGCTTCTGGCGCGCCTCGTGCTGCCGGCCGTCACAAAGGATGTTGCCTGAGGCGGCGGACAATGCAACAAGAGACATATTCGCGATGATGAGGATCGCGGGACGAACGAATTGCCGGCGGTCTGCCGGCCTTGCAGGAAGAGAGACGGTCGAGCGGATGAAGACGGGTTTGCGCGGCGCCTTTTTCCCCCTCCTTCTGGCAGCAGTGACGGCCTCGGGATGCACGACCACGTCAGGCGGCAAGGCTTCGGCCGCTGCTACCACGGTGGCGGCAGGCCCTGGCGTCTATATCACAGCGCTTCAGGGCGGCCTCGTGAGCCGCAACACCGCGACACAGCTTTCCAAAGCCGACATGCAGCGCGCGCTCGAAGCCGAATACCGTGCGCTGGAAGCGGCGCCCGGCGGCCAGCCGGTCGTCTGGCAGGGGCAGGGCGTGACCGGATCGGTGGTGGCGGCGGCGCCCTATCAGGTCGGGTCGCAGAACTGCCGGCAATACAGCCAGACGCTGACCGTCAACGGTCGCGACACCGCGACACGCGGCGCGGCCTGCCGGAACGCCCAAGGGGCCTGGGAGCCGCTGTCCTGACGGAACGGGCGGTTTTCGCCCGACTGCTTGAGCTTGCGGCGAAACGCCTCAATTTTGCGTCATTGTTCCCAGGGGAATTGGAAACGCCGCGGCGTTCCAGTAATTGAACGGTCATGCTTTTCTGGATTCTCGTCGCCATCCTGACGGCAGCCGTGGCCGCTGTCCTCCTCCTTCCGCTGCTGCGGCGCCCTTCCGCGTCCGCTGACGATGCCGGCCACGACGTGGAGGTCTATCGCGACCAGCTGGAAGAACTGAAGCGCGACGAAGTGACCGGCTTGATCGGTGCCGGCGAAGCCGAGCTTGCCCGCGCGGAAGTCGCGCGCCGGCTGATCGCCGCCAGCAAGGCCGAAGCCGGTGAAAAGACACGTGCGAGCGGGCGCAATCGTCTCGCGCAGGCCTTCGTCATCTTGGTGCTTCCGGCCATCGGGCTCTGTCTTTATCTGGCGACCGGCCGGCCGGATCTTCCGGCCCAGCCGCTTGCGGAACGCCTTGCCAATCCGGGCAACGACATCAACATCCTGATCGCACGGGCGGAAAACCATCTGGCGCGCAATCCCAATGACGGCGCGGGCTGGGATTTGCTGGCGCCGATCTATTACCGCAGCAGCCGGATGGAAGATTCTGCGAATGCCTACGCGCAGGCGATCCGCCTGCTCGGGGAGAACCCCGAGCGGCTGGATGGTTATGCCGAGGCACTGATCGCGCTTGCCGATGGTGTGGTGACGGCGGATGCGCGCAAGCAGCTTGAGGCGTCGTTGAAGCTGAAGCCGGACAATCCGCGCACCCGCTACTACCTCGCGCTTGCCCTGGAGCAGGAAGGCAAGAAGCCGGATGCGCGGGCGGCCTTCGAAGCGCTCGCCAAGGATTCCCCTGCCGATGCCGCCTGGCTGCCGCTGGTCAACAAGCATATCGCGGCGCTGGGCGAGGGCGGCACGATCCCGGCACTCGGCAACCCAACGGCGGACGATGTGGCCGCGGCTCAGGACATGTCGACGGGTGACCGCCAGCAGATGATCGCCGGCATGGTGGAGAACCTTGCGGCGAAACTGCAGGAAAATCCGGATAATTTCGAAGGATGGATGCGCATCATCCGTTCCTATGTTGTGCTGGATCAAAGGCCGAAGGCCGAGGCGGCGTTACAGACGGCGCTGAAGAGCTTCCCGGCGGACAGCGAGAACGGCAAACAGCTTCTGACGCTGGCGCGGGAGCTGTCGATTGCGGTTGAGGGCAACACACAATGACGCGCAAGCAGAAACGTCTGGCAGTCATCGGCGGCGGCGTCGCCTTCCTCGTGGCGGCGGTGCTGCTCGTCATGTTCGCCTTCAGCCAGTCCATCGCCTACTTCTACGTGCCGGGCGATCTCGCCAAGGCGAACCTCGCGCCGGGCACCCGCATCCGCCTCGGCGGGCTGGTGGAGGCCGGCACGGTGAAGCGCGGCGAAGGCTCGACGGTGACTTTCACCGTCACCGATACGCTCTCGACGGTGCCGGTGACCTATACCGGCATTCTGCCCGACCTGTTCCGCGAAGGGCAGGGCGTGGTAGCGGAAGGCGCTTTCGGCATGGACGGTCTGTTCGTAGCTGATACGGTGCTGGCCAAGCATGACGAGACCTATATGCCCAAGGACGTGGCGGACCGCCTGAAGGCGCAGGGTGTGGAACTCTCCGGCAAGGAAACGATCAAATGATCATCGAGCTTGGACACTATGCCCTGGTTCTGGCGCTCGCGACCGTCATCATCCAGGCCGTGCTGCCGCTGGTCGGCACGATCCGCAACGACCGCTCGTTGATGGCCGTGGCTCCCGCCGCAGCCCTTGCCGGTTTTCTGCTGGTGCTTTTCTCCTTCTCGGTGCTGACCTTCGCCTATGTCGTTTCCGACTTCTCGGTCGCCAATGTCTGGGAGAATTCGCATTCGCTGAAGCCGATGATCTACAAGATCTCCGGCGTCTGGGGGAACCATGAGGGCTCGATGATGCTCTGGCTCCTCATTCTCGTCTTCTTCAGCGCGCTGGTCTCGACCTTCGGATCCAACCTGCCGGAGCGGCTGCGCGCCAATGTTCTCGCCATTCAGGGGCTGATTTCGACCGCCTTTGCGCTGTTCATCCTGCTGACCTCTAATCCGTTCATCCGCCTTTCGCCGGCACCGGCCGAGGGGCGGGACCTCAACCCGGTGCTGCAGGATGTCGGCCTCGCGATCCACCCGCCGCTGCTCTATCTCGGTTATGTCGGTTTCTCCGTCTGTTTCTCCTTCGCCATCGCTGCGCTGATCGAGGGACGCATCGATGCGGCCTGGGCGCGCTGGGTGCGGCCGTGGACGCTCGCCGCCTGGAGCTTCCTCACCGCCGGCATCGCCATGGGCTCCTACTGGGCCTATTACGAACTCGGCTGGGGCGGCTGGTGGTTCTGGGATCCGGTGGAGAATGCCTCGTTCATTCCCTGGCTTGCCGGCACGGCGCTGCTTCATTCCGCACTGGTCATGGAAAAGCGCGAGGCGCTGAAGATTTGGACGGTGCTTTTGGCCATCCTGACCTTCTCCATGTCGCTGCTCGGCACCTTCCTCGTGCGCTCCGGCGTGCTGACCTCGGTGCATGCCTTCGCGACGGACCCGACGCGCGGCGTCTTCATCCTTGCCATCCTCGTCTTCTTCATCGGCGGTGCGCTGTCGCTCTTCGCCTTCCGGGCCGCGACGCTGAAAGCCGGCGGGCTCTTTGCGCCGATTTCGCGCGAGGGTGCGCTGGTTCTGAACAACCTGATCCTGACGACGGCGGCGGCGACGGTGCTGACCGGCACGCTCTATCCGCTGGTGCTGGAAGCGCTGACGGGCGAGAAGATTTCCGTCGGCCCGCCCTTCTTCAACCTGACCTTCGGGCTTTTGATGCTGCCGCTCCTGCTGGCTGTTCCCTTCGGGCCGCTGCTCGCCTGGAAACGCGGTGACGTCTTTGCGGCCGGACAGCGGCTCTTTGCGGCAGTTGCCGTTGGTCTCGTCATTGCGGCTGGCGTCGTCTATGCGCATGGCGGCGGACCGGTTCTGGCCTATTTCGGCATCGCGCTCGGCTTCTACATGATTGCCGGCTCGGTCACCGATCTCTGGATGCGCGCCGGTATCGGCAAAGTGAAGGGCAATGTTGCCTTTCGCCGCTTCATCGGCCTGCCGGGCTCGGCCTTCGGTACGGCGCTTGCCCATATCGGTGTCGGCGTGACGGTGATCGGCGTGATCGCTGTGACGGCTTTCGAGACGGAGCATGTCGTGGAGATGAAGCCCGGCATGCAGGTGGAGGCCGGCGGCTATACGCTGACCTTTGACGGCATGCGCCGCGGGCAGGGGCCGAACTATTCGGAGGAATCCGGCCACTTCACGGTGGCGCAGGGCGGCGTGACGGTGACAGATATCTGGTCCTCCAAGCGCCTCTACACGGCGCGTCGCATGCCGACGACGGAAGCGGGCATCCGCACCTTCGGTCTCAGCCAGCTTTATGTCTCGCTCGGTGATGCCATGGCCGATGGCGGCATCGTCGTGCGCGTCTGGTGGAAGCCGATGATCCTGTGCATCTGGATCGGCGCGCTGATCATGATGGCGGGCGGTGCCGTATCGCTCTCAGACCGCCGCCTGCGCGTCGGCGTCCCGCAGAAGGCGCGCAAGGTGAAGCCCGTGCTGGAGGCGGCCGAGTGATGCGCCGCCTGCTGCTCGCTTTTGCCTTTCTGCTTACGGCGTTTCCGGCCTTCGCCGTCAATCCGGACGAGGTACTCGCCGACCCTGCACTGGAAGCGCGGGCGCGAACATTGTCGTCCCAGTTGCGCTGCATGGTCTGCCAGAACCAGTCTATCGATGATTCCAATGCCGAGCTTGCCCGCGATCTCCGTCTTCTCGTGCGCGAGCGCCTGAAAAACGGTGACAGCGACCAAGCGGTGATCGACTATGTCGTCTCGCGCTACGGCGAATTCGTGCTGCTGAACCCGCGCCTGCGCGGCGAGACGCTGCTGCTCTGGGGCGCGCCGATCGTGCTCTTCCTGGCCGGTGCGACGGCGATGATCCTCTTCGTGCGCAGGCGCGGCGGAAAGCCGACGGGTACGCCGCTGTCCGATACGGAAAAGGCTGAGCTGGAGCGTGCCCTCAAGGGCGAATAGCGCGTTTGCTCCCGGATTTTTCCAACATTACCAAAAATTCATGCGACGGATAGTGTGCCGTAATGTGCACCGTCCTATCTCTTCTCTCATCAGCCGCCGAATGCGGCCACGAAATGAGAGAAAAGGTGCAAAGAATGTCCAAGATTTCAGCATTCCGTCCGGGCCTCAAGACCGTCCTGAAGACGACAACCGTCGCCGGGCTTGCGGCCGTGATGCTTGCGACCGGCATTCCCGCCACTGTCAGCCAGAGCTTTGCGGAAGCCGTTTCCGTCGAAGGCCCGAAGGTCGCAAGCTTTGCCGATGTCGTTTCGGCTGTTTCCCCCGCCGTCGTTTCCGTCCGCGTCCAGTCCGATATCAAGCCGGCCAATGACGAGAGCAACTTCTCGTTCAATTTCGGTGGCCGCGGCTTTGACGAACTGCCCGACGACCACCCGCTGAAGCGTTTCTTCCGCGAATTCGGCGGCCAGGACGACATGCATGGCGACCGTGGTCCCGGCCGTCAGTTCGGCGATCGCGGCGATGACCGCCGCGGCCCCGGCCGCAAGCCGCATCTGCGCCCGACCGCACAGGGCTCCGGCTTCTTCATCTCGGAAGACGGCTATATCGTCACCAACAACCATGTCGTCAGCGACGGTTCGGCCTTCACTGTTGTCATGAACGACGGCACGGAGCTTGACGCCAAGTTGGTCGGCAAGGACAGCCGCACGGACCTCGCCGTTCTCAAGGTCGAGGAAAAAGACAAGCGCAAGTTCACCTATGTGGACTTCGCCGATGACAGCCAGATCCGCGTCGGCGACTGGGTCGTTGCCGTCGGCAACCCCTTCGGCCTCGGCGGCACCGTAACGGCCGGCATCATCTCGGCGCGTGGCCGCGATATCGGCTCCGGCCCGTATGATGACTACCTGCAGGTGGACGCAGCCGTTAACCGCGGCAATTCGGGCGGCCCGACCTTCAACCTCTCCGGCCAGGTCGTCGGCATCAACACCGCGATCTTCTCGCCCTCGGGCGGCAATGTCGGTATCGCCTTCGCCATTCCGGCGTCCGTCGCCAAGGGCGTCGTCGCCAACCTGATGAAGGACGGCAAGGTCGACCGTGGCTGGCTTGGCGTGCAGATCCAGCCGGTCAGCCGTGACATCGCCGACTCGCTTGGCCTTGCGGATGCCGCCGGTGCGCTGGTTGTCGAGCCGCAGGCCGACTCGCCCGGTGCCAAGGCCGGCATCAAGAAGGGCGACGTGATCACCGCGCTCGATGGCGATCCGATCAAGGACCCGCGTGACCTTGCCCGCCGCGTCGCGCAGATCGCGCCTGGCAAGAAGGTCGAGATTTCGATCTGGCGTGACGGCAAGTCGCAGAACGTCCCGGTCGAGATCGGCACGCTGGCTGGCGAGCAGATCCAGGCCGCGACGAGCACCGACGAGGCCGAGCCGGAAGCCGCACCGAGCGAACAGGCTTTGGCCGATCTCGGTATCTCGGTCACTCCTGGCGATGACGGGCTGACGGTTTCCTCCGTCGATCCGGACTCGGATGCCAGCGACCGAGGCCTCAAGGAAGGCGACCGCATCACCTCGGTCAACAACCAGGTGGTCAAGTCTGCCGCCGACGTCGTGAAGGTTCTCGACGGCGCCCGCAAGGACGGCCGCTCCAAGGCGCTGTTCCAGGTCGAGACCAAGGATGGCAGCCGCTTCCTGGCGCTGCCGATCGACCAGGGCTGATCGGCTCCATAGCCCTTTCCAATGGCGCCGCGGAATCGCAAGGTTTCGCGGCGTTGCCGTATCCAAGGCCTCGGCTTCTAGCCAAGGCGTGGCGAACATGCTGTAAGGTCCGTGCGATGAAGATATTGATTGTAGAAGACGATCTGGAGGCGGCCGCCTATCTCTCGAAGGCCTTTCGCGAGGCGGGCATCGTGCTCGACCATGCAAGCGATGGCGAGAGTGGCCTCTTTCTGGCGACCGAAAACAGCTATGACGTGCTGGTCATCGACCGCATGCTGCCGCGCCGCGACGGCCTGTCGCTGATCTCGGAACTGCGCCGCCGCAACATCCACACGCCTGTGCTGATCCTCTCCGCACTCGGTCAGGTCGACGACCGCGTGACAGGCCTGCGTGCCGGCGGTGACGATTATCTCCCAAAACCTTACGCATTCAGCGAGTTGCTGGCGCGCGTGGAAGTTCTCGGCCGCCGTAAGGGCACGCCGGAGCAGGACATGGTCTACCGCGTCGGCGATCTCGAACTCGACCGGCTGTCGCACACCGTCAAGCGCGCCGGCAAGGAGATCCTGCTCCAGCCGCGCGAATTCCGCCTGCTCGAATATCTGATGAAGAATGCCGGCCAGGTGGTGACGCGCACCATGCTGCTCGAAAACGTCTGGGACTACCATTTCGACCCCCAGACCAATGTCATCGACGTCCATGTCTCGCGGCTGCGCTCGAAGATCGAAAAGGATTTCGACCAGCCGCTGCTGCGCACCGTGCGCGGCGCCGGATATATGATGAAGGACGAGGCGGCGGGCTGACCCCATGAATGGACTGCTCGGCCGTCTGACCGTTCTCTACCGCACAACGGCGGTGCGCCTTTCCGCCGTCTATCTCCTGCTATTTGCCATCTGCGCGGCCTTCCTCGTCTTCTACGTCTCGACGATGTCGGAAGGCCTGTTGCGCCAGCAGATGCGCGATGCCGTGGCCCAGGAAGCGCAACAGATCGAAGCCATTTTCGAAAAGAGCGGCATGAACGGCCTGTTGCGCACGCTGGAGCGGCGCGCCCGCCAGCCCGGCGCCAATCTCTACATCATCGCAAGCCCGACGGGCGAGGTGCTGGCCGGCAACGTCGCCTCGCTGCAACCCGGCGTTCTCGACACCGAAGGCTGGACCGAGACGCCGTTCCTCTATCAGCGCTATCAGGAGGAGGCGCGCGGCAGCAAGCGGCCCATGGCCTATGCGCAGGTCGTGGTGCTGTCCAACGGGTTGCGCGTGCTTGTCGGCCGCGATCTCGGCGAGCCCGAGAATTTCCGCAAGCTGGTGCGCCAAGCGCTGATGGTGGCGCTCGGCGTCATGGGCATCGGGGCGCTGGCCATCTGGTATCTCATCGGCCGCAACGCGCTGAAGCGCATGGACCGCATGTCGGGCGCCAGCCAGCGCATCATGGCCGGCGATCTCTCGCAGCGCCTGCCGACCAGCGGCTCCGGCGACGAATTCGATCGCCTCTCCGAATCGCTGAACACCATGCTCGGCCGTATCGAAAAGCTCAATGAGGGCCTGAAGCAGGTTTCCGACAACATCGCGCACGATCTCAAGACGCCGCTGACCCGCCTGCGCAACAAGGCGGAGGCGGCGCTTTCTGGCGACGAAAAGGCCGATTACCGCACGGCGCTGGAGGAGGTGATCGGCGAGTCCGACCAGCTGATCCGCACCTTCAACGCGCTCCTCATGATTTCCCGCGTGGAGGCGGGGCAGGCGCCGGCGGAGATGAGCGCGATCGATATCAGCGGGATCGCCCGCGATAGTGCGGAACTCTATGAGCCCGTCGCCGAGGACAGCGGTCTGCGTCTCGTCACCGAGATCGCCGAGGCCATCGAAATCAAGGGTAACCGGGAACTCGTCGGCCAGGCGCTCGGCAATCTCATCGACAATGCGATCAAATATGCGGAAGGTGGTGAGGGCGAACCGGAAATCCGCGTCTCGCTTTCGCGTCGCGACGGTGATGTTGTGCTGGCGGTCGCCGATAACGGCCCCGGTGTGCCCGATGACAAACGCGACGATGTGGTGAAGCGCTTCGTCCGTCTCGATGCCAGCCGCTCGAAACCCGGCACGGGCCTCGGCCTGTCGCTCGTCGGCGCGGTCATGGAGATGCATCACGGCCGGCTGGAACTCGATGCCACCCATTCCGAGCGGGAAAACAATCGGGGGCTGACCGTCAGGATGGTTTTCCCCATCCGTCCGGACTGATACATCTCGTTCGATAAGACGAGGAGATATCATGAGCGTGACGGATACGACGCGGTTTTCCGATCTTTCGGCTTCCCCCATCCGGCCGCTCAGCCAGACCGAAGTCAAGTCGGTGCTGTCCGATCTCAAGGATTGGGCGAAGGACCACGCCGCCATCGCAAAGCTTCTTGGCGAGGACGGTCCGCTCAAGGATTTCATCGTCGCCGCCTTCACGCTCTCGCCTTATCTGCGCGATACCGCCCGCATCGATCCGCGTTTGTTGGTCCGTGCGCTGGAGGAGCCGATCGTCCCGGCAATCGACGGCGCCATTGCCCGCGCCCGCACGGCCTGGGAGGCTTCGAACGGTGAGGTGACCGAAGGCGTGCTGATGACCCGGCTGCGCGTTGCCAAGCGCGAGGTCGCCTTCCTCACGGCACTCGCCGATCTCGCCCGTATTTTCGATGCGCGCCGCACCACCGCGCTGCTCACGGCACTTGCCGAAGCGGCGACCTCCGCCGCCATCGACCATCTCCTTCTCTCGGCCCATCAGAGCGGCAAGCTGAAATTGCCCGACCCGACGAGACCGAGCGAAAAATCCGGCCTGATCGTACTCGGCATGGGCAAGCTCGGTGCTGCGGAACTCAACTATTCCTCCGATATCGATCTCGTCGTCTTCTACGATCCGATGGCCGAGGTCGCCGTCGATGCGAGCGAGGCGGTGGAAACCTTCTCCCGCCT
Source organism: Shinella sp. 20P9.1.1 (assembly GCF_057798995.1). Classification (NCBI taxonomy): domain Bacteria; kingdom Pseudomonadati; phylum Pseudomonadota; class Alphaproteobacteria; order Hyphomicrobiales; family Rhizobiaceae; genus Shinella; species Shinella sp. 20P9.1.1. The sequence goes on from NZ_JBYOLC010000012.1 coordinate 183,889, forward strand.
CGTGCGCCGCCTCATCCGCATCATGCAGGAGCGAACCGCGGATGGATATGTCTTCCGCACGGACCTCCGTCTCAGACCCGATCCAGGCGCGACACCGCTCGCCATCTCCTTCGATTCCGCCATGCTCTACTACGAGAGCCGCGGGCAGAACTGGGAGCGTGCGGCCTTCATCAAGGCAAAACCCGTGGCCGGCGACATCAAGGCGGGCGAAGCGTTCCTCAAGGGCCTGACGCCCTTCGTCTTCCGCAAATATCTCGACTATGCGGCGATCGCCGACATCCACTCCATCAAGCGGCAGATCCATGTGCACAAGGGCCATGGCGAAATCGCGGTGAAAGGGCACAACGTCAAGCTCGGCCGGGGCGGCATTCGCGAGATCGAGTTCTTCGTGCAGACCCAGCAGTTGATCGCCGGCGGCCGTGTGCCGGCGCTGCGCCTGCGCGCCACCGAGCCGATGCTCGGGGAACTCGCGAAAGCGAACTGGATCGACCCGGCGACGGCGGAGGAATTGACGGAGGCCTACTGGTTCCTGCGCGATGTCGAGCACCGCATCCAGATGGTGCGCGACGAGCAGACCCATCTCCTGCCGGACACCGAGGCGGAGCTGAAGCGCATCGCCTTCATGATGGGTTTTGCGGATACCGCCAGCTTCTCGGCAAAACTCGTCGAGGTGCTGAAGACCGTCGAGCGGCGCTATGCGGCGCTGTTCGAGCAGGAGGCGAAGCTTTCCTCCGAAACCGGCAATCTCGTCTTTACAGGCCAGAAGGACGATCCCGACACGCTGGACACGTTGAAGCGCCTCGGCTTCGAGCGCCCGGCGGACATTTCCCGCACCATCCGCACCTGGCATTACGGCCGCTATCGCGCCACGCAATCCGTCGAGGCGCGCGAACGCTTGACGGAGTTGACGCCGCAGTTGCTGCGCGTTTTCGGCGAGAGCAAGCGGGCGGACGAGGCGCTGTTGCGTTTCGACAGTTTCATCTCCGGGTTGCCCGCCGGCATCCAGCTCTTTTCGCTGCTCGGTAACAATCCCGCGCTGCTCTCCCTCATCGTCAACATCATGTCCTCGGCGCCGCGCCTCGCCGAGGTGATTGCCGCCAAGCCGCATGTCTTCGACGGCATGCTGGACCCCGGCCTGCTTGCCGAGCTGCCGACACGCGCCTATCTTGCCGAACGCATCGAAGGCTTCGTCTCCGGCGCACGGCACTACGAGGAAATCCTCGACCGCCTGCGCATCATCGCTGCCGAGCAGCGCTTCCTCATCGGCATCCGCCTGCTGACGGGCGCAATCTCCGGCAAGCAGGCCGGCCGCGCGTTAACCCATGTCGCCGACCTCATCGTTGCCGCCGCGCTCAAGGCGGTGCTGGACGAGGTGGAGGCGGCGCATGGCAGATTCCCCGGCGGGCGCGTGGCGCTGGTCGGCATGGGCAAGCTCGGCAGCTTCGAGCTGACGGCCGGCTCCGACATCGACCTGATCCTGCTCTACGACCATGACAGCGATGCCTTCGAGTCGGACGGCGCAAAGCCGCTCGACAACATGAAATACTTTACCCGCATCACCCAACGGCTGATCGCGGCACTTTCCGCGCCGACGGCGGAAGGCGTGCTTTATGAAGTGGACATGCGGCTTCGCCCGTCCGGCAACAAAGGGCCGGTGGCGACCCGCATCACGTCCTTTGCCAAGTACCAGGCCGAGGAGGCTTGGACCTGGGAGCACATGGCGTTGACCCGCGCCCGCGTGCTGTGCGGCGACGAGAGCCTCACGAAGGAGGCGGACGACATTTTCCGCACCGTGCTCTCCCGCAAGCGCGAGACGGGGAAGGTCGCCAAGGACGTTGCCGAGATGCGCGACCTCATCGACCAGGAAAAGCCGCCGAAGGACATCTGGGACCTGAAGCTTATCGCGGGCGGGCTGATCGATATCGAGTTCATAGCCCAGTTCCTCGCTTTGGTGGCGCCGGCACGCGGCGCACCGCAGCCGGACAAGGCGCTGCCGACAAGCGACGCATTGGCGATGCTCGGCGCGATGATGGACCCGAACGATCTCGATACGGTCGAAAAGGCGCTGTCGCTCTATACGGAGATCTCGCAGATCGTGCGCCTCTGCGTCGATGGCGGGTTTGATCCGAAGGAAGCGCCGGCCGGGCTCGTCGATCTCGTATGCCGGGCCGGGGATTGCCCCGACCTGCGCACGCTGGAGGCGGAAATCCGGCGGATTTCGAAGGCGGTGCGCAAGATTTTCCAGGCGACGGTGAAGGGATAGCTACGCGCGAGGGCTGGTTCCCTCCCGCTTCCCTTTCGTCATCCTCGGGCTCGACCCGAGGATCCACGCATCCGCACCGCCTTGCCCGTAGCATGGATCCTCGGCTCAAGGCCGAGGATGACGTTGGTCTGTGGGGTAAGCGTTTTCACGCCGCCAGATGCAGCGCCGCTAGCCGTTCCCGGTCGGGGATGCGCACGGAGATGATCGTGCCCTTGCCCTCGGTGGACTGGATGCGCATCGCGCCGCCGTGCAGGTGCGCGAGCGAGCGGGAGATGGCGAGGCCGAGGCCGGAGCCGCCTTTGCTCTTGGCGTACTGGCTCTGCACCTGCTCGAAGGGCTGGCCGATCTTCTGGAGCGCGGAGCGCGGGATGCCGATGCCGCTGTCTGCGATGGTGAGCGTCACCGCGCCTTCCACCTTGCGTGCCCGCACGATGACCTTGCCGCCCTCGTTGGTGAATTTCATGGCGTTGGACAGCAGGTTCAGCAGGATCTGCTTCATCGCGCGGCGGTCCGCCACCGTCAGAAGATGCGCCGGGCAAGCTTCCTGAACTTCGATATGCTTCTTCTCCGCCTGTAGCATGGTGAGGCGCATGGTCTCCTCGATCAGCGGCGCGAGATCGATCGTCTCGCAGCTGATGCGCATATGGCCGGCCTCGATCTTCGACATGTCGAGAATGTCGCTGATGACGTTGAGCAGATGTTTGCCGCTCTCGTGGATGTCGCGCGAATATTCGCGGTACTTGTCCGAGCCGATCGGGCCGAACATCTGGTTCTGCAGGATTTCGGAAAAACCGAGAATGGCGTTGAGCGGCGTGCGCAGCTCATGCGACATGTTGGCGAGGAATTCCGACTTGGCGCGGTTGGCCGCCTCGGCGCGTTCCTTCTCCGCCTGATAGTTGGCGATGGCGACGGACAGTTCCGACTTCTGCCGTTCCAGCTTGGCGCGCGAGGCCGAAAGGTCGCCGATGGTCGCCATCAGGCGGCGCTCGGATTCACGAAGGCGCACCTGATGACGCTTCATCATGGTGATGTCGGTACCGACCGAGACGAGGCCGCCATCGCGCGTGCGCCGCTCGTTGATCTGCAGCCATCGCTCATCGGCCAACTGCACTTCGCTGGTCTGTGAGGCGCCGGTGCCGTCGGCATCCGCGATGCGCCGCTCGATGACCGGACGGGCCGCCGCTGCATACACAGCCGTGCGCTCGGTGCCGGGCACCAGCACGTCATCCGGCAGCCCGTAAGCCTGCTGGTAATGCGCGTTACACATGACGAGCCGGTCGCTCTTGTCCCAGAGAACGAAGGCTTCGGACGTGCATTCGATGGCGTCGGCAAGGCGCTGGTCGGCTTCCTGATAGCGCTGGGCAAGCCGATGCTGCTCGGTCACGTCCATGGCGATGCCGATCATGTGCATGCGGCCTGAGGACATGCGGATCAGCTGGGCGCGTGCGCGCAGCCAGACATAATGCCCCTCGGCATGGCGCATGCGAAACACTTGATCGACCTGTTTGGCTTCGCCGCGGGCGACGGCACGGGCCACCTGGTAGATGCCGTCGTCATCGGGATGCATCAGGCGCGCGGCGTCGCCGAACGAGAGCACGCTGTCGCGCGGCGGCATGCCGAGCATTTCATACATGGAGCGCGACCAGAACAGGCGCCGGTTCGACAGATCGAAATCCCAAAGGCCGCTGCGGCCGCGGGCGAGCGCCGTTTCCACGCGCAGGTTGGATTCCGCGAAGATCGCGTCGGCGTCGCGCGCCCGCTTCGCCTGGATGTAATAGGCATAGAGAATGACGAGCAGGATCGCCGAAATTCCGGCGAAGAGCGTCACGTTCAGCGCCACCTCGTCGCGCCAGAACAGCGCAACCTCGCCGAGTGGATTGGCGACGATGATGAAGCCACCCTTGCGCGGCATCTGCACAAGCGAAGCGTAATAGTCCTGCCCACCGATGCGGGTGCGGAAGACGCCGTCCGGATCGCCGAAATACTGGTTGGCCGCAAGCTCCGGCGAGAAGCGCGCGAGCGACTGGCCGACATAACGCGCGCCCGCCAGCGAGGCGCCGAAAATCTGCCCCTTCTCCGCGACGAACAGCACCAGCCCGCCCGGCTGCATGCGGTCCTGCGGCAGGTTGAGCGAGAGCGCCGCCTCGACGGCCATGCGATCGGATTCCGCGAGGCTTTCGGCCATGGGGCCGGAGAAGACCGCACCGACGGCGAGCGCCGTCAGCGAGGTCGTGTCCTTCACGCTCGCGTCCATCCGGTCGTGTTCGACTGTGATGCCGACCATGCGCGAGATGGCCACCACAAGCAGAAATGCGATGATCAGGATCGGTATCGACCGTTTCAGCACGGGCTCGGCCCGTGTCAAATGCCGTCCGGCAGGTCCGGCGAAAATCTTCGCCTGTCCCGTCAGCTCATTTTCCCAGGCCGAAAATCCCGGAAATTTGAGACGAGTCCACCCGCCGGATGCGCGTCCTCGTTGCGCGTCCGCCATAGTCTTCAAACCTTGTAACCCTCTCGTGATTCGGCGCGCCGCTCGCCCGAATCTGCCCTAATGAATCAATTGTGATTCGGCTTGTCCAGAGGAAAAGGTAAAAGTTTTTTAACCATATTTTGCCGGTGTAAACTTGTATTCCGAAACGAAAACGGGCGCCGAAGCGCCCGGAATCGTTCGATTTTCGGCATTTCAGCCCTTGAGCATGCGCTCCACGATATCCGAAACGTCCGAGGACAGCTTTTCGCCGGCCGCGATCGTTCGTAGCGCATTGCGCGCGTGATCCGAGCGGCTTTCCTCCAGTGCACGCCAGGAGCGCATGGAGGTGAGGATGCGGGCGGCAAGCTGCGGGTTCTTCGGGTCGATCTCGATGATTTGATCGGCCAGGAACCGGTATCCGGCGCCATCCGCCCGGTTGAAGCCGGTCGGGTTGGAGAAGGCGAAGGTGCCGACGAGCGCGCGCACGCGGTTCGGGTTCGCCTTGTTGAAATGCGGGCTCGTCATCAGCGCCTTGACGCGTTCCAGCGCGCCGTCGCCCGGAATGGTCGACTGGATGGAGAACCATTTGTCGATGACGAGCGCATTGTCGGCAAAACGCGCGCGGAAGGCTTCGAGCGCCTCGGCCGTCTCCGGCGCGTCCGGGAAACGGTGGGCGAGCACCGTGAGGGCGGCGCTCAGATCCGTCATGTTGTCCGCAGCCTTGAAGGCCGCCGCCGCACGGGCAGGCCTGCCATCGGAAACGGCGAGATAGGCAAGGGCCGCATTGCGCAGCGCGCGCTGGCCGGCGCTGGCAGCATCCGGCGTGAAGGCGCCCTTGGTGCCATGGCTTTCGAAGAGCGTAGCGAAGACGGCCGGATTGCGGTTGGCGATGAAGGCCAGCACGGCCTCGCGGCCGGCGCGGATGGCGTCCGGATCGTTGTTGCTGCCGAGCTCGCGGGCAATATCGGATTCAGAGGGCAGGGCCAGCGCCTGTGCGCGGAAAGCCGGTTCCAGCGCCGCGTCGCCGGCAATGGCGATCAGCGTGTCGGCAAGCACGGCGTTCGGCTCGACTGCTTCACCGGCGCGCGCCTTGCGCGCGGCGTCCACGAGGTTCGGCAGAGCAAGATCGTTCAGCGCCTGCCAGCGGGAGAAGAGATCGCTGTCGTTACCGGCGATCTGGGCGAGATCATCGGGCGCCTGCTCGAAATGCAGGTTGATCGGCGCCGAGAAGCTGCGGTTCAGCGAGACGACCGGGCGCGAGGCGATGCCGGAGAAGGTCACGGTCTGGCGGCGCTCCTTCAGATGCAGCACGTCGCCGGTGATGTCGGCGCCGCTGACCGAGATGGGCTTTGCTTCCGAGCCGTCGGCGAGGATCAGGCCGAAGCGCAGCGGAATGTGCATCGGCTCCTTGGTGCTCTGGCCGGGCGTCGGCGGGATCATCTGTTCGAGCGACAGCGTGAATTCGCCCTTCGCCTGGTCATAGCCGGAGGAGACGCTGACGAGCGGCGTGCCGGCCTGATGATACCAGAGCGAGAACTGGCCGAGGTCGATGCCGTTTGCCTCCTCGAAGCATTTGACAAAATCCTCGATCGTCGCGGCATCGCCGTCATGACGTTCGAAATAGAGGTCCATGCCCTTCTTGAAACCGTCCCGGCCGACGATGGTCGCGATCATGCGCGTCACCTCGGAGCCTTTTTCATAGACGGTCGTCGTGTAGAAGTTGTTGATTTCGCGGTATTTCGTCGGGCGCACCGGATGGGCGAGGGGGCCGGCATCCTCCGGGAACTGCTCCGATTTCAGGTGCCGCACTTCGGCGATGCGCTTGACGGCGCGCGAGCGCTGGTCGGCGGAGAACTCGTGGTCGCGATAGACCGTCAGGCCTTCCTTCAGGCAGAGCTGGAACCAGTCGCGGCAGGTGACGCGGCTGCCGGTCCAGTTGTGAAAATATTCGTGGGCGATGATCGCCTCGATATTCGCGTAGTCCTGGTCGGTCGCGGTTTCCGGGTCGGCCAGCACGTATTTGTCGTTGAAGACGTTGAGCCCCTTGTTCTCCATGGCGCCCATGTTGAAGTCGGAGACGGCGACGATCATGAAGATGTCGAGGTCGTATTCGCGGCCGAACACCTCTTCGTCCCACTTCATGGAGCGCTTCAGCGCATCCATCGCATAGGCCGCGCGCGCCTCCTTGCCGTGCTCGACATAGATCTTCAGCGTGACTTCCCGCTCCGACATGGTCGTAAACGTGTCTTCGACGACGCCGAGATCACCGGCGACCAGTGCGAAGAGATAGGACGGCTTCGGATGCGGGTCGAACCAGGCGGCGAAATGCTTGCCTTCGCCATAACCGGCGCCGCCGAGGAAATTGCCGTTGGACAGGAGGAGGGGGCAGCTCGCCTTGTCGGCGATGATATTGACCGTATAGACGGCCAGAACGTCCGGCCGGTCGGGGAAATAGGTGATGCGGCGGAAGCCCTCGGCCTCGCATTGCGTGCAGTAGATCCCGTTCGAGCGGTAGAGGCCCATCAACTGGGTGTTTGCTTCGGGATTGATCATTGTCGTGATCGTGATCTCGAAGGGTTCCGTCGCCGGAAGGTCGCGGATCGTCAGGCTGTCGGGCGTCGCGTCGTAGCGCGCCGTGTCCATTTCAATCTGGTCGAAGAGCAGGCCGGTCATGACGAGTTCGTCGCCGTCGAGCACCAGCGGGGCATTCGCATCGACGCCTTCGCGGCGATGGAAGATCAGCCGGGCCTCGACCTTGGTCTCCGTCGGGTCCAGTTCGAAGGTCAGGTCGACGCGCTCGAGAACGAAGTCAGTCTGGCGATAATCCGCCAGGTGGATGATCTGGCCGTTCTCTGTCCGCATGGATATGTCCTGCTCTATGCCGCCGCTGGCTGTCCCGTTTCCGTACAACGTGACACCTTTAAAAGGCGATCTGCCCCAAATTCCGCGAAAGATATGCTTATTCGCTTAACATCTCATTTCCATGGACCCCCGTTCACAATTTTGTTCCGCTGGCAGGACATCCGAATCGGGGGCAAAACCATTGAGTCTTCGGGGATGGAAGTTTTGCGTACGAAGTTGTAAGTGTTCCAACGCTGAGTTGAGGGCGAGGGATTGGAATGGCGACGATTAACGGTGGTGAAGGTAACGACACGCTCACGGGAAGCAGTGGCGGCGACAGTATCAATGGACGTGGCGGAAATGACACCATTGATGGAAAAGCTGGCAACGACACTATTTTCGGCGGGGGCGGCGACGATGTCATTTACGGCGGATCGGGAAATGATGTCATTTACGGCGGCCAGACCAATTCAAACGAGGTCAACAAAGATTTTGGAAGTAATACGATATATGGCGGGGAGGGTGACGACTACATAGTCGCGGACATAGACGTTACTCGCAATGGATACGGGACACCGTTGCAGTCTCTGAAGCAGATTGTCTATGGCGGTGCGGGCAACGACACGATTATCGGGGTCTCCTCTGCGGGGGAGTTTTACGGCGAAGACGGTAACGATCAGTTTATCGGCGCCGGCAAGATCATCGACATGGGTGCCGGCGACGACAATGTCATACTGACCAATGCGCTCAGTGACGATTCCTCCGTCGCCGGTGGCGCCGGCGCAGACACGATCACTTTCGAAACGGCCAGTTTCGGTCGCTTGGCCAGCATATCCGGCTTTGAGGTCTGGAGGCTGCTTGGACTGAACTATTTTTCCGAACTCTTTGTCGTCGATTCGAATTTTCAGGGCATCGTTACGCTGACCATCGACGGAGAGGACACCGCCTATGGCGACAACCATGTCGTCGATGCTTCGGCTGTTACGCTCGGTTCGGTCAATTACACCGGCGGCAAAGGAAACAACTCGTTTTTCGCTGGGGCCAAGGCGGACAGGTTCGTCGCGGGTGAAGGAAACGATACGTTCAAGGGAGGAGCCGGCAACGACTACTTCGATGGCGGCGATGGTGAAGACGTGGCGGTCTATTCGGGCAACTACGCCAACTATTCGATTGTCGAGATAACGTACAATAGGTTTTCCGTTCGGGATAATATCGGCACGGAAGGCACCGACACGATCATCGACGTGAACAAACTGCAGTTTGCGGATCAGACCGTGGATGTCGTGATCCGCGGTATGGAGATCATCGGTGACGAAACTGCCGAAGTGATCGAGGGGGGCGACGAGACCGACCATCTCGACGGAGCCGGCGGAAACGACGTGCTCGACGGCGGGAAGGGCAATGACTTGCTCGACGGCGGCACCGGCAACGACACATTGAACGGTGCCAAAGGCAATGACTTCATGAATGGAGGAACCGGCGCCGACGCGTTTTTCGGTGGCGCTGGCAATGACAGGCTGAACGGAGGATCCGGCGACGACCTGGCGAACTATTCCAGTGTCAAAGCTGACCTGGATATCGATCTTTCGGCCGGTCAATCTGTCGGCGACGGTGTCGACACCCTGATTTCCATCGAGGACGTCGTGGGCGGCAGCGGGAACGACACGATTATCGGCAGCGCTGCCAGCAACGAAATCAAAGCGGGTTCCGGCAACGACTACGTGGATGCAGGCGCCGGTGACGACCTTATCGTCGGCGGCGACGGTGCGGGCAACGACCGCTATATCGGTGGCTCCGGTATCGACACGATCAAATATACCAGCGCTAAATCCTCTATCACTGTGAACCTGTCTGCAACTAGCAATCAAGCAAGATCCACTCTCGCAGCGGATGCGGCGGGTATCGGCATCGATCAGCTTTCGGGAATTGAAAACGTCATTGCGGGCTCCTACGCCGATATCCTTACGGGCAACAGTGCCGCCAACACCCTGAGCGGCGGTGCCGGAAACGACGTCATCGATGGCGGCGCGGGTAGCGCGGCCGATGTTTTGGACGGCGGCAGCGACGTGGATACCGTTTCCTATCGCGCATTGACGTCAACAAAATCGACTGGTGTGATGCTCAACCTCTCCGGTGCCAAGGATGCCGACGGCTATTTCGTCGCCGCGGGCCTCGGCGGTGCGGACAAGATCAAGAATATCGAGAACATCACGGGCTCGGCTTATGCCGACACGCTGACCGGCAACGGCGCCGCCAACGTCCTGAGCGGCGGTGGCGGAAAAGATGTCTTGACCGGAATGGCTGGAGACGACGTTCTCAAGGGCGGCGAGGCAGACGACCTGCTTGTCGGAGGCGCCGGCGCTGACGATCTCTACGGAGGCGCCGGTGCCGACCGCTTTGTCTTCAAAACCTTGAAGGATTCCGGGGGCGCTACGTCCACGCGAGATACTATCTTCGATTTCTCGGCCAAGGAAGGCGACAAAATTGATCTTCGCACACTTGATGCCGATACGAAGACGGCCGGCGATCAAAAGTTTGCGTTCATTGGCAATTCTGCATTTACGAAGAAGTTCGGTGAACTCCGATACGAAATAAAAAATGGCGACACTTTCGTGCACGGTGATGTCAACGGGGATGGAAAAGCGGATTTCAGTCTCCGCTTTGATGCTTCCATCAAGTTTTCCGGTGGGGATTTCCTCCTCTGATCCCATCGCGGAACCATCGAGCTTGTAAAAAGATTCCGCTCCTGAATTGTCTCGGACAACTTCAGGAGCGGAGACTGCCTGGTCCGCTTTATTCCTGAGGTTATTTTCACTTGGTGTAAAAAACGATGAGAGATCGCCGCTGGCATCCGGCGGCCAATCCCGCTAGACTCGCAGATCTCTGGATCGGTTCTCTGGTCTTCTTCAACGCCTTATGCCATGGCCTTCCGGTCGTGACGAGTTCCCCATGGATACGCAGTCTTCCGATCCCATGAAGGGGATTTCTCTTAAGGTCGCCTCGGTTGTGGTCTTTCTGTGCATGTCGACGCTCATCAAGGCGGCCGGCAAGGATCTTCCGGCGGGGCAGATCACCTTCCTGCGCTCCGCCTTCGCCATGGTGCCGATCCTGGTTTTTCTCACCGCCCACGGCCAGTTGCGGGATGCCTTCCGTACGGACGACATTTTCGGCCATTTCAAGCGCGGCTTCGTCGGCATCCTCTCGATGGGCTTCGGCTTCTACGGCCTCATCCATCTTCCACTGCCGGAATCGATTGCGCTCGGCTATGCCCTGCCGTTGGTCACGGTCGTCATCGCCGCCATCTTCCTCAAGGAGCGGGTGGGCGTCTATCGTTGGACGGCCGTGCTGATCGGCCTTGCAGGCGTCGGCATTATCAGTTGGCCGCGGCTCACGCTGTTCCGGGAGGGCGGGTTCGGGTCCTCCGAGGCGATGGGGGCGCTCGCCATGATGGCCTTCGCCGTGCTCGGCTCCTGCGCCATGGTTCTGGTGCGCAAGCTGGTGCAGACCGAGCGCACGCCGACCATCGTGCTCTATTTCTCGCTCTTCGCCTCGATCTTCTCGCTCGCGACGCTGCCTTTCGGCTGGATCGCGCTTAGCTGGCCGTCGCTCGGCCTGATGGCGCTGGCCGGCTTCTGCGGCGGCATCGCACAGCTTCTGCTGACCTCGAGCTACCGTTACGCCGACGTCTCCACCATCGCACCCTTCGAATATACCTCGATCGTGCTCGGCCTCATCATCGGCTACTTCCTGTTCGGCGACGTGCCGACCGGCGCCATGCTTGTCGGCACAGCCATCGTCGTCAGCGCTGGCATTTTCGTGATTTTCCGCGAGCATCGCCTGGATTTGAAGCGCCGCGCGGAGCTGCGCGACAAGTTGCCTCAGGGCTGACGCCATTCCGGTGTCGTCGTGTCTTCGACGCGTTCTTCCGTCACGGCGTCGGGCTGCAATGCTGCGGCCGCAGCATCGGCGCCGAGCGGCTGGGCGGCCATGGCTTGAAAATCCGTCTTGCTGACCAGTCCGTCATTGGCCTCGCGCCGGCTGATGCGCCAGGCGGCATAGGCCCCGTAGAGCGCGAAATAGACGGCGAGAACCACGAAGAGCGAACCGGGGCCGAAACGATCCATGATCGGGCCGACGACGATCGGGCCGGAAATGGTGCCGACGCCATAGACGATCATCATGCCGGAGGAGACCTCGACATACTCGTCCGGCTGGGCCCGGTCGTTGGCATGCGCCACGTTCAGCGCATAGATCGGGAAGATCACTGAGCCGACGCAGGCGGCGGCAATGTAGAGCACGACCGGCGGGCCACCCGCGACGAGGGCCATCGCAAGGCAGGAGATCGTGCCGACGATGCCGCAGGCGACCATGACGAGGCGCCGGTCCATACGGTCGGAAGCGCGACCGATCGGGATTTGCGCGATGGCGCTGCCGATGAGCACGGACGCGAGAAGCGTCGCGCCCTCGGCGGTGGAAAGCCCAGTGCGTTGGGTGAAGACGCCGCCAAGATTGAGCCATGCCCCGGACAGCGCCCCCGCCAGGAAGGCGCCGACCACCGCCACCGGCGAACGGCGATAGAGGGCGTGCACGTTGAAGCGGGCCTGCGTCGGCGGCGCGGGCAGCGGCGAGGATGTGAGCGCCGTCGGCATGAGCGCGATCGAAAAGATGATGCCGCAGACGATGAAGAGCGAGGTGTTGGAGGGATCGCCGAGCGGCACGAGATATTGCCCGCCAATCGTGCCGACCATCGTCGTGATGAGGTAGATGGAGAAGACCGAGCCGCGGTTCTCGTTGGTCACGCGTTCGTTCAGCCAGCTTTCGATGATGAGATAGCTGCCGGAAATGGCAAAGCCGGAGATTGCCCGGAACAGCATCCAGGCCCGCCAGTCCACGACGATGGCGCAGAGCAGAATGCCGATAGAAAGCAGCGTAATCAGCGCCACGAAAACGCGCACATGGCCGACGAGCAGAATGAATTTCGGCGTCACGATGCAGGAGAGCGTGAAGCCGATCGTATAGCCCGTCGCGATCATCGAGATCGTCTGCGTCGACCATCCCTCGGCAACCGCGCGCACCGGCACGACATAACTCTGCAGCCCGAAGGCCACCATCATCAGCAGCGTGGACAGCATGAGGCTGAAAATGGAGACGAGGGTCGCCAGCATGGGAGCTCCGGGAAGAGGGGCATTCGGTTATCGAATGTCGCTCTATTGCGGGAACCGTGCTCTGTCCACAGCGACAGAGGCTGGCGTAATTCAAGAAGAATTTCGGAGGACCCGGAAATTCCCGGAAGGGTTGTGCTATGAAGGCGTGTCGGGTGCATGCCCGGCATAAAGAAAGGAGGTGAGACGTTTGAAAATCCGGCTTACGCTGACGATCAGGTTCAGGACTTGGCGGTTCACCCTGACCATCAGCTAAGAAACGGAGACCGGGCTTCGGCCCGGTCTCCACCGGAGGAAAGGCGTCTCACCTCCTCACGATCAAGATCATACCACGGCGCGCGCCGTGGTCCAAGCCTGCTCAGCTGGGCCTGCTTAGTTGGGCAGGAAGGCCTTGAGCGGGTCGCGGCGCTGGGCGGCATCGCGCGGCAGCGAGGCCAGCACGGAATATTCCCGGGCGGCGTTCACGGCGGCGCGAATGTCGGCAATGTCTGAAATCAGCTTGCGAAAGGCGGCCATGGTCTGCTCCTGGTGGTTTGTGTGCGCACGGGCATATCTGCCGGTGGACGCCTCAACGCTGGATGAAGTCGGCGTAGAGTTGGACGGGGCGGATGATGCGGGCGAAGCCGGTGGCCGTGAGTTGCTCATTGGCCGGAGCGGCGATGCCGAAGCCGTGGCCGGCGCGGCGACCGGTGTGGCGGAGCGTCTCAAAGCTCGAATGAATGGGCCGAAAGCGGGCGGTCATGGGTCGTTTCCTTAAATCCTGTCCTCCCGTGTTGATATATTGCGACGCAACATAGTTTTTGCAATGCGACGTTCTGCCCGGCAGATATGTGTAATTCGCATGGCTGTTGAAACATTTTGTTCATGCTGAAGGCAGATTTGCGGCGATTCTGCGCGCCGCTTTGTGGTTCAAGAGCGCAAGCTATTGAAAATATTGTGTGTGCGTCTGTGCCCTAGCCACGCAGCCCTGCACGAAAAGCGAGCAGGTCCTGCCAGGCGAGCCGCTTGCTGATCGGTGCCGTTGCCAAATCCTGCGGGTGCAGTGTCGCAAAAGCCGGCACTTTACGGCCGGAAATCTCGATTTCCTGCCATGCGCCGCGCAGTTGGTGGATCGTATCGTTGGAGCGGAACAGGAATCGGGCGGCGAAATTGCCGAGAACGAGCAGCTGATTCGGCTCGGCAAGCGCGATTTGGCGCTCGATGAAAGGCCGGCAGATATCCGCTTCGCGTTGCGACGGCGGGCGATTGCCCGGTGGTCGCCACGGCACGATGTTGGTGATGAGCAGATCGGCACGCGCAAGGCCGATACCGGCGAGCATGCGATCGAGCATGGCGCCCTGCCGACCGGAAAAGGGCTGGCCGTCGCGGTCGTCATCGGCATTCGGCATGGCTCCGATCACCATGACGGATGGCTTGGCATTGCCCTCCGCAAAGATGAGGCAGCGGGCGCTGGCCTTCAGGTTGCAGCCGTTGAAGCTTTCCATAGCCGCGCGCAGCTCGTCCAGCGAACGGGCGCTGCCTGCCGCAAATTCGGCTTCGGCAATCGCCTGGCTGTCCGGGATCGCAACATTCGGCATGGGGGCGGGGGCTGCGGCCCGCGGCTGTTCCTGCCGAATGGGCGCCTGCCGAGCGGCTTGCTGAACCGGTGCCGCCTCCCGCTGGGCGGGGGCGCCCCGCGCCGCACGCATCGCCTCGAATTCGGCGATGCGATCGACCGCTCCTTCCTCCAGCAGCCATTCCACGCCCGCATCCGCATAGAAATGCAGGAGCGAACGAAGCTGCTCGGGATGAAGGTCGTTGGCGGCGGTCATGGTGCTACCTTAACGAAGCCGGCCGCCAGAGGAAAGCGCCGCCGTCACGCCGCCCATTGTGCTATGTCGTCGCTTTCGCCGATCAGCGCCAGACCATGGGCAATGGAGAGCAGTTCTCCGCCGGTCTCGATCTTGCCAGCATCGAAGCGGTTGGTGAAAATCCGGCGTACGGCCGGCACGAAGGAGGTGCCGCCGGTCAGGAACACCTTGTCGATGCCATCAGGCGTCGTGTTCGTCTTCTCCAGCACCTCATCCAGCGCGCCCTCGATGCGGGCAAGGTCCGGCGCGATCCACGTTTCGAAATCCGAGCGCTTCACCGTCTTGCGGCCGGCGGCGCCAAGCGGCTTGAAGTCGAACTCGGCTTCTTCCGCGCCTGACAAGGCCATCTTGGTGGCTGAAATCGACTGATAGAGCGGATAACCCTCGTCGTGCTCGACCAGATCGATGAACAGTTCCAGCTTTTCCGGCTCCAGCGCCGAGCGCACGAGCGACTTGAGGTCGACGAATTCGCGCGTCGTCTTGAAGATGGAGAGTTGGTTCCAGCGCGCGAAATTGGCGTAGTAGCCCGAGGGCACTTCCAGCACCTTGTCGAAGCTCTTGAAGTGCGAACCCTTGCCGATTTCCGGCGCGACGAGATGCTCGATCATGCGGGAATCGAAATGGTCACCCGCGATCCCGACGCCCGAATGGCCGATCGGCGTCGCCGTCAGCCGGCCGGCCTGCCGCTCGAAGCGGATCAGCGAATAGTCGGTCGTGCCGCCGCCGAAATCGGCGACGAGAACGGTGGCGTCGCTCTTCAGTGTCTGCGCGAAATAGTAGGCCGCAGCGACAGGCTCATAGACATAGTGGATTTCCGGAAAGCCGAGCCGGGTCAGTGCCTCATTGTAGCGTTCGAGTGCGAGATTGGGATCCGGGCTCGCACCGGCGAACTGCACCGGGCGGCCGGCGACGAGGCGCGAAACCTCGCCCGGCCATTCCGTGCCGGCATAGGCCTTCAGCCGCCGCAGGAACACTTCCATCAGGTCGTCGAAGGTGTGTCGGCGGGCGAAGACCAGCGTGCCCTGGAAGAGGGCGCTCGCCGCAAAGGTCTTGATCGACTGGAGAAAACGACAGTCGCCGGGATTGTCGATGAACTGGCGAATTGCTGCCTGTCCGGCTTCCACCTTGAGGGCCTGCGCGCCGACCACCGGATCCTTCATGAAGGAGAGCGCGGTGCGCATCGTGTCGGTCTCGCCGACACTGCTGGTAAAATGCATGGATTGCGTTTCGCTGCCGCCGGAAGCGAGCGCGAGAACCGTGTTCGTCGTGCCAAAGTCAAGCCCGAGTGCCCGTGCCATCGCCGTGCCCCTCTCATCTGTCGAAATGGGTTGAAGCGGCGCAAATGGCGCCGCGCGAAAGGGCGCATCAGATGCGCTCTGGAATGAAGAGGGCGCGAGATGCCACAGGCGAGGGGGAATGGCAAGGGCGGAGGGCTGTTTGCCTCCGCAAAAACGGCGGGCCGAAAGGCGGCCCGCCGGAGGGAGGGTCAGACCGAATGCGCCGCGCCGCCGTCGCAGCGCACCAGGCTGCCGGTGACGTAGCTTGCCGGGCCGCTGCACAGGAAGGCGGAGGTGGCGGCGAATTCCTCGACGGTGCCGTAGCGGCGGGCGGGAATGGCCTTTTCCGAGGCGGCCTTCACATCGTCCACGCTCTTGCCGCTGCGCTCGGCGGCGGCGGCATCGAGGCTCTTCAGACGGTCGGTGAAGATGCTGCCGGGCAAAAGCATGTTGCTGGTGATGCCGTATTGCGCGACTTCCGTCGCCAGCGTCTTCGACCAGCCGGCAAGGGCCGGGCGCAGCGTGTTGGAAAGCGCGAGGCCGGAGATCGGCTCGATCACGCCGGAGGAGGCGACGGTGAGGATACGCCCCCAGCGCTGTTCCTTCATGCCGGGCAGCAGCCGGTTGGTGAGCGTGATGAGACGCAGCACCATGGAGTGGAAATAGGTCAGGAGCTTTTCCTCGCTCATGTCCTCGGTGGAGCCCGGCGTCGGCCCGCCGGAATTGTTGACGAGGATGTCGATGCCGCCGAGTTTTTCGGCAACGGCGGCGACAACGGTCTCGACAAAATTTTCATCGCCGAGATCCGCCTGCACCCAGTCAGCGCGACCAAAACCTTCCGCATTGATCGCCGCGCAATTGGCGGCGAGCGTTTCGGCGCTGCGGCCGCAGAGCAGGACATGGGCGCCCTCGCGGGCGAGCGCCACGGCGATGCCCTTGCCGAGGCCGCGGGAGGAGGCGAGAACGAGGGCGCGCTTGCCGGCGATGCCGAGATCCATGGGACTTATCCTTTGACAGTCGGGCTGTCAGGCGCCGTACGGCACCTTGCCCGGATTGAAGAGGTTTTTCGGGTCGAGCGCCGCCTTGATCGCCTGTGCGACCGCCCGGCGGGCCGGATTGCCGAAGGTCAGATAGGCACGGCGCTTCTCCGTTCCCACCCCATGTTCGGCGGAAAAGCTGCCACCGGCCTCCGCGACGCCGGTATAGACGGCATCCTCGATCGGCTCTTTGACGCTTGCGGCGGTCACACCATCGCCGATCACGGAAATATGCAGGTTGCCGTCGGCGATATGACCATAGACATAGGCATCGAAAACCGCATCGACGGCTTTCAGCCGCGCCTTGAGGCCGGCAACATAGGCGTCCAAGGCACCTGGCGGCACGGAAACGTCGAAGGAGGGCGCGCCCGGCTGGACGCGGTAGATAAAGTCGCTCTCCTCTCGCAACGTCCAGAAGCGTCGCGCCTGATCCAGCGAGGCGGCGACGATGCCGCTTGTCAGGCGATGCTCCTCCCAGAGCGCGGCGAGCCCGTCTTCCAGCGCGCTGCGGGCGTCTTCTTCGCTTGCCGCCGAAACCTCCATCAGCAGAACGGCCGGTGTCTCTCCGTCCAGCCAATCCAGGTCGAAACCGCGCTCCCGCGCGCTGTTGACGAAGAAATTGCGCCACATCAGCTCGGCGCCTTCGAGCTGCAAGGCAGGCTGCGCCCGGAAATGGCCGATAAGGGCAAGCGCCGATGTGGCGTCCTGAACGCCGACAAGGGCCGTGGCGCGCTGCGGGTTGAAGCTTTCGAGCTTCACGACGGCGCGGGTGACGAGGCCATAGGCACCCTCCGAGCCGATGAGCAGCTGCTTGATGTCGGGCCCCGCGCTCACCTTCAGCACGTGCGTGAGATCGCTGACGAGGCTGCCATCCGGCATGACGGCCTCGATGCCGAGCACCTGATGGCGCATGACGCCGTTGCGGAAGGCAAGGATGCCGCCGGCATTGGTGGCGATCATGCCGCCGATCGTGGCGGTGCCCCGCGCGGCAAGGTCGATGCCGGGCGTCAGTCCGAACTCCGCCGCTGCCTCCTGCAGGGCCTGCAAGGTCACGCCGGCGCCGACGGTCGCGGTGCGGGCCAGCGGATCGATCGCCTCGATTCGGTTGAGCTTGGCGGTCGAGACGATCAGCTCGCCCGGCCGGCTGATGCCGCCGCCGACGAGCCCGGTGCGTCCGCCCTGCGGCACGAGGGGCACATTTTTGTCCACGCACCAGCGCACGATGGCCGCCGCCGCCTCCGGCGTTGCCGGCTGGGCCATGACGCCGGCGCCAAAATTGTCGGGATGTTCGCCGGGATGCCGCCCATCAAGCGTGTCGCTTCCGATAAGGTGAAGATCCGCACCGAATTCGTTCAAGTCGTGCTGAAGCGATCGGATAATCTCGGACATGGGTGACGATCCTCTCCCGGTGGCTGCTGTCGAATGCCTAGCCCCGCGCGGTATCGGAATCAAGCGATCGTATAGCAAGCGCCCGGCGATCGATTGACGTTTACGTATTAGTCAATAAACTTTCGGCGCTGTCATGAGGTCATGCGCAAAAGCCGGAAAGTCTGTCGCAGAACGGCTCGACAAGATTTCCGCTATTTGTCATGACAGGATCGACCCTGAGGGATTTTCCGCGGCTTTTGAGGGGTTGCGGTTGGAGAGAACAATGAGCGAAGAAATGGAACTCCCCGAACGCGAGTCGATGGAATTCGACGTTGTGATCGTCGGTGCCGGCCCGGCTGGCCTGTCGGCGGCGATCCGGCTGAAGCAGGTCAATCCGGATTTGACGGTTGTTGTGCTCGAAAAGGGGTCGGAAGTCGGTGCCCATATCCTGTCCGGCGCGGTCGTCGATCCCATCGGCATCGATCGCCTGCTGCCCGATTGGCGCGAGGATGAGAGCCATCCGTTCAAGACCGAGGTGAAGGACGACCACTTCCTGTTGCTCGGCCCGGCCGGCTCCGTGCGCCTGCCGAACTTCGCCATGCCGCCCTTGATGAACAACCACGGCAACTACATCGTCTCGCTCGGCAATGTCTGTCGCTGGTTGGCGACCAAAGCGGAAGAGCTTGGCGTCGAGATCTATCCCGGCTTTGCCGCCTCGGAAGTGCTCTACAACGACGAAGGTGCCGTCATCGGCGTGGCTACCGGCGACATGGGCATCGAGCGCAACGGCGAGCCCGGCCCGAACTATACGCGCGGCATGGCGCTGCTCGGCAAATACACGCTGATCTCCGAGGGCGTGCGCGGCTCGCTCGCCAAGCAACTCATCCAGAAATTCGATCTCCAGAAGGATCGCGAGCCCCAAAAGTTCGGCATCGGCCTCAAGGAACTCTGGCAGGTCAAGCCGGAGAACCACAAGCTCGGTCTCGTACAGCACTCCTTCGGCTGGCCGCTTGGCATGAAGACCGGCGGCGGCTCGTTCCTTTACCACCTCGAAGACAACCTCGTCGCCGTCGGCTTCGTCGTGCATCTCAATTACAAGAACCCCTATCTCTTCCCCTTCGAGGAATTCCAGCGTTTCAAGACGCATCCAGCGATCAAGGGCACGTTCGAAGGCGGCAAGCGTCTGTCCTATGGTGCCCGCGCTATCACCGAGGGCGGCTACCAGTCGGTGCCGAAACTGTCC
>NZ_JBYOLC010000013.1:0-174095 GCF_057798995.1 Shinella sp. 20P9.1.1
CATCGAGCGCGAAGCCCAGACGTCCTTCGTCGGCGCCGACGGCTTCCAGCTGCCGCCGATCCATCTGCTTGCCGAACCGCGCGGCCAGGTGCGCGACGCGACGCTATCCGCCGATGCGCTGGAACAGAATGCCCGCATGCTGGAAGGCGTGCTGGAGGACTTCGGCGTCAAGGGCGAGATCATCCATGTCCGCCCCGGCCCGGTCGTCACCCTCTATGAGCTGGAGCCGGCACCCGGCATCAAGTCGTCGCGCGTCATCGGCCTTGCCGACGATATCGCCCGCTCGATGAGCGCGATCGCCGCCCGCGTCGCCGTCGTGCCCGGCCGCAACGCCATCGGCATCGAACTGCCCAACCAGAGCCGCGAGACCGTCTATCTGCGCGAACTCATCGCATCTCGCGATTTCGAGACCTCTAAGGCCCGCCTTGCCATGGCGCTCGGCAAGACGATCGGCGGCGAGCCTGTTATTTCCGACATCGCCAAGATGCCGCATCTGCTCGTTGCCGGTACCACCGGCTCGGGCAAGTCGGTTGCCATCAACACCATGATCCTGTCGCTGCTCTACCGCCTGAAGCCGGAGCAGTGCCGTCTGATCATGATCGACCCCAAGATGCTGGAACTCTCCGTCTATGACGGTATTCCGCACCTGCTCTCTCCCGTCGTCACAGATCCGAAGAAGGCGGTCGTCGCCCTGAAATGGACCGTGCGCGAGATGGAGGAGCGCTACAAGAAGATGTCGAAGATCGGCGTGCGCAACATCGACGGTTTCAACAGCCGCGTCGAGCAGGCGCTGGCCAAGGGCGAGACGATGACCCGCACCGTGCAGACCGGCTTCGACCGCCAGACCGGCGAAGCCATGTACGAGACGGAAGAGTTCGACCTTCAGCCGATCCCCTATATCGTCGTGATCATCGACGAAATGGCCGACCTGATGATGGTCGCCGGCAAGGATATCGAAGGCGCGGTGCAGCGCCTGGCGCAGATGGCGCGCGCCGCCGGCATCCACGTCATCATGGCGACGCAGCGCCCCTCCGTCGATGTCATCACCGGCACGATCAAGGCGAACTTCCCCACCCGCATCTCCTTCCAGGTGACGTCGAAGATCGACAGCCGTACCATTCTCGGCGAACAGGGCGCTGAACAGCTGCTCGGCATGGGCGACATGCTTTACATGGCCGGCGGCGGGCGCATCCAGCGCGTGCACGGCCCGTTCGTCTCGGACGGCGAGGTGGAGGCCGTGGTCGCGCATCTCAAGGCGCAGGGCGCGCCGCAATATCTCGATGCCATCACCGAGGACGACGACGAGGACGGCGAGGGTGGCGGCGGTCCGGCCGGCACGGCGAACCTCGACGATTCCGACGATCCCTACGACCAGGCGGTCGCCGTGGTGCTGCGCGACGGCAAGGCCTCGACGTCCTATATCCAGCGCCGCCTCGGCATCGGCTACAACCGCGCCGCCTCGCTCATCGAGCGTATGGAGAAGGAGGGCCTGATCGGCCCCGCCAACCACGCCGGAAAGCGCGAAATCCTCGTGCCGACGGAAGACGAAATTTCGGGACGATGACCGGGAACGGAGTGCCTTCTGCGACGTTTCGACCGGCAAGTCTCGCGCCATTATTTCTGCTTGGGCTGAGTGCCATTATGGCGCCGCGTTTGGCCCGCATGAAAAACGCATGAAGGAGACCAAGATGAACCGATCCGAAAAGGCCGCAACGCTGACGCGCCGCGGCTTCACCGGCCTCATGGCCCTGACATTCGCTGCCGGCCTTTCGCTGCTGTCGCCCGTCGAGGCCTCTGCGCAGGCCAGTGCGGCCGCCCAGAAGATCGCCGATCACTTCGCCTCGGTGAAGACCATGGCCGGCGAATTCGTGCAGTTCGGTCCGCGCGGCGAACAGACCGGCGGCAAGTTCTTCATCGATCGTCCGGGCAAGATCCGCTTCAACTACGAAGACCCCTCGCCGATGCGCGTGATCGCCGACGGCCGCTCCGTGGTCATCGGCAACCGCAAGCTCAAGACCTGGGATCTCTATCCGCTCTCCAAGACCCCGCTGAACCTGCTGCTCGGTAACAAGATCGACCTCTCGGCCAAGATGGTGCGCTCCGTCAAGGAAGAGGCGGATCTGACGACGATCGTGCTCGGCGACCGCAACATGTTCGGCGATTCGACTATCACCATGATGTTCGACCCGAAGACCTACGACCTGCGCCAGTGGACGATCACCGACGCGCAGGGCAAGGACACGTCGGTGATGATCTTCAACGTGAAGACCGGTATTCCGCTCGACGACAAGGTTTTCACGATCCCCTACGACGAAGTCCGCCAGCGCGGCGCCAAGTAATCGGCGTTTCCGTTTCGGCTGGAAATGCTCTAAGACGCCCTGAAACCGGCCCGCTCGACGGGCCGGATGTTTTTGAGGCAGGGCTGGCATGGCACTTTCGATCGCGACCTGGAACATCAACTCCGTGCGGCTGCGCATGCCGCTCGTCGAGCATTTCCTGAAGACCTTCTCGCCCGACATCCTGTGCCTGCAGGAAACCAAGTGCCCGAACGACCAGTTCCCGTCGAAGCCGCTGAAGGCGCTCGGCTATGAGCACATCGTCATGCATGGCCAGAAGGGCTATCACGGCGTCGCCACCATCTCCCGCCTGCCGCTGACCGAGATCGTCGAGCGCCGCGACTATTGCGGCGTCGGCGATGCGCGCCACGTCTCGGTGCTGCTGCATCATCGCGGCAAGTCGATC
The DNA here is from genome assembly GCF_057798995.1 of Shinella sp. 20P9.1.1. Lineage (NCBI taxonomy): Bacteria > Pseudomonadati > Pseudomonadota > Alphaproteobacteria > Hyphomicrobiales > Rhizobiaceae > Shinella > Shinella sp. 20P9.1.1. Next base: position 2,743 of record NZ_JBYOLC010000013.1, read on the forward strand.
CGCGTGCACAATTTCTATGTGCCGGCGGGCGGCGACGAGCCGGATCGCACGATCAATGCGAAATTCGGCCACAAGCTCGATTTCATCGAGGAGATGAAGCTGTTGCATGCCGAAGCGGAAGCGGGGATTTCCTCCATCCTCGTCGGCGACCTCAACATCGCGCCGCTGGAGCATGACGTCTGGTCGCACAAGCAACTCCTGAAGATCATCAGCCACACGCCGATCGAGACCGAGGGCCTCACCGAGGTCATGACAAAGGGGGCCTGGGTCGATCTGATGCGCCGCAAGGTGCCGGCGGAGGAGAAGCTCTATACATGGTGGAGCTACCGCTCGGCCGATTGGCAAGCCGCCAACAAGGGCCGTCGCCTCGACCATATCTGGTCCTCGGCCGACCTTGACCCGCACCTCACGAACATTTCCGTGATCCGCGAAGCGCGCGGCTGGGAACGGCCGTCGGACCACGTGCCTGTAATCGCCGAGTTCGATTTTTAAGGGCTAGGCGAAGCGGCGGGCGAGGCCGCGCATCTGCGTGATCATCGCCGTGAGGTTTTCGCGGATGCGCGCATCCACGAGCACGGCGACGTCGGGATATTCTTCCAGCATGCGGCGGAAGAGCGGACGGTTGATGCGGATGACCTCGCTGTCTTGCAGCGCCACGGCGGTATATTTGCGCTCGACCGCCGAGATCATCGCAAGCTCCGACAGCAGCGTGCCGTAATCCGCCACGCCTTCCTCACGGGTTGACCCGTCGCGCAGCGTCGAGGTGAGCTGGAACGAGCCGTGGGCGACGACGAAGCCGCAATCGGCCGACGTACCCTCGCGAAACAGCGTCTGGCCCTCGACCAGCCGGCGGCGTTCGGCGCCGAAGGCCATCAGCCGCAGCTTGTCGTCGGCAAGACCGGTGAACAGCGGCACGCGGGCTAGAAGGGCGATGTCGTCGCTGAGAGCCACGGCGGGTTCTCCCTAAAAAGCAATTCCAGGAAAAGTGTGACGCGGTTTTCCGTCCGGAATTGCGCGAAACACTAAGGTACGATCTTGTAGCCGCCGTTCTCTGTCACGAGAATCTCGGCATTGGAAGGGTCGCGCTCGATCTTCTGGCGCAGGCGATAGACATGGGTTTCCAGCGTGTGGGTCGTCACGCCGGAATTGTAACCCCAGACTTCCTCCAGCAACACGTCGCGCGTCACCACCTTCTGGTCGGCGCGGTAGAGATAGCGGATGATCGCCGCTTCCTTTTCCGTGAGGCGGATCTTCTGGCCGTTTTCCAGCGTCAGCAGCTTTTGGCCGGGCTTGAACGTATAGGGGCCGACCGTGAAGGTGGCATCCTCGCTGCTCTCGTGCTGGCGCAGTTGCGCGCGGATGCGGGCGAGCAGCACGGCGAAGCGGAAGGGCTTCGTCACATAGTCGTTGGCACCGGCTTCCAGCCCGAGGATCGTGTCCGAATCGGTGTCGTGGCCGGTCAGCATGATGATCGGCGCCTTGAAGCCGCCCTTGCGCAGGAGCTTCACCGCCTCGCGGCCGTCCATGTCTGGCAGGCCGACATCCATGATGAGCAGGTCGATCTGGTTGGCGCGCGCCGTCTGGATGCCCTTGCCGGCGGTCATTTCCTCCAGCGTCGTGAATTCCTCATAGAGCGAAAGCTGCTCGACGAGCGTCTCGCGAAGGTCGTTGTCGTCGTCGACAAGAAGGATCGTGCGGGATGTCATGCGTTTCCTCTCGGCATTTCCCAGGAAAGTAAGGGAGTTAGGGCCAAAATTCAAATGGAAGGGCGCGTCGGCGCGGCCTATGGTCGGTCTAGCCAGTCGAATTGTGGCATGGCGCGAATATGGCGGGGGCGAATGCGGCGGATCACATCTCCTAAACAATCCGTGAAGACCATTGTGGTGCGGCCGGCACCGGGGAAGAAGACCCGCGCCATCGTGCAGGTCGGGCCGTTGCGCATCCCCGCCGCCATCGGCCGTTCAGGGCGGACCAGCCGCAAGCGCGAGGGCGACGGCGCAACGCCGATCGCCGCCATGAAAGTGCTTTCCGGTTTCCTGCGCGGCGACCGGCTCGGCCAGCCGAAGACGGCGCTGACGCTCAAGCGCACCCGTCCGTCGATGCTCTGGTGCGATGCGCCTGGTCACCCTAGCTACAACAGGCTCGTGCGTGCGCCCTTCAAGCCGAGCCATTAGGAGATGCAGCGCAAGGATGAACTCTATGACATCTGCCTCGTGCTCGACTGGAACGTGACGTTGCGCCGCCGCAATGCCGGCTCGGCGATCTTCTTCCATCTCATCCGCCCCGGCTACGAGCCGACGGCCGGCTGTGTTGCGGTTTCCCGGCCGGACATGCTGCGCATCCTGCCGCATATGCGGCGCGGAACGGTCGTGCGCGTGCTCTGACATTTTCTACCCGTGCGCCGCTGAAATGGCGGTGGCCTCGACCTATATGCAGCCTCGCCTTCCCAAAACCCGTCCGGGTTCATTCCTTTTCATGGAGACATTCTCATGAGCGATCAGTCGACAATTCTCTTTCACGACGGCAACAGCATTCCCCAGGTCGGTCTTGGCGTGTGGCAGACCCCGAACGATACGGCCGTGACGGCGGTGAAGGCGGCACTTGGCGCTGGCTATCGCCATATCGATACCGCTGCGATCTACGAGAACGAAGAGGGCGTCGGCGAGGGCATCCGCGCCTCCGGCGTCGCGCGCCCGGAAATCTTCCTCACGACGAAACTGTGGAATTCCGATCAGGGTTACGATTCGACCCTGAAGGCCTTCGATGCCAGCCTGAAGCGCCTTGGCACCGACTATGTCGATCTCTACCTCATCCACTGGCCGGCGCCGAAGCGCGACCAGTTCGTCGACACCTGGAAAGCCTTCATCCAGCTGCAGAAGGACGGCCGCGCCCGCTCCATCGGCGTGTCCAACTTCTATCCCGAGGACCTGCAGCGGCTGATCGACGAGACCGGCATCACGCCCGTCATCAACCAGATCGAGCTGCATCCGGATTTCCCGCAGAAGGAAGCCCGTGCCTATCACGACAAGCACCGGATCGTCACGCAGTCCTGGAGCCCGCTCGGCCAGGGTCAGCTTCTGGAGAACCCTGTGGTCGCCAAGGTCGCCGCCAAGCACGGCCGCACGCCGGCACAGGTCATCACCCGCTGGCATATCGACAACGGCCTCGTCGTGATCCCGAAGTCGGTGACGCCGTCGCGCATCGAGGAGAATTTCAAGGTCTTCGATTTCAAGCTGGATGCCGAGGACATGGCGACCTTCGCCACGCTTGAAAAGGACGGCAAGCGTATCGGCCCCGATCCGATGACGGCGACGTTCTGATCGGATTTGCAAGAGATCGCCGCGCCGGCCGATGGCTGGCGCGGCGGCAAGAATGCTGCTTTACGACGTCTTGCCGTCTTCCGGCGTTTCGATCGAATGGCGCATGATCAGCGGCATCTGGGCGAGCGTGAACAGGATGGTGATGGGCATCGTGCCCCAGACCTTGAAGGCGACCCAAAAATCCGTCGAGAAGTTGCGCCAGACCACTTCGTTCATCACGGCAAGCACCAGGAAGAACAGGCCCCAGCGCAGCGTCAGTTTGCGCCAGCCGTCGTCATCGAGCTTGAAGGCGGCGTGGAAGACGTAGCCGAGCAGCGATTTGCCGAAGAACAGGCCGCCGAGCAGGATGGCGCCGAACAGCGAATTGACGATGGTCGGCTTCATCTTGATGAAGGTGTCGTTCTGCAGCCAGAGCGTCAGTGCGCCGAAGACGAAGACGACGATGCCCGAAATCAGCGGCATGATCGGCAGGGTGCGGGTGAGCATCCAGGAGACGATGAGCGCGATGGCCGTCGCGGCCATGAAGAGGCCGGTGGCGATGAAGATCGGGCCGCCCAGTTCGGAGAGCACCGGGAACTGCGCCGCCAGCCATTCGCCGCGCGAATTGGCGAAGAAGAACACGATGAGGGGCCCGAGTTCCAGCACCATCTTGAGGAGCGGGCTGACCTTCTCCTTGGTTTTAGCAGGCGTTTCCAGCGAAACCTTGCTCATGCTCCAACTCCTGCGATCGCTTCCGCGAAATCCTTGGCCTCGAAGGGTTCGAGATCGTCGATCCCTTCACCGACACCGATGAAATAGACCGGCAGCTTGTGTTTGGCGGCAATGGCCACAAGGATGCCGCCGCGGGCCGTACCGTCCAATTTTGTCATGATCAGGCCCGTGACGCCCGCGACATTGCGGAAAATCTCGACCTGGTTCAGGGCGTTCTGGCCGGTCGTCGCGTCGAGCGTCTGGAGCACGGTGTGCGGCGCGTCCGGATCAAGCTTGCCGAGCACGCGCACGATCTTTTCCAGCTCCGCCATCAGCTCCGTCTTGTTCTGCAGGCGGCCGGCCGTGTCGATGATCAGGACGTCGCTCTTCTTCTCCTTCGCCTGCTCATAGGCCTCATAGGCGAGGCCGGCGGCATCGGCACCGAGTTTCGAGGAGACGATCTCGGAGCCGGTGCGCTCCGCCCAGATTTTCAGCTGCTCTATCGCGGCCGCGCGAAAAGTATCGCCGGCGGCCATCATCACCTTCAGGCCGGCGCCCGAGAGCTTGGCGGCGAGCTTGCCGATGGTCGTGGTCTTGCCGGTGCCGTTGACGCCGACGACGAGGATGACATGCGGCTTGTGATTGAGCTCGAGCGCCAGCGGCTTGGCGACCGGCGAGAGGACCTTGGTGATCTCGCTGGCCATGATGCGCGAGACGTCCGCGCCCGTCACGTCCTTGCCGTAGCGCTCGGAGGCGAGCGTATCGGTGATGCGCAGCGCCGTCTCGACGCCGAGGTCCGCCTGGATCAGCAGGTCCTCGAGGTCCTGCAACGTGTCGTCGTCAAGCTTGCGCTTGGTGAAGAGGCTGGTGATCTGGCCGGTGAGCTGTGAGGATGTGCGCGACAGACCCTCGCGCAGGCGCTGGAACCAGGTGCGCTTGGGCTGCGGCGCGGCAGCCACTTCGACCGGCTTGTCTTCGGCGCTGGCAAAACCCTTTGGCAGGGCCTTCGGCTCGAGGCGGGCAACCTCTTCGAGAACGGGGTCTTCGATTTCGGCCGGCGTCGCCTCTTCCACCGGAGTAGCGACGTCTTCGATTTCGACGATTGCTTCCGGCTCATCCTCGACAGTCGCCTCTACCGCCGCAACCGGATCTTCCTCGGCGACGTCCTCTTCATTTTCGCTGATATCATCGGCCGGTCCGCCGGCCGTTTCCATCTCAGTGGGCGTAACCGGGTCTTCGGCGACCGGCAGCGCGGGGGTGTGCGGCAACGGATAGATATCCGGCTCCGGCTCGTCGGGAACGTGGCTCGCCGCTTCTGGATTGGCCGCTTCGGCTTCCTCAAGCAGCGCGTCCCGCTCCTCGGTCGCGGTGGCATCATCGATGGGCTGCGCGGGAGCGGCCTGTTCCACCTGTGGCGCTACGACGGCGGCCTCGGCCTCCGGCTTCTGCTCGGGGGCGGTGTCTTTTCCGAACGTAAAAATCTTCTTGATGAAGCCGAGGGCCATAAGTGTATCCGCTGGTTATGCGAGAAGGCGGTTTTCGGGCCGCATCGTCAGGTGCCTGCCATTGTGGCCGGTGATGGTGACCGGCACAAGGTCGCGGGGTTTTAGCCCTGCGGCATCGACGAGCGTGAAATTTTCGGTGTGGGCGAGGCCGTTGTTCTCGACGAGGATCGTTTCCCGTTTCCCGATCATGGAAACGAGATGGGCTTCATGCAGCCGTTTTCCAGTCTCCCGCAACCGCGCGGCGCGTTCCTTGACGAGGGCGCGGTCGAGCTGCGGCATGCGGGCGGCCGGCGTGCCGGGGCGCGGGCTATAGGGAAAGACGTGCAGATGCGCGATGCCGCAATCTTCCGCCAGCTTGCCGGCATTGGCGAACATGTCCTCCGTCTCCGTCGGAAAGCCGGCGATCATGTCTGCGCCAAAACTGGCATCGGGGCGCAGATCGCGCACGCGGCCGCAGAAGGCGCGGGCATCGTCAGCCGAGTGGCGGCGTTTCATGCGCTTGAGGATCATGTCGTCGCCATGCTGTAGGGACAGATGCAGGTGCGGCATGAAACGCGGTTCGTCGGCGATCAGGTCCCAGAGATGGTCGTCCGCCTCGATGCTGTCGATGGAGGAGAGCCGCAGGCGGCGGATGTCCGGCACCTGCTTCAGCAGCGTCTTGGCAAGCTGGCCGAGGCTCGGCCGGCCGGGCAGGTCGGCGCCGTAGCTGGTCGCGTCCACCCCGGTCAGCACGATCTCGCAGTAACCGCTCTCGACCAGTTTGCGCGCCTGCTCGACCACCGCACCCATCGGCACGGAGCGGGAATTGCCGCGGCCATAGGGGATGATGCAGAAGGTGCAGCGGTGGTCGCAGCCGTTCTGGACCTGCACGAAGGCGCGCACATGGCCGTCGATCAGCTTTACCATCTGCGGCGCGGTCTCGCGCACGCTCATGATGTCGTTGACGCGCAGTTTCTCTTCCGCGGAGACGCCGAAATCCGGCAGCGCCCGGTAGGAGGCGCTCTTCAGCTTCTCCTCGTTGCCGAGCACGGCGTCCACCTCCGGCATGGCGGCGAAGGTGGCGCTTTCCGTCTGTGCGGCGCAGCCGGTGACGATGATGCGGGCATGGGGATTGTCGCGGCGCGCGCGGCGGATCGCCTGCCGGGCCTGGCGCACGGCTTCCCCCGTCACGGCGCAGGTGTTCACCAGCACGGCATTGTTCAGCCCCGCCTTCTCGGCTTCGGCGCGCATCACTTCCGATTCGTAGGTGTTGAGCCGACAGCCGAAGGTTATGACATCGACGCCGCTCAAAGGGCGGCCGCCCCGGCTTCATCATCGCGGCGGAACGCACCGCTGACGGGGTCGAGCGTACCCGACCATTCCCATGCGGCAGGTCCCGTCATCACGACATGGTCGTCGTCGCGCCATTCGATGGTGAGCTTGCCGCGGTTCGGGCTGCTGGCGACCGTGATCTCGACCTTGCGGCCGGTGCGGCCGGTGCGTGCGCCGGAAACGCCGGCTGAGCAGGCGGCCGAGCCGCAGGCGAGCGTCAGGCCCGCGCCGCGCTCCCAGGTCCGTGTCGTCATCGAGGTCGGCGACGTCACCTGCGCCAGCGTAATATTGGCCTTTTCCGGGAACATCGGGTGGTTTTCAAGCAGCGGGCCGAAACGGTCGAGATCGAAGCTCATCGGGTCGCGATCGACCCAGAAGATGGCATGCGGATTGCCCATCGACATGACGGCGGGGGAATGCAGGATCGGATCGTCGATCGGCCCGATCTGCAACTCGATGCGGCTGGTATCGTAGAATTCCTCGGCGAGCGGGATGCGGTTCCATTCGAAGACCGGCCTGCCCATGTCGACGGAGATCGTACCGTCCTCGTGCTCGACGGCGTTCAGGATGCCGGCGACAGTCTGGAAGGTGAAGACCTTGCGGCCGGTCTCGCTGGCCAGTGCCTGCACGACGCAGCGCGTACCGTTGCCGCAGGCCTGCGCCTTGGTGCCGTCGCAGTTGAGGATATCGATGAAGGCATCGGTGCCGTCCACGCGAGGGTCATGGATCGCCATGATCTGGTCGAAGCGCGTGGCGGGGTCGGCATTGAGCGCAATCGCCGCGGCCGGCGTCACGTTATCCGGGCGGCCGCGCATATCCACGACCAGGATCATGTTTCCCAGCCCGTTCATGCGGGCGAATTGCACGTCTGCTGCCATGTCGGATATTCCCGCAAGGATTCGAATGCTGATCCTTGCATCTGGAGTCTTCAGTTTCTCGCGCGTATATGGCGCAAGCGGGTTGAAAATACCAGATGCAACCCTTGGAGTCTTCGAATCCTTGGCGCGTCGCCTCCAGCAAGACTCCAATCCTTGACTTTCCGGCCCCGTTGCTGTTTAAGCCGCGCATCTGCGACAAGTACGAATGCTTGAAGCCGCCGACCGGGACCCATAGCGGTATAAACAGATCCCGGAGGTTAACACCCGACAGCGCGATGCGCCCTCGGGTGCTTTTTGGCTTTGCGTCTTGTTTTTGCCGCCGGTAGCACCGACGTTTCCGCCACGAACGGAAACAAGAAGGATGACGTGATGTTTGAAACACTCCAGGACCGCCTTGGCTCCATTCTGAATGGACTGACAGGCCGTGGCGCGCTTTCCGAGGCCGATGTCGCCGCGGCGCTGCGCGAGGTCCGCCGTGCGCTTCTGGAAGCGGACGTGGCGCTGGAAGTGGTGCGTTCCTTCACCGATGCGGTGCGTGAGAAGGCCGTCGGCGCTGAGATCCTGAAGTCGATCAAGCCCGGCCAGATGGTCGTCAAGCTGGTGCATGACGAGCTGGTCTCGATGCTCGGTTCCGAGGGCGTTTCGGTCGATCTCAATGCCGCCGCTCCCGTCGTCATCATGATGGTCGGTTTGCAGGGCTCGGGTAAGACGACCACGTCGGGCAAGATCGCCAACCGGCTGAAGACGCGCGAGAAGAAGAAGGTCCTGATGGCCTCGCTCGACACGCGCCGTCCGGCCGCGCAGGAGCAGCTGCGCCAGCTCGGCGTGCAGACCGGCATCGACACGCTGCCTGTCATCGCCGGCCAGTCGCCGACCGATATCGCCGCGCGCGCCGTGCAGGCCGCCAAGCTTGGCGGCCATGATGTCGTCATCCTCGACACCGCCGGCCGTACCCATATCGACGAGCCGCTGATGATCGAGATGGCGGAGATCAAGCGGAAGTCCAATCCGCATGAAATCCTGCTCGTCGCCGATGCGCTGACCGGTCAGGATGCCGTCAACCTTGCCCGCAATTTCGACGACCGCGTCGGCATTACCGGCCTGGTGCTCACCCGCATGGACGGCGACGGTCGCGGCGGTGCCGCCCTTTCCATGCGCGCCGTCACCGGCAAGCCGATCAAGCTGATCGGCGTCGGCGAAAAGATGGGCGAGCTGGAGGAATTCCATCCCCGCCGCGTCGCCGACCGCATCCTCGGCATGGGCGACATCGTCTCGCTCGTCGAGAAGGCGGCGGAGAATATCGACGCCGAGAAGGCGGCTGCCATGGCCGCCAAGATGGCCAAGGGCAAGTTCGACCTGAACGACCTCGCCGACCAGCTGCGCCAGATGCAGAAGATGGGCGGCATGGGCGGCATCATGGGGCTGATGCCCGGCATGGCCGGCATGAAGGACAAGATGTCCGCCGCCGGCCTCGACGACAAGCTGTTCGGCCGCCAGATCGCGATCATCAACTCGATGACCAAGGCCGAGCGTGCCAACCCCGACCTGCTCAAGCATTCCCGCAAGAAGCGCATCGCCGCCGGTTCCGGAACCGATGCGGCCGACATCAACAAGCTTCTGAAGATGCACCGCCAGATGGCGGACATGATGAAGATGATGGGCGGCAAGAAGGGCGGCATGATGAAGCAGATGATGGGCGGTCTTGCCAGCAAGATGGGCCTCGGCGGCGGCATGGGCGGCATGCCCGACCTTTCCAGCATGGACCCGAAGCAGCTCGAAGCGCTGGCCAAGCAGGCGGAAGCCGCCGGTATCAAGCCGGGCAGCCTGCCGGGTCTCGGTGGTGGCGGTGGTCTGCGCCTGCCCGGCCTCGGCGGCGGCCTTCCGGGCCTGCCCGGCCTGCCGAAGAAGAAGTGAGGGGTTGAACCATGACGATCGATCCGAAGATTAGGGAACAACTGGGCCAATACCGGCAGTCGATCGACAATATCGACGCTGCCCTTGTGCATATGCTCGCCGAACGCTTCCGCTGCACCCAGGCGGTGGGCGTGCTGAAGGCGACGCATGAACTGCCGCCCGCCGATCCGGCGCGCGAGGAATACCAGATCGAGCGCCTTCGCCGCCTGGCGAAGGATGCCAATCTGGATCCGGATTTCGCGGAGAAGTTCCTGAACTTCATCATCCGCGAGGTGATCCGGCACCATGAAGCCATTGCCGCTGAACACAGCGGCGCAAACCAGAACACCCCCGCGTAAACCAAGACGCGGGTTCACCACATCCAAGGAGTAATGACATGTCCCTGAAAATTCGTCTCGCCCGCGGTGGCTCCAAGAAGCGTCCGTACTACCAGATCGTCGTTGCCGACGCCCGCTCGCCGCGTGACGGCCGCTTCCTCGAGAAGCTCGGCGCCTGGAACCCGATGCTCGGCAAGGACGACGCAAACCGCGTTCAGATCGACGCCGACCGCGCCAAGGAATGGCTCGCCAAGGGCGCCCAGCCGACCGACCGCGTTGCACGCTTCCTCGACGAAGCCGGCGTTGTGAAGCGCGACGCCCGCACCAACCCGGAAAAGGCAAAGCCGGGCAAGAAGGCGCTCGAGCGCGCTGCCGAGAAGAAGCAGAAGGAAGAAGACGCCGCTGCTGCTGCCGCCGGCGAATAATTCTTCGCATCATCCTTTTGAAGCGGGCGGCGTGTTTCATGCCGCCCGTTTTCATTTGCGTCTGCGCCACCGCCGCTCACGCACTTTTGCTGGAATTGCTCTAGGAGCCTCGGCTGAGACGTCGTATGAGGCTTCACACGAACGCTCGGAACGAAACCATGGCGAAACTCGAAAATCCCATCCTCATGGGCACGATCGGCGCGGCCCAGGGCCTGCGCGGCGAAGTCCGTGTGAAATCCTTCACGATCGACCCCACGGCGATCGGCGACTACGGCCATCTGCACACGGCCGACGGCCGTTCCTTCGAGGTGCTGGAAGTGCGCGAGGCGAAGAACGTCGTCGTGATACGTTTTCGCGGCGTCAACGACCGAAATGCTGCCGAGGCGCTGAACGGCACCGACCTCTATATCGAACGCGACAACCTGCCGGATGACGAGCTGGATGAGGACGAGTTCTTCTATGCCGATCTCGAAGGGCTGGAAGCGGTCGACACGCAGGGCCGCAGCCACGGCACGGTGACCGGTATCTTCGATTTCGGTGCCGGCGATCTGCTGGAGCTGAAAGGCCCCGGCAAGCGGCCGGTGCTCATTCCTTTTTCCGAAGCCGCCGTGCTGGAAATCGATGTCGAGGGCGGACGTCTGGTGATCGACGCGATCGCCGCCGGCCTCGAGGAGGAAGAGCAGACCGGTCCCGGCAGCCGGCGCCGCCGCCCGCCGGAAGACGACGGGGAATAACGTGGCTTTCCGCGCCACCATCCTGACCCTCTACCCGGAGATGTTTCCCGGCCTGCTTGGCCAGTCGCTCTCCGGAAAAGCGCTTTCGCGCGGTGACTGGGAACTGGATTGCGTGCAGATCCGCGACTTTACCACAGACCGCCACCGCACTGTCGACGACACGCCGGCCGGTGGGGGCGCGGGCATGGTGCTGAAGCCGGACGTGCTGGCCAAGGCCATCGATCATGCCTCGGAAGGCGACAACCGTCCGCGCCTATTGATGAGCCCGCGCGGCAAGCCGCTGACGCAGCAACGCGTGCGCGAACTGGCGGCCGGGGACGGCGTCATCGTGGTCTGCGGCCGTTTCGAGGGCGTTGATCAGCGGGTTATCGACGGGCGTGCACTCGAAGAAGTGTCGATCGGCGACTACATCCTCTCCGGCGGAGAGCCGGCGGCGATGATCCTCATCGATGCCATCGTGCGCATCCTGCCCGGTGTGATGGGCAATGCTCTCTCGGGCGAGCACGAGAGTTTCGAGGGCGGGCTGCTGGAGCATCCGCACTACACGCGTCCGCCGGTCTGGGAAGGCCGCGAAATCCCCGGCGTGCTGACCTCGGGCAATCACGCGGCCATCGACCGGTGGCGGCGCGAAGAGGCGGAAAAACTGACGCGTGAGCGCCGACCGGATTTGCTGTCTCAGCCCGTCACGAAATAATAGATCGTCAGCGCTATGCCGACCGCGACCACCAGGCCGCGGATGACCGGCTGCGGCACGCGTCGGGCCGCCCAGACACCGGACCAGCCGCCGAGCGCGCCGGCCGGCACCATGACGGCAGCCTGCGGCCAGCCGACGACCTTGCCGCTGGCGAAGACGACGATGGCGACGCCCGCGATGACGACGGCCAGGAAATTCTTCAGCGCGTTGAGCCGGTGATAATCGCCGCCCTTGGTGAGGCCGAGGACGGCCAGCATCATGATGCCCATGCCCGCACCGAAGAAGCCGCCGTAGATCGAGGTGACGAACTGACCGGCAAGGCCGAGTGGCGAGACCGGCGTTTCCGCATGCAGCGTCTTTGGCTTGAGATAGGGGCCGGCGGCGAAGATGATGGTTGCGGCGAGCAGCAGCCACGGTACGAGCGCGCGGAAGGACGGATTGTCGAGCGACAGCAGCAACAGCGCACCGGCGAGACCGCCGACGAGCGACAGCGCGCCGAGGAGGGCGGCCTCCTTCCAGTCGGCCTTGATTTCCTTCGCATAGGCGAGCGACGAGGTGACGTAACCGGGGAATTGGGTGATCGAGGAGGTGGCATTGGCGACGATCGGCGGCAGGCCGGTCAGCGTCATGGCGCCGAAGGTGAGGAAGGTGCCGCCGCCGGCAATGGCGTTGACCACACCGGAGAGGTAGCCCGCGGCAAACAGTAAAATGGCATCGGCAAAGGTCATGGCACTCCTCGCGAACAACGACCATCGGCCGCTGTCTCCTCCTGCAAAGCGTGATATCGTGGTGCCACCAAGCCGGCAAGGCCGGAGAAACCGCCATTCCCAGTCGGATTCTTTTGGCCCTAGGGGATGACAAACGGCTTTACCTGGTGTATTGGCCCGCACGGATTTGGGATCATGATCATTCGATTGGTCTTGGTCCTGCCGACCTGCAATCAAAGAATGGCGAACCCGCTCCGTCCGGCAACGGACTACCCTCACGAGGCATGACCTCATAAGGTGACCGTCGAGCGCTCTGGCTGTTTCAGAAAAACCGAAGGTTTGACACGATGAACATCATCCAGCAGCTCGAAGCCGAACAGGCAGCGAAGATCGAAGCCAAGCGCCAGCTCCCGGAATTCTCCCCGGGCGACACCGTCCGCGTCAACGTGCGCGTCACGGAAGGCACGCGTACCCGCGTCCAGGCCTATGAAGGCGTCTGCATCGCCCGTTCCGGCGGCGGCATCAACGAGAGCTTCACCGTCCGCAAGATCTCCTACGGCGAAGGCGTCGAGCGCGTATTCCCGGTTTACTCGCCGCTCGTCGAAGGCGTCGAAGTCGTCCGCCGCGGTAAGGTCCGCCGCGCCAAGCTCTACTACCTGCGCGATCGTCGCGGCAAGTCGGCTCGTATCATCGAGAACACCGGCACGCGCGCCCGCAAACTGAACGACAACGAGCGCGCCGCCGTTGCCGAGGAAAAGGCACGTCTGGAAGCCGAGAAGGTCGCAGCCGCACAGGCTCTCGCCGCTGAAAAGGCCGCAGCCGAAGCCGCCGAAAAGGCAGCCGCCGCTGAAGCCGCAAAGGCTGCTGAAGCCGCCGCCGAATAATCCGGCAGCCGCATTCCAATATTTCGAAGCCGTCGGCCTTGGCCGGCGGCTTTTTGTTTTACGGAAAAGGCTTTGCGCGCAAGTGTCGTGCTTGCTTCACCGCCTGAACCTGTGACAGTGTTCCGCCGCCACAATTCAGGAGCATATTTTGATGTTTTCCCGCCGCACCGTCCTTGCAGGCCTCGTCGCCGCTGCCCTCATGCCCGCTGTAACGCTTGCCTCGGACCTTCCCGACCTCGCCGGCAAGTCCGTCGTCGTCGTCACGGAAAACGCCTATCCGCCGCTGCAGTTCGTCGATCCCAAGACCGGCAACCAGATCGGCTGGGAATATGATGCGATGAACGAGATCGCCAAGCGGCTGAACTTCAAGGTCGAGTACCAGAACACCTCCTGGGACGCGATGATCCAGGCCGTCTCCGACAACCAGTACAATATCGGCATGACCGGCATCACCATCAAGGATGACCGCAAGGAGAAGGTCGACTTCTCCGATCCCTATATGCGCTCGCAGCAGTTCATGCTGGTGCGCGCCGATGAAAGCCGCTTCACGGATGCCAAGACCTTCGGCGCCTTCAAGGACGGCCTGATCGCCGCCCAGCCGGGCACTTCGCCCTTTTACACCGCCGTCTATGAAATCCTCGACGGCAACGAGCAGAACCCGCGCATAAAGCTGTTCGAGACGTTCGGCGCGACCGTGCAGGCCTTGCAGGCCGGCGACGTCGATCTCGTGCTGACCGACAGTGTCGCGGCCAAGGGCTATGTCGATGCCTCCGGCGGCAAGCTGAAGGTCGTCGGCGGCCCGCTCGGCACGGAAGACTTCGGCTTCATCTTCCCGAAGGGCTCTGATCTTGTCGCGCCCATCAATGCGGCGATCGCAGCCCTCAAGGCGGACGGCACGCTCGATGCACTGAACAAGAAGTGGTTCCTCGACTACAAGATGGGTCAGTGACGACCGGTCATGGCTCCCGTTTCGTCTGACGCAGGCAAGGGCGACTATCCCTGGTGGCTGGTCGCCTTGGCCTTGATTGCTCTGGGGATCGCCGGCGTTATCGTCGCCAATGATCTCTATTCGCAGGTTTTCGGCGTCGTGCTGAAGGGGCTGTGGGTCACTGTTTTCGTGACCCTCGTCGCCTTTCTGCTCGCCACCCTGCTCGGCCTCGGCGTCGCCCTGATGGCGCTTTCGGAGCACAAGGCGCTGCGCCAGATCGCCCGCTTCTACACGGAGGTCATCCGTGGCGTGCCGATCCTGGTGCTCTTGTTCTACATCGCCTTCGTCGGTGCGCCAGCGCTGGTGGCGGTGATCAACCTTGTGATTGGCCCGCTGGTTTCGGCCGGTTATGCCGAGCCCATGCTGGTGCGCGATCTCTCCCTGATGTGGCGGGCGATCATCGCGCTGATGATCGGCTACTCCGCCTTCATCGCCGAGGTTTTTCGCGCGGGCATTCAGTCCGTGGACAAGGGGCAGGTGGAGGCGGCCAAGGCGCTTGGCCTGTCGCGCTTCCAGCGCTTCCGGCTCGTCGTCTTCCCGCAGGCGGTGCGCGTCATTCTTCCACCGCTCGGCAACGATTTCGTCGCGATGGTGAAGGATTCATCCCTCGTTTCCGTGCTTGGCGTCGCCGACATCACGCAGATGGGCAAGGTCTACGCCTCCGGGTCCTTCCGGTTCTTCGAGACCTATTCCATCGTCGCCTATGTCTATCTGATCCTCACCATTGGCCTGTCGCTGGCGCTTCGCGGCTTCGAAAGGCGCATGCGCCGGGCCACCTGAGCGTTATTGCCGGGCAAGGATGATCAGGCGGTCCGCAGCGTCGAACGATAGCTTCTCCGACTTCACCGGATTAACCACGACCCCGCCCATGTTGCGCGGATCATGTCCGGCCGTCGTTGCGCGACTGTAGCCGAGCGCCACTTCGCCGCGGATGAGGGCGGCGAGCGTGACGGTGTAGAAATTCACCGGCCGGTCGATGGCGATATAGTCGGTGACCGGGCGCATGTAGATTTCCGAACCGTCCTCGTCGAGCAACTCGTCGAAAATGTCGGCCATCAACTCGTTTTCCGAGGCCTGCGCCAGCATCAGGCTGACCAGCTTGTTGCTGACGACGAAGTCGTCGGCGCGGGTGACGGCGGCGAGGTTGCGGTTGCGCACGTCGATCATCTCGCTGACGATGCCGATATGCTGGTTTGCGGCGTCGGCGATCTTGCGCAGCTGCAAGAGCGTCACCAGCGTCGTGGTGTCGGCCGGCTGCGGCGCCATGTCGTCGCTGTAGCCGAGCACCAGCACGTGGTCGTAGGAGGGAACGTCCAGCGCATCGAGGGATGCGCGGTTCGTCGTGTCGATGACGGTGCAGCGAACGGCAAGGTTTTCCTTGAGATAGGACAGCCCGGCGACGATCGTTTCGAGATCCGGCCGATTGGCGGCGATCAGCAGTTCGGAGCCGGGTGCCACATACCGCGACAGTTCCTGCGCGATGATCGGCCCGCGGCGGTTCCAGCCGAGCAGCAGGGTGCGTTCCGGTCCTTCGGTGTGCTGCACAGGCGGGCGCACGATCTCGCGATCGACGTCGAAATCGCCGGTGCGCGGCTTGATGGCGGCATCGTCCTCGGCGATCAGGATCGCCCGCTCGCCGGCCGCGATGACCCGGCTGTTCGGCGGGTTGAGATGCACGACACCATCGACGTCGCAGAGACCGATCAGCGTCGAGGTGTCATAGGCCATCACGGCATGGCCGAAGGACTTTCCGACCAGTGCCGGCTGCTCGAGGGCGTAGATTTCCGAACCGTCGAAATCCAGCAGTTCCGTATAGACCGCCGAGAGGCCGGCCTGGCGCGAGGAGCTGACGACGATGCGCGAGATCAGCTCGTCGGCCAGCACCAGCTGGAGCTCGGAACCGCCGACAATGCGGGCGACCTCGGCGTTCTTGGCGTCGCGGATTTCCGCGGCGATCTGGTAGGGTTCCTTGCGGCGCTCAGGATCGTTGACGAGCGCCAGCACGGTCTTGATGACTTCGGAATCGGCATAGTCGCTTTCCGGCGACAGCACGATGATCGACCGCGAGGCCTGCGGGTTGACGATATTGACGTCGTAGAGGTCGGTCGGGTCGCCGCTGCGGCAGATGACGCGGGTGTTCTTGAGATCGGCGATCTTGTCGGCGATCTCGTCTTCCATCTCCACCTTGTCCTTGCTTGCCATGATAACGATGCGCGGATTGCGCCGGCTCTCATTGGCGATGACCAGTTCGGAGATCACGTCGAAGATCGAGGGCGACCAGTTGAAGATGATTGTATGGTCTTTCTCCAGCACATGCGAGCGGCCCTTGCGCAGCTCGTCCAGCTTCTCGTCGAGGCCGGAGGAGAGCACGCCGATCAGGGCGGAGAAGACGAAGATGCCGGCGACGGTGACGACGAGCGAGACGCCGCGGAAGCTCCAGCCGGTGTCGCCGCCCATGGCGCCGGCGTCCATGGTGCGCATCAGCGATTCCCAGGATCCCTCGATGAAGGAGACCGGCGAGCCGCCCTCGGGCGCGATGCCGGTCAGCGCCAGGAACAGGCCGGCGATGACGATCACCACCAGCGAGATCACGGCCAGCCAGCCGATCAGGGCGATCGGCCCCGCCGCCATGCTCTTGTCGAACTGGTAGCGCAGGCGGTCCCGCCAGGTAATCGTCTTCATATCTGTCCCCTAAAGCCGGCTTCCCGCCGGATACGTCTATCGAGTGTCAAAAATTCCGGGTGGCGGCAAGGAGGCGGGCTGGAAATTTTCGGAAGAAGCGTAAACGGCGGCACGTCGCGCCAACTTGCCGAGGCGGCAGAAAATCGTTATATGCGAGCACATGGAATCCAAATTCGGATGCACGGAAAAGCATGTCGTCGTGCTGCAGGATCACAAGCGCCTGCCGGCACGCTTCTTTGCGCGCGTCTTCGGGACGCTCACCGGCCGCCTATCCTGATCGCTCGCGGTCCTGCAGCCTCGCGCTGTCGATTTCCATGATCCCAAACATGCCAGACGGATGAAAAGCCATGAGCGCACCCCGTACCCTCTATGACAAGATCTTCGACGACCACATCGTCTCCCGCCAGGAAGACGGCACCTGTCTTCTCTACATCGACCGTCACCTCGTTCACGAAGTGACGTCGCCGCAGGCCTTCGAAGGCCTGCGCATGGCCGGCCGCAAGGTCCGCGCGCCGGAAAAGACGCTCGCCGTCGTCGACCACAACGTTCCGACGTCGCCGGATCGCCACCAGGGCATCAAGAACGAGGAGAGCCGCATCCAGGTCGAGGCGCTCGCCAACAACGCGGCGGAATTCGGCGTCGAATATTACTCCGAAAAGGACGTGCGCCAGGGCATCGTGCATATCGTCGGCCCCGAGCAGGGTTTCACGCTGCCGGGCATGACCATCGTCTGCGGTGACAGCCACACCTCGACGCACGGTGCGTTCGGCGCGCTGGCGCATGGTATCGGCACGTCGGAAGTGGAACATGTTCTGGCCACCCAGACGCTGATCCAGAAGAAGGCGAAGAACATGCTGGTGCGCGTCGACGGGAAGCTCCCGGACGGCGTCACCGCCAAGGACATCATCCTCGCCATCATCGGCGAGATCGGCACGGCCGGCGGCACCGGCCACGTCATCGAGTTCGCGGGCGAAGCCATCCGTTCGCTGTCGATGGAAGGCCGCATGACGATCTGCAACATGACGATCGAAGGCGGCGCCCGCGCCGGCCTCATCGCGCCCGACGAAAAGACCTTCGAATATATCAAGGGCAAGCCGCGCGCGCCGAAGGGCCAGGCGCTGGACATGGCGATCGACTACTGGAAAACGCTCTACACGGAAGAGGGTGCGCATTTCGACCGCGTGGTCGTGCTCGATGCCGCGAACCTCCCGCCGATCGTTTCCTGGGGCTCCTCGCCGGAAGACGTCGTCTCCATCGAAGGCGTGGTGCCGAACCCTGACGAGATCGAGGACGAAACGAAGCGAACCTCCAAGTGGCGCGCGCTCGACTATATGGGCCTGAAGCCGGACACCAAGATCACCGACATCGCGATCGACCGCGTCTTCATCGGCTCCTGCACCAACGGCCGCATCGAGGACTTGCGCGCTGTCGCCGCCGTCGTTGAAGGCAAGCAGGTTGCCTCCACGGTCAGCGCCATGATCGTTCCGGGCTCCGGCCTCGTGAAGGAGCAGGCGGAAGCCGAAGGTCTCGACAAGATCTTCAAGGCTGCCGGTTTCGACTGGCGCGAGCCGGGCTGCTCGATGTGCCTTGCCATGAACGACGACCGCCTGAAGCCGGGCGAGCGTTGCGCCTCCACCTCGAACCGCAACTTCGAGGGCCGCCAGGGCTTCAAGGGCCGCACGCATCTCGTGTCGCCCGCCATGGCCGCGGCCGCCGCCATCGCCGGCCACTTCGTCGACATCCGTACGTTCAACTGATCACGGTTCCATCGCCGTAAAATGCAGAAAGGCCGGGAGAAATCCCGGCCTTTTTCGTTTGCGCCGTTCAGGCCGTGGCGCGCCGGAAACCGGGCAGCGACAGGCCGAGCGCGACGAGGAGCAGTGCTGCGGCCACGGTGAATGTCACCTGCATGCCGAAGGCGACGGCGGCCGGCGCCGCGTCGGCAAGATTCTTTGTGCCCGTGGCGGCGGCGAAGATTGCGCCCATCAGCGAGGCGCCGGTGATCAGGCCGAGATTGCGCGACAGGTTGAGCAGGCCCGAGATGACGCCGCGCTCGTCGGCGGCGATGCCGGTCATGACGGCGGCATTGTTGGCAGCCTGGAACAGCTGGTAGCCGGGGGTGAGCACGACGATCGCCGCGATATAGCCGGGCAGGCCGAACAACGCGGAGAGCACGGGCAGGCCGGCCGCGCCGGCCGCCATCGTGGCAAGTCCGGCGGCAACCATGGGGGCCGCACTGAGACGATCGACGAGGCGTCCGGCCAGCATGCCGGTCAGAACGGACACCACGGGGCCGACCGCCAGCACGAAGCCGACCTCCGCCGGGCCGAGGCTGAGCGTGCGCGACAGGTAGAACGGCCCGACGACGAGCGTCACCATGATGACGGTCGCGACGAGGATGTTGGCCGCAAGGCTGGCGGGAAAGCCGGGGCGGCGGAAGGCGGCCGGGCGGATCAGCGGGAAGGCGGTTCGGTTTTGCCTGACGATGAATAGGATCGCACCGATGACGGCTGTGGCGACGAGCGCAGTATTCACAAGTCCGATGCGGCCTTCGCCGGCCGTCATGGCAAGCGCATAGGCGGCAAGCGACGTTGCAAGCAGCACGGCGCCGACGAGGTCGAAGTGGGCTGTGGTGGCGGCCTTGCGGTCGGCGAGCAGGAAATGCCGCACGAGGACGAAGGCGGCGATACCGAAGGGCACGGCGACGAGGAAGATCGAAGGCCAGCCGAAAGCTGAGATCAGCAGGCCGCCGAGCGAGGGGCCGAGTGCGGTGCCGACCGCCGACATCGTGCCGAGCAGGCCCATCGTGCTGCCGATCCGCTTCTTCGGCACGGTCTCGCTGACGAAGGCCATGGCCAGTGCCATCATGGCTGCCGCCCCCGCCCCCTGAACGGCCCTGACGGCGATGAGGAAGGGCAGCGACGGCGAGAGGCCCGCCAGAAGCGAGGCGGCGGAAAACACCGCAAGGCCGGCCAGCAGCAGCCGGCGACGGCCGAAGATATCGCCGAGGCGTCCGATGCCGGCAATCAGCACGGTGCTGGCGAGCAGATAGGCGAGCACGACCCACTGCACGTGCGGGAAGGGGGCGGCAAAGTGCTGTGCCAGCGTCGGCAGGGCGACATTGGCGATGCTCGTGCCGAGCGAGGATAACAGGATGGCGAGCGACAGGCCGGCAAGGGCTCCGACCCTGTTCCGGTCCGCCGTTAAGGTTTCTCTGTCTTGCATGGAGCTGCTCCTTGGTTCTCCAGAGCAGATAGGCCTTTCCCTGATAGGGCGGAATGCGCATGGATTGCACTATATTCGTGCGCCTGACGCCATATCATTCTCCGGCCGGCATGTTAGGATCATGCATGTCCCGGCCCGATCTCAATCTTCTCGTGACGCTTGACGTGCTGCTTGCCGAAGGCAGCGTCGCAAAGGCCGCCCGGCGGCTCCGGCTCAGCCCTTCGGCGATGAGCCGCGCGCTGGCGCGGCTGCGCGACGCCACGGGCGATCCGCTGCTGGTGCGGGCCGGGCGTGGCCTGGTGCCGACGCCGCGGGCGGTAGAACTTCGCCAGCGGGTCGGGCAGATCGTGCAGGACGCGGAGGCGCTGCTGCGGCCGGCCGAGATCCTCGACCTCAAGACCCTTGTGCGAACGTTTACCCTGCGCAACCGCGAGGGCTTCGTCGATACATATGGGCCGGCGCTGCTGGCACGCGTGGCGCTCGAGGCGCCGGGCGTGAAACTGCGCTTCGTGCCGAAGCCCGACAAGGAGAGCACGCCGCTCCGCGACGGGATCGTCGATCTCGAAACGGGCGTGATTGGCGACACGACGGGGCCGGAGGTTCGCGCCCAGGCGCTCTTCCGCGATCGCTTCATCGGCATCGTGCGTGAGGGACATCCGCTGCTCGACGGGCCGATCACGCCGGAGCGCTACGCGGCCGGCGGCCACATCCTCGTCTCGCGCGGCCGGCGCGACCGTGGTCCGGTCGACGAGGTGCTGGCGCTGATGGGACTGTCGCGCACCGTCGTCGTGACGGTGCCGAGTTTTACCGAGGCCGCGACGCTCGCAAAAAACTCCAACCTGATCGCGCAGGTCTCCGACCGGTCAACGGCGTCGTTTCGCGATGGCGTGACAGCTTTTACGCTGCCTGTCGATCTGCCCGACTTCACCGTCTCGCTGCTCTGGCACCCGCGCATGGATGCCGACCCGGCGCATCGCTGGCTGCGAGCCTGCCTGCGCGAGATCTGCCAGCGGCCCTGATGGGCCGTGACTTTCCGGTGAAACAATGCTAAAGGGCCGGCAACTGGGCCGTAAGCCGCACTTCCCGGCATTTCCTGGCCTGCAATGAACTTCAGTCGAGCATGGACCGCCATGGCGCAAAAGCCTGCGCCGGCGCTGCCTGTTCTTGAGGATTGACCCGATGGCAAGCATGGATTTTCTCAACATCGCCGACCCGGTCAAGGCGCCGGTCGTCCGCACCATCCCGGCCGCCGAAAAGCCGACGCTGATCGGCCTGTCGCGCGAGGATATGGGCCGCGCGCTGGTCGAGAAGGGCGTGGCCGAGCGCCAGGTGAAGATGCGCGTCAGCCAGCTGTGGCACTGGCTCTATGTGCGCGGCGTCTCCGATTTCGACGACATGACCAATGTCTCCAAGGACATGCGGGAAATGCTGAAGACGCATTTCACCATCGCCCGCCCGGAGATCGTCGACGAGCAGATTTCCAACGACGGCACGCGCAAGTGGCTGCTGCGCTTTCCCGCGCGCGGCGCTGGCCGGCCCGTCGAGATCGAGACCGTCTACATTCCCGAAGAGGGCCGCGGGACTCTGTGCATTTCCAGCCAGGTCGGCTGCACGCTCACCTGTTCCTTCTGCCACACCGGCACGCAGAAGCTGGTGCGCAATCTGACGGCGGAGGAAATCCTCTCGCAGCTGTTGCTCGCTCGTGACCGGCTCGGCGATTTTCCGGACCGCGACACGCCTGCGGGCATGATTGCGCCTGCCGAGGGCCGCAAGGTCTCCAACATCGTCATGATGGGCATGGGCGAACCGCTCTACAATTTCGAGAACGTCAAGACGGCGCTGCTGATCGCCACCGACGGCGATGGCTTGTCGCTTTCCAAGCGCCGCGTGACGCTGTCCACCTCGGGCATCGTGCCGGAAATCTACCGCACGGGCTCCGAGATTGGGGTGATGCTGGCGATCTCGCTGCATGCCGTGCGCGACGAGCTGCGCGACATGCTCGTGCCGATCAACAAGAAGTATCCGCTGAAGGAGCTGCTCGACGCTTGCCGCGCCTATCCGAGCCTGTCGAACGCCCGCCGCATCACCTTTGAATATGTGATGCTGAAGGACGTCAACGATAGCCTTGAGGATGCCAAGCTGCTGACCCAGCTGCTCAAGGGCATCCCCGCAAAAATCAACCTCATTCCGTTCAATCCCTGGCCGGGCACGAACTATCAGTGTTCGGACTGGGAGCAGATCGAGCGTTTCGCCGATTTCATCAACCAGGCCGGCTATGCCTCGCCGATCCGCACACCGCGCGGCCGCGACATCCTCGCCGCCTGCGGCCAGCTGAAGTCGGAATCCGAACGTATGCGCAAGGTCGAGCGCATGGCCTTCGAGGCCATGATGATCGTCGGCCACGGCGAAGATGACTGAGGCGGTTTTGCCGCAGGCATCTATCAGGAAATGTGATTGATGAAGCGCTTTCCAAGAATTGATCTGAAGGGCCGTTTTGCCTAGAAACGCCCTGAAATCATTCCAGGGAGACCCTTCATGCGTCAACTTCTCCTCGCTCTCGCGGCCACGGTCGCGATTTCTCTTCCCGCAAAGGCCGAAGAGGTCACGGTCGCCGTGACCGCCATCGTCGAACATCCGGCCCTCGATGCCGCCCGTGACGGCGTCAAGGAAGCGCTGGAAGCGGCCGGCTACAAGGAAGGCGAGAACCTGAAGTTCATCTACGAGTCGGCGCAGGGCAACCCCGCGACGGCCGCGCAGATCGCCCGCCAGTTCGTCGGTGAAGATCCGACCGTGATCGTCCCGATCTCCACGCCCTCGGCGCAGGCCGTGGTTTCCGCGACGAAGGACATCCCGGTCGTCTTCACGGCCGTGTCGGACCCGCTCGGTGCGCAGCTCGTCACCGACATGGACAAGCCCGGCGGCAACGTCACCGGCCTTTCCGACCTGTCGCCGGTCGCCGAGCACCTGGCCCTCATCAAGGAAATCCTGCCGAACGCCAAGACGATCGGCTTCCTCTACAATTCCGGCGAGGCGAACTCCGTGTCGCTGCTCGCCGTGCTCAAGGCCGAAGCCGAAAAGGCCGGCCTGACGGTCGTCGAATCCGCTGCGACCAAGTCCGCCGAAGTGCAGGGTGCGGCGCGCGCCCTCGTCGGCCGTGCTGATGCGATCTACGTGCCCACGGACAACACGATCATCTCCGCTCTGGAAGGTGCCGTCTCCGTTGCCGAGGAAGCCAAGCTCCCGCTCTTCACCGCCGACACGGATTCCGTTTCGCGCGGCGCCATCGCGGCCCTCGGTTTCAACTACAAGGACGTCGGCAAGCAGACGGGTGAAATCGTCGTGCGCATCCTCAAGGGTGAAAACCCTGGCGATATCGCCGTGAAGGTTGCCGCCGGTACCGACCTCGTCGTCAACAAGGGTGCGGCCGCCAAGATGGGCGTCACCCTGCCGGAAGCCCTCATCGGCCGCGCGACCCGCGTGATCGAATAAGCTTCGGTCCGACATTGCCAATTGGGATCAACCGCTGCCGGATCGCCGGCAGCGGTTGATCTGTTAAAAAGACCCTTCCCGCACGATCTGCGGAACGGGCGAGAAAGAAAGAAGAGCCGTGAGCCTGATTGCCTTCTGGGGTGCCGTCGAACTGGGGCTGGTCTATGCCTTCGTCGCCGTTGGCGTTTACCTTGCCTTCCGCGTGCTGGATTTCCCTGACCTCACCGTGGACGGATCCTTCCCGCTCGGTGCTGCCGTCACGGCGGTGCTGATCATCGCGGGCGTGAACCCCTGGCTTGCCGCTTTCGTCGCCATGCTGGCCGGCTCCGCTGCCGGTCTCGTCACGGCGATGCTCAATGTGCGCTTCCGCATTCTCAATCTGCTCGCGTCGATCCTGACGATGATCGCGCTGTTCTCGGTGAACCTGCGCGTCATGGGCAAGCCGAATGTCGCGCTGATCAATGCCGAGACGATGCTGAGCCCGTTCTTCGGCCATGGTCTCAGGGATTTCTACGTCCGGCCGCTCTTCATCTTCGTTCTCGTCGTCCTCGCCGTCATCCTCGTCTGGCGCTTCCTGGAAAGCGATGCCGGCCTCTCGATGCGCGCGACCGGGGCGAACGCCCGCATGGCCCGCGCACAGGGCGTCGATACCAACCGCCAGATCTATCTCGGCATCGCGCTCTCCAACGCGCTGGTCGCCCTCGGCGGCGCACTCTTCGCGCAGACCAACGGCTTTGCCGACGTCACCTCCGGTGTCGGCACCATCGTCGTCGGTCTTGCCGCCGTCATTATCGGCGAGACGCTGTTCGGCACACGCGGTATTCTGATGGCGTTGATCGGCTGCGTGCTCGGCTCGATCCTTTACCGCATCGCCATCCAGCTTGCGCTGTCCTCCGACGTGCTCGGCCTGCAGGCCTCCGACCTCAATTTCGTGACGGCGCTGCTCGTCACCGTGGCGCTCGTCCTGCCGCGCCTTCGCCGCGGAGGAGCCGCCTGATGATCTCCGTTTCCGATATCAAGGTCACCTTCGGCAAGGGCACGCCGCTGCAGAAGCAGGCGTTGAACGGCGTCAGCCTCACCATCGAGCAAGGCCAGTTCGTCACCGTCATCGGCTCGAACGGTGCGGGCAAGTCGACCCTGCTCGGCGTTCTCGCCGGCGATGTCATTGCCACGGAAGGCCAGGTGAAGATCGGCACAGCCGACGTCACCCGCCAGGGCACTGCCGCCCGCGCTGGCCGTGTCGCTCGCGTCTTCCAGGACCCGCTGACCGGAAGCTGCGGCGCGCTCTCCATCGAGGAAAATCTGGCGCTCGCCGCCCGTCGTGGTAAACGCCGCGGCCTGTCCTCGGCGCTCGGCCCGCAGCGTCGTTCCATCTTCCGCGAGCGCATCGCCGAACTCAATCTCGGCCTTGAAAACCGCATGCGCGACCGTATGGATTTGCTCTCCGGCGGCCAGCGTCAGGCCGTCTCGCTGGTCATGGCCACGCTCGCCGGCTCCGACGTGCTGCTGCTCGACGAACACACCGCAGCCCTCGACCCCGGCATGGCCGAGTTCATCATGACCCTCACCCAGAAGATCGTCTCCGAGCGCAAGCTGACAACGCTGATGGTGACGCATTCCATGCGGCAGGCCCTCGACTACGGCCACCGCACCGTCATGCTGCATGGCGGCGAGATCGTGCTCGACGTGGCGGGCGACAACCGAAAGAACCTCCAGGTCGAGGACCTGATCGCGATGTTCCGCAAGATGCGCGGCCAGACGCTGGACGACGACGCCCTGCTGATCGGCTGAGGCGCCCATCCTGTCACAATCGAACAAAGGCCGGCTGCACGCACAGCCGGCCTTTGTCGTTATATGCTTTGTTTCCAGCGGCTTGAATGTGGAGCTCGAAGCGGTGCCCCGCGGTAACAAGGCTGCAACAAAACTGTCGCAGACCATCGCTATAGAGAAGCCTCCGGAGGAGCGAACACGCGGCTCTACGCCGCTCTGGTTTTTGTCTTAACCGCATTGTCCGACGCCGAAGCGATGCCGCTTCGGCTGGAAATGCTCTAGAGGGCGAATGTGATGCGGGCTATGGCAATGGAAGCGCTGAAGGCGGTCTATCGATACGCGCGCATTCCCCTCGACAGGTTTCGTCCGTCCGAAGAACCCTTGCGTGTCCTTTTCGTGCGCAGGGCGCCGAAAGAAGTGCTGCGGCAATATTTCCCCGGTGAGCGGGTTCGCTCGCGGGATGGCGGGCCATCACGGTGGGAGTTCTACACGAAATGGGCGCCCTGGCTGCTGGCCGATGGCCGGGCGCGTGTCTATCGTGCGGACAGCCCACTTCCGCGTTTCGTCCAGGCGTTCTGCACGCGCTTTCGCATTCCCACCGTCGATCTTACGCAAACCCGTCCCGATATCCCGGCAAGCTTCCTGACGGTTCTGCCGTCCGGGGGACGTGCATCGGCGGATGCCGAGCGGTCGATCCCTTCCTGGTTCCAGTCCCGTCCGACGCTTCACACGAAAATGGCGCTGGCATCCGGCAAACCGGTCTTTCTCTATGTGCCCTGGATTGCTGAACACGGCGATGCCCTGATGAGCCGCATCGAGGATCCGGCCTACGAGATCCTGCCCTTCGACATCATGAAGGATGTCGACAACAACGAAAACCGCCGCAACATCCTACGCTTCGCACGGTCCCATCCCGATCTCTACCGCCAGATGGTGGTGCGCCGGCTGGTGCCGATCCGCTCGGCCATTGCGGGCGTGATCGTGACGTTCGACTGGGCGCCGGTCATGCGGATCATCGTGAGCGTCTGTCAGGAGCTCGGCATCCCGACGATCCTGATTCCGCATGAATCGGTCTTCGTCGACCGAAGCAAATATTATTGGGATCCCTCCAGCCATGCCTCGATCCCGCTTTCGGATGTGATCCTCGGCTGGGGCAGCCTGCAGAAGGATATCTTCGTCGAGCGCGGCTATCCCGCCGAGCGCTTCCGGATCGTCGGCGCGCCGAAATTCGATACCTATTACGACTATGAACCGATGCTGACGCGGGCGCAGTTCGCGGCGCTGTTTGGCCTCAATCCCGAAAAGAAGATCATCCTTTTTGCTTCGCAGCCGCTGGATTCGCAGCTCGATACCACCCGGGCGCGGGAATCGCAGCGTGCCGCCATCGCCGACCTGCTGCGGTATTGCGAGACCAACAACGCACAGCTCATCGTCCGGCTTCCACCTTCCAAGGACGATATTCTCGGCCTCGTCCTTCGAAACGCGATCCTGCAATCCGCCTATGCGGCCTTCGATGACGCGACCTGCTATCTCGTCGCCCCGGAGGAAGCGCTGTTCCATTGCGATATCGTGACCTCGGTCAACAGCACGATGCTGTTCGAGGGGCTGCTGCTCGGACGCTGCGCGCTCTCGCTGAAATATGTCGAATTCGCGCAGTTCTGGGACCGGGCCGGCATTCCGGTCGTCCGTTCGCTGGAGGAAGCCGCCCCGGTTCTCGACCGGATGCTGGCTGGCCGCTGGGAACGGGACGAGGATGGAATGCAATGGGCGGCGGATATGTTCGGCATCGGCGCGTTCGATGGCCAGGCCGCACCGCGCATCCGCTCTTTCCTATCGGATATGGTTTCAGGGACGATTGCGCCGTCCGCCGCGCCCACGCCCATACAGAAGCTCGCCTCCGGGCAGATGCTGGATGTCGCTGCCGTCGATAGCAACGACGAGCTCCTCGGCACGGCACATTATTTCCTGCCGAAACTTCTCAATATCCGCGCGCTGAAAAGCAGCCTTGGAAAGAGCCTCATGGAAATGGCCTCGGTCGAGGCGTTCTTCCAGGTCGGCCTCAAGGGGCGGGACGCCAAGGAACAGCAGCGCACGGCGCGGCTGCTCGGCAAGCCGGTCGTGATCATCGAGGAGGGGTTCATCCGGTCGTTGAGCACGGGTGTTGCCAGCGAGCCGGCCCTTTCCGTGATCATCGACGATACGACCGCCCATTACGACGCGACGCGCCAGTCCGGCCTCGAGCGGGTGCTCGAGCATGGACGTATCCTTAACAACATCGAACGCCGACGCGCTTTGGCCGCCATCCGGAAGATCGTGGAAGCCCGGATATCGCGATATAACCACGCTCCGGATATTCCCCTGCAGGTTGGGCGGCCCGGTCGGGCGAAGCTGCTCGTCATCGACCAGCGATACGGCAATGAGTCCGTCGAATTCGGCCTCGCCGACGAGCGGGCGTTCGACCGGATGGTGAAGGACGCGCTTGCCGGCTATCCGGACCACGACATCATCGTCAGCGGTTATGTCGATCCGAGCGGCCGGGGCAAGCGGGGCTATTTCGACAAGAGCTTGCCGCAGGTGCCGGCAAAGGATCGCGACCGGGTCTTCTTCATTCAGGAAGAAAGCAACCCCTATGCCCTGATCGATCTCGCCGAAATCGTCTTCGTCGTCTCGTCGCTCACCGGTTTCGAGGCCTTGATGGCTGGCCGTCAGGTTCACTGCTACGGCGCACCCTTCTACGCCGGCTGGGGCCTGACCGTGGATCATTGCGCAACCGGGCGGCGCAGCCGCAAGCGCACGATCGAGGACGTCTTCCACTTCGCCTATATCGAGGCGTCGCGCTACGTGAACCCGCAGACCCATGAGCGGATCGAAGTCGAGGAACTGGTCGATTTCGTGAGCCGGAAGAAGGCGGAACTCCTGCCCGCCGGCAGATCGCCGTCGGTGCGCTTGCCGCAGCATCAGAGCCTGGCCGCCCTCAGCGTGATGCCTGATGTCACCGCGCCTGCGTGAGCAGGATTTTTGCCGCGAAGACCGAGAAGACGCCGGCGAACGTGTAGTCGATGCCGCGCAGCACGTTTGGGTTTCGCTGCAGCTAGGCATCGAACAACTCGCCGCCTGGCTGAACCCGCGCTATCAACTGGGCAACAGTCAAACAGATGATCAGTATCTATTCGTAGGCAAGACCGCATATCTTTCTGGATATGACACCGGCCTCTATACCGCCCATGTCGATGCCTACAACAGTACACTTGAGAACCAAGGTACAATCATCGCACCCAAAGGGATGCAATATCCATGGGCGGCAACGTCGCCGATTCCGCGGCGGCTCTGGAGCCGTTCTTTCATCTTCAAGGCGGTAACCGATTCTACAATGGCTGCCGCAGGACAGGATGATCGTCGATTTATCTCAGATACAGAAAGACAAGATCGACCGCTCGCAGACACTGCGACGACACAAGCCGAGAAGTCAGGCCAGACATATAACCGACAGCTTGTGCCTGCGGCCGATCCCTCCTTTGCGCTCGGCAAGTCCGTTGTGCAGAGCGCAATTTTCAGCATCCAGGCCACACTCAGGTAGAAGCTCCACTCCTCCTGGCGGTGCAGATTTTCCGGACAACCTTTCCTTGGCCTGGTGCGGTACGGGGCCGGCGCGTCGCCCTATAAATTCAAGGACGCTCACCAGAAGACGGCTGCGATACTTTTTGTCTGCTTTGCCAGTTTTCGACGTACCAGCCGGCGACCTCTGCACTGTTTACGAACGTCGCGTTTTCCGCATTCTTGTTCTCTGAGGTCGGCGCGTAATTGTAAGAGCCGCCGATAACAAGGGTTTCATCGATAATGATAAGCTTGCTGTGGGCGGTGTGTTTCGGATGATCGATCCAGACCGGAATGCTGGCGCTGATCATGCTTGGCAGTCCGCTATTTTCCTCTTGATGGGCCTCTTGAAAATCAAGGATCACTTTCACGTCGATGCCTCGATTTTTCGCTCTGACCAGAGCATCAATAATGGGTTTTGCTGTAAACTCGTAAGCTTGAACAAGTATCGATGTTTTGGCGTCATCAATAGCTGCCACAATCTGATTGGAGCAGTGTTCATATGGTGTGAAGCATACGGAAATTTCTGCCGTGGCCGGCCCGTGAATAGTAGCGTCATCTGCTGCGGCATTGACAGTGCACAACGCGCAAATCAGGCCACCATATACTATCTTCCTCATAAATTCTCCATGCCAGAATATTCTTGAAGATGCGCTGGAATATCTCATTCCTCACCAAAACCATGGCAAGAGATGCGAAGTTTTATTGGGTGCGGATAGTGAAATCTACCTCTTGTCGCCATAGAAGCTTGGGATCGCAACCCTAATCCGGTTTTTACGAAATGACCAATCACGCTTTGTGATGGTCTTTTACCGGTCTTCCAGGAAGGTCCGGAAGGCCTCGGCATAGTCCTTGTGCCAGCGCGAGAGCGGCGGGCGGTTTTCGATGATATCGCCGATCGCCCAGGCCATACGGTTCTCGTCGAGTTTGCGCGGCACGTCGTTGTCGGGGCAGAGGATGTAGAAATCGCCGCGCGCGAGGCTTTCGAGCATGAAATCGACGGTCTGGGCCGGCGTCCAGGCGGCATCGGGTTTTTCCGTGCGGTTGCCCCTGGTGAGTGCGGTAAAGACGAAGCCCGGAATGAGGAGATGGGCGGACAGTTTCGCGCCTTCGGTGTTGCGCAACTCGTGCTGGAGCGCCTCGGTGAAGACCTTCACGCCCGATTTGGAGACATTGTAGGCGGGGTTGCCGGGCGGGGTGGTGATGCCCTGCTTGGATCCGGTGTTGATGATGAGGCCGGGCTCGCCATGGGCCAGCATGTTGGGTCCGAAGACCTGCGTGCCATGGATGACACCCATCAGGTTGACCGCGAGGATATGGTCCCAGTTGGCCTCGGCGCTGAAGATCGAGGTGTCCGGCTGGATGCCGGCATTGTTCATGAGGACGTGCACACGGCCGAAGCGTTGCAATACTGCGCGTTCGAGGGCTTCCAGCTCGTGGCGATGGGCGACGTCCGTCTCCACGGCCATGACATTGGCCTCGCCGGCAATGGCTTCGAGTTCGAGGCGGGCGTCGCCCAGCCGGTCGCCGCCGAGATCGGCGATCGCGACGGACATGCCGGCCTCGGCAAAGCGCCGCGCGGCGGCTAGGCCTATGCCGGAGGCGCCGCCGGTGACGACGGCGACATTGTCTTTTTTGATGATGTCCTTGAGGTCGGTCATGGGTTCATCCCCTTCCATGGTCCAGTCCTGCGCAATATGGGGTCGCTTGCGGCGGCGTCAAACCCTGCTTGCGTCAGGATGCGACGGTGCCCGCCCTTGCGTCACGCGCCAATCTCGCTAAAAGTGCCCGCGACACCGGGCCTTCGCGGGTCTTCCGCGGCCCTTCCATGCAACGGACCTCATCATCATGGCATCACATAAAGACGTGAAGAAAGTCGTTCTCGCCTATTCCGGCGGCCTCGACACCTCGATCATCCTGAAGTGGCTTCAGACCGAACTCAACGCCGAAGTCGTGACCTTTACGGCCGATCTCGGCCAGGGCGAAGAATTGGAGCCGGCGCGCAAGAAGGCCGAGATGCTGGGCATCAAGGAGATCTTCATCGAGGACGTGCGCGAGGAATTCGTGCGCGATTTCGTCTTCCCGATGTTCCGTGCCAATGCGGTCTATGAGGGCGTCTATCTGCTCGGCACGTCGATCGCCCGTCCGCTGATTTCCAAGCACCTGATCGAGATCGCCGCCAAGACCGGCGCCGACGCCATCGCGCATGGCGCGACCGGCAAGGGCAACGATCAGGTCCGCTTCGAGCTTTCGGCCTATGCGCTGAACCCCGACATCAAGATCATCGCGCCATGGCGCGACTGGTCGTTCAAGAGCCGCACGCACTTGCTCGAATTCGCCGAAGAGCACCAGATCCCGGTCGCCAAGGACAAGAAGGGCGAAGCGCCGTTCTCCGTCGATGCGAACCTGTTGCACTCCTCCTCCGAGGGCAAGGTGCTGGAAGACCCGGCCGTCGAGGCCCCGGAATATGTGCATATGCGCACCATTTCGCCGGAAGCCGCACCCGACAAGGCGACGATCATCAAGGTCGGCTTCGAGCGCGGTGATGCCGTCTCGATCAACGGCGTGCGCATGTCGCCGGCAACGCTGCTTGCGGCGCTCAACAATTACGGTCGCGACAACGGTATCGGCCGCCTCGACCTCGTGGAGAACCGCTTCGTCGGCATGAAGTCGCGCGGCGTTTACGAGACGCCCGGCGGCACCATCCTGCTCGCCGCGCATCGCGCCATCGAATCGATCACGCTCGACCGCGGTGCCGCGCACCTCAAGGACGAGCTGATGCCGCGTTACGCCGAGCTGATCTATTACGGCTTCTGGTTCTCGCCGGAGCGCGAGATGCTGCAGGCGCTGATCGACAAGAGCCAGACGCATGTCGAAGGCGAAGTGACGCTGAAGCTCTACAAGGGCAATGTCATGGTTATCGGCCGCGAATCGGACAAGTCGCTCTATTCCGACAAGCTCGTCACCTTCGAGGACGACCAGGGCGCCTACGACCAGAAGGACGCCGCCGGCTTCATCAAGCTGAACGCGCTGCGCCTGCGCACCCTCGCCGCGCGTAACAAGCGCGGCTGATCGCGACAGCATTCATGAAAAGGCCCGCTGCCGGAGATGGCAGCGGGCCTTTTTGCGTTTGAAGGCAGGTTTCTTGTGTAAAGCAACGCCACACACTCCTCGTCATCCTCGGGCTTGACCCGAGGATCCATACCACGAGTGGTGCGGATGCATGGATCCTCGGGTCAAGCCCGAGGATGACGGCGGGGAGGAGGCGGGGTCTCGCCCTCGTTATCGCGTTGGCGAGCTACTCCGCCGGTTCCGTCGCAAGCCGTGCCTCGCGGCTGCACACCGCGCGATACCAGGCATAGGAGAGGATTGCCATCAGGCCCATCGCCGGGATGATCGTGCCAAAGGCGAAGAGCGGCACGCCGATGGCGGCGGCGATCAGGCCGGCGAGGAAGCCGGAGCCCATCTGGATGAAGCCCATGGCGGCCGAGGCGGAGCCTGCGATATGCGGGAAGGGCTCCATGGCGGCCGTCATCATATAGGGCATGACGAAGGCGATGCCGAAGGCATAGAGGCCGACCGGGCCCATGACGCTGAGGAAGGTTGGTGTCTCTAGGAGATGCGAGGCGAGTGCGATGAAGATGCTGGCGACGCCGATGAAGGAAAGACCGGCCGGAACGAGCCGATCGGGCGCGAATGTGCGCATCAGCAGGCGCACGGCGACCGTGCCGGCGAAGAAGAAACCGGACTGCATGAGCATACCGACGCCGAACTGGGTTGGCGTCAGGCCGACGCGGTCGATGAGCACGAAGGGCAGCATGGTCGCCTGGCCGTAGAGCGCGCCGACGGCGCCGGCCATGACGAGCGTGGCGGAGACGAAGCGGCTGCTCATGGCGAGTTCACCATAGCCGCGCAGGATGGGGCCGATATGGCCCTTGGCGGGATCGGGCACCGTCGTCTCGCTCATGCAGAAATAGACGGCGCCGCAGGCGGCGAGCGCAAAGCCGACCATCAGGAAGAAGATCGATTGCCAGCCGAACAGGCCGAGTGCGAAGCCGCCGAGTGTGGGCGAGACGGCCGGGCCGATGGCGAGCATCATGCCCACCATATTCATGATACGGGCGGCCTTGGTGCCGGTGAACTGGTCGCGCACGATGGCGCGCGAGACGGTCATGCCGACGGAGGCGCCGATGCCCTGCACGAGGCGGCCGGCGAGCAGCACGCCGACGGTCGGGGCAAAAGCGGCCATCAGACTGCCGACGAGATAGACGGACATGAAGATCAGCGTCGTCTTGCGCCGCCCGAGCACATCGGACGTGGTGCCGGACACCAGCTGCGCCAATGCGAAGCCGGCGAAATAGAGCGACAGCGTCAGCTTGATCGCCGATTCCGTGGAGGAAAAGGCATGCACCAGCTGCGGCATGGCCGGCGTATAGAGCGCCATGGAGACCGGGCCGAGCGCCACGAGGAAGGCGGCGATGATGCTGGTGCGCCGTTCGCTCATGCGCGGCAGTGTCATTGCGCCAGTTCCTTTACGAGGCTTAGCGCGGTGCTGTCTTCCTCAAGGGCCGACAGGTTGGCGCGCAGCCGCTTCAGTTTTTCGCGCATGGCTTCGAGGTCCTGCTCGCCGATGCCGCTCGTTACATGCTGCATCAGTTCGACCTGTTCGTCACGAATATTTCCGATCAGCACGCCGGCGGTCGGTGTCGTGTAGATCAATTTGGCGCGACGGTCGGACGGGTCGGCGCGGCGCTCGATGAAGCCGAGGCTCTGTAGGCGGTCGAGATAGGTCGAAAGCGTCATCGGCTCGATGCCCATGCGCTGGGCGATGTCGAGCTGGCGGCTGCCTTCCAATGTGGCGATACGCACCAGGGTGCGCGCCTCCCCCGGCGTCAGGCCGAGACCGGCAGTAGCGATGCGGCGCTCGAAGGCACTGCGGAGCATGCGGGCAACGTCGATGAGGACGAAACCGAGGGCGTCGGGATCGGGTCTTGAGGGCATGATCGCTTTCTGAGTTATGTAAGTTTAACTTACTATGCGCGGCCGGAATGAACAACCGTCAAGCTAGAGCGGTAGCGCATGGCTGCTTTGCGAAACGGCAAATGCGCCCTTGACGAAACCGCTGCTACGGGCTGGAATACCTTGAGATTCAAGGGGATTCCTTCATGACCAGCTCGATGCTATTCGGCGCCTTCATGGCTGCTCTGCTCTATGTGCTTATCCCCGGCCCGGCCTTTCTCGCCCTTCTCGGCATCGGAGCGGGGCAGGGCCGCAAGGCTGGCGCGCTTTTCATGGGCGGCCACCTCGCAGGCGATCTCCTGTGGTCGACGCTGGCACTCGTCGCCATTGTCGGCGCCAAGACGATCGGCACGATGGTGTTCGACGTGCTGGGTCTGTTGTGTGGCTTCTATCTCGCCTGGATCGGCTGGTCGGCGCTGCGCGCCAAGCCTCGACAGGACGGAGCCGCCGTCATGACCGTCGAACGGCCGCTGCGCCGTGGCCTCGTCTTCGGCCTCACCAATCCCAAAGGCTATCCGGTGGCGCTGGCGACCTTCACGGCGCTGCTCGCCGGCTCGTCCAATGCGCTGGATTTCGATGCGCTGCCGGCCCTGCTCGGTGTGTCCTTCTTCGGCTTCCTGATGGCGGATATCATCCTGATCGGCATCATCGGCGCCGGAATGGTGCGGCGTTTCTACCGCCGCCATGAGTTGGCGATCGTGCGCATGTCCGGCCTGCTCTTCATGGGCTTTGCGGTTCAGGCCGTCTGGCACGCCGCGCCCGGCCTCTTGGGCTGGCGTAAACCTTAAACGACGACAGCGGGAAAGCGGATCGTTACGCGAAGGCCACGATCGTTCGCGCCGCTTTCCAGTGCCATGGTCGCCTCGAAGAGCGTTGCGATCTCCTCGACGATCGGTAGGCCGAGCCCCATGCCGGGGGCATCGCGGTGGTCGCCGCGTGAAAATCGCTGGCGCACGAGGTTGCGGCGCTCGGGCGCGATACCGGGGCCGTTGTCCTCGACGGTCAGCAGCACGGCATCGGCGGCCTGACGCACGCTGACTGTCACCATCGCGCCGTCGCCGACATAGGCGAGTGCATTCTCCACGAGGTTGCGCAAGAGCTCGCCGAAGAGCAGCGGTTCGGCGTGGGCAAAGGCGGGGCCGTCGCCCTCATAACCGAGATCGATGCCGGCTTCGGCGGCCGATGGCACGCGGTCGGCCGTCAGCTGTTGGGCCAATGCCGCGATATCGATCGGGGCCGGTTTCTGCGGCTCGTTGGAGCCGGCGGCATCGATCTTCGCCATCAGCAGGAGCTGGGCGAGAATACGCTCGGCATGGGCCACGGCGGCATCGCCCTTGCGGGCGGCCTCCTGCGCCTCCTCCAGCGTATTGGCGCGGCCGGCGAGCGCCAGCTGGGTGCGGATAATGGCGAGCGGCGTTCTGAGCTGATGGCTTGCATTGCCGGAAAAATGCCGCAGCGCATCGAGCGCCGATTGCAGGCGCACCATGAAGGAATTGACGGTCACGACGAGGCCCTGCACCTCGCTCGGCACGCGCTGCTCGATCGGGTGCAGGTCGTTCGGATTGCGCTCGGCAATCGCATCGCTCAGCCGGTAGAGCGGGCGCAGCGACACGGTGACGGCGATCCAGACGATGGTGGCGGCACCCGCGATCATCATTGCCAGCCGCAGCGCCGAGCGCAGCAGGATGGCCTGCGCGAGCTGGCGGCGGGCGATGGTGGTCTCGGCGACCGTTACGGCGAAGGGCACGGAATTGATGCCGGTCGAGGCGGAGCGTTGCAGCACGGCGATGCGGATCGGCTCGCCGCGGAACGTGGCATCCTGATAGGCGGTGGACTGTCCCCGCATGTCGAGGATGGTCGGCAGGGTCTGGTAGCCGGTGATGAACTGGCCGGGCGGCCCATCGACGCGGTAGAACACGCGGTCCTGTGCCGCCGAGGTCAGCATTTCCAGCGCGACATAGGGGATGTCCACTTCCAGTGCACCGTTTTCCGTCACCACGACGCGTTCGGCGATGGCGAGCGCGGAGCCGGCCAGTACGCGGTCGGAGACGACATTGGCGGTCTTCACCGCCTCGCGCCAGGTATCGATGAGCGCGGCGACGCCGATGACGGCCGTCGAGACGAGCAGCCAGGCGAGCAGGCGGCGGCGCAGCGAGGAGGCGGGAAGGAGGGTCAAGCCGCGCTCGCCTTGTCGAGGTAATAGCCGATGCCGCGGGCGGTGCGCACGGTCAGGCCATGCGGCGCAAGGCGTTTTCTGAGCCGGCTAACATATTGTTCGATGGCATTGGCGGAGAGGTCGTCGTCGAAGGCGGCGAGCGACTGCATGATCGCCTCCTTGGAGACGACTTTTCCCGCGCGCATGAAGAGGATTTCCAGAAGACCGACCTCGCGGGCCGGGATATCGAGCGGCGCGCCGTCGGCGGAGAAGGTGCGGGAATTGAGATCGAGCGCGATGGCACCATAGCTGATTTCCGAGGATCGCAGGCCCGCCTGCCGGCGCAGCAGCATGCGCACGCGCGCCTCGAATTCCGAGATGTCGAAGGGCTTGATCATATAGTCGTCGGCGCCGAGATCGAGGCCGCGCACCCGTTCGTCCGGGGCGCCGCGCGCCGTCAGGATCAAGACGGCGGCCCTACTCTGGCGAGCGCGCATGGCGCGGAGCACGTCGAGCCCGTCCATTTCGGGCAGGGTCAGGTCGAGGATGACGAGATCGAAATTCTCCGACGCGATGGCGGCATCCGCCGAGGTGCCGTCGCGCACCACGTCCACCGCATGGCCCGTGCCCTTGAGGATCGCGAAAAGGCCATCCGCCAGGGCTTCGTTGTCCTCGACCAGTAGAATGCGCAAGCGTGTCGTCCTCCCCGCCAGACCTTAGCCGTGGCGGGCGGGCTTGTGAACGGCCTTGCGCTTTGGCAAGGTCGCGCCATGCGTCTTGTCCTCACCCTTCTCGCGCTGCTTTCCGCGCCGCTCTCCGCTTTCGCCGATGCGACCCTGTTTCCGGCACGCGACGGCAATGCGCAGGCGCCCGTTCTCGTCGTCTATTCCTCGCTCGACGAGCCATTGGCGCGGCCGATGATCCGCGGGTTCCAGGCGGCCAATCCCGATGTCGCCGTGCGCTATGAGGAAATGCTGACCGGCGAGGTGCATGACCGCATCGTGCACGAGACCGATGCCGGCGAGAAGACCGCGGATTTTGCCTTCTCCTCAGCGATGGATTTGCAGGTCAAGCTCAGCAATGACGGTTATGCCCAGCGCAGCGACCTGCCGATGAGCGATCGCTGGCCGCAATGGGCCAACTGGCGCAACACGGCCTATGCGCTGACCTTCGAGCCCGCCGTCTTCGTCTATCACAAGCCGAGCTTCAAGGGCAGAAAGCCGCCGGCCTCGCGGGCGGAGTTCGTGGATTACCTGAAGAGCGAGGGTGAAAAGGTCTATGGCCGTATCGGCACCTATGACATCGAGCGCTCGGGCGTCGGCTTCCTCTTCATGGCACGCGACCAGGAACAGTTCGGCGATATCTGGACGGTGATCCAGGCGATGGGTGCGGCCGGTGTCAAGCTCTACTCGACGAGTTCGGCGATCCTTGAACGCGTCGCCGACGGGCGCTTCGTGCTCGGCTACAACATCCTCGGCTCCTATGCCGCCGACTGGGCCTCGCGCGATCCGAATGTCGGCATCGTGCTGCCGAAGGACTATACCGTCGTGATGTCGCGCATCGGCCTCGTGCCGCAGGCAGCGGCCTCGCCGGACCTCGGCCGGCGCTATCTCGCCTTTTTCATGTCGAAGGAAGGCCAGGAAATCCTGTCGCGCGAATTGCAGATCGCCGCCGTCAGCCCCGATGTCTCCGGCTCCAACACGGCGCGCACCATGAGCGCGCTGCTCGGCGCGCAGCTGAAACCCGTTCCCGTCAGTCCCGGCCTGATGGTCTATCTCGACCAGGTCAAGCGCGCCCGGCTGATCGCGCGCTGGAACGAGGTTCTGCGCAAGCAATAGGCCGGATTTTGCGGCTTTAATAACCCGTTTGGCCTCTCGACAACACGCCGCTGCGCTCCATGTCAGTTAGATGTCAGCTTCTTGTGCTGGTTTAGGGCTCTTCATCGTCCGTGGAGGCGGACGGGAGATCGGGAGGAGACTTCAGCCGACTGTTTTTGCGCCCGCGAACCCAAACGTTCGTGCCGCCACGGCTGCCTATCCCCCGCCATGGAAACGTGCGCGAAAACCGCGCCTGACGGAGGACAGACCTTTGAAACATTTCTTCCTGGCATCCCTTATCGCCGGCGCCATGGCGCTTCCGGCCTTTGCTGCCGACTATTCGATCATCGCGCCGGCCGGCCCCGGCGGCGGCTGGGACCAGACGGCCCGCTCGATCCAGACCGTTTTGCAGGATGAGAAGATTTCCGGCAGCGTGCAGGTGACGAACGTTCCGGGTGCCGGCGGCACGATCGGCCTTGCCCAGTTCGCCAGCCAGAATTCCGGCAACCCGAACGCCCTCATCGTCGGCGGCTATGTCATGGTCGGCGCGATCCTCACCAACCAGTCGCCGGTCTCGCTGAAGGACGTCACGCCGATCGCCCGCCTCACGGGCGAATACGAAGCGATCGTCGTTCCCGCCGCCTCGCCGATCCAGAACATGGAAGACCTGATCAAGGCCCTGAAGGCCGATCCGGGCGCCGTGTCCTGGGCTGGCGGCTCGGCCGGCGGCACGGACCACATCACGGCCGGCCTGATCGCCAAGGCTGCTGGCGTCGATCCGACCAAGATCAACTATATCGCCTACGCCGGCGGCGGCGAGGCGCTGGCCGCCATTCTCGGCAACCAAGTGACTGCGGGCATTTCCGGTTACGGCGAGTTCGAAGGCCAGGTGAAGGCCGGCACGCTGCGCCTGATTGCCATTTCCAGCGACGCGCGCATCGAAGGCATCGATGCGCCGACGATCAAGGAAGGCGGCCTCGACGTCGTCGTCCAGAACTGGCGCATGGTGGCGGCTGCTCCCGGCCTCTCGGCCGAGCAGGTGACCGCGATCAACGGCGACATCGAGAAGATGGTCAAATCCGCCGCCTGGAAGGACATACTGAAGACCAAGGGCTGGCAGGATACCTATCTCGCCGGTGACGCCTTCAAGGCGCAGCTCGACAAGGATGTCGCGGCTACCGAAAGCATCCTCAAGGACATCGGGCTCGTCAAATGAGCGAGGTCCCGTCCTCCCAATCGCGAGGAAAGCGCCGCCCTGACCGGGCGGCGCTGGTCATCGGACCCGCGCTCCTCATCGTCGCCGCCGTGATCTGGTGGGATGTCGCCCGCATCACCGCCGTCAGCAATGTCGCGCCCATCGGCCCCGCCACGGTGCCGCACTGGATCGCGATCGGCCTTGTGATTCTCGGCATCTGGACCATTTTCGAGGCCTGGCGCGGTGATTTCCCGGTGCGCGAGCCCGTTGCCCGCATGCCGGTCATCTGTCTCGTCGCGGGCCTCGCCGCGCAGATGCTGCTCCTCAAGCCGGCCGGCTTCTCGATCGCGACGGGCCTGCTCTTCGCGCTCACCGCCTGCGGCTTTGGCCGGCGCAAGCTCTGGGCGACCATCCCCATCGGCATCGCGCTGTCCTTCGTCGTCTGGGTGATCTTCGCCAAGCTTCTGCAGCTATCTCTGCCTGCCGGGCCGCTCGAACGCCTGTTTTTCTGAAGGGGCGACAGACCATGTCGACATTCGAATTCTTCCTGCAAGGCCTTGCCGTCGCAGCCTTGCCGATGAACCTGCTCTATGCGCTGATCGGCGTGACGCTCGGCACGGCCGTCGGCGTGCTGCCCGGCATCGGCCCGGCGCTCACCGTGGCGCTGCTCCTGCCCGTCACCTACAAGCTTGACCCGGCCGGCTCCCTCATCATGTTCGCCGGCATCTACTACGGCGGCATGTATGGCGGCTCGACGGCCTCGATCCTGCTCAACACACCTGGCGAAAGCGCCTCGATCGTCACGGCGCTCGAGGGCAACAAGATGGCGCGGGCGGGGCGCGGCGGACCAGCGCTTGCGACAGCCGCCATCGGCTCCTTCGTCGCTGGCCTCATCGCCACGCTGGCGCTCGCCTTCATCGCGCCCTTTATCGTCAAGCTCGCGCTGGTCTTTGGCCCACGCGAATATTTCGCGCTGATGGTGCTCGCCTTCGTGACGGTCTCATCGGCCTTCGGCGATTCCACCCTGCGCGGCCTCACCTCGCTCTTCGTCGGCCTGACGCTCGCGATCATCGGCATCGACCAGCTGAGCGGCCAGACACGCCTGTCCTTCGGCATTCCCGATCTTCTTGACGGCGTGGAAGTGACGACGCTGGCGGTCGCGATGTTCGCCATCGGTGAATCGCTCTACATCGCCTCCAAGGGCGATTCCGAGCCGGACAAGATCGAGGCCGTAAAGGGCTCGGTCTGGATGAACGCGGACGATTGGGCGCGCTCGTGGAAACCGTGGCTTCGCGGCACCGCGATCGGCTTCCCGATCGGCGCCATGCCGGCCGGCGGCGCGGAGATCGGCACGTTCCTCTCCTACGCCACGGAAAAGAAGCTGAGCAAACATCCGGAAGAATTCGGCCACGGCGCCATCGAAGGCGTGGCGGGGCCGGAAGCGGCCAACAACGCATCGGCCGCCGGCACGCTGGTTCCGCTCTTGACGCTCGGTCTTCCGACCTCGGCGACCGCCGCCATCATGCTCGCCGGCTTCCAGCAATACGGCCTGCAACCGGGGCCGCTGCTGTTTGCGACCAATCCGCAGCTCGTCTGGGGCCTCATCGCCAGCCTGCTGATCGCCAATTTCATGCTGCTGGTGCTGAACCTGCCGCTGATCGGCCTGTGGGTGAAGCTGCTCAGCATCCCGAAGCCCTGGCTCTATGCCGGCATCCTGGTCTTCGCCACGCTCGGCACGATCGGCGCCAATCCGTCGGTCTTCGAACTCGGCATGCTGCTCGCCTTCGGCCTGCTCGGTTTTGCCATGCGGCTGTTCGGCTATCCGATCGCGCCCGTCGTCGTCGGTCTGATCCTCGGGCCGATGGCCGAGCAGCAGTTGCGCCGCGCGCTGGCGATCAGCCAGGGCGACGTGACGGCTTTGTTCATGTCGCCGATCGCCGTCCTGCTCTTCGGCCTTGCCTTCCTCGCCGTCGCCGTGCCGCTTATCCTGCGCGCCCGCGGCCGAGGTGAAGTTCTCTCGCAGCTTGCGGCCAACGAGGACTGAGTCTTTCCCAGAGGTGCTGAAACAATGCAGGCCGGAAACGCCCGTTTCCGGCCTGCATTCGTTGCATGGCTGGGCTGACAAACCGGCTGTTGTACTTTTCGACCTAAAACATCATCTTGTGCTCGTAAGCTAAAACAGAAAGCGAGCATTCCAATGACCTCCCTCCGCAATTCCTTCGCCCAGGGCTTTTTCGGCCGGGCCTTCGCCGTACTGAGCGCTGCCAACGCAGCCGCCGCGGCCGTTGAAGGGCACCGCCGCCCGAGGGAACGCGACCTCAAGACGCTCGGCATCGACCCCGCCGGCTTCCCGCGCTCCTAACGCGACAAGAGAATTTCCCGATAAAAAGGCCCGCTGGTCGCAAGACCAGCGGGCCTTCTGTATTTTGGCGTTGCTTTGAAAGAAAAGCCGGCCGTCGAAACGGCCGGTCCAATGTCTTTAAGCCTTGGTCTCGCCAAGCTGTGCGGCGACGCGGTCGCCGGCATGGGGGGCCGCATGATGCCCCAGTTCCTTTTCCCGCCTGTTATAGCGGATGGAGGACCACAGCGAGATGCCGATCAGCGTCGCGCCGCCAAGGCCGGTGATGACCTCGGGGATGTGCACCAGGGTCTGGCAGTACATGACGACCGACAGGATCAGGATCGCATAGAACGCGCCGTGCTCCAGGTATCGGTATTCGGCAAGCGTGCCCTTCTCCACCAGCATGATGGTCATCGAGCGAACATACATGGCGCCGATGCCGAGACCGATGGCGATGACGAAGAGGTTCTGCGTCAGCGCGAAGGCGCCGATGACGCCGTCGAAGGAGAAGCTGGCATCGAGCACTTCCAGATAGATGAAGGCGCCGAGGCCGCCCTTTGCCGCTGCCGACATGGTCTTCTGCGACGCATCGAGCAGGCCGCCGACGACTTCGACCGCGAGGAAGGTCAGGAGGCCATAGACCGCCGCATGCACGAAGGTGTTGGCCTCAGCCGGCTCCAGCAGCTTGGAGAAGCCGATGATCAGCGCCAGAACGAAGGCGATCTCGATGCCCTTGACGGTCGCCGAGCGCGCCATGTGCTTCTCGATGAAGCCGATCCAGTGCACGTCCTTCTCATGGTTGAAGAAGTAGGTGAGGCCGACCATCATCAGGAAGGTGCCGCCGAAGGCGGCGATGGGCAGATGCGCCTCGTTCATGATGCGGGCGTATTCCGCCGGCTCGCGGGCGGCGAGGATGAGCGCATCGATCGGGCCGATGCCGGCGGCGATGACGACGATCAGGAGCGGGAACACGATGCGCATGCCGAAGACGGCGATCACGATGCCCCAGGTCAGGAACCGGTGTTGCCAGACCGGCGTCATGTCCTTGAGCTTGTTGGCATTCACGATGGCATTGTCGAAGGAGAGCGAAATCTCCAGCACCGCGAGAACGGTACAGATGAAGAATACGGTCGCCATGCCGGAAATCGTTCCGGTCGTCTGCCAGCCCAGCCACGCGCCGAGCGCGAGGCCGATGACCGTCGAGATGAAGGCCCATTTGAGATAGGAGAGGGTGGTCTTGCCTTCGCCGTTGCCGATCATGACAGCGCCTCCATATCAACGGAGGTTCGGGAAGTGAGATTGCGCATACCACGACGGGCATGCGGGTAAGGCATGGTCAGGATGTTCATGTGCGTTTGAATCCGCCGGCTAATTGCTGGCGGTACCGACATCACGAGAGCGCCGTAAAAACTCTCGCCAGAGGGGCCCGGCACCAGGGTTCGTCGCGGCAAGGATGTCAAAAGGCCGCGAACCGGATTGTTTTCACCGAAGTTGCCGTCCGCGTCAAGAGGCAGGGTGCCGCAGCCGGTCAAACGCGGCAGCGGGGGTTCTGTTCCCGGTTTTTGTGCCGCTCCCCTGTACCAAGCCCCGTCTCCGTTCCTATATTCGCCGCACAGTGATTTGCCAGAAAGGATCTCCCATGACCGAAACGCCGATCGATCCCGCCCTCGTCGAATGGACCGGCCTCAACGGCCTGCCGCGGTTCGATCTCGTAAGGGACGACGCCTTTGCGGCGAGCTTCGATGCGGCGCTAGCGGCCCATGAGGCGGAGATCGACGCGATCGCCGGCAATCCCGACGTGCCGACCTTCGAGAATACGGTCGTGGCGCTGGAGATCGCCGGCGATGCGCTGTCGCGGGTCTCGGCCCTGTTCTGGAGCCGCGCCGGCGCCAACACCAATGACACGATCCAGGCGCTGGAGCGCGACATCGCACCCAAAATGTCGCGGCACTATTCGAAGATCGGCACCAATGCCGCGCTCTTCAAGCGCATCGATGCGCTGTGGGAGGGGCGTGCGGGCCTCAACCTTTCGCTGGAGCAGGTGCGCGTGCTGGAGCGGCACTGGAAGGGGTTTGTCAAATCGGGCGCCAAGCTTGCAAAGCCCGCACAGGATCGCCTCTCGGCGATCAATGAGACGCTGGCCGGTCTCGGCGCGAAATTCGGGCAGAACGTGCTGGCCGACGAGAAGAGCTGGGCGCTCTTCCTCGACGAGGGCGAGGCGCTGGACGGCCTGCCGGATTATCTGAAGGACGCCATGGCGTCGGCGGCGCGGGACCGCGGGCAGGACGGGCGCTATGCCGTCACCCTGTCGCGTTCGATCATCGAGCCCTTCCTTGCCTCCTCCGCCCGCCGGGACCTGCGCGAGCAGGCGTTCCGCGCCTGGGTGGCGCGCGGCGAGAATGACGGCGAGACGGACAATCGCGGCATCGTGAAGGACACGCTTGCGCTCCGCTTGGAAAAGGCCGGGCTGCTCGGCTACGCGAATTTTGCCGCGCTGAAGCTCGACAACACCATGGCGAAGACGCCGGACGCGGTGAACGGCCTCTTGATGCAGGTCTGGGAAAAGGCCGTGGCGCGGGCGCGCGAGGAGGAGGCGGAGCTTGCCACGCTCATCGCGGACGAGGGCCGCAACCACGAGGTCATGCCCTGGGACTGGCGCTACTACGCCGAAAAGCTGCGCGCCAAGAAGTTCAATTTCTCCGAAGCGGAACTGAAGCCCTATCTCCAGCTCGAAAAGATCATCGACGCCTGCTTCGACGTTGCCGAGCGGCTGTTCGGCATCCGCGCCATCGAGAAGAAGGACGTGCCGGTCTATCACCCCGATGTGCGGGTCTTCGAAATCCGCGATCGCGAGGACAGACTGGTCGCTATGTTCCTCGGCGATTATTTTGCGCGCTCTTCCAAACGCTCCGGCGCCTGGATGAGCTCCTACCAGAGCCAGCATCGCCTGCCGCTGCCGAACGGTTCGGTCGGTGAGATCCCGATCATCTACAATGTCTGCAATTTCGCAAAACCCGCCGAGGGCAAGCCGGCGCTGCTGTCGCTCGATGATGCGCGCACGCTGTTCCACGAGTTCGGCCATGCGCTGCACGGCATGCTCTCGGACGTCACCTATCCCTCGGTCTCCGGCACGGGCGTGTCGCGCGACTTCGTCGAACTGCCCTCGCAGCTCTATGAGCACTGGCTGACGGTGCCGGAAATCCTGACGCGTTACGCTGTGCACTACCAGACCGGCGAGGCGATGC
Organism: Shinella sp. 20P9.1.1; assembly: GCF_057798995.1. Lineage (NCBI taxonomy): Bacteria > Pseudomonadati > Pseudomonadota > Alphaproteobacteria > Hyphomicrobiales > Rhizobiaceae > Shinella > Shinella sp. 20P9.1.1. The sequence goes on from NZ_JBYOLC010000013.1 coordinate 47,642, forward strand.
CGCAGGCGCTGCTCGACAAGGTTCTCGCCGCCCGCACCTTCAATTCCGGCTTCGCGACGGTGGAATTCACCTCCTCGGCGCTGGTCGACATGGCGTTCCACACGCGGGGGCCTGTCGAGGACCCGATGGCGGTGCAGGCGGAGGTTCTGGAAAAGATCGGCCTGCCGAAGTCCATCGTCATGCGCCACGCGACGCCGCACTTCCAGCATGTCTTTTCGGGCGACGGCTACTCGGCCGGCTACTATTCCTACATGTGGTCGGAAGTGCTCGACGCGGATGCCTTCTCCGCCTTCACGGAAACGGGCGACGCCTTCAACCCCGCCATGGCGGCGCGGCTGAAGACCTATATCTACGCCGTCGGCGGCTCGGTGGACCCGGAGGACGCCTACAAGGCCTTCCGCGGCAAGCTGCCGACGCCGGAGGCCATGCTGGAGAAGAAGGGGCTGGCGGCCTGAACGGTCTGTCAGAAAGGCGCCTGAGGTCGGTGTTTCCTGTAGGGGCTCCACCTCTCCTCCGTCATGGTCGGGCTTGACCCGACCATCCATGCTCCGGGTGCGGCGGTGGATCCTCGGGTCGAGCCCGAGGATGACGTCAGTTGGGCTGCGCGGGTGGTGGCTAAAGCAGAAATACAGTCGGAGACGGCGCTGGCTTCGTCCGCCCCCGTCATTCTCCCGTCACCAAAGCTTGGGTGAACCGTCATCCTGCCGTTACCGGACTGACATGTCTCGGCCCGATGGTCTGCCCGTCGATTCGCGGGCTTGGCCGGAGGTGGCATGGCGATTGTTCCCGAGACGCTGACACGGCGCTCGTTTCTCTTGACCGCAGGGGCCGGTGTGCTGGCGACGTCTTCGGCGCTGGCGGTGCCCTATTATGCGCGGCGTCACGGCAGCCCGGTCTTTTCGCACGGCGTGCAATCCGGCGATGTCGATTGTTCCTCCGGCATGGTCTGGGCGCGCACGGACCGGCCGGCGGAGGTGACGCTCGAATATTCGACCACCGACAGTTTTCTCGACGTGACGCGCCTGCCGCTTCAAAAGGCGATGGGCACCTCCGACAATGCCGTTAAGGCGATGCTGGAAGGGCTCCTGCCGGACCAGGACATCTTCTATCGCTTTACCGCAAACGATCCCTATTCCAGCCACCTCGTCTCCGAGCCCGTCGTCGGCCGTTTCCGCACCGCGCCGATGCGCAAGCGCTCGGTGCGTTTCGTCTGGTCGGGCGATACGGCAGGCCAGGGCTGGGGCATCGACGATGTCGGCATGAAGACCTATTCGACCATGCTGCGCCACGAGCCGGATTTCTTCATCCATTCGGGCGACACGGTCTATGCCGACGGCCCGATCCCCGATGAAATCCCGCTGCGTGACGGCGGCATCTGGAAGAACCGTATCGTCACCGACGAGAAGCGCAACGTGGCGCGCACGCTCGAAGAATTTCGCGGCCAGTGGAAATACAATCTGCTCGACGAGCACCTGCTGTCCTTCAACAGCCAGTGCCCGACCTTCTTTCAGTGGGACGACCACGAGGTTTTGAACAACTGGTCGGAATCGAGCGACCTGACCGGCGACCGGCGCTATCCGGAAAAGGATATCGGCATCTACGAGCAGCGCGCCCGGCGCGCCTTCCACGAGATGACGCCGATCCGCTACTTTCCCACCGAACCCGGCCGCATTTTTCGCAAGGTCGGCTACGGGCCGCTGCTCGATGTGTTCTTCGTGGACCTGCGTTCCTATCGCAGCCCCAACAAGGGCGGCACGGAGAACGGCCTGTTCGGCTGGCGGCAGGCGGATTGGCTGCGCCGAGAGCTTGCCGCCTCTGAGGCGGTCTGGAAGGTCATCGCCTGCGACATGCCGCTCGGCCTCGTCATCTGGGACGATTATGCCAACAGCCTGGGTTACGAGGGCGTGGCCGATGGGTTGAACGGCCCGCCGGCGGCGCGCGAGCGGGAGATTGCCGATCTCCTTTCCTTCATGCGCGACAATGCCATTCACAATGTCGTCTGGCTGACGGCGGATGTGCACTACACGGCCGCGCACCACTACGACCCGTCGCGGGCGAAATTCCAGGAGTTCAATCCGTTCTGGGAATTCGTCTCCGGACCGCTGCATTCCGGCACCTATGGGCCGAAGCCGCTCGACATGACCTTCGGGCCGGAGGTGCGCTTCATCAAGGCGTCCTCGGGCGGCATCGACAGCAACCTGCCGCCCTCGGCCGGCCTGCAATTCTTCGGTCTCGTCGATATCAACGGGTCGAGCGAGGAGATGACGGTGCGGCTGATGGACCGGGAGGATCAGGAGCTTTGGCGCGTCGTGCTGCCGCCCGTGCGTTCATCATGATGCGAAGCCCTGCGCCATCGGAGCAACAGAGTTGCGGTCCGCCCCTTTCGCATTTGCGGAAAAACATGTAAGAGCCCGGCCATTGAAGACGGCGCCCTTATACCCTGCGCGCCCCGAACCTCAGAGATTAAACCATGTCTATCCGCAATATCGCGATTATCGCGCACGTCGACCATGGCAAGACCACGCTCGTTGACGAGCTTCTCAAGCAGTCCGGCTCCTTCCGTGAAAACCAGCGCGTCGCCGAACGCGTGATGGATAGTAACGACCTCGAAAAGGAACGTGGCATCACCATTCTCGCCAAGGCGACCTCGGTGGAATGGAAGGGCGTTCGCATCAACATCGTCGACACCCCCGGCCACGCCGACTTTGGCGGTGAAGTCGAGCGCATCCTGTCGATGGTGGACGGCGCCATCGTTCTCGTCGACTCGTCGGAAGGCCCGATGCCGCAGACCAAGTTCGTGGTCGGCAAGGCGCTGAAGGTCGGTCTGAAGCCGATCGTCGCGATCAACAAGATCGACCGTCCGGACGGCCGCCACGAGGAAGTGCTGAACGAGGTCTTCGACCTCTTCGCCAATCTCGACGCCACCGACGAACAGCTGGACTTCCCGATCCTCTACGGTTCGGGCCGTAACGGCTGGATGAACCTCAATCCGGAAGGCCCGAAGGACGAAGGCATGGCGCCGCTGCTCGACCTCGTGCTGAAGCACGTTCCCGAGCCCACCACCGAAGAAGGCCCGTTCCGCCTGATCGGCACGATCCTGGAAGCCAACCCCTTCCTCGGCCGCATCATCACCGGCCGCATCGCATCCGGCACGCTGAAGTCCAACCAGCCCGTCAAGGTTCTGGGCCAGGACGGCAAGCTGATCGAAACCGGCCGCATCTCGAAGATCCTCGCCTTCCGCGGCATCGAGCGCACGGCGATCGACGAAGCGCATGCCGGTGACATCGTCGCCATCGCCGGCCTCTCCAAGGGCACCGTCGCCGACACGTTCTGCGACCCTTCGGTCACCGAAGCGATGACGGCGCAGCCGATCGATCCGCCGACCGTCACCATGTCCTTCATCGTCAACGACAGCCCGCTGGCCGGCACCGAAGGCGACAAGGTCACCAGCCGCGTCATTCGCGACCGCCTGTTCAAGGAAGCCGAAGGCAATGTCGCGCTGAAGATCGAAGAAGCCGAAGGCAAGGATTCGTTCTACGTTTCCGGCCGCGGCGAACTTCAGCTCGCCGTTCTGATCGAAACCATGCGTCGTGAAGGTTTCGAGCTTGCCGTGTCGCGTCCGCGCGTCGTCATGCACAAGGACGAAGACGGCAACACCATGGAGCCGATCGAAGAAGTCGTCGTCGACGTCGACGAAGAGCATTCGGGTATCGTCGTGCAGAAGATGTCCGAGCGTAAGGCCGAGATGACGGAACTGCGTCCGTCGGGCGGCAACCGCGTTCGCCTGAAGTTCCTGGCACCGACCCGCGGCCTCATCGGCTACCAGTCGGAACTCTTGACCGACACGCGCGGCACGGCGATCATGAACCGTCTGTTCCACGACTACCAGCCCTTCAAGGGTGCCATCGGCGGCCGCGTCAACGGCGTGCTGCTGTCGAACGGTTCGGGCGAAGCCGTGGCTTACGCCATGTTCAACCTGGAAGACCGCGGCCCGATGATCATCGAGCCGGGCGAGAAGGTCTATGCGGGCATGATCATCGGCATCCACTCGCGCGACAACGACCTCGAGGTCAACGTGCTCAAGGGCAAGCAGCTCACCAACATCCGCGCCGCCGGCAAGGATGAGGCCGTGAAGCTGACCCCGCCGATCCGCATGACGCTCGACCGGGCGCTGTCGTGGATCCAGGACGACGAGCTGATGGAAGTGACGCCGAAGTCGATCCGTCTGCGCAAGATGTTCCTCGACGCCAATGATCGCAAGCGATTCGACAAGCAGCGTGCTGCCGGCGCGGCCTAAGCGCTTCTTCCCGAAACGGGACAAATGTGAACCCCGGTCGCAAGGCCGGGGTTTTTCATGTGTGTGCCATCGTTTTACGGCTTGTGACGTTTGTTAAAAAAGCGTTAACTTTTCCCCGTGCCATCCGGAACACGCCTGTGGGCAATGGAGGCCTTCGTATAGGCGCGGGATTCCGGTGGAATCGGTGCGGGAATAAGAGTGGTGTTATGAAGACACTGTCGATCGATGTGCGGCGCGCCGAGCCGCAGGACGCGCGCGCGATATCCGAGACGCATCGGGTGTCGTGGCTGCAGGCCTATGGCGGCCTCATTCCGCATATTGCGCTCAACCAGATGGTCGACCGTCGCAACGAGACCTGGTGGCGCAAGGCGACCCGCGGCCCCGCGACGCTGCTGGTGCTCGATGTCGCCGGCACGGTGGCCGGTTACGCCACGCTCGGCCTCAACCGCGCCCGCGCGCTGCCGCAGGAAGGCGAAATCTACGAACTCTATCTACGCCCGGAATACCAGGGCATCGGCCTTGGTCGGTTGCTGTTCGGCGAGGCGCAGCGGCTTTTGAAGTCGCTTGGCTGCAACGGCATGATCGCCTGGTGCCTTGAGGACAGCGAACATGCCGACCGCTTCTTCCGCTCCGCCGGCGGACGCGACATTGCCGAGGGCATGGAGAATTTCGGCGACAAGGAACTGAAGAAGATCGGTTTCGTCTGGCCCTGAGGCCTACTCGACAGCACCCGGCAGGGTGCGTGACGGTTCTCCCGCAAGCTTTCCCCGCTTCCCATGCCATTGCGGCTCGCTCACGCCGCAGGCAAAGTTCGCAGCCTCCTCATCCGCAACCGTGCGGGCGAGTGTGTTAGCATCCTTGTTCTCCAGCGCATCGACATAACCGACGACGCAGCTCGTCGGATTGTCCTTCGTCGCCACCGTGGAGACGACGAGCACCTGGCCCGTCCTGGAATCGGCCTCGCCCGTCGTCTCGGGATCGGCGACGAACCAGCGCACGATGGTGGCGACCGGCATGCCCTTTGCGCCAAGCCGCCATTCGATCTTGGTGCCGGTGTGGTTGAACGGCCCGAAGGTCTCGAAGGCTTCGTCGATATAGGCCTTGCCGACCGGGCCATAGGCGATGCTCTGCCGGAGATCGCCTTCCTTGAAATAGACCGGAAGGTCCTTGTAGCCGGCGCATTGCAGGCTGACGCTCTCGCCTTCCTCTGACGCTTCGGACAGCGTCTTGCAGGCATCGAGGTCCCGGTCGGTATAGGCGCTCTCGTTGGCGCGGGCGGCGCCCGCGGATGCGGCAAGGGCGACGGAAAGCAGAAGCGGCGTCAGGCGCATGAAAAATCCTCCGGTTGCAAGGAAGACGGCACATCCGGTCCGTCTATTCGAAAGTCATGTTGCGCCGCAGCGGGATTCGCTTTAGGAAGCCCCGGAATTCACTGCATCTCACTGAGGGAGCCCCCATGCGTATCGATGCGATTTCCGTTGGCAAGAACCCGCCTGAAGACGTGAACGTCATTGTCGAGGTGCCGGTCGGCGGCCACCCGATCAAGTACGAGATGGACAAGGAAGCCGGCGCGCTCGTCGTCGACCGCTTCCTCTACACGCCGATGACCTATCCGGGCAATTACGGCTTCGTGCCGCACACGCTGTCGGAAGACGGCGACCCGATCGACGTGCTGATCGCCAACACCCGCCCGCTCGTTCCGGGCTGCGTGATCAATGTGCGCCCGATCGGCGTTCTGGTCATGGAAGACGACGGCGGCAAGGACGAGAAGATCATCGCCGTGCCGGTGCCGAAGCTGACGCGCCGCTACGACAAGGTCGCGAACTACACCGACCTGCCGGAAATCACGCTCAAGCAGATCGAGCACTTCTTCACGCATTACAAGGATCTGGAGCCCGGCAAGTGGGTGAAGATCGCCGGCTGGGAAAATGTCGATACGGCCAAGAAGATGATTCTCGAAGCCGTCGAGCGCTACAACGCCTCGAAGTAAGCGCAGGCGCGCTTTCGGGCCTCAAAACAAAACCCTCCGGGTCGCCAGCGATCCGGAGGGTTTTTTTGTCAAAGCGAATGTCAGAGAACCGCGGGCGCCAGAACCGTGCGGATGACCTGTTCGAGGAAGAACAGGATGACCAGCACGACGAGCGGCGACAGGTCGACGCCGCCGAAATTCGGCAGGACGCGGCGGATCGGGCGATAGATCGGTTCGGTCAGCTGGTAGAGCGAGCGGCCGATGGTCGCGATCACCTGATTGTTCGCGTTGATGACATTGAAGGCATAGAGCCAGGAAAAGATCGCCGAGGCGATGACCAGGAACCATGCGATGCTGATGATGAACAATAGGGTGTTGATGACCGCTATCATTGACGTCTCCAATTGGTTTCGTCCCGACATGTAGCCATTGCAAGGCCTGCCAGCAAGGCCGGCGCCGGACAGTGCGGTAACATGTTTAATGTGCCGGTATTTTTTGAGGCGCTCAGGCCTCGTGAAAAATGCGGTCGAGGAAGGACGTCATCCAGAGGCGCAGCGCCGCATCGTGCAGCAGGCGCCCGTCGAGATGCAGGCGGCCGGTCTGGGCGCCCGGCAGCTCGAAGCGATGCGCGCCGCGCACGACCCAGCGGTGCATCATGGCCAGCGTCAGTTCGCCGTGGAACTGGATGCCCCAGGCATTGTCGCCATAGCGGAAGGCCTGGTTTTCATAGTGATGACCGGTGGCGAGCAGCGTTGCGCCGGAGGGCAGGTCGAAGCCCTCGCGGTGGAACTGATAGACCATATCCGGCCAGGGCATCAGCGCGGTGCCGGCCTCGGTCGCAGCGAGCGGATACCAGCCGATCTCCGTCCAGCCCTCGGTATGGCCGAACACGGTGCCGCCGAGATTTTTCACGAGCATCTGCGCCCCAAGACAGATGCCGAGGAAGGGGCGGTTCTCCTTCAGGGGCACATTCAGCCAGTCGATCTCTTGGCGCACATAGGGTTCGTCGTCATTGGCGCTCATCGGCCCGCCGAACACGACGGCGCCGGCATGATGGCTAAGCGTTTCCGGCAGGGGATCGCCGAGCACGGGGCGGCGGATGTCGAGCGCATGGCCCATCTGCTGCAGGATCTGCCCCACGCGGCCGGGGCTGGAGGTCTCCTGATGCAGCACGATCAGAACGGGGCGTTTGGCACGCGGTTTTCGCGGGAAATCGAGCATGGCTCAGGCCTCGTCCGGCTCCCCATGCGCCACCGCGCCCACTCGTTCGGCCACTTCCTGTCGCTTCATGATGCGCTCCCGGCCGGAGACGCCGAGCAGGTCGGCGATACGCCAGATGGCGTGGTCCTCCATCTCGCTGCGTTCGCCATCGGCATAGACGATCTCCCAGAGCAGGCCGATCAGCGCGATGCGCTGGTCCTCTGAAAGCTGGCGCTTCAGTTCGGAGGTGAAGCGGAAGAAGTCGATCGCCTCGCTCTCCGCATCGGCGCCGGCATCGACCAGCGCCTCCATTTCCGCCGGATCGACGCTGTAAAGCTCGCTGAAATGGTCGTGCAGCGCTTTCTTCTCGACATCCAGCACCTGGCCGTCCGCCTCCATCACCTGGATGCAGAGGGCCATAACCGCGACCCGCGGATCGTCGGCGGCGAAGGCCGGTTTGCTGTCGCCGCCGGAAAGGCTCGCCAGAAACTGCTGCAAGCGTTCGAACATCGATGGTTTAGCCCCGTTCCCTCAAGCCCCAAGAACAATCAGTACAATCAGAACAGCCGGAAGCCGCTGGTTCCATCCCGTTTAACGGCTGCGCCTTCCTTGACACCGGGATCATCCGGCAGGCCGAAGAACGGGCGTTCCTCCTCCTGAACCGGTGCCTCGTCCTTGGCCTTTTCCACCACCACGGGCGCCTTTTCGACGACGGCGGCCACCACGACGGGCTTTTCGACCGGCGCCTTCTTGACCTTCACGACCTCTTCCACTTTGGCGGCCGGCTTCGCCTCGATGGCGAGCGGTGGCAGGGTGCGGATCGCCTCGTCGACAGCATCCGTCGAGCCTTCCTCGACCGGTCCTTCCAGCGCGCTGACGGGCGTCTTCCACTCGAAGGCGTCGAGACGGCCGGTGACGGGCGAGACGGCGCGCCATTCCGGTGCGGTGATGCCGTCGGCCGTCCAGGCCGGATCGCGCGGGGCTTTCAGCGCCTGGTTCATCCAGTGGCGGATGCGGCCCTGGTCGCCGGTTTCGGCATCCTCGATATCGGCCAGCAGCAGGAAGGCGCTTTCGCGTGGCGCAAGGCGTGCGGCGGCCTCGGCCTTGCCGCGGGCCAGCGCAAAATTGCGTGTCTCCAGTGCGGCTTCCGCGACGGCATAGAGCGCCTCGGCATTGTTCGGGCGGATCGCTTCCAGCTTTTCCGCCCGCTTCAGCCGGTCGGCGGCGGAATCGCCGCTGCGGGCGCGGACATAGAGCTTCGCCACGTCGCCATGCGCCGTCGTCTTCCAGAGTTTTTCCAGGATGGAGGCGGCCTTGCGCAGATTGTCTTCGCGCAGATAGGCCTTGGCCTCGATCAGCCCGGCCGGCACGAAGTTCTCGTCGAGCTTCAGCGCCTGATGGGCATCCTCGCGCGCACCCTTCGGGTCCGCGTCGAGCTTGGCCGCTGCGCGGGCCGTCAGTAGCACGGTCTTGCGGCGGGCATAGGTCTTTTTCTCCTCCGCCGAGCCGGAGCGGCCGTCGCCAAGCAGCTTCAGCGCCTCGTCCCAGTCGCCGGCCTCGGATCGGTATTCGAGGGCGGCTTCCGTCGCCCAGGGCAGCTGCGGCGCCTTTTCGGCGGCGCGCTCGGCATATTGCCGGGCGGCCTCGTTGGCGCCGAGGCGGCGGGCTTCGAGATAAAGGCCGCGCAGGCCGAGTTCGCGCGTTTCCGGATCGTCGGCCATCAGCTCGAATTTCTTCCGCGCGTCGTCGTAGCGGCCTTCGATCATCGCGGCCTGCGCTTCGAGTAGATGGATGAGCGGTTCCTGATCGGCGCTCAGCAGGCCCTTGGTACGGCCGAGCATTTTGCGCGCGCCGGCAGCGTCGCCGGCGCCGGCGGCGATCAGGCCGGTCGAGAGCGCCTGATAGCCGCGGTCGCGCTTGCGGGCGCGGAAAAAGCGCTGGATCGACTGCGGCGAGGTCCAGATGACGCGCACGATCCACCAGGAGAGCATCACGGCGGCGATCAGCGAGGCGACGAGCGTGGCGGCGACCATCAGGCTCATATCGGCGCGCTGGCCCTGCCAGATGATCGAGAGTTCGCCGGGGCGATCGGCAAGCCAGGCAAAGCCGGCGGCAAGGGCGAGAACGAAGAGAGCGAAGACCAGAATGCGTGCCATGAAGTCTTCTCCTCAGCCCTGGTTGCCGTTGGCGGTGCCGGTCATGGCGCCGGAGACGGCGGCGCCGATCAGGCCCTCGACGGTAACGCGCGTATCGAGCTTGCGCTTGTACTCTGCCGCCGCGGCCTGGCCCGCTTCCGGCAGGGTCTGCCATTCGATCTGGGCGCCCTTGAAATCGCCGTTCTGCAGCTTGTTCTCAATGCGCGCGACGACGGCTTCCGGCGTGTCGCCTTCGATGCTGCCGACGGGCCGCACGCGGATGGCCGAGGTGGCGCTCGACATCAGGCGGTTGAAAATGCCCTGATCGCCGTCGGGCTGGTGCACGGCGTCGAGAATGACATCGGCCGTCGGCTGGAAATCACGCACGAGATCGGACCGCGAGGCGACGCCGACCGCGGCATGCTCGCGCAGGCCCGCCACGGACGGATCATCCGGCGCGATGCTGGCGAAGGCTTCGAGTTCGGCAAGGTAGGGACCGCCGCGGTCGATTGCGGTCTTCAATGCGCTTGCCGCCACGGCGCGGGCCATTTCGACGTCGCTGCGCGGTTCGTCGAGCTTCTGCTCGGCGGCGGCGATACGCTCCGTAAGCTGGCTTTCCGTCGAGCTGACGGCTTCGGTCGTGCGCGCGATGGCCTCGCGCAGCGCCGTAAGCTCGGTGTGCAGGCGGGTCACGTCGCCTTCGAGCTTGCTTACTGTTTCCGGGTTGCCGGCCGTCGCGCCGCCGCCGTCACCGGTGCCCTTTTCGAGAGCGGCGATGCGGGTTTCGATTGGCTGGAGATCGACGGGGTTGGCCGCCGGCGTGTCAGCAAGGCGCGTCTTCAGGGCCTCGACCTCATTGGAGAGACCGGCAAGCGCGCCGGTGTCGCCAACACGATCCGGGCCCAGCGCGGGCAGGTAGCCGCCATATTGCAGGCTGCCGGCGCCGAGAAGGGCGATCAGGCCGCCGAGAATGCCGGCGGCAAGCGGGCCGGCATTGCCGCGGCGCGGCTCCGGCGCGGTCTGGGTATAGACCGGTTCCTCATAGGCCGGGCGGACCGGTTCGACCGGCTCCGGCTTTTCTTCCGGGGTTTCCTGGAGTTCCGGTTCCGCAGCGGTGATTTCTGGCGTTGCAGTCTCGATCGTGTCCGCCGTCACAGCATCTGCTTCCACCTTCTCTTCGGCGGCGGGCGCTTCGGTGTCGGCGGAGGCGGGAACCGCTTCGAGATCGATCGTCACGGGTTCGTCGCCGGCCTTGTTGCGGCGAGACGGGGTTTCCGGTTCCATGGCGATCTCCTCGCGTTCATGTGCATTGCACTAAACCTAGACAGCGAAGACAGCGAGGGAAAGACCCTTGCGGCAATTTCGTCCATGGCAGCTAGCGCTAGAGGAGATCGAGCAGGCTTTCCTCGTTCGGCGCCGAGGCGACGACGGTGAGCGCGGTGAAGCGCTGCGGCACGGCCTTGGCGACATTGGCGCTCATGCAGAGCATCAGCGTGGAGAGAAAACGCTCCGGCGTTTCCATCAGCGGCGAGAGTTCGAAGAAGGTGCGGGCCGTTTCGCGCGAATAGAGCAGGACGGCATCCGGCACCGGCTTGAGCAAAGCCTCGACCTCCGTGCGCCTGGGGATGAGCGGCGCCATGCGGTAGCATTCGACGGTGCGCAGCGGAATGCCGGCTTCGTTGAGCCGGGTTTCGAAACCGGCGGCGCGCGGATGACCGGCGAGATAGAGGATCGGTTCGGCCGGCATGCCGAAATCCCGGCAATGGTCGGCGATCATATTGGCGAGGTCCTTGCCGTCGCCGCCAGGTGTCAGGACCGTGCGGAAACCCGCTTCCTCCGCCGCCTGGGCGGAAGCCTCGCCGACGGAGAAGACGGTGGTCAAAAGATGCCGGTCGAGCGCCGGGCCGATCTTGCCGACGAGGCGCGCCACTTCCGCGCTGGTGATGGCGATCGCCGAATGGCGCTCCGCCAAAGCAGCGCGGGCGGCTTCGATATCGTGTTCGGCTTCGGACAGCGGCATCGTGACCGCCTCGTGGCCGAGGGCGGCGAGTTTTCGCGCGGTGCGGGCGGCGGCGGGCGCCGGCCTGGTGACGAGAACGCGCAAGGATCAGCCCCAGCTTTCGAAGAAACCCGCTCCCGCCCTGGCGCGGATCGCCTGCCCCGCCGCTTCGCCGAGGTCTGCGGCGCTATCGGCTGCACCGCTCGTCTCGATTTCATGGAACTGACTTCCGTCGGGCGTCAGGATCATGCCGCGGAACTGGAGATGGTCGCCCTCGACTGTCGCATAGCCGGCGATCGGCGTGCGACAGGAGCCGTCGAGGGTGGCGAGGAAGCCGCGTTCGCAGGAGACGGCAGCGCGGGTCGCGCGGTCGTCGATGGCGGCGAGCAGGCCGTTGATACGGTCGTCGTTTACGCGGCTTTCGATGCAGATCGCGCCCTGCGCCGGGGCCGGCGGGAAGGAGACGGGATCGAGCAGTTCGGTCGGCACGTCGAGTTTGCCGAGGCGCTTCAGGCCGGCATAGGCGAGCAGCGTCGCATCGGCCTCACCGGCGGCGAGTTTACCGAGGCGGGTCTCGACCTGGCCGCGGAAGACGATGACGTTGATGTCAGGCCGGAGACGGCGGATGAGGGCCTGGCGGCGCAGCGACGCGGAGCCGACGGTGGCGCCCTGCGGCAGGTCGATGAGGCGCTTGGCGGTGCGGCCGATGAACGCGTCGCGGATGTCCTCGCGCGGCAGGTAGGCGGAGAGGTGCAGGCCCTCGGGCAGCTTGGTCGGCATGTCCTTGGAGGAGTGCACGGCAAAATCGAGTTCGCCTGACGACAGCTGCGCCTCGATTTCCTCCGTGAACAGGCCCTTGCCGCCGATCAGCGCCAGCGAGCGGTCGGTGATGCGGTCGCCCTTCGTCGAGAGCACGACGATCTCGAACAGATCCTCCGGCAGGCCGTGCGCGGCCATCAGGCGCGTCCGGGTCTCGTAGGCCTGGGCGAGCGCCAGCGGGCTGCCCCGGGTGCCGATCCTGAAAGGTTTTGTTTGCATCCGCCTTGATCCATTGTTACCGGGATGTCTCGTAACCGGCTTTCCGGCCCATCGCAATCAATCCTAGTGCTTCATGTCGTCCCAATTGACCATTCTCGGCATCGAAACGAGCTGCGACGAGACCGCCGCGGCCGTCGTCATGCGCGATGCCTCGGGAAAAGGCGAGATCCTCGGCGAGGTGGTGCTGAGCCAACTCGAAGAGCACAGCGCCTATGGCGGCGTGGTGCCGGAGATTGCGGCACGTGCCCATGTGGAAGCGCTGGACAGCCTGATTTCCGAGGCACTTTTGCGGGCCGGCAAGTCGCTTGCGGATGTCGATGCCATTGCCGCGACGAGCGGGCCGGGGCTGATCGGCGGTCTCATCGTCGGCCTGATGACCGGCAAGGCGATCGCGCGGGCGACCGGAAAGCCGCTCTATGCCGTCAACCATCTCGAAGGCCACGCGCTGACGGCGCGGCTGACGGACGGGCTCTCCTTCCCCTATCTGATGCTGCTCGTGTCCGGCGGGCACACCCAGCTCGTGCTGATCCGCGGCGTCGATGATTACGAGCGCTGGGGCACCACGATAGACGACGCGCTCGGCGAAGCCTTCGACAAGACGGCCAAGCTGCTCGGCCTGCCCTATCCGGGCGGTCCGGCTGTCGAACGCATGGCGAAAAAGGGCAACCCCGAGCGCTTCACCTTCCCGCGTCCGCTGGTCGGCGAGGCGCGGCTCGATTTCTCCTTCTCCGGTCTCAAGACGGCGGTGCGCCAGGCGGCGCAGTCGATCGAGCCGGTGACGGATCAGGATATCGCCGATATCTGCGCCTCCTTCCAGCGCGCCGTCTCGCGCACGCTGAAGGACCGCATCGGCCGCGGTCTGGAGCGGTTTCGTGCGCTCTATCCCGATGTGGCGACGCCCGCGCTGGTCGTTGCCGGCGGTGTTGCGGCGAATGCGGAACTGCGCGCGACGTTGCAGGCGCTCTGCGACAAGAACCGCTTCCATTTCATCGCCCCGCCGCTCGCACTCTGCACGGACAATGCCGCGATGATCGCCTGGGCGGGGCTGGAGCGCATGGCCGCCGGGTTGGCGCCCGACGATCTTACGGTCGCGCCACGCTCGCGCTGGCCGCTCGATAAACAAGCGGCCACCCTTCTCGGATCCGGCAAGCGGGGAGCCAAGGCATGACGATCTCGAAGCGCATCGCCGTGGTCGGTGCCGGCGCCTTCGGCACGGCGCTGGCAAGTGTTGCGGCGGCCAGCGGCGGTGATGTCACCCTGATCGGCCGCGATGCCGCTGCCGTCGAAGCCATGCGGGCGACGCGACGCAACGAAAAGGCGCTGCCGGGCATCGATCTGCCGGCAGCTTTGGCCTTCAGTGCCGATGTGGAATGCATTCGCGGCGCGGGCATCGTGCTGTTCGCGATGCCCTCGCAGGCGCAGCGTGAAGCGGCGCGCCAGCTCGCGCCGCTGTTGGCGCCGGGCACGGCGGTGGTCATCTGTGCCAAAGGCATGGAAAAGGGCACCGGCCGTTTGCTGACCGAGGTGCTGGAAGAAGAATTGCCCGGCCGCGAGGTCGCCGTACTCTCCGGTCCCGGCTTTGCCGCCGATATCGCGAAGGGGCTGCCGACGGCCATGGTCGTTGCGGCGCGTTCGGCCGAGATCGGTGCTGCGCTCGCGCAGGCGCTGTCCGGCCCGACCTTCCGGCTTTATCCTTCGACGGACCGGATCGGCGTGCAGCTCGGCGGCGCGCTGAAGAACGTTCTGGCGATCGCCTGCGGCATCATCGAGGGCGCCCAGCTTGGCGATTCGGCGCGGGCGGCGCTGATTTCGCGCGGGCTTGCGGAACTGTCGCGCTTCGTCGAGGCGCATGGCGGCGAGGGGATCACCGTTACCGGGCTTTCCGGCCTCGGCGATCTCGTCCTGACCGGCACCAGCCACCAGTCGCGCAATCTGCGCTTCGGCATAGCGCTCGGCCGCAATGGCACGGCGGCCGGTTGGTCCGGCGATCTCGTGGAAGGTGCCTTCGCCGCCTCTGTAGCGTCAGGTGTGGCGGCGGAAAGAGGCATCGACATGCCGATCACCGACGCGGTCGCCCGTATCATCGATGGCACGCTCGACGTGAAAACCGCCATCGGGCAGCTGATGACGCGCCCGATCACCCAGGAATGACAAGGAAGGATCGCTTCATGCTTTTCGCATTCATCTGCCAGGACAAGCCCGGTGCGCTTCAGGTGCGCATGGACACGCGCCCGGACCACGTCGCCTATCTGAACGATCTCAATGCCGCCGGAAAGCTTACCTTCGCCGGGCCCTTCCTCGGTGACGACACCAAGCCGACCGGCAGCCTCGTCGTGGTGAAGGCCGAGACGATCGAAGAGGCGCGGCAGATCGCGGCAAGCGATCCCTATGCCAAGGCCGGCCTGTTCGCCTCCGTCGAGGTGAAGGCCTGGAACTGGGTCTTCAACAATCCGGAGGCATAAGAGGAAATGGCATTCTGGCTCTACAAGTCCGAACCCTTCAAGTGGTCCTGGCAGATGCAGAAGGACGCCGGCGAGGTGGGCACCGAATGGACGGGCGTGCGCAACTATCTCGCGCGCAACAACATGCGGGCCATGAAGATCGGCGACAAGGGCTTCTTCTACCACTCCAATGAGGGGCTCGATATCGTCGGCATCACCGAGGTCTGCGCGCTGTCGCATCCGGACACGACGGCCGGCGAGGATCCGCGCTGGGACTGCGTCGATATCCGCGCCGTGCGCGACATGCCCAAGCCCGTGTCGCTGAAGGACATCAAGGCCAACCCGAAGCTGTCCAACATGTCGCTCGTCACCTCCATGCGCCTTTCGGTGCAGCCGGTGACCGAGGAGGAGTGGATCGAGGTCTGCCGCATGGGCGGTCTCGACAACCCGCCGCGCTGAAGTCTTGAAGACCGACCCCGAAATCTTCATCCGGGACAATACCGGCGTGCTGGCCCCGCCGCATGTGCCGGAGGTCAAGCTTCGGTTGGCCACCGAAGCGCATGACCTGTGGCTGAAGACGGAGGAGGAGCTGGAAGCAATAGGCCTGCCGCCGCCCTTCTGGGCCTTTGCCTGGGCCGGCGGGCAGGGGCTTGCCCGCCATGTGCTCGATCATCGAGAGCTGGTCGCCGGCAAGTCCGTGCTGGATTTCGCCAGCGGCTCCGGCCTCGTCGGCATCGCGGCATGTCTGGCGGGCGCATCGGCGGTGCTTGCGGCGGATATCGACCCCTGGAGCGAGACGGCGATCCGGCTGAACGCCGCGCTCAACGATGTGTCGTTGAGCAATACGGTCGAGGACATGGTTGGTCGCGATGACGGCTGGGACGTGGTGCTGGCCGGCGACGTTTTTTACGATCGCGGCTTTGCTGACGTCCTGATCCCGTGGTTCTCAAGGCTTGCGGCGCGTGGTGCTACGGTGCTCGTCGGCGATCCCGGCCGCGCCTATTGCCCGCGCGAGCGCATGGAAGCGCTCGCGACCTATTCGGTGCCGGTGACGCGGGCGCTTGAGGACAGCGAGGTCAAGAAGACCACTGTCTGGCGGTTCAAGGCCATTCCGGCAGCTGGCTGAAACTGCCTTGCGTTCAGGATTTCCGGATCAAAAATTGGGCCGGATGACGCAGACGCCCATTTCCCAGGAGCAGTCGTTCTGCCCCGGCACGACCTGGATGACTTTCGGTCCGCCACGGCTGTAGCGCGGCGCGTCGATCACGTCGCCGAAATAATCGTCGTTGTCGATGTAGAAGTAGGTGCCGTTGCCCCGGTCGCGATAGGCGGTGATCGCCCCGCCGTAGAAGTCGCCGCCACGCCAGCCGCGATGCTCGCGGCGACGCTCGGAATAGCGCGAGCCGCGGTCCTCGCGGTCACGATGCCGCCAGGCTTCGCGGTGATGGCGCTCACGGTCGCGTCGCGTGATGGTGCGGGCTTCGATATTGGGTTCGGACCAGCCGAAGCCGTCCCTGTTGCCGCCGGCATGGGCGGCCGTCATGCCGCTCGTTGCAAGGGCGATCGCCAGTCCTAGAACTTTGGTCGCATGGGACGCTGAAAACAGAGTCATTCTGTCCTGCCTTCCGATAAACGCTTAACAAATCGTTAACGCCAAGATGGGGCAGGGGGCGGCGAAAGTCACGGATTTCCCTGCGAATTTTGCCGATATCGTTAATGCGGGAAAAGCGTCCTGAAATGGTGCAAACCCTGTCCGCTTCTTAATCGATTAAATTCATTTTGCACTGCAATGAGGCTTGTGGTTCCGCTTTCTGGTGAGTAAGTGTCGCAATCACTGCATTGTGCACAACATACTGCAATTCCGGAGAAAATTTGTCCAGTTTTTGGCTCTCCGGGGTTCCGTGAGGTTCAGATGGCGAATGTCACTCGAAGCCGGCCGCTCTCGCCGCATCTCCAAGTCTATAAACCGATCCCGACGATGGTCATGTCCATCGTGCACCGCATCACCGGTGCGGCGCTGTATTTCGGCACCGTGCTGGTCGCTTTCTGGCTGATCGCGGCCGCCTCGGGCGAGGCGTCCTTCGAATGGGCCAGCTGGCTCTTCGGTTCGCTGATCGGCCGCCTCGTGCTGTTCGGCTACACTTGGGCGCTGATGCACCATATGCTCGGCGGCCTTCGCCACTTCATGTGGGACATGGGCCGCGGCTACGAAAAGCACTTCAACACCAAACTCGCCATCGCAACCCCGATCGTCTCCGTCGCCCTGACGGTGCTGATCTGGATCGTCGGCTATCTGGTCCGCTGAGGAAACATCCATGGACATGCGCACTCCCCTCGGCAAGGTTCGTGGTCTCGGCTCGGCAAAGGACGGCACGGAGCATTTCTGGCGCCAGCGCCTGACGGCCGTCGCCAACGTTCCGCTGATGCTGTTCTTCGTCGGCTTCCTCGTCCGCTACAACGGCGCTTCCTATGCGGAAGTCACCGCGGCCCTTTCGCACCCGATCGTCGCCGTTCTCATGGGACTCGTCGTCATCTCCGGCCTCATTCACATGAAGCTCGGCATGCAGGTCATCATCGAGGACTATGTGCATGCGGAAGGCGTGAAGATCGGCCTCCTCATGCTCAACACGTTCTTCGCGATCCTGGTCGGCGGGCTCTGTCTCTTCGCCGTCCTCAAAATCGCTTTCGCAGGATAATTCACCATGGCAGCGATCTCCTCCCCGGCGGCCAACGGCAAGGCCTATACCTATGTGGACCACTCCTTCGACGTGATCGTCGTCGGCGCCGGAGGTGCGGGTCTGCGCGCCACGCTCGGCATGGCCGAGCAGGGCCTCAAGACGGCCTGCATCACCAAGGTTTTCCCGACGCGTTCGCACACCGTCGCCGCCCAGGGCGGCATCGCGGCCTCGCTGCAGAACATGACGCCGGATAGCTGGCAGTGGCACCTCTACGACACCGTCAAGGGCTCCGACTGGCTCGGCGACGTCGACGCCATGCAGTATCTCGCCATGGAAGCGCCGAAGGCGGTCTATGAGCTGGAGCATTACGGCGTGCCCTTCTCGCGCAATGCGGAAGGCAAGATTTACCAGCGCCCGTTCGGCGGCCACATGCAGAACTACGGCGAGGGGCCGCCGGTGCAGCGCACCTGTGCCGCCGCCGACCGTACCGGCCACGCCATCCTGCACACGCTCTATGGCCAGTCGCTGCGCAACAATGCGGAATTCTTCATCGAATATTTCGCGCTCGACCTGATCATGTCGGCCGATGGCCGCTGCACCGGTGTCGTCGCCTGGAACCTCGATGACGGCACGATCCATCGCTTCGCCGCCAAGATGGTGGTGCTGGCGACCGGCGGCTACGGCCGCGCCTATTTCTCGGCGACCTCCGCCCACACCTGCACCGGTGACGGCGGCGGCATGATCGCCCGCGCCGGCCTGCCGCTGCAGGACATGGAATTCGTGCAGTTCCATCCGACGGGCATCTACGGCGCCGGCTGCCTCATCACCGAGGGTGCCCGCGGCGAAGGCGGCTATCTGGTCAATTCCGAGGGCGAGCGCTTTATGGAGCGTTATGCACCGTCGGCGAAGGACCTCGCGTCCCGCGACGTCGTCTCGCGCTGCATGACGATGGAAATCCGCGAAGGCCGCGGCGTCGGCAAGAACAAGGACCACATCTTCCTGCATCTCGACCATCTCGATCCGGCCGTTCTGCACGAGCGCCTGCCGGGCATTTCCGAGAGCGCCAAGATTTTTGCCGGCGTCGACGTAACGCGCGAGCCGATCCCGGTCCTGCCGACCGTGCATTACAACATGGGCGGCATTCCGACGAACTACTGGGGCGAAGTGCTGAACGCCGACAGCCAGAACCCGGAGCGCATCGCGCCCGGCCTGATGGCCGTGGGCGAAGCCGGCTGCGCCTCGGTGCACGGCGCAAACCGCCTCGGTTCGAACTCGCTGATCGACCTCGTGGTCTTCGGCCGCGCCGCCGCCATCCGCGCCGGCCAGGTGATCGACCGCGTCGGCCCGATCCCGGCGCTCGATATCGCCGCCTGCGACAAGATCATGGACCGCTTCGATCGCCTGCGGAACGCCAATGGCGGCACGCCGACGGCCATCCTGCGCGACAAGATGCAGCGCACCATGCAGGACGACGCGGCCGTGTTTCGCACCCAGGAATCGCTCGAAAGCGGCTGCAAGCGCATGACCGCGATCTGGAAGGAACTGCCCGACATCAAGGTCACCGACCGTTCGATGGTCTGGAACTCCGACCTCGTCGAGACGCTGGAACTGGAAAACCTGATGGCCAACGCCATCACGACCGTCTACGGCGCCGAGGCCCGCAAGGAAAGCCGCGGCTCGCATGCCCGCGAGGACTATGTCGATGGCCCCTTCGCCGGCCGCGACGACGTCAACTGGCGCAAGCACACGCTTGCCTGGGTGAACGAGGCGGGCGACGTCAAGCTCGACTATCGCCCGGTGCATACCGACCTCATCGCCGACGGGATCGATCCCCAGAAGATCGCGCCCAAGGCGCGCGTTTACTGATATCGAGGAGAACAGGACATGGTTGAACTCGCTCTCCCGAAGAACTCGCAGATGACCGAAGGCAAGGTCTGGCCGAAGCCGGCCGGCGCCACGAACACCCGCGAATTCCGCATCTACCGCTGGAACCCGGATGACGGAAAGAACCCGTCGGTCGATACGTTCTACATCGATGTCGACGATTGCGGCCCGATGGTGCTGGATGCGCTGCTCTACATCAAGAACAAGATCGACCCGACGCTGACGTTGCGCCGCTCCTGCCGCGAAGGCATCTGCGGTTCCTGCGCCATGAACATCGACGGCACCAACACGCTCGCCTGCACCAAGGGCATGGACGAGGTGAAGGGCACGGTGAAGGTCTATCCGCTGCCGCATATGCCCGTGGTGAAGGACCTCGTTCCGGATTTGACCAACTTCTACGCCCAGCACCGCTCGATCGAGCCCTGGCTGAAGACGGTGTCGCCGACGCCGGCCAAGGAATGGAAGCAGAGCCATGAGGACCGCCTCAAGCTCGACGGTCTCTACGAGTGCATCCTGTGCGCCTGCTGCTCGACCTCCTGTCCGAGCTATTGGTGGAACGGCGACCGTTATCTCGGCCCGGCCGTGCTGCTGCAGGCCTATCGCTGGCTGATCGACAGCCGCGACGAAGCCACGGGTGAGCGCCTCGACAACCTCGAGGATCCTTTCCGTCTCTATCGCTGCCACACGATCATGAACTGCGCCCAGGCCTGCCCGAAGGGCCTCAATCCGGCCAAGGCGATCGGTGAAATCAAGAAGATGCTGGTCGAGCGCCGTCTCTGACCTACATATGCGACAGTCACGAAACGTGAGGAGGCGGCTCGAACAATCGGGCCGTTTCGTCTTGATTCGTGCGGGCGATTCACGTTAATTCGGCGGGAAATGCTGCGGGGCAGCAGTATCGGGCAGATATCGGGAGTTTCGACATGCGGGTTGTACATGTAGCAGGCGGACTGATGATGGCGCTTGCTCTGGCGGGTTGCCAGCGGACCGCGTCGATGGACAGCGTCAATACGCAGCAGAACATCCAGCCGCTGGAAGCGCAGCCGATCGGTACTGTTTCTTCGAGCCAGCTGCCGGATCCGACGACCGATACATCCGGTCAGTTCCCCGACAAGCCGACGACCGATACGGCGATGGCGACGGGCACCGGCGTTGCCGGTGATGCGGCTGCGGCCGCTGCGGGCCTCGAGGTCAAGAAGGAAGGGATGGTCGGCAATTGGAAGGTCGCCAACGGCGCGTCCTCCTGCGATATGTTCCTGACGCTGACCAATCTCGGCAGCGGTTCGCGCGGCGGCACGCGCGGCTGCGCGGGCGAGCTGACGGCGATGGGTTCCTGGGAAGTCGCCGGCAAGCAGGTCGTGCTGAAGGATCGCAACGGCAGCCCGATCGCGCGTCTCTACAAGACGGCCGACACCCAGTTCCGCGGTACGACCAATTCGGGCCAGCCCGTCAGCCTCTCGCGCTGATCCGCATTCTCAGACGATACGGATAAAAGCCGTCCATGGGCAAGAACTGGGACAGCGGGTCGACGCATCCGGACACCGGCGTCTCGGATAGGCTGCAGGCCCTTGTCGCCAGTGGAGAGCTGAAATCGGACCCCGCGCAAAAGGCGATGGCCGCGCGCTTCGACCGCCTGCTCCAGGATCTCCATGCGCAGCGTCCGGCGCGCAAATCGAGCGCGCTCGGCTGGCTCTTTGCCTCCCGCAAACCCGAGACCGTCAGTGCACCCAAGGGCCTCTACCTCTATGGCGGCGTCGGGCGCGGCAAGACCATGCTGATGGACATGTTCTTCGAGTTGGCGCGCGTGAAGCGCAAGCGGCGGGCGCATTTCCATGAATTCATGGCCGATGTGCACGACCGCATCCATAAGCACCGCCAGAAGCTAAAGGCCGGCGAGACCAAGCAGGCCGATCCCGTGCCGCCGGTCGCCGAAAGCCTCGTCGCGGAAGCCCGGCTTCTCTGCTTCGACGAGTTTTCCGTGACCGATATCGCCGATGCGATGATCCTGTCGCGGCTCTTCAACGAACTGTTCCAGCGCGGCTGCATTCTCGTGGCGACCTCGAATGTCGAGCCCGACAATCTCTACAAGGATGGCCTCAATCGCGGCCTCTTCCTGCCCTTCGTCGATCTGCTCAAGCAGTATGTCGAGATCGTTCCACTGGATTCGCTGACGGACTACCGCATGGAGAAGGACAGCGGCCTGCCGGTCTTCCGCCATCCGCTGGGTGACGAGGCCGATAGGGCGATGAATGCGGCCTGGCTGCGCGAGACGTCGGATAAGGCTGTCGCGCCTTCGACCATCGCTTTCCGGGGGCGTACCATAAACGTGCCGCAGGCCGCGGGGCGTGTTGCACGCTTCTCTTTCGCCGATCTCTGCGAGAAGCCGCTCGCTGCGGCCGACTATCTCGAAATCCTGGCGCATTACGACACGCTGTTCGTCGATCACATTCCGCTGCTGGGCGCCGAAAAGCGCAACGAGACCAAGCGCTTCATCAATCTCGTCGATACGATCTACGATCATCGTGCGCGGCTGTTCGCCTCGGCAGAAGCGGCCCCCGAAAACCTGCTCGTCACCCGCAAGGGCACGGAGGGCTTCGAATTCGACCGCACGGTGTCGCGTCTGATCGAAATCCGCAGCACGGAATATCTGGCAGATCACAATACCAGATACGGGACTTGATGCGGCTCCTTTACAGCAGAGACGTGACGAAAGCGTGACGGTAATTCTTACGTTTACGTAAGAATTTTTGCATCTAACCGATTGAAAAACTTCAGTCTAAAAGTATGTGTTGAAATTTTAACCTGGGAAGCGTAAGCCCTTGCGCCGAAAGGTCCTGCAATTGCGACATTGAGGACCTGTTGATCGGAGCAAAGGAAGCTTTCATGGCCCGCAAGAAGATCGCACTTATTGGTTCTGGCATGATCGGTGGCACGCTGGCGCATCTCGCCGGCCTGAAGGAGCTGGGCGACATCGTCCTCTTCGACATTGCCGACGGTATCCCGCAGGGCAAGGGTCTCGATATCGCCCAGTCCTCGCCGGTCGAAGGCTTCAACGCCTCGCTGACGGGTGCCAGCGACTATGCCGCGATCGAAGGTGCGGATGTCTGCATCGTCACCGCCGGTGTTGCCCGCAAGCCCGGCATGAGCCGCGACGACCTGCTCGGCATCAACCTCAAGGTCATGGAACAGGTCGGCGCCGGCATCAAGAAGTACGCGCCGAACGCCTTCGTCATCTGCATCACCAACCCGCTCGACGCGATGGTCTGGGCGCTGCAGAAGTTCTCGGGCCTGCCGAAGAACATGGTCGTCGGCATGGCCGGCGTGCTGGACTCGGCCCGCTTCCGCCTCTTCCTTTCCGAAGAATTCAAGGTTTCCGTCCAGGACGTCACCGCCTTCGTTCTCGGCGGCCATGGCGACACGATGGTGCCGCTCGCCCGCTACTCGACCGTCGGCGGCATCCCGCTGACCGATCTCGTCAAGATGGGCTGGGTCACCAAGGAACGCCTGGAAGAAATCATCCAGCGCACCCGTGACGGCGGCGCCGAAATCGTCGGCCTGCTCAAGACCGGCTCGGCCTACTATGCGCCGGCCGCTTCGGCGATCGAAATGGCTGAGTCCTACCTCAAGGACAAGAAGCGTGTTCTGCCCTGCGCCGCCTACCTTTCCGGCCAGTACGGCGTGAAGGACATGTATGTCGGCGTGCCCACCATCATCGGTGAAGGCGGCGTTGAGCGCATCATCGAGGTCGAATTCAACAAGGCCGAACAGGAAGCCTTCGAGAAGTCGGTCGCGGCGGTCGCCGGCCTTTGCGAAGCCTGCATCAACATCGCGCCTTCGCTGAAGTAATCCCGCTTTCCAGACAGGATTTTCCCCATGAACATTCATGAATATCAGGCCAAGGCTCTTCTGAAGAGCTTCGGCGCGCCGGTCGCCGAAGGTGTGGCGATCTTCTCCGCCGACGAGGCTGAAGCGGCTGCGAAGTCGCTGCCCGGCCCGCTCTACGTCGTCAAGAGCCAGATCCACGCTGGTGGTCGCGGCAAGGGCAAGTTCAAGGAACTCGGCCCCGACGCCAAGGGCGGCGTTCGCCTCGCCTTCTCGATCGAGGAAGCCAAGGCGCACGCCAAGGACATGCTCGGCAACACGCTCGTCACGGCCCAGACCGGCGAAGCCGGCAAGCAGGTGAACCGCCTCTATATCGAGGACGGCGCCGACATCGACCGCGAACTCTATCTCTCGCTGCTCGTCGACCGCTCCGTCGGCCAGGTTGCCTTCGTCGTTTCGACGGAAGGCGGCATGGACATCGAAGCCGTTGCGCATGACACGCCGGAAAAGATCCTCACCGTCGCGATCAACCCGGAAGCCGGCGTCACCGCCGACGATCTCGCCAAGCTTACTTCGGCCCTGAAGCTCGAAGGCGAAGCCAAGGCCGACGCCGAAAAGCTCTTTCCGATCCTCTACAAGGCCTTTGTCGAGAAGGACATGAGCCTGCTCGAGATCAACCCGCTGATCGTCATGAAGAACGGCCGCGTGCGCGTTCTCGATGCCAAGGTCTCGTTCGACGGCAACGCGCTGTTCCGCCACGACGACATCAAGGCGCTGCGCGACGAGACCGAAGAAGACGCCAAGGAAATCGAGGCTTCCAAGTGGGACCTCGCTTACGTAGCGCTCGACGGCAATATCGGCTGCATGGTCAACGGTGCCGGCCTTGCCATGGCGACGATGGACATCATCAAGCTTTACGGCAAGGAGCCGGCGAACTTCTGCGACGTCGGCGGCGGCGCCGGCAAGGAGAAGGTCGCGGCGGCCTTCAAGATCATCACGGCCGACCCGAAGGTCGAGGGCATCCTCGTCAACATCTTCGGTGGCATCATGAAGTGCGACGTCATCGCTGAAGGCGTCGTCGCAGCCGTGCAGGAAGTGGGCCTCAAGGTTCCGCTGGTCGTTCGTCTCGAAGGCACGAATGTCGAACTTGGCAAGAAAATCCTGAACGAATCGGGCCTGGCGATCACCGCCGCCGACGATCTGGACGATGCTGCCAAGAAGATCGTCGCCGCGATCAACGGCTAACGGAAGGACCAGACCTCATGTCGATTCTCGTCAACAAGAACACCAAGGTCCTCGTTCAGGGCCTGACCGGCAAGACCGGGACCTTCCACACCGAACAGGCGCTCGCCTATTACGGCACGCAGATGGTCGGCGGCATCCACCCGAAGAAGGGCGGCGAAACCTGGACCGGCTCGAAGGGCGAAAGCTTGCCGATCTTCGCCTCCGTTGCCGAAGGCCGCGAAAAGACCGGTGCGGACGCATCCGTGATCTACGTTCCGCCGGCAGGCGCCGCGGACGCCATCATCGAGGCGATCGAAGCGGAAATCCCGTTCATCACCTGCATCACCGAAGGCATCCCGGTTGCCGACATGGTGCGCGTCAAGGCCCGCCTCGACCGCTCCAAGTCGCGCCTGCTGGGCCCGAACTGCCCTGGCATCCTGACGCCGGAAGAATGCAAGATCGGCATCATGCCGGGCTCGATCTTCCGCAAGGGCTCGGTCGGTATCGTCTCGCGCTCCGGCACGCTGACCTATGAAGCCGTGTTCCAGACCTCCAATGAGGGCCTCGGCCAGACGACGGCTGTCGGCATCGGCGGCGACCCGGTCAAGGGCACCGAATTCATCGACGTGCTCGAGATGTTCCTGGCCGACGACGCCACGACCTCGATCATCATGATCGGCGAAATCGGCGGTTCGGCCGAAGAAGATGCGGCGCAGTTCCTCATCGACGAAGCCAAGAAGGGCCGCAAGAAGCCGATGGCCGGCTTCATCGCGGGCCGTACGGCTCCGAAGGGCCGCACCATGGGCCACGCCGGCGCTGTCGTTTCGGGCGGCAAGGGTGACGCGGAATCCAAGATCGCGGCGATGGAGGCGGCGGGCATCCGCGTTTCGCCTTCGCCGGCCCGTCTCGGCAAGACCCTCGTCGAAGTCCTCAAGGGCTGAGACACGACACTGGATGGGCCGGCATTTCTGCCGGCCGATCCGTCTCTCCCGTCGCCGAGCGGACAGGCTGGCGGCGGGCGGCAAACCGGGGAGAGCCCGGTCAACACGATCGTTCGGGAGGCGGGCGCGGCGCCCGCAAGAAACCATGGCACGGCAAGACGCCAACGAACAATTCCTGGCCACCTCCTTCCTTGACGGAGCGAATGCGGCCTATATCGAACAGCTCTACGCCCAGTACGAGGCCAATCCCGCCTCGGTCGGCGAAGAATGGCAGGCCTTCTTCAAGGCCCTGGAAGACCAGCCCTCCGATATCGTGAAGGCGGCCAAGGGCGCCTCCTGGCAGCGCGCCAACTGGCCGATACCAGCCAATGGCGAACTCGTCTCGGCGCTCGACGGCAACTGGGGCGTCGTCGAGAAGGTACTTGAGAAGAAGGTGCAGGCAAAGGCCGAGGCCGTTGCCGCCAAGACCGGCGCGCCGGTCAACCAGGCCGACGTCAACCAGGCGACCCGCGATTCGGTGCGCGCCATCATGATGATCCGCGCCTACCGCGCGCGTGGCCACCTGCACGCCAAGCTCGACCCGCTCGGCATTGCCGCACCCGTCGAGGACTATCACGAGCTTTCGCCCTCGAACTACGGTTTCGAGGACAAGGATCTCGACCGCAAGATCTTCATCGACAACGTGCTCGGCCTCGAATACGCGACCGTGCGCGAAATGGTCGAAATCCTCGAGCGCACCTATTGCTCGACGATCGGCGTCGAATTCATGCACATCTCCAACCCGGAAGAGAAGGGCTGGATCCAGGAGCGCATCGAAGGCCCGGACAAGGGCGTCGACTTCACGCCCGAGGGCAAGAAGGCGATCCTGCAGAAGCTGATCGAGGCGGAAGGCTTCGAGCAGTTTATCGACGTCAAGTACAAGGGCACCAAGCGCTTCGGCCTCGACGGCGGTGAATCGCTGATCCCGGCGCTGGAACAGATCATCAAGCGCGGCGGCCAGCTGGGCTTGAAGGAAATCGTGCTCGGCATGGCCCATCGCGGCCGCCTCAACGTCTTGACGAACGTGATGGCCAAGCCGCACCGCGCCGTCTTCCACGAGTTCAAGGGCGGCTCGTACGCGCCTGATGAAGTGGAAGGCTCCGGCGACGTGAAGTATCACCTCGGCGCCTCCTCGGACCGCGAGTTCGACGGCAACAAGGTGCACCTGTCGCTGACGGCCAACCCGTCGCATCTCGAAATCGTCAATCCTGTCGTCATGGGCAAGGCCCGCGCCAAGCAGGACCAGATGGCGAAGGTCTTCGAGGGCGACATCATTCCGCTGTCCGAGCGGGCCCAAGTCATGCCGCTGCTGCTGCATGGTGATGCGGCCTTTGCCGGCCAGGGTGTCACGGCTGAAATCCTCGGCCTTTCGGGCCTGCGCGGCCATCGCGTCGCCGGCACGGTGCATGTCATCATCAACAACCAGATCGGCTTCACCACGAACCCGGCCTTCTCGCGCTCCTCGCCCTATCCCTCCGACGTGGCCAAGATGATCGAGGCGCCGATCTTCCACATTAACGGCGACGATCCGGAGGCGGTGGTCTACGCCGCGAAGATCGCCACCGAATTCCGCATGAAGTTCCACAAGCCTGTCGTCATCGACATGTTCTGCTACCGCCGCTTCGGCCATAACGAAGGCGACGAACCGGCGTTCACGCAGCCGAAGATGTACAAGGCGATCCGCGCCCACAAGACCGTGGTCAACCTCTATGCGTCGCGCCTCATCGCCGAAGGCGTCATCTCGGAAGGCGAATTCGAGAAGATGAAGGCCGACTGGCGCGCCAATCTCGAAACGGAATTCGAGATCGGCCAGTCCTACAAGCCGAACAAGGCCGACTGGCTGGACGGTGTCTGGTCGGGCCTGCGCTCGGCCGACAACCAGGATGAACAGCGCCGCGGCAAGACCTCGGTGCCGATGAAGCAGCTCAAGGAAATCGGCCGCAAGATCGCGACGATCCCGGAAGGTTTCCGCGCCCACAAGACCATCCAGCGGTTTATGGACAACCGCATGCAGATGGTCGAGACGGGCGAGGGCATCGACTGGGCGATGGGCGAAGCGCTCGCTTTCGGCACGCTCTGCGTCGAGGGCACCAAGATTCGCCTGTCCGGCCAGGATTGCGAACGCGGCACCTTCTCGCAGCGCCACTCGGTTCTCTACGATCAGGAAACCGAGGACCGCTACATCCCGCTCGCCAACCTCTCGCCGACCCAGGCCCGCTACGAGGTCATCAACTCGATGCTCTCGGAAGAGGCGGTCCTCGGCTTCGAATACGGCTATTCGCTGGCCCGTCCGAACGCGCTCACCCTTTGGGAAGCCCAGTTCGGCGACTTCGCCAACGGTGCGCAGGTCGTCTTCGACCAGTTCATCTCGTCGGGCGAGCGCAAGTGGCTGCGCATGTCGGGCCTCGTCTGCCTTCTGCCGCATGGCTATGAGGGGCAGGGTCCGGAGCACTCGTCGGCCCGCCTGGAGCGCTGGCTGCAGATGTGCGCCGAAGACAACATGCAGGTCGCCAACGTCACGACGCCGGCGAACTACTTCCACATCCTGCGTCGTCAGGTGAAGCGCGACTTCCGCAAGCCGCTGATCATGATGACGCCGAAGTCGCTGCTGCGCCACAAGCGTGCGGTCTCCTCGCTGTCGGAAATGGCCGGCGAAAGCTCGTTCCACCGCCTGCTGTGGGACGATGCCGAAGTGATCAAGGACGGTCCGATCAAGCTCCAGAAGGATGCCAAGATCCGCCGCGTCGTCATGTGTTCGGGCAAGGTCTATTTCGACCTGCTGGAAGAGCGTGAAAAGCGCGGCATCGACGATGTCTACCTGCTGCGTCTGGAACAGCTCTATCCGTTCCCGGCCAAGGCGCTGATCAACGAGCTCTCGCGCTTCCGCAACGCCGAGATGGTGTGGTGCCAGGAAGAGCCCAAGAACATGGGTGCCTGGGCGTTCATCGACCCCTATCTAGAATGGGTGCTCGCCCATATCGACGCCAAGTACCAGCGCGTGCGCTACACCGGCCGTCCCGCCGCCGCATCGCCGGCGACGGGCCTGATGTCGAAGCACCTCGCGCAGCTCGCCGCCTTCCTCGAGGACGCGCTGGGCGGTTGATCCGCCCGGTTTGCCTGACAACACGACACGAACGAACGGAACACACTCATGGCTACCGAAATCCGCGTCCCGACTCTGGGCGAATCCGTCAGCGAAGCCACCGTCGGCACCTGGTTCAAGAAGGTCGGCGACGTCATCAAGGCTGACGAGCCGCTCTGTGAGCTCGAAACCGACAAGGTGACGATCGAAGTGCCGGCACCCGCCTCCGGCGTGCTCTCGGAAATCACGGCGAATGCCGGTGATACCGTCGCCCCGGGGGGCCTGCTCGGCCAGATCTCCGAAGGCGCCTCCGCCGGTGCGGCCGCTCCTGCCGCTGCCGAAAAGGCCGTCGCCGCTGCTCCGGTGGCTGAAGCCAAGCCTGCCGCTTCCGCCGCCATGCCGGCCGCGCCGGCTGCCGCCAAGCTGCTTGCCGAAAACAACCTCTCGGCCGATCAGGTCGACGGTTCGGGCAAGCGCGGTCAGGTGCTGAAGGGCGATGTCATCGCCGCCGTTGCCAAGGGCATCGCGGCCTCGACGCCGGCCCAAGCCGCCGAGCCGGTCAAGGTCGTTGCCCGCGCCGCCTCGTCGGAAGCCGATGCACCGCGCGAAGAGCGCGTGAAGATGACGCGCCTGCGCCAGACGATCGCCAAGCGCCTCAAGGACGCGCAGAACACCGCCGCCATGCTCACCACCTATAACGAGGTGGACATGTCGGCCGTGATGGATCTGCGCAACCGCTACAAGGACCTGTTCGAGAAGAAGCACGGCGTGAAGCTCGGCTTCATGGGCTTCTTCACCAAGGCCGTGACGCATGCGCTGAAGGAAATCCCGGCCGTCAACGCCGAGATCGACGGCACGGATATCATCTACAAGAACTACTGCCACATCGGTGTCGCCGTCGGCACGGACAAGGGCCTTGTCGTTCCCGTCGTACGCGACGCCGACCAGATGTCGATCGCCGAAATCGAGAAGGATATCGGCCGCCTCGGCAAGCTCGCCCGTGACGGCGCGCTGTCCATGGCCGACATGCAGGGCGGCACGTTCACCATCTCGAACGGCGGCGTCTATGGTTCGCTGATGTCCTCGCCGATCCTGAACGCCCCGCAGTCCGGCATTCTCGGCATGCACAAGATCCAGGAGCGCCCGGTTGTCGTCGGCGGCCAGATCGTCATCCGCCCGATGATGTATCTCGCGCTCTCCTACGACCACCGCATGGTCGACGGCAAGGAAGCCGTGACCTTCCTCGTGCGCGTCAAGGACAGTCTGGAAGATCCGGAACGTCTGGTCCTCGATCTCTGATCGTCAACGGGTCTCAGGCCGTCCCGATCCACGGGGCGGCCTTTTACCGAACCAAAGCCAAGAAGCGCAATCGCCATGGACGTGTTCTCCCTTTCCGCCTCTCCCTTCCTGCCGATGGTCGGCTGGAGTGCCGTGCTGCTGATCGTCCATGTCCTGTTGCAGGCCTTCACGACGAGCGCAGAAGCATCGAAGACGCTGGGCGCATCGTGGAATCCCGGACCGCGCGACGTGGGCTTTTCGCCTTCCGGCAAGGTTGCCGGCCGTGCGGCGCGGGCATCCGCCAATTTCCGGGAGACCTATCCGGCCTTCGTCGCGCTTGCATTGGCGCTGGTGCTGAAGGGGGATGCTTCGGGCTGGGGGATCACCGGCGCGTGGTTGTGGTTTGCCTGCCGCGTCGCCTACATTCCGCTTTACCTGGCCGGCGTCGCCTATGTCCGCTCGCTGGCATGGGTGCTGTCGATGATCGGCCTTGCCATGATGCTGGTGGCGCTGGTCTTTTGACGGCCGTTCGCGCCTGAAAACGGAGACGATGCGATGCATTCCTATCTGATCGAACTCGCCTCGCTGATGGCGATCTTTGCCTTCGCCATCGTCTCGCCGGGCGCCGACCTCGCCATGGTCATGCGCCAGTCGCTGGTGCAGGGCCGCCGCGCCGCCGTGATCACGTCCTTCGGCATCGGTGCGGCGCTGATGGTGCATGTCAGCTACACGATCCTCGGCCTCGGCCTCATCATTTCCCAGTCGATCTACCTCTTCAACATCGTGAAGTGGTGCGGCGTCGCCTATCTCGTCTATATCGGCATCAAGGCGCTGCGTGCGGGCAAGGCGGACCTTTCCGCCGAGGCCGTGAAGGCCGGCGGTGAGGCGAAGGTGGAGCAGTCGGCGCTCAGGGCCTTCGGCCTCGGCTTCCTCGCCAATGCGCTGAACCCCAAGGCGGTATTCTTCTTCCTGTCGATCTTCTCGACGGTCGTCAGCGCCCACACGCCGATCGCCATCAAGTTCGGCTATGGCCTCGTCATGGCGACCTGCCTCATCGCCTGGTTCGTCGGCGTCTCGCTCTTCATGACGACACCGCGCATGCGGGCGGCGTTTTCCCGTGCCAGCCAGTGGATCGACCGCACCAGCGGCTTCGTCTTCATCGCGCTCGGCATCAAGCTCGCGACGGAAAAGGCCCACTGAGCCATGCGCGGCGCCCTCGTCCTGACCGGTCTGCTTGCCGCGACCGCTGCTTCCGCGGCGGAGTGCCGGCAGGACCGTGCGATCTATGCGGATCGCGACGGGGGGTATGAGCTGACCTTTGAGCCCGTCGGTTCGGATGCCGCCGCGACGAGCCATCATTTCAAGCTGAAGGTTCTGGCAAGCGGCGTGGTGCTGGACGGCATCGTCATGCCCGGCGATCCCGCCCGCTCGAATGGCATGATCATGCACAATTGCCCCGAGGGTGACGTGACCGGCGAGGAAATCGCCGCCTGCACCATCTGGGAAGGCGTGATCTACGCGTTCGACGTGGCTGAGGATGCCAACCTCGTGCCCGATCAGGGCGCCAAGGCGGCGCAAAGCCTGCTGTTGTCGGGCTTCGGCCCGTCGTTGCGCTATTCGGCGCTGTGGGATCAGGGCAAGGCGAAGCTCGTGCCGCAGGATGTCTTCCGGCGGAAGGGATGCACGGCATGAAGGAAGCGCCCGTTCTCCTCGTCACCGGCGGCAGCCGGGGCATCGGCGCCAGCGTCTGCCGCATGGCGGGTGCGGCTGGCTGGCAGGTCGCGGTGAACTATGTCGCCAATCTGGACGCGGCCGAGACTGTCGTCGCGGAGATCCATGCGGCCGGTGGGTCGGCGATCCCGGTTCAGGGCGATGTGGGCAGCGAGCTCGGCCTCGCCAATATCTTCTCCACCATCGACGGCACCTTCGGCCGGCTCGACGGTCTTGTGAACAATGCCGGCATCGTCGCGACGCCGCAGCGCGTCGACGAGATGTCGTCCGAGCGGTTGGAGCGGATGTTCGCCGTCAATGTCATGGGCTCGATCCGCTGCGCGCAGGAGGCCGTGCGCCGCATGTCGACGCGGCATGGCGGCACCGGTGGTTCGATCGTCAATCTTTCGTCCGTTGCCGCGCAATTGGGTGCGGCCGGGCAATATGTCGATTATGCCGCCAGCAAGGGCGCCATCGAGAGCTTTACCGTTGGTCTCGCCCGTGAAGTCGCGGCGGAGGGCGTGCGCGTCAATCTCGTGCGCCCCGGCATCATCGATACGGAAATCCACGCCTCCGGCGGCCTCCCAGATCGTGCGCGCGACATGGCGTCGCTCATCCCGATGCAGCGGCCGGGTACGGCCGATGAAGTCGCGCAATCCATTCTCTATCTTCTCTCCGACGCGGCATCCTATGTGACGGGTGCCGCCCTCAACGTCAGCGGCGGCCGCTAGGCCCCGCGCAGGAAGGACTTGTCATGGCATATGATCTCATCGTTATCGGTTCCGGCCCCGGCGGCTACGTTTGCGCCATCAAGGCGGCCCAGCTCGGCCTGAAGGTCGCGGTCGTCGAAAAGCGCACCACCTATGGCGGCACCTGCCTCAATGTCGGCTGCATCCCCTCCAAGGCGCTGCTGCATGCGTCGGAGACCTACAGCCACGCCGCCCATGGCATGGATGCGCTCGGCATCGAGGGCGTGAAGCCCACGCTGAACCTCGCCAAGATGATGGCGCACAAGGATGCGACAGTGAAGTCGAATGTCGACGGCGTCGCCTTCCTGTTCAAGAAGAACAAGATCGACGGCATCCAGGGCACCGGCAAGGTGCTCGGCGCGGGCAAGGTCTCCGTCACAAATGACAAGGGTGAGGAGCAGGTCCTTGACACGAAGAACATCGTGATCGCCACTGGTTCCGACGTCGCCGGCATTCCGGGCGTCCCCGTCGAGATCGATGAGAAGGTCATCGTCTCCTCGACGGGCGGCATCGCGCTCGACAAGGTGCCGGGCCATCTGGTCGTCGTCGGCGGCGGCGTCATCGGCCTCGAGCTCGGCTCGGTCTGGGCGCGCCTCGGCGCCAAGGTCACGGTCGTCGAATATCTCGACACCATCCTCGGCGGCATGGATGGCGACGTTTCCAAGCAATTCCAGCGCATGCTGGCCAAGCAGGGCATGGACTTCAAGCTCGGCGCCAAGGTGACGGGCGTCGAAAAATCCGGCTCCGGCGCCAAGGTGACCTTCGAGCCGGTCAAGGGCGGTGAGGCCACCACCATCGACGCCGATGTCGTGCTGATCGCCACCGGCCGCAAGCCCTACACCGAAGGCCTCGGCCTCAAGGAAGCCGGCGTTGCGCTCGACAACCGCGGCCGCGTCGAGATCGACAAGCACTTCCAGACCAATGTCCCCGGCATCTATGCGCTCGGTGACGTCGTGCGCGGCCCGATGCTCGCCCACAAGGCGGAAGACGAGGGTGTCGCCGTTGCTGAAATCCTCGCCGGCCAGGCCGGCCATGTGAATTACGATGTCATCCCCGGTGTCGTCTACACCCAGCCGGAAGTTGCCTCCGTCGGCAAGACAGAGGAAGAACTGAAGGCTGCAGGCATTGCCTACAAGGCCGGCAAGTTCCCCTTCACCGCCAACGGCCGCGCCCGCGCCATGCTGGCGACGGACGGCTTCGTGAAGGTTCTCGCCGACAAGGACACCGATCGTGTTCTCGGCGTGCACATCGTCGGCTTCGGCGCCGGCGAGATGATCCACGAGGCTGCGGTGCTGATGGAATTCGGGGGCTCCTCCGAAGACCTCGGCCGCACCTGCCACGCCCATCCGACCATGTCGGAAGCCGTCAAGGAAGCCGCACTCGCCACCTTCTTCAAACCGATCCATATGTGATCGGACGCCGAAGCGATTTCGCTTCGGCTGGGCATTCTCCAGGCGGCTGCGACAACCAGCCGCCTGTTTTCATTTGGCGAACCGGCGCAGCATGGAGACCACAAAGGATGGTTTCATGTCTCCGGTATCGCGACCCGTTTCCCTGCCGCACCCGCTGCTTCCCGCCGCCGACTGGGCGGACCGTTTCACGCTCGGCCTGCCGGTCGAGCACCTGACGGCGCGCGAGGCGGCGCGGATGGCGCTGGAGCATCCGCCGGGCTGGGTGCGCAGGCTGATGGTGCTGCGCAATGCCGTCGTGGCGCCCTTTGGGCTGAAGGGCGCGGCTGAGGAGGTGAAGACCTCCGAGACGGAGATCGGCGGTTTTCCGGTGGTGAGTGCGACCGATGAACGCGTCGTGCTCGGCTTCGACGATCGGCATCTCGATTTCCGCATTGTCATCGACGTGATGGCCGACCGGCCCACCGGCCAGACCTTGAGCGTGATGACGCTCGTCCATCGCAACAACCTGCTCGGCCGGCTCTATCTCGCCGCCGTCATGCCGTTTCACAAGTTGATCGTGCGCACCATGCTGTCCGGCATCGGCCGGCGGGCGCGGAAGCTCAATTCACCGCAGTAACGGTAAAGCCCTTCTTGCGCAGCAGTTCGACCACGCCCTCCGCACCGGCCAGATGCAGCGCGCCGACGGCCATGAAGACATTGCCTTCATCGAGGATCGGCGTCGCGCGGTCGGCCATGGTGTGGTTGCGATCGACGATGATGCGCTGTTCGAACTCGGCATAAGCGTCCGCGCCGTCGCCTTCGGGCGTGGCGGCGCGCATCATCGGCATGATCATGCCGGTATCGCCCGAGAGGTAGAGCTGGCTCATCGTCTCGATGACATCCTTCAGGCCGTCGCCGAGGTCCACCGTCTGCACGAGGCCCTTGATCTGCGGCTCGACGGCGAGCGAATCCAGCGCGGAAATCTGCTCGATCAGCGTTTCCAGTCCCTTCAGTGTCTTGCCGTCGGCGAGCGCGTCCTTGGCAAGTTTCTGGTCGAGGAAGGCTGCACCGGCGGTCTTGCGAGCGATTTCGCAGGCAGGCAGGGCGACGAAGCTCATCAGCATCCACGGCTTCATACGGCCGACGGCGGCAAGCGACAGGCCGCGGCCCTTCAGGCCCTTCTCCAGCTTTTCCTTTTCCTCGGGGTTAAGGAAATCGGTGATCGACTTGCCGTCGGTGAACATGATGAGATCGGGCCGGGCCATCATCGCGGCCCCCGCCTTCTTCTCGTCGGTGATCTCGTCGGATTCGACGATCACGGTCGCAGCCTTGTCATAGGCGGTGCGGGCGGCCTCCGGCATGGCGAGCACGCGCGGATCCGTCACATGCATGGTGCCGAGCAGCCAGGAGGCGGGCTTGCCGTCCTTCTCGACCTTCCAGAAGATCGCCTTGCCGTTCGGCGTGGCGTCGGCCTCGGCGCGCAGCTTGGCGTAGCCGGCCGGATCGTCTTTCTCGAATTTGGTCAACAGGTTGTTGCCGGTGCAGGTCGGCAGCTCCTCCGCCCGCGCCGGAGAAAGGCCGGAAAGCACGACGAGGAAGGAGAGGGCGATCAGCGCATGGATCGCGGCCATGAACCAGAGACCGGCATCGGCCAACCGGTCGGCAAGCAAAAGACGGCTCTTGTGAAGAAGGACTGTCATGGTCGAACTCCGTGTATTTTTCGCGGACCCTAGTCGCCTCATCCTCACAATCCCTTAACGGGATCAGGCGCGTGGATGCGCCCGGTCATATATTTCGAGCAATCGCGCCGAATCGACACCGGTATAGACCTGCGTCGTCGAAAGACTGGCGTGTCCGAGCAGTTCCTGAATGGTGCGCAAGTCGCCGCCGCCGGCGAGCAGATGGGTGGCGAAGGAATGGCGCAAAGCATGCGGTGTGGTGCTGTCCGGCAGGCCGAGCGCGCCGCGCATCTTCTGCATCTCGCGCTGGATGATGGCTGGCTGTAGGGGGCCACCACGGGCACCGCGGAAGAGCGGTTTGTCCGCGCCAAGCGGGAAGGGGCAGAGCTTGATATAGTCCTCGACGCCTGATCGCGCCGGCGCGATCAGCGGCACGATGCGCGTCTTGTCGCCCTTGCCGGTGATGCGCAGCGATGTCGGGCTGCCGGCGAAATTCTCCGGCGTCAGCGAGAGGGCCTCGGATATACGCAGGCCGCAGCCATAGAGAAGGGTGAGCACGGCGGCATTGCGTACGCGGATCCAAGGTTCCTCGGCAAGCTGCTCATTCGCATCGACGACGGCGATGGCCTGGCGGTCGGAGAGCGGTTTCGGCAGGGATTTCGGCTGTTTGGGCGAGCGCACGGCCGAGGCGCCGGCGGCATTGGCGAGGCCCTTGCGCTCAAGGTGGCGCAGGAAGGAGCGCAGGCCGGCAAGGCCGCGGCCGAGCGTGCGCGCACCCGCGCCATCGCGACGGCGGGCAGCGAGGAAGCCGCGCAGGTCTGCCGGGCGCAGATTGCCGATGTCCTTGAGGCGGGCGGGGGCGGCGAGGTGCTGCGTGAGGAAGGCGAGGAACTGGCGGGTGTCGCGCTCGTAGGCATCGAGCGTGTGGCCGGCGAGACGGCGCTCGTCGGCAAGCGATACAAGCCAGGCCTGCCGCTCGGCCAGCAGTGCGGGATCGGCGATGATGAGAAGTTCGGTCATGTCCTGCCTTCGCGGTTTGCCGCAGGATCGGTCATTTGCGTTAGGGTTTTGCTAACATTCAGCCAAAAGGCTGGGCAAAGCGGGCTGCCTTCCTCTAGACACGGTGGGCTGTAAGAGAGCGCCGTGTTCAAGAAGCCGGGTGAAACTATGCTGCTGCGGTCGATGTCCGCCGAAAATTATCGCTCCCTGCGCTCGATCCGCATGGATCTCGGGCGGGTGAACCTGTTCGTTGGCGAGAACGGTGCCGGAAAATCGAACCTCTACCGGTCGCTGCAATTGGTGCAGGCGGCGGTGCGCGGGACGTTTGCGCATGAAATCGCGGCGGAGGGCGGCATGGCCTCGGCGCTCTGGACGGGCAGGCGGCGGGCGAACGAGCCGGTGCGTATCCGTCTCGAAACCGAACTCCTGGACGAGGAGCGGGCGATCACGTTCCGCTACCGCGTCGAGGCGGGGCTGCGGCCGCCGATTGACGCGGCGGGTTTTGCTTTCGAGCCGCAGGTCAAGGCCGAGGAACTGACCATCGAGACTGGCCGCCGGCCAGTGACGATGATGAAGCGCGCAGGGCCAGGCATCATGGTGCGCAGCGAGGCGGGCCGGATGACGGAATACCCCGAGCAGGCGCTGACATCCGAAACGGCCATCGCGCTGCTCGGTGATGCCGGCCACTATCCTGAAGTCGGCACGTTTCGCCGCGCCCTTTCGCAGTGGCGCTTCTTCCATGGTTTCCGCTCGGACCGCGATTCGGCGCTGCGCCAGCCCTGCCTCGCCGTCACCGCGCCTTTGCTCGATCAGGACGGGACGAATATGGCGGCGGTCTTCGCAACGCTGAAATGGACCCGAGGAGACACGGTCGATCTCGACCGGGCCGTGGCGGATGCTTTTGGCGGGGCACGATTGTCTGTGCCTGAGCCGGAGGAGTTCGCCTCCTATGGCTTGGTCTTCCCGCAGTTTCCGCAGCGTGTCTTCCAGCCGCGCGAGCTTTCCGACGGGCAGATCCGCTTCCTCGCGCTGGCTGCGGCGCTTCTCTCCTATCGCACGCCGCCGCTGATCGCGCTCAACGAGCCGGAGGCGAGCCTCCACCCCGACATGTTGCCGCCGCTGGCAGAAATGATCGCGCGCGCCGCGCAGTCGAGCCAGCTGTGGATCGTCACCCATTCGGAGCGCCTGGCGCAGGAGGTGGAGACGCGCTGCGGTGTCAGGGCGAAACGCGTGGTGCGCCATGACGGGGCGACCTGGATCGACGGCATGCGGCTGACCGGCGCGATGGATGACGATGACGAATGAGGCGGCCGCCATCTTTGCGGTTTTCTTCGCGTGGCGGCGGGGGCATGGTCGCGGTTCATGAGCAGCGATTCGACCAACCTTTTCGGAGACAGGCTTTTTCCGCGCACGGTGCCCGTCATGGTGCCGGTGCCCACGCCCGTGCCCTATTCCTATACGGTCCCCGAGGACATGGCCGTCCAGCCCGGCTCCATCGTGCAGGTGCCGCTCGGGCCGCGGCTGGTGCCCGGTGTCGTCTGGGATGGTGGGGATGACGGCAAGGTCGATCCGAAGAAGCTCAGGCCGATCGAGAAAGTCTTCGATTGCCCGCCGCTGTCCAAGGAAATGCGTGATTTCCTCGATTGGGTGTCCGCCTATACGGTGACGCCGCCGGGTCTCGTCACCCGCATGGCGTTGCGCGCGCCGACCGCTTTCGATCCCGAACCGATGATCGAAGGCCTGCGCTTTACCGGCCACCGGCCGGAGCGGCTGACGAGTGCGCGCGAGCGCGTGCTGGAAATGGTCGAGGATGGTATTGCCTGGACCAAGTCCGGCCTTGCCCACGCCTCGGGCACGTCGACGAGCGTCATCGACGGGTTGATGAAGCAGGGCACGTTCGAAACGGTCTTCCTGCCGCCGCCGCCTGTTGTGGCCGCACCCGATCCGGACTATGCCGCGCCCCGGCTTGAGGGTCCGCAGACCGACAGTGCGGCGGAGCTGGTGGAGAGTGTCCAGAAGGGTGTCTTCTCGGTCTCGCTGATCGACGGCATCACCGGTTCGGGCAAGACGGAGGTCTATTTCGAGGCGATTGCCGAGACGCTCAGGCGCGGCAGGCAGGTGCTCATCCTCCTGCCCGAAATCGCGCTGACGGCGAGCTTTTTGGAGCGTTTTCAGGATCGCTTCGGTGCAAAGCCCGCCGAGTGGCATTCCGACCTCGCACCGCGAATGCGCGAACGCGTGTGGCGGCAGGTGACGACGGGAGATGTGCGGGTGGTGGCGGGCGCGCGCTCGGCGCTGTTCCTGCCCTTCGAAAACCTCGGCCTCATCATCGTCGATGAAGAGCACGACCCCGCCTACAAGCAGGAAGATCGTGTCTTCTACAATGCGCGCGACATGGCGGTGGTGCGCGCCCGCATCGGCGATTTCCCGGCCGTGCTGGTTTCGGCGACACCGTCGGTCGAAAGCCGGGTCAACAGCGATGTCGGGCGCTATCGCAAGCTGCATCTACCGACGCGTTATGGCGATGCGGCGCTGCCGGACCTGCATCTCGTCGATATGCGCCGCCACCCCCCGGCGCGCGGCGGTTTCCTGTCACCGATCCTGTTGCGCGGCATCCAGCGCACCATCGAGAAGCAAGAGCAGGCGCTGCTCTTCCTGAACAGGCGCGGTTATGCGCCGCTGACCCTCTGCCGTGTCTGCGGCCATCGTTTCCAGTGCCCGCAATGCTCGAGCTGGCTGGTGGAGCACCGGTTCCGCGGCCAAATCCAGTGCCATCATTGCGGCTATGCCGAGCGCACGCCGGAAGCCTGCCCGGAATGCGGCACCTTCGATCATCTCGCCGCCTGCGGGCCGGGGGTGGAGCGCATCGCCGAAGAGGTGGAAAAGCATTTTCCCGAGGCGCGCACCATCGTGCTCTCCTCCGACCTTATGGGTGTGAAGCGGCTGCGGCTGGAACTGGAGGCGATCGCGCGGGGTGAGGCGGATATCGTCATCGGTACCCAGCTCGTGGCCAAGGGGCACAATTTCCCACTGATGTCGCTGGTCGGCGTGGTGGATGCCGATCTCGGCCTGTCGAACGGTGATCCGCGTGCGGCGGAGCGGACCTTCCAGTTGCTCTCGCAGGTAACGGGCCGCGCCGGGCGATCGGGCCTCAAGAGCCACGGCCTCATCCAGACCTACCAGCCGGCGCATCCGGTCATGCAGGCCATCGTCTCGGGCGATGCGCAGGCGTTTTACGACCGTGAGATCGGCGAGCGGGAAAAGGCGCTGCTGCCGCCGTTCGGACGGCTGGCCTCGGTCATCGTCTCGGCCGATAGCCGTGCCGAGGCTGAAACGCATGCGCGTGGATTGCGGCAGGCGGCGCCGCAGGTCACCGGCATCTCCATCCTCGGGCCGGCGGAAGCGCCGCTGGCGCTGGTGCGCGGCCGCCACCGGTTCCGCCTGCTGGTGCATGGCCGGCGGGGTAGCGACATGCAGACTTTCCTGCGCACC
The DNA here is from genome assembly GCF_057798995.1 of Shinella sp. 20P9.1.1. NCBI lineage: Bacteria > Pseudomonadati > Pseudomonadota > Alphaproteobacteria > Hyphomicrobiales > Rhizobiaceae > Shinella > Shinella sp. 20P9.1.1. The sequence continues at coordinate 87,689 of NZ_JBYOLC010000013.1, forward strand.
ATGCTCGCCAACGGACCGAAGGAACGCGCCTCGCTGCAGGTGCAGCTCGACATAGATCCGCAGAGCTTCCTTTAGGACGCGTGGTTAACAAAGACTTGTGCGAACTTTTGCCGTGCGCTTCTGCCTGTCCTGCGGCTGTGCGATAGAAGGCGGCGGGCAGTTCTGGAGACAAGCCGAGATGGAATTCTATATCCCCACCGAAACCGGCGAATTCCTCGCCTTCTGTGCGGCCATCGCCACGGGGCTCCTTGGCCTCTTCGGCCTTTTCGCTCCCGGCACGGCATTGAAGCTTGCAGGGTTGCAGCCGAAGGAGACGAGCCTCGAAGGTTTGGCCTTCGTGCGTTCGGCCGGCGGCTTCTATGCGGGGCTTGCCATCGTGGCGCTGCTGATGGCGCAGAGCTGGATCTATATGGCGATCGGCGGCGGTTTTGCGCTTGCCGCCTTCGGCCGCATTCTGTCCCTGATGTCGGACGGCGCGTTCAGCGCGAAGAATCTTGTCGTGCTTTTCGTTCAGGCGGTGCTTGCCTCGCTGCCGCTCGGTTACGCCTTCGGCTTCCTCTGAGAGAAAAACGGCATATCCCGCTCCGCCTGCGCCAAAGCATAGTCCGCGCAGTCAACTTTTGCCTCGACTGTGGCCGACTTATGGCGCATTCCTGCGTCCGGCGTGTTGCGAGTCCCGGTTTCCTATGCTAGACGAACCGCGAATTCAGAAAAAGCGGGCGAAAAAGCCTGTGGGAGCTGAAGAATACCGCAACGATTTCAGAAACTTAGGACCGTAGCTCCGCTACTGCCCTGTTTTCTGAATGAAAAAAGAGAAGCTTGTGCCCGTGGCAGACACATCCCAGCTCGTTTCCGGTGTTGCAGAAAGATACGCGTCTTCGCTTTTCGACCTTGCGCAGGAAGCTGGCTCCGCTGCCGCTGTCGGCGCCGATCTCGACCGTTTCCAGGCCCTGATCGATGAGAGCGATGACCTGAAGCGGCTGATCGTCAGCCCCGTCTTCTCCGCCGAAGATCAGACCAAGGCCATTTCCGCCGTTGCCGCCAAGGCCGGCATCACGGGCCTCGTGGCAAACTTCCTCAAGGTGGTTGCGTCAAATCGCCGCCTGTTCGCCGTTCCCGGCATGATCAAGGCTTACCGCGTCATCGCGGCCCGCGCCCGCGGCGAAATCACGGCCGACGTTACCTCGGCCCATGCGCTGACCGCAGCGCAGGAAACTGAATTGAAGGCGGCGCTGAAAGGCGTCACCGGCAAAGACGTGGCGATCGCCGTCACCGTCGACCCGTCCATTCTCGGTGGTCTGATCGTCAAGGTGGGATCGCGCCAGATCGACACGTCCCTTCGCACCAAACTCTCTACTCTTAAGCTTGCACTGAAAGAGGTCGGCTGATGGATATCCGCGCCGCGGAAATTTCCGCAATTCTCAAAGATCAGATCAAAAACTTCGGCAAAGAGGCGGAAGTCTCTGAGGTCGGTCAGGTGCTGTCCGTCGGTGACGGTATCGCCCGCGTTTACGGCCTCGACAATGTCCAGGCCGGTGAAATGGTCGAGTTCCCCGGTGGCATCCGTGGCATGGCCCTGAACCTGGAAAGCGACAACGTCGGTGTCGTTATTTTCGGTTCCGACCGTGACATCAAGGAAGGCGACACCGTCAAGCGTACCGGCGCCATCGTGGACGTTCCGGTCGGTCCGGAACTGCTCGGCCGCGTGGTCGACGCGCTCGGCAACCCGATCGACGGCAAGGGCCCGATCAATGCCAAGCAGCGGTCGCGCGTTGACGTCAAGGCTCCGGGCATCATTCCGCGCAAGTCGGTTCATGAGCCGATGTCGACCGGCCTCAAGGCCATCGACGCCCTCATCCCGGTCGGCCGCGGCCAGCGCGAGCTCGTCATCGGCGACCGCCAGACCGGCAAGACCGCCATCATCCTGGATACGATCCTGAACCAGAAGGCCATCCACGACAACGGTCCGGACAGCGAGAAGCTGTACTGCGTCTACGTCGCTATCGGCCAGAAGCGTTCGACGGTTGCCCAGTTCGTGAAGGTTCTCGAAGAGCGCGGCGCTCTCCAGTACTCGATCATCGTTGCCGCAACGGCTTCCGATCCGGCGCCGATGCAGTATCTCGCACCGTTCGCCGGCTGCGCGATGGGCGAATACTTCCGCGACAACGGCAAGCACGCCCTCATCGGTTACGACGACCTTTCCAAGCAGGCCGTTTCCTACCGTCAGATGTCGCTCCTGCTGCGCCGCCCGCCGGGCCGTGAAGCTTACCCGGGCGACGTTTTCTACCTGCATTCGCGTCTCCTCGAGCGCGCTGCAAAGCTTAACGACGACATGGGCGCTGGCTCGCTGACGGCTCTGCCGGTCATCGAAACCCAGGGTAACGACGTTTCGGCGTTCATCCCGACCAACGTGATCTCGATCACCGACGGCCAGATCTTCCTTGAAACGGACCTGTTCTACCAGGGTATCCGCCCGGCCGTTAACGTCGGTCTGTCGGTTTCCCGCGTCGGTTCGTCCGCGCAGATCAAGGCGATGAAGCAGGTCGCCGGTTCGATCAAGGGCGAACTCGCCCAGTATCGCGAAATGGCAGCCTTCGCCCAGTTCGGCTCGGACCTCGACGCCGCAACGCAGCGCCTGCTGAACCGCGGTGCACGCCTGACCGAACTCCTGAAGCAGCCGCAGTTCTCGCCGCTGAAGACGGAAGAGCAGGTCGCGGTGATCTTCGCGGGCGTCAACGGCTACCTCGACAAGCTTCCGGTCGCTCAGGTCGGCAAGTTCGAGCAGGGCCTGCTGGCCTACCTGCGCTCCGAGGGCAAGTCGATCCTCGACACGATCCGCACCGACAAGGCGATCAGCGACGACACGAAGGGCAAGCTCAAGGCTGCTCTCGACGCTTTCGCCAAGAGCTTCGGCTGAGACTGAACGGTTCATGCCCTGCGCGCCTCCGGCGCGCGGGCAGTCCAGGAACTTTGATTGACGCATGACCTCCCGGGGTCGTGTCACAGGACGGAAAACGGATGCCTTCACTTAAGGATCTGAAAAACCGGATCGCCTCCGTCAAGGCGACGCAGAAGATCACCAAGGCGATGAAAATGGTCGCCGCGGCGAAGCTTCGGCGTGCCCAGGAAGCGGCCGAGGCCGCCCGGCCCTATTCGCAGCGCATGAGCGCCGTTCTCGCCAACATCGCCCAGGCCGTTGGTCAGGACGACTCGGCACCGCGTCTGATGACCGGCACGGGCAAGGACCAGGTTCATCTGCTCGTCGTCTGCACGGCCGAACGCGGTCTGTGCGGCGGCTTCAACTCGCAGATCGCGCGTCTGGCGCGTGACCACACCCGCAAGCTTCTGGCCAGCGGCAAGACGGTCAAGATCGTCTGCGTGGGCAAGAAGGGCTTCGATATCCTGCGCCGCGAATTCGCCTCGCTGATCATCGACCGCGTCGACCTGCGCGAAGTCAAGAAGATCGGCTTTGCGAATGCAGACCAGATCGGCCGCAAGGTCATCGGTCTCTTCGAACAGGGCGAATTCGACGTCTGCACGCTGTTCTATTCCGAGTTCAAGTCGGTCATCTCGCAGATCCCGACCGCGCTCCAGCTCATCCCGGCCTCCGCTCCTGCGGCCGTTGCCGAGACGACGGGTGCGACCGCGATCTACGACTACGAGCCGGATGCCGGCGCCATCCTCGGCGACCTCATTCCGCGCAACATTTCCGTGCAGATCTTCCGGGCGCTGCTCGAGAACGTCGCCGGCGAAATGGGCGCCAAGATGAGCGCAATGGACAACGCGACCCGCAATGCTGGTGAAATGATCAACAAGCTGACGCTGAACTACAACCGTCAGCGCCAGGCTCAGATCACCAAGGAACTCATCGAAATCATCTCGGGCGCTGAAGCGCTCTAAGGACCAGGACAAAGAGGGTAAGATACATGGCTAAGGCAGCTACCCCGAAGGAAACCGTAGCGGAAAAGAAGCCCGCTGCTCGTAAGCCGGCAGCAAAGACCGCCGCTGCAACGAAGGCTGCCGCACCGGCTGCTTTTGTCGCGACCGGTCGCGTGACGCAGGTCATCGGCGCCGTCGTCGACGTTGCTTTTGACGGCAACCTGCCGCAGATCCTGAACGCGCTGGAAACCGACAACAACGGCAACCGCCTCGTTCTCGAAGTCGCCCAGCACCTCGGTGAAAACACCGTCCGCACGATCGCCATGGACTCGACCGAAGGTCTCGTCCGCGGTCAGCCGGTCGCCGACACGGGCGCTCCGATCACCGTCCCGGTCGGTCCGGAAACGCTCGGCCGCATCATGAACGTCATCGGCGAGCCCGTTGACGAAGCCGGTCCGCTCGTCACCTCCGGCAAGCGCGCCATCCACCAGGAAGCTCCGGCCTATGTCGAGCAGTCCACGGAAGCGCAGATCCTCGTCACCGGCATCAAGGTCGTCGACCTTCTCGCTCCCTACGCAAAGGGCGGCAAGATCGGCCTGTTCGGCGGCGCCGGCGTCGGCAAGACCGTTCTCATCATGGAACTGATCAACAACGTCGCCAAGGCGCACGGTGGTTACTCGGTATTCGCGGGCGTGGGTGAACGTACCCGCGAAGGTAACGACCTTTACCACGAAATGATCGAATCCGGCGTGAACAAGCACGGCGGCGGTGAAGGCTCCAAGGCTGCCCTCGTTTACGGCCAGATGAACGAACCGCCGGGCGCACGCGCTCGCGTCGCTCTGACGGGTCTCACGATCGCTGAAGACTTCCGCGACAAGGGCCAGGACGTTCTGTTCTTCGTCGACAACATCTTCCGCTTCACGCAGGCTGGTTCCGAAGTGTCGGCTCTGCTCGGTCGTATCCCGTCGGCCGTGGGCTATCAGCCGACGCTCGCAACGGACATGGGCCAGATGCAGGAACGCATCACCACCACGACCAAGGGTTCGATCACCTCGGTTCAGGCCATCTACGTTCCCGCCGACGACTTGACCGACCCTGCGCCGGCCACCTCGTTCGCCCACCTGGATGCCACGACGGTTCTGTCGCGCTCGATCGCCGAAAAGGGCATCTACCCGGCCGTTGACCCGCTCGACTCGACCTCGCGCATGCTCGACCCGATCGTCGTCGGCGAAGAGCACTACGACGTCGCCCGTAAGGTCCAGACGACCCTGCAGCGCTACAAGTCGCTCCAGGACATCATCGCCATCCTGGGCATGGACGAACTGTCGGAAGACGACAAGATCGCCGTTGCCCGCGCCCGCAAGATCGAGCGCTTCCTGTCGCAGCCGTTCTTCGTCGCCGAAGTCTTCACCGGCTCGCCGGGCAAGCTGGTTGCTCTCGAAGACACGATCAAGGGATTCAAGGGCCTCGTCAACGGCGAGTACGACCACCTGCCGGAAGCCGCCTTCTACATGGTCGGCTCCATGGAAGAGGCCGTCGAAAAGGCCAAGAAGCTGGCTGCCGAAGCCGCTTGATGAACTTTGGGCGCCCGCAAAGGGCGCCCATTCCTGACCGGATGAATGACAAGAAGTGAATGGTCATGGCTGACAATTTCAATTTTGAACTCGTCTCCCCCGAGCGCCTGCTGGTTTCCGGCAGCGTCAGCGAAGTCGTCATTCCGGCGACCGAGGGCGAGATGACCGTCATGGCCAACCATGCGCCGACCATGACGACGATCAAGCCGGGTGTCGTCACCGTGAAGTTCGCGGATGGCCGCAAGGACCGCTATGTGGTTTTCGGCGGTTTCGCCGACATCATCCCGACCGGCTGCACGCTGCTGGCCGAGTCCGCCGTTCCGGCCGGCGAGGTCAAGAGCGACGAGATCACCCGCCGTATCGAAGCCGCCCGCGCGGAACTGGCCCATGCCAAGTCCGACGACCAGAAGTTCGGTATCGAGACCTATCTTGCGGAACTCACGACGCTTCAGGGCATCGTCGTTCCGGTCTGATCCTTCGACCGAACCTGCAACCATCGAACCCGCCCTTCCGGCGGGTTTTTTGTTGCTTGTCAAATGCCGGTTTCGGGCTGAAGGTCCTCTTTACCTTGTCTCCAGGAAAATGCCTCCCTGCGGCACAACCGGAAGGCGGGATTTGCTGTTTCTTTACGGCATCGCGGGAGAGTGGCCGCCATCTGCCGTCCGCCATGAAGGCGGGCTTTTGCGTGAGGACAGGACCAATGAGCAGCAAGATCGTACCCGTAATCATGGCTGGCGGTAAGGGCACGCGCTTGTGGCCGCTCTCGCGCTCCTCCGCGCCGAAGCAGTTCCTCGAATTTCTCGGTGAGACGACGCTGTTCCAGAAGACGCTGGCCCGCGTCGCGGACAAGGCGCTGTACGATGCGCCCATCGTCGTCACGAACAACGACTTCCGCTTCCTGGTCCCCGAGCAGGCCCGTGCCGCGGATATGGCGCTGACTTCCATTCTGCTCGAACCCGTCGCGCGCAACACGGCCCCTGCGCTTGCCGCCGCCGCCACGCTGATTTCCCGCCTGCAGGGTGACCAGGCGATCATGCAGGTTCTCGCCTCCGATCATGAGATCGACGCCGACGCGACCTATTTCGACTGCATCGCCAAGGCGCGGGCTGCCGCCGAAGCCGGGCGTCTGGTGACATTCGGCATCACGCCGCACGAACCGGCCACCGGCTATGGCTATATCGAGATCGGTGAGGATCTCGGCAACGGCGCCAATGCCGTGCGCCGCTTCGTCGAAAAGCCGGACCGCGACAAGGCCGCCGCCATGTTGGAGACGGGCGGCTATCTCTGGAATTCGGGCATGTTCATGCTGCCGGTCGGCCTGTTCTTGCGCGAGCTTCGCCAATACGCGCCGGAGGTGCTTGACGCCGCTACCGAAGCAGTCGCCAAGGCGCAGCATGACCTTGATTTCGAACGGCTTGACGAGGCGGCGTTCGCGCGCGCGCCGGATATTTCGGTCGATTATGCGATCTTCGAGAAGACGCCGATCGCCGCCGTCGTGCCGTCGCCCATCACCTGGTCCGATCTTGGCAGCTGGGATTCCGTGTGGAAGACCGGCAAGCAGGATGCGGCAGGCAATGTCGCCGACGGCAGCACGACGGTGCTCGACACCCGCAATTCGTTGGTCATCTCCCGCGATATCCATGTCGCCGTGCAGGGCCTCGACAATATCGCCGTCATCGCCAGCGAGGATGCCGTCTATGTCGGCCGCATGGAGGACAGCCAGAATGTCGGCAAGCTGGTGAAACATCTGGCCAGTTTGCCGAAGACGGCCAAGCTGACCGAGACGCACCCGACCGCCTACCGTCCTTGGGGCGGCTATACCTCGGTGCTGAACGGCGAGCGCTTCCAGGTAAAGCGCCTGTTCGTGACGCCGGGTAAGCGTCTGTCGCTGCAGAAGCACCACCATCGCTCCGAGCACTGGATCGTCGTGCGCGGCACGGCCGAGGTGACGATCGGTGACAAGACGATCCCGCTGCGCGAAAACGAGTCGGTCTATATCCCACAAGGGGAATTGCACCGCCTCGCCAATCCCGGAAAGATCATGCTCGAGCTGATCGAGGTGCAGACCGGTTCCTATCTCGGCGAGGACGACATCATCCGCATCGAGGACGAGTTCGGCCGCGGCTAAGCCGCTATTTCTCGCCCCGTCGCTTCGGCGGCGGGCAGCGGCCAAGTGCGCGGCACTCCGCATCCAGCCAGATACCTGCACGTTGGTGCATGGCAGCCTGTTGCTGCTGGGCGAGCCGCGGCGTTGCGGCCCAGGCGGCGCCCTTCGTGACGAGCGTCTGGGCGAGATCCGTCTTCGCGACGGCGCAGCGCAGGAACGAAACGGCGCCGAACCGGAAATCCTGCTCGCAGGTCAACGTCCGGTTCGCGATCAACCGGCGGAAATAGATACGGGCCTGCTGGCCGCAGGCGACGAGATGCTGGTCATCGCCGCGGCAAAGTTTTTTGGGATGAACCGCAACGGCATCCGTCAGCACATAGAGCCGGCCATCATGCTCAAAGGACGTGCTGTCGAAGACTTTCACACGCGTTGTTGGCCGCAGGATGAGCGGTATGATTTTCCGCTCGACTTCCACCCGCTCCAGGCTCTGTTTCTTGCGGTCGATCCGCACGGGTTTGTCGGTCCAGATCGGCTCGTCGGATAGCGGGCCGGTCTGCAGCTCCGCTGCAAAAGTGGGGAGAGCGAGCGTGAAGCAGATAAACGCTGTGGCGAAAGCCCGCTTGATCACGCTGTGCACTGTTCCTGAGCCCACCACCATCTCCGCTCATTCCGCCGGAGTTTGCGCGGTGCTGCGCGGCACATCAAGCCGCCCGCCAAAGTTTTCCCGCAGCGGCAGCCAGCGGCTGCGGTCGAAATAGTCGGGCAGATAGGAGCCGCGATTGCGGTTGCGGTCGGGCGTGACGATGAAATTGTAGCGCGGCGTCTCGCTGAACTCCTTCTTCAGCAGGATGCGGTTGCCGAAGCGGATGATATCGAATTCTTTCAGGGCGCGGATGTCGGCAAAGATTTCCGGCGCGTCTTCCCAGCGCATTTCGTCGAGAAAGACGCGGATGGCGGCAATGACGGCATCGGTCACGGCATCCTGCGTCGCCTTGTCTTCGATGTTCAGCTTGATGCGAAAGGAGGAGATGCGCGCCTCCGCATTGCCCTTGATCGACAGGAAGGCGGAGGAGGGGGCGGCCGCGCCTGCATCCGTGCGGGGGAACTCCCGATAGGACTGGCACTCCCAGTTCGTTTTGTCGAAGAGACCGGCCTTCCAGCCCGAATTGACGAAACCGGCACGGCGCAGCGCCTCGCAGAGAGCTTCGGGCTCCTTGCGGATGGGGCGGACGAATTTCGTCTGCATCGGGGTGACGGGCACCAGCAGGCGCTCGGAGATAAGACCTTTGGGCCGGGGCATGCGATTGCCCTTGAGTTCATAGGGGCGAAGCGCCCGCTCCTGTGGCGCCGCCTTGATCGGCGCATAGCCGAACCGGGCGAGCAACAGGTTGAGATTGCGATAATCGTTGGCAAGCAGCACCGTCGCGCCGATCGCCCCGAGCAGCACGGCGGCGAAGAGCCCGAAGACGATCAAGCCGGATCTGCCTTGCTTTCGCTGCGTCATGCCGACCCGCGCCGTTGCCCGTCCTGTGCGGTCGATACCGGGCCTTCTGGCAAAGGCAGGGCCTCAAAAGCCCGTGGGATCAGCCGACCTCCCGCTCCTGATAGGCTACAAGCAGGGTGCCTGCAAGCGCGAGCGGCCAGACAAGGCAGAGCAGGAGGCCAAGCGCGCGTTCGATGTCCCATCGGCCGCCATTATCCTCACCCTCGCGCAGGCTGCAATCGATGAAGCGCAGCGCGATGAACGTGTAGCCAGCCATGAGAAGGGCAGTCAGCGTCATTCTCCCCGATCCTGTCTCAGGAGAAGCAAAACGCCTCCCTGCCCCTTTCGGAGACATCCCACTCTCCAGCGCGTCCCCTCGCTGCGGAATCGGTCCTGTCTGTTCCAAAGTGTGACACTATTTGCCTGTGCCGCCAACAGAAACCTGTTGCGGCCGATCAGGTATTTCGGCGGCCGCGCGGGCAGCAAGCAGGTGCTTGTGCAGCTCCAGCACGGCCGGCGGCGCGGTGCGGAATTTCGGTAGGCCGAGATGGTAGCCGTAGCCGGTCGAAAGGCTGGTGTTACCAAGCTGCACGAGCTTGCCCTTGTCCAACTGATCCGCGATGAGGCCGAGACTGCCAAGGGCCACGCCGTCGCCGCTGAGCGCCGCATCGATGGCGAGCGCATAGGTGGAGAAGGTGAGATGGGGCCGCGGCGGCGGCATGCGCCGGAAGGCCTCTGGCGCCACCCGCTCCAGCCACGGGCGGAAAGAAATCCAGTTGGCGTTGAAACGCTCGTAGTCGATGAGGTCGAGCGCGGCGAGCGCCTTGAGATCGACCGTTGCCGCATCGAGCCCCTTGCGGGCGATGTAATCGGGTGCGGCGACGGGCGCCAGCTCTTCGGCGACCAGCGGCGTCAGGTCCCAGCGCGGGTGCTCGCCGGCCGAATAGAGGATTACGAGGTCGTTGTTTTCGGAGGCGAGGTCGGCGGGGCTGTCGGACGTGGTGAGGCGGATCGCGATATCGGGATGGTCGCGGAAGAAATCCCGCAGGCGCTTTCCAAGCCAGAGATGCGAGACGGAGCCCGAGGCGGCAAGCGCGATGCTCGGCCCGGCGCCCATGCGGAAGGGTTCCAAGCTTTCCTCGAGATAATCGAGCGAGGCGCGCACGCGCTGGAACAGTTTTTCGCCGCGCGGCGTCAGCGTCAGGTTCTTGCCCTGGCGGGTGAAGAGCGGCGCGCCGAGATGATCTTCCAGCCCCTTGATGCGGCGGCTGACGGCGGCCTGCGTGATGTTCAGCTCCCGTCCGGCGCGGGAAAAGTTCATGTGCCGGCAGGCAGCGTCGAAGACGCGGAAGGCTTCCAGCGGGATATGGGCGAGCATCGTTGCTTTCATGATCTGAAGTTATCAAAAAGCCCGAAAAATCCAAGGATTTGAAAATCTGAAATCGTGATGCAGGGTCTGCGGAGATCTTTTCTGGGGAATTTCCGTGACATTCGCGACCTCATTCGTACCCGATATCCGTTTCGGCGAAGGCGTTCATGCCAGCATCGCCTCCTCCGCCGGCGCGCTGGAAGCCCGGAGTGCGCTCGTCGTCATCGACGGCTTTCTCACTGCCAGCGGACTTGGCGAGCGTCTTGCCGCCCAGTTCGTGGCGGTTGGGATCGCGGCGGAGTTTTTCTCCGGCTTTGCGGGGGAGCCGAAGCTCGCCCATGTCGAGGCAGCGAGCCACGCTGCGCGCGGAAAAGACCTCGTCGTCGGCATCGGTGGTGGTTCGGCATTGGATATCGCCAAGATCGCGGCCTGCGTCGCAGCGGCCGACAAGGACCCGATGCACTATGCGCTGGCCGCCAACCCGCTGCCGAAGAAGCCCTTGAAGAAGATCATGGTGCCGACGACGGCGGGCACCGGGTCCGAGACCTCCGCGACGACGATCTTCGCCGGACCGGAAGGCAAGAAACTCTGGATCTGGGGGCCGGAGACCAAGGCAGATCTTGTCCTGCTCGATCCGGCGCTGACGGTGACCTTGCCGGCCAACCTGACGGCCTGGTGCGGCCTCGATGCGTTCGTACACGCCTTCGAAGCGGCGACCAACCGCAATGCCCATGCCGGTGCAACGCTCTATGCCCATGCGGCACTTGGTCTGTTGACGGACGCGCTGGAGACGGCGGTGAAGAACCCGGCGGATATCGAGGCGCGCGGAAAGGTGCTGCTCGGCTCCTGTTATGCCGGTGTGGCCATCGACAATTGCGGCACGGCGATCGCGCATAATATCAGCCACGCGCTGGCCGGTCTCGCGCCCGTGCACCACGGGCTCGCCACGGCGCTGGGCTTCGAGGCGACGCTGGCCTGGCTTGCCGAGGCCGATACGGCCGGGCTTGCCGCCGCGGCACGCGCCTGTGGCCTTTCCGATGCGGCACTGCTGCCGGGTTTTGTCAGCGATCTCATGGACCGCTGCGGCATTGCTCGTGTGCTGCCGAAGGCTTTTGCGGTGTTTTCCGCCGAAGATCTCGCCCGCGAAATGCGCGCACCGGAAAATCAGCCGATGCGCCGCGCGACGATCCGTGAGGTCTCGGATGCCGATATCGACACGATCGCCGCCACGATGATGGCTCTGCCCCGCACGCTTTGAGGACCCGCCATGACCGAACAGTATAGCCGCGCCTACTGGGAACAGCGCCTTGCCGGCCTCTCGCTGACGCGTGGGCATTTCATCGATGGCAAGGTCGAGCCCGCCGCTTCCGGCCGCACCTTCATCCGCACGCGGCCGATGGACGGCCAGCCCGGCGCGGTGCTGGCCCGCGGCGATGCCACGGATGTCGATGCGGCCGTGGCTTCGGCTCGTAGGGCCTTTGCCAGCGGTATCTGGAGGGCCAGGGAGCCGCTGGAGAAGAAGAAGGTCATGTTGCGTTGGGCGGAGCTGATCCGTGCCCATGGCGAAGAACTGGCGCTTCTGGAAACGCTCGATGTCGGCAAGCCGGTGCAGGCGTCGCTCGGTGTGGATGTGCGGCTCTGCGCCGATGGCATCCAGTATTACGGCGAGATGATCGACAAGCTCTATGACGAGATCGCGCCGACGGGGCCGAAGGCCCGCGCGCTGGTGCGCAAGGTGCCGCTCGGCGTCGTCGCGGCGATCACGCCATGGAACTATCCGATGATCATCGATGCCTGGAAGCTCGGACCGGCGATTGCGGCCGGCAACTCCGTCGTGCTGAAGCCGGCCGAGCAGTCCTCGCTTTCCGCATTGAAGCTGGCGGAACTCGCCATCGAGGCCGGGCTTCCGGCCGGCGTCTTCAATGTCGTCACCGGCTTTGGCGAGGAGGTCGGCAAGCCGCTGGCGCTGCATGGGGATGTCGACATGGTCGCCTTCACCGGCTCGACCGAGGTCGGCAAGCTGATCATGGGCTATGCGGCCCAATCCAACCTCAAGCGCGTGGCGTTGGAACTCGGCGGCAAATCGCCACTCGTCGTCTTCGAGGATGCCGATCTCGATGCGGCGGCGAGTGCGGCCGCCTGGGGCTGCTTCTACAATTCCGGCGAGACCTGCCACGCCGCCACGCGCCTCGTCGTGCAGCGTTCCGTGCGGGATGCCCTCATCGCCAAGATCGAGGCGGTGGTGAAGCGCGAGATCGCGCTCGCGCACCCCTTCGAGCCTTCGGCGCAGATCGGCGCGCTGATCGAGGCGGAGCATATGGAAAAGGTGCTCGGGCTGATCGCGGCGGGCGAGAAGGACGGTGGTCACCGGGCCTTCGGGGCGGAGCGGGTGCTGTCGGAAACGGGCGGTTATTACGTCTCGCCGGGTGTGATCACCGACGTGACGAACGACATGCGCATCGCCCGGCAGGAGATTTTCGGCCCCGTCCTCGCGGCCATCGGTTTCGACACGGAGGAGGAGGCGCTCGCGATCGCCAATGATACGATCTACGGTCTGGCCGGCGCGGTCTTCACCCGCGACATGGACCGCGCGCATCGCTTCTCCGAAGCCATCCATGCCGGCACGGTCTGGATCAACACCTATGACATGTCGAATTTCGCCACACCCTTCGGCGGCTTCAAGCAATCCGGCTTCGGCCGCGACCGCTCGGTGCATGCGATCGACAAATATTGCGACTACAAGACGATCTGGCAGCAGTTCGGTTGAGAGGGAGGGGACAATGAGCAAGATCGTTTCCATCGAGATCAGCCATCATCGGCTGCCGCTCGATCCGCCGTTCAAGGCGAGCTGGGATGGCCGCCCGCGCCGACAGTTCGATGCGACGATCGTGCGGGTGCGGGATGACGGGGGGCGCGAGGGCATCGGTTCGGGCGACCTGATGAAGGGGTTCGAAGGGCACGAGGACCTGTTCATCGGCCAGGACCCGCGCCATCTCGAGCGGCACTACGAGGTGCTGTCCCATATCAATTTCCACTATGGCCGCTGCTGGCCGCTCGATCTCGCGCTGTGGGACCTCGCCGGCAAGGTGACGGGCGAGCCGGTCTGGCGCATGTTGGGCGGGCGGGCTGATCGCGTTCGGCTCTACGCTTCCTCCGGCGTGTTGCGCGATCCCATTGCGATGGCCGATCAGGCCGAGCGCTATGTCGCCGAGGGTTTTCCGGCGATGAAGGTGCGTTTTTCCTCTTCGGCGGGCGGGCGCAACGGCTGGCGCGACGATGTGAAGGCGCTGGAGGCCATCCGCGCCCGCGTCGGTGATAAGCTGGAGCTGATGGTCGATTGCAATCAGGGTTGGCGCATGCCGTGGGACACGACGCTGCCCTGGACCTTCAAGGACGCACTGGTCGTGGCACGCGAGCTGGAACGGCTCGGCATCTACTGGATGGAAGAGCCGCTGCACCGCTCCGACCGCAAGGGCATGAAGGCACTGAAGGAGGCGACGGATATCCGCATCGCCGGCGGCGAGATGACGCGTGAACTCTACGAGTTCCGCGATATCATCGAGGAGCGGGCGTTCGACGTCATTCAGCCCGACGTGGCGCTGGTCGGCGGCATCACCGGCTGCCGGCGCCTGGCCTTCCAGGCGCGTGAGGCGGGTGTCACCTTTACCCCGCACTCCTGGACGAACGGCATCGGCGTGCTGGCGAATGCCCATCTGACGGCCGGTGCTGGCGACGCCCCCTTCCTCGAATATCCCTACGACGCGCCGGAATGGAGCGAGGAGCGCCGTGATTACCCGCTCGTCGCTCCTTTGCGCCACGAGAACGGCTGGCTGCTGCTCGGCGAGGCGCCCGGTCTTGGCATCACGCTCGATGAAGACAGGCTGACGGCGACGCGCATCGGCTGAGACGCTTCGCCCTCTTGACATCCGCCCCGTGGAGGCCGACTTCACGGGGAGAAGGACGCGAAGGAGACGAGCCATGAGCGAGGCAGCCCGCACGACGATCGACCAGGCGGAAGTCGACCGCTTTTCGGCGATGGCCGCCGAGTGGTGGGATCCGACCGGCAAGTTTCGGCCGCTGCACAAGTTCAACCCTGTCCGGCTCACCTATATCCGTGACATGGTCTGCGGCCAGTTCGGCCGCGACCCCAGGGCGCATCGCCCGCTGGAAGGCCTGCGCATCCTCGATATCGGCTGCGGCGGCGGCCTGCTCTCCGAGCCGATGGCGCGCATGGGGGCCGATGTGCTCGGTGCGGATGCCTCCGAAAAGAACATCGGCATCGCCAAGGCGCATGCGGCGGGCAGCGGCGTTCCCGTCGATTATCGCGCGGTGACGGCGGAAGCGCTGGCCGGGGCCGGTGAAAGCTTCGACGTCGTGCTCAACATGGAAGTGGTCGAGCACGTCTCCGACGTCGATTTCTTCCTCACCACCTGCGCCTCCATGGTGCGTCCCGGCGGCATGACCTTCGTCGCCACGATCAACCGCACGATGAAGGCGGCCGCGCTGGCGATCTTCGCCGCGGAAAACCTGCTGCGCTGGCTGCCGCGCGGCACGCATCAATATGAGAAGCTGGTACGCCCGGAAGAGATCGAAAAGCCGCTCACGGCTTCTGGCCTGACGGTGACGGACCGCACCGGCGTGTTCTTCAATCCGCTGTTGAACCAGTGGAACCTGTCGAAGGACATGGACGTGAACTACATGCTGGTGGCCCGCCGCGCCTCGGCCTGATCAGGCTTTCAGCGTCTTCACGATGTCCAGCAGGTCCTGCTGTCCGTCGGCATTGTGGCCGGCGATGGCCTTTACACGTTCCCGGTCGATGACGATGGCATTGCCGTCGGGGCAGAACGGCGCCTTGAAGGTGAAGGCGCGGGGTGTCGGCCCGTGGTCGTGCAAGAATTCCAGACGTTCGGCCCCATCGGCCCAGACGGGCTGCGTGCCCTCCGCCACCCACCAGAGCGCCAGCGCGGGCCAGGCCTGCCGCTGGTTCCAGTTGCGTGCGTGTTTCAGCGCGTCGGCGTGCACGCCGCTATAGGTGAAGGCCATCAGGGCTTCGAGGCCTGTCCAGAGCGAAAGCGAGGAGGGCGCGTCTTCGAAACCGCTGTCCTGGAGGAAGCGCGGATAGACCTTTTCGCCCCAGCTTTCCGGTCCCGGCACATCGTCATAGCCGGAGCGGCCGATATAGCCTTCCGCCCGCTTTGCTGCTTCGAAATTCAAGGGCTCGCGCAGGCGAAATCCTTCGACGCGGAGGCTTTCGTAGTCATCGACATGGAGGCCGAAATTGTAGGCGGCGAGGTGGTGGCCGCGCATCAATTGGTATCGTCCGGCAGGACGGGCAGGGGCGCGATCTCGACGCCTTCGTCCAGGAGATCACTCACCTCCTCGGCCGAGGCCTTACCGATCAGGCCGCGCTGCTCGGTCTCGCCATAGTGGATCTTGCGGGCTTCTTCCGGGAAGCGCTCGCCGACATCCTCGGAATTGGCGCGGATCGCCGTGACGATCTCGCGCAGCTTGCTTATCATTTCCTTCTGGCCGGCCTGCATGACCATGTCCTGCCGCGTCTCCTTCTTGCGCGCGGTGGAGACGGAGGGGGCCATCAGACGTTTGGCGACGTGCGGCGAACCGCAGGTCGGACAGGTGACGAGCGCCATTGTCTGCTGGCGGTCGAAATCGTCCGCCGAGCCGAACCAGCCTTCGAAGGTGTGGCCGTTGTCGCAGGAGAGTTCGTAGCGGATCACGCGGCGACGCCTCCCTTCCCGGCTGCGCCCGATACGTCGAGCGTGAAGGCGCGGCCGTTGCGCAGATTGGGGATCTTGTCGTGCGCTGCCTTGACGGCGGCGACGTCGAGTTCCGCGAGCACGATGGCTTCACCCGTGCCGCCGGCAGAGGCCAGCACGCGGCCCCAGGGGTCGATGATGATGGAATGGCCGAAGGTTTCGCGGCCGTCCTCATGCACGCCAGCCTGGGCGGCGGCGATGATATAGACGCCGTTCTCGATGGCGCGTGCCCGCAGCAGAATCTCCCAATGGGCCTCGCCCGTCTGACGGGTGAAGGCGGCCGGCACGGAGATGATTTCTGCCCCGGCCTGCGCCTGGCTCTTGAAGAGTTCCGGGAAGCGCACGTCGTAGCAGATCGCAAAGCCGAGCTTGGCGAAGGGCAGGTCTGCCATGCGCGCGACCGCGCCCGGCAAATAGACCGCGCTTTCGCGCCAGCTCTCGCCATTGTCGAGATCGACGTCGAACATATGGATCTTGTCGTAGCTGCAAATCTTCGCGCCGTCGGGGCCGAAGAGGAAGCCGCGGTTGGCGACCTTGCCGTCGGCAAGCGCGATGGCCGTGGAGCCGACATGGACATGGATGCCGAGTTCGGCGGCAAGCTCTGCGGCCGCGGCGACGACGAGGTCGTCATCCTCGCTGCGCAGGATGGCGCGCAGTCCCGCACGATCGCGCTGCAGCGCGCCGGTCATCTCCGGCGTCTGGACATAGACGGCGCCCTTGGCGGCCGCTTCGCGCACGAGCCGCCGCATCGTCTCCACGTTGCGGACGGGATCGGTCCCGGAGCACATCTGGAGCGCGGCGATCGTGACGGTCATATCCTGTCCTCTCAGGCTGCCAGCAGGGCGTCGAGTTCGCCGGCGCGTTCCAGCGCATGCAGGTCGTCGCAGCCGCCGACATGGCGGTCGTTGATGAAAATCTGCGGGAAGGTGTTGCGGCCGTTGGCGCGCTTGATCATTTCCTGGCGGATATCAGGCGCATAGGTTGCGTCATGCTCCTCGAAGGTCACGCCTTTCGTCTCCAGGAGTTTCTTCGCGGCGCTGCAATAGCCGCAGAACTGACGCGTGTAGATCACCACCGAAGGCATGTTTTCCGCTCCAAAGCTTGAAAAATCATCTTTTATATAGGTCCGGGAAGCGCCCTTGCAAAGGTCAAAACGGTGACATCCGCAACCCCGGCGCGCTTCAATGTGCGGGTGACGGCCGAAACGGTGGCCCCTGTCGTATAGACGTCGTCGACCAGCACGACGCGGCGGCCGAAAAGCTTTTCACGCCCTTCAGGCGTGATGGAAAAGGCGCCGCGCACATTCTCCTCGCGTGCCCTCGGGCCGAGACCGATCTGACGGCGGGTGCGCTTCGTGCGGCGCACGGCGTCGATGAGGACTGGCTTGCCGGAAAAGGCCGCGAGCGCGCGAGTGAGTTCCGCCGACTGGTTGAACTTGCGCCAGACGAGGCGAAAGCGATGAAGCGGCACGGGCACGATGAGGTCGGCCGCCTCGACGGCGCCATCGCCGGCGCGCAGCATCCACTGCGCCATCATCGGCGCGAGGTCGGTGCGGTCGCGATACTTCAACGACTGCACGAGCACGCGGGCGAGGTCATCATAAAGTGCCACCGAGCGCAGGCGATCGAAGGGCGGCGGATTGGCGATGGCATCGGCGCTGAGGATGCCGGGACCGAGATCGTGTGAGAAGGGCGTGCCGAGCACCTCGCAATAGGGGCGCTCGATGAAGGCGAGCCTCGACCAGCATTTCGGGCAGAGGCTTGCCTTGCTACCGGTGAGGATGCCGCAGCCGGCGCAGGCGGGCGGATAGACGAGATCAAGTGCCGCGTCGGCAAGGCTGCGCAGCCGGCGGGCGAAAACCTGCCGGAACGGGACTGTCGGCACTGTCTCGGCCTCGATTTCGCCCATGCGGTTGACATTAGCGGCCCTTAGCGGCCAAAGCGATGGAAAATCGAAAGGGACCCTGTCCATGGAAACGCTGTTCGACCACGCCCTGATCGACACCAACCGCCGCCGTGCCCTCGCTGGTGGGCCGGCGGATTTTCTGCTCGATATCGTGGCGCAGGAACTGGCCGAGCGCCTTGGTGTCATCGACCGCCGTTTCGAACGCGCCGTCGAACTGCATGGTCATACCGGTGCCGCCGCGCGCGCCATCGCCGCCACCGGCAAGGTGGATGGCCTCGAGCGGGTGGAAAGCGATCCGCATTTCGCAGCACCTGGCGAGGTGCTGACCGTTTCACCGCTCGAAACCGTGCCGCTCGAACCGCAATCGGCCAATCTCATCGTCTCGCCGCTTGCGCTGCATCTCACCAACGATACACCCGGCATCTTCGTGCAGATCCGCCGGGCGCTGAAGCCGGATGGACTGTTCCTCGCCGCCATTCCCGGCAGCGGGACCTTGCAGGAGCTGCGCGAGGTGTTGCTGGCCGCCGAGAGCGAAGCGACCGGCGGGGCGAGCCCGCGGGTCATTCCGTTTCCGGATGTGCGCGATGTCGGGGCGCTCCTGCAGCGCGGCGGCTTTGCGCTGCCGGTCACGGACAAGGAGACCTACACGGTCCGCTACGATTCGATCTTTCCGCTGATGAAGGATCTGCGCGCGATGGGCATGGCCAATCCGCTGGCCGGCCGCAGCCGGCGTCCGCTGACGCGCGGCATTCTCCTGCGCGCGGCCGAGCTCTATGCGGAGCGCTTTTCCGATCCGGACGGACGCATCCGCGCGAGTTTTTCGATTATCTACGTATCAGGCTGGGCGCCGCATGAAAGCCAGCAGAAGCCGCTGAAGCCGGGCTCGGCGACGATGCGTCTTGCCGATGCGCTCAAGCAGGGTGGCCGGGAATAAGCGCTATTTCCAGGCGTCCGCTATGGCCGTGTTGATGGCTTCAAAGACCGCCTGCAGATTGCCGCTCAGGGCGCTCAGGCCGGCGAGAAGGCCGAGGCTGATCAGTCCGGCCAGCAAACCGTATTCGACCGCCGTCGCGCCCTCGGTGGCGGAGAGGAAGGATTTCAGCAGTCTAGGCACCATTCCCGCTCTCCCCAATCACTCTGTTCATCTGCTCAGCAGCCGTTACCCCGGCCGTTGTCATCGATGATGCAGACGGCGCCGGGCATTTCCTGCAGAACGCTGCGGCGAACCGTGTAGCGCTTGCCGGTTTCCGACGGGATCGATCCCGTCGAAATCATGTCGAACTCATCGGGCACATTGGCCATCATGCGCTTGTCGGACTTGGCCGAGAGGACCGGGGTCAGGACGAGCGCAAGGGCGATCACCGCCGTGCCGAACAGCAGAGCAAGATTGAGTGCACCGGTCCGGGTATCGCCGGCCGGCGTGAAATCCTTCTCCTGAACGGTTTTCCAGAAGTCTTCGTCACGCATAACAGGTCTCGTAAGCATTCATTGCAACGTTAAGCCCAATCTTTGAACGATGGTGCTAAACGATTGCTTAACGAGAACTGAAAAATTGAGGGTAAATCCCTGCCGAACGCTGGATTGCCAGCAATTCATGGGGATAACGCCTGTCCCGAAACGTTCAGAGCAGATCCATGAGGAAGGGGATCAGCGGTTCGTCGGCCGGCGGCATCGGATAGTCGCGCAAGGCTTTGGGGCGGACCCATTTGACGGCTTGGCCCTCGCGCCCATGCGCTGTGCCCTCGAAGCGGCGGCAGACATAGAGCGGCATCAGCAGATGGAAGTCGTCATAGGTGTGGCTGGCGAAGGTGAGCGGCGCCAGGCACGCGATCTTCGTGGTGACGCCGAGTTCCTCATCCAATTCGCGGATCAGCGTCTCCTCGGGCGTCTCGCCCGGTTCGACCTTGCCGCCGGGAAACTCCCAGAGCCCGGCTAGCGACTTGCCCTCGGGACGCTGCGCGAGAAGCACGCGGCCATCGGTATCGACCAGCGCGCAGGCGGCGACGAGCAGGATGCGGCGCGGTTTTACTGTCATCTCGGTCATGCCGTGCTCGGCCCCCGGTAGCTGTAGCGGTAGATATCCTTGAAGCCGGCGCGGCGGTAGAGCGCGAGGGCGGCCGCATTGTCCGCCTCCACTTGCACCCAGGCCTGACGCGCGCCCTTGAGCTTGGCCCAGCGCAGGGCCGCATGCAGGACGGCGGTGCCGGTGCCCTGGCCGCGGCGTTCTGCAGCGACGCCGAGCTGGAGGATGCCGGCGAGATCGTTGTCCTGCACGGCAAGCGTGACGGCTGTCGGGCCGAAATCCGCCTCCTCGAAGATGAAGAGGCCGACCTCCGGTTTGATGGCGTTGATGATCTCGGTGAGGCCGGGCTTGAGCGCCGGATCGTCGCCTGCAACGCGGATGCGGGCATCGACGAAACGGCCGACATCGCGGCTCGGCAGGTGGTCGACGCCCTCCTCGCGGGAGAGATCGGCGAGGTTCGCGGTCATGACGATGGTGTGGCCCATTTCGGCCCAACCGGCGTCGTCCATGAAGGCGATCAGCTGCGGCGGTGTCAGCGGCGTCTGGCGCACCAGCAGCGGGCGGCCATAGTCGGCAAACCGCTTGGCGGCCTTCTCCAGACGGATTGCAATGTCCCTGATGTCAGAGGGATCGAGCGGGTTGACGGAATTCAACCGGCGCGAGGGATGGCCGGCGGTCAGCCGGCAGAGCCAGCTGCCGTCATATTGCGCGCTGGCTGCGGGCCAGGCGCGAAAGCCGACGGCCTCGAGCCGGCGGACTTTGGGAAGGTCGCTCATCGTCTTCTGTCCGGAAGGGGTCACGCTGTTTACCCCTTAGCTGCGGTAGTCGCCGTTGATCTCGACATATTCCTTGGTGAGGTCGCAGGTCCAGACCGTGGCCTTGCCATTGCCGAGGCCGATCTCGACGCGAACGGCGATGTCTTCCTGCCTCATCACAGCCGTTGCCGCGGCCTCGGAATAGGTGGGGTCACGCTCGCCATCGACGGCGACGCGCACGTCGCCGAACCAGATGGCGAGGCGGTCGCGGTCGGCCATCTCGCCGGACTTGCCGACGGCCATCACGATGCGGCCCCAGTTGGCATCCTCGCCGGCGACGGCGGTCTTGACCAGCGGGGAATTGGCGATCGACAGCGCGATGCGCTTGGCGGCGTCGTCGTTTTCGGCGCCTTCGACGGTGACGGCCACCATCTTGCGCGCACCTTCGCCGTCGCGCACGACCTGAAGGGCGAGATCGCGCAGGAGATCGTTGAGCGCAGCGCGGAAGCCATCGAGCGAAGCGTCGTCAGCCGTTACGGGCGCCTGGCCTTCGGCGGAACCCGTTGCAAACAGCATCAGCGTGTCCGACGTCGAGGTGTCGCTGTCGACGGTGACGGAATTGAAGGTCGGGCCGACGCCGGCCGAGAGCAGCGATTGAAGAACCGGGGCCGGAATGGCGGCATCGGTGACGACGAAGGAGAGCATGGTCGCCATGTCGGGCGCGATCATGCCGGCCCCCTTGGCGATGCCGTTGATGCGCACGGTGACGCCGCCGAGTTGGGCGGTGCGGGTCGCGACCTTCGGATAGGTATCCGTCGTCATGATCGCCTTGGCGGCTTCGAACCAGAAGTCCTCGGTGCCGGTGCTGGCCAGGCCGTCGAGCACGCCGGAGAATTTCGTGGCGTCGAGCGGTTCCCCGATCACGCCCGTGGAGGCGAGGAAGACTTCGCTTTCGGCGCAGCCGATTGCTTTGGCAGCGGCTTCGGCGGTCATCTTGGTCGATTCACGGCCCTTGCGGCCGGTGAACGCATTGGCATTGCCTGAATTGACGACGACGGCGCGGGCAACGCCGCCGGGCAGGTTGGCACGGCAGAAATCGACCGGGGCGGAGGGGCACTTGGAACGGGTGAAGACGCCGGCGACGGTTGCGGGGCGGTCGAACACCATCATCAGCACGTCGGTGCGGTTCTTGTACTTGATCCCGGCGGCGGCGGTTGCCATGCGCACGCCGCGGACGGGCGGCATTTCGGCATAGGTCTTCGGAGCGAGCGGGGAGATGGAACCGGACATGCGTGCTTTCCTGTGTGAAGAAAGGCCCGGCGGTAAACGCCGGGCCATGGTTTCTTACTGCTGGCCTTCGGTTGCCGGGGCGGCTTCGCCTTCACCCGCGGCTTCCTCCTGCTTGTTGACCGTGTCGTAGGCGGTCTTCAGCGCGGTGTCCTGGATGTCGACGGGGGCTGCGGCCTTGGCCTTCGCCAGAAGCTCCAGATACTTGTCGCGCATGACGAGCTGGCGAACCTGCGGCTCGACCTGGTCGAGTGCCGGGGGCTGCTGCTTGCGCTTGTCTTCGATCTTGATGACGTGGAAGCCGAACTGGGTCTTCACCGGCTCCTTGGAATAGGCACCTTTTTCGAGCGCGAAGGCGGCTGCTTCGAATTCCGGAACCATACGGCCCTTGCCGAAATAGCCGAGGTCGCCGCCTTCGGACTTGTTCGGGTCCGTCGACTTTTCCTTGGCGATTTCGATGAAATCTTTGCCGGCATCGAGATCCTTGATGATCGCCTTGGCCTCTTCCTCGGTCTTGACGAGGATGTGGCGGGCGCGGATTTCGTCTTCCGGCGTGATGGCGGCGATTTCCTTTTCGTAGCGCGCCTTCACCTCGTCCGGCGTCACGGCGTCGACGACATGCTTCTTGAAATAGGCATTGTGCAATTCGCGGTCCGTGAGGAAGGCGAGGCGCTGCTTGAAGTCGGCGTCGTCCTTCAGGCCTTCCTTGTCGGCGTCCGCTGCCAGCAGCTTGACGTCGATGATCGAGGAGAGGGCGGCCACGCGCTTCTGCTCGTCCGGCAGGTTGGCAAGCTGCGGATCGAGGCCGGCAATGGCGAGCTTCAGTTCCGATTCGTGGATCTCGGTGGCGCCGACCTTGGCGACAACCGGATCGGCGGCAGCGTCTTCAGCGCGAACGCTGGTGCTTGCGGCAGCAATCGCGATGAGGGCGACGGCTGCGAGCTTGCTATACTTGAACATATTCGATGAGACCTTTCACATCCTCGCCGGAATCGGGGAGATATCCGGTGCCAGGGGCCTCAACACCACCAGAATGTGGCAGTTGTGCAACCGCCTGAGCCGTTGACATCATTCGACCCCCCTCTTATCTGTCACGCAATCCCGCGTCCAGAACAGTTTCCGGGCGTTTCACGGCTTTGCGCGCAAATAACGTGCGACCTGTCACGCGCCGGGCGCCACAAAGAAAGGACCATCCTGATGGTCAGCCTCGGCGGCATTGCCCGCAAGTTGTTCGGTTCCTCGAACGATCGCCGCGTCCGTTCCTATAAGCCGCGCGTCGACGCCATCAATGCGCTGGAGCCTGAAATCAAGGCATTGTCCGACGAGGCGCTGCGCGCCAAGACGGTGGAATTCCGCGAACAGCTTGCCGCCGGCAAGACGCTCGACGACATTCTGGTGCCGGCCTTTGCGGTTGCCCGCGAAGCGGCGTTCCGCGTTCTGGGCCTGCGTCCTTTCGACGTCCAGCTGATCGGCGGCATGATCCTGCACGAGAAGTCGATCGCCGAAATGAAGACCGGTGAAGGCAAGACGCTCGTCGCGACGCTTCCCGTCTATCTCAACGCGCTCGCCGGCAAGGGCGTGCATGTCGTGACGGTCAACGACTATCTCGCCAGCCGCGACAGCGCCCAGATGGGCAAGATCTACGGCTTCCTGGGTCTCACCACCGGCGTCATCGTGCATGGCCTCGACGACGACCAGCGCCGCGCCGCCTATGCTTCCGACATCACCTACGCGACGAACAACGAACTCGGTTTCGACTATCTGCGCGACAACATGAAATACGAGCGCGGCCAGATGGTGCAGCGCGGCCACTTCTTCGCCATCGTCGACGAAGTGGACTCGATCCTCGTCGACGAAGCGCGCACGCCGCTGATCATCTCCGGCCCGCTCGACGATCGCTCCGACCTCTACACGACGATCGACGCCTATATCCCCCTGCTGGATGAGGCGGATTACGAAATCGACGAGAAGCAGCGTTCGGCCAACTTCTCCGAAGTCGGCACGGAGAAGCTGGAAGGCCTGCTGCGTCAGGCGGGTCTTCTCAAGGGCGAATCGCTCTATGACGTCGAGAACGTCGCCATCGTCCACCACATCAACAACGCACTGAAGGCCCACAAGCTCTTCACCCGCGACAAGGATTACATCGTCCGCAACGACGAAATCGTCATTATCGACGAGTTCACCGGCCGCATGATGCCGGGCCGCCGCTATTCGGAAGGCCAGCACCAGGCGCTCGAAGCCAAGGAAAAGGTCACGATCCAGCCGGAAAACCAGACGCTGGCCTCGATCACCTTCCAGAATTATTTCCGCATGTATTCCAAGCTCGGCGGCATGACCGGCACGGCCTCCACGGAAGCCGAGGAATTCGGCAACATCTACGGCCTCGAAGTCGTCGAAGTGCCGACCAATCTGCCGATCCAGCGTCTTGACGAGGACGATGAGGTCTATCGGACCGTCGAGGAGAAGTACAAGGCGATCATCCAGGAGATCAAGGACGCCCGCGAGAAGGGCCAGCCGGTTCTCGTCGGCACGACCTCGATCGAAAAGTCCGAATATCTCGCCGAGCGTCTGCGCATGGCCGGTTTCAAGGATTTCCAGGTCCTCAACGCCCGTTACCACGAGCAGGAAGCCTATATCGTTTCGCAGGCCGGCGTTCCCGGCGCGGTGACGATCGCCACCAACATGGCCGGCCGCGGCACCGACATCCAGCTCGGCGGCAACCTCGAAATGCGCCTCGAGCGCGATCTCGCCGAGATGGAGCCGGGCCCGGAGCGTGATGCCAAGCGCGATCAGATCATCGCCGAGGTCAAGCAGCTCAAGGAAAAGGCGCTTGCCGGCGGCGGTCTCTACGTTCTCGCCACCGAGCGTCACGAAAGCCGCCGCATCGACAACCAGCTGCGCGGCCGTTCCGGCCGTCAGGGCGACCCGGGCCGCTCGAAGTTCTTCCTGTCGCTGCAGGATGACCTGATGCGCATCTTCGGCTCCGAGCGCATGGATTCGATGCTGCAGAAGCTGGGTCTCAAGGAAGGCGAGGCGATCGTCCATCCCTGGATCAACAAGGCGCTGGAGCGCGCCCAGAAGAAGGTCGAAGCCCGCAACTTCGACATCCGCAAGAACCTTCTGAAGTATGACGACGTGCTGAACGACCAGCGCAAGGTCATCTTCGAGCAGCGCATCGAACTGATGGACAGCGAGAACCTGTCCGAGATCGTCACCGACATGCGCAATGAAGTGGTCGAGAACCTCGTTCGCCTGAGCATCCCGGAAAACGCCTATGCCGAGCGGTGGGACGTTCCCGGCCTCAAGAAGGGCGTTCTCGAACAGCTGAACCTCGACCTGCCGATCGAAGCCTGGGCGGCTGAGGAAGGCATCGACGAGAAGGACATTCTGGAGCGCCTGCACAAGGCCGCCGATGCCGCCGCCGCCGACCGTGCGGAACGCTTCGGTCCCGAGATCATGACCTATGTCGAGCGCTCCGTGCTACTCCAGACGCTGGACATGCTGTGGCGCGAGCACATCGTCAATCTCGATCATCTGCGCTCCGTCATCGGCTTCCGTGGCTATGCCCAGCGTGACCCGCTGCAGGAATACAAGGCTGAGGCCTTCGAACTCTTCCAGGCGCTGCTGGCGAACCTGCGCCAGACCGTGACGTCGCAGCTGATGCGCGTCGAGCTGGTGCGCCAGGCCGCCGACAGCCCGGCTCCGGTGCCGCCGGAAATGGAAGGCCACCACATCGACGGCACGACCGGCGAGGACGATTTCGGCGAAGGCAGCGGTGGCTTCATGGCGGTTGCCGCGGAAAACCGCGATCCGAACGACCCGTCGACCTGGGGCCACGTTTCGCGCAACGAACCCTGCCCCTGCGGCTCGGGCAAGAAGTACAAACATTGCCACGGCGCCTTCGAACAGGCCTGATGGAAATGGAAATGCAAAATGCCGCCTTCGGGCGGCATTTTCTTTTCGAGCTGGCAAGAGCCTCCGGCGCCGACCCAACCGTTTGTTAACCCTGATCTGACAAGACTGACGCTGGTAGAGTTTTGCGTTCGGGTTCCTGTGTTGATGGCGGTCATTCAATCGGCGGAGAGGTTGCTGCCATCGAGCCTTCGCGGCAAGGCGGAGCCTCTGTTGCGCGCTGTCGCGGCCATTCTCGCCAGCGACGATCCGCGCAACCTCGCCCAACGCATGGCGTTGATCGCCTTTGCCATCCGCGTCGCCAGTGCGGCCATCGCCTTCATCTCGCAGATCATCCTCGCCCGTGTGATGGGCGAGTTCGAATACGGCATCTTCGTTTTCGTCTGGGCGATCGTCGTCATTTTCGGCGACATGTCCTGTCTCGGCTTCCACACGACGGTCGTGCGCTTTCTACCGGATTATGTCGGCCGCAGCGCCTATGCGGAAATCCGCGGCCTCACCTCGACGGCGCGTATCTTCGCCATGCTTTCGTCGACGGCGCTCGCGGTGGCGGGTTTCCTGACACTCTGGTTCTTCCGCGACCACGTTGCCGATTACTATGTCGTGCCGCTCTTCGTCGGCCTGTTCTGCATGCCGATGATCGCGCTCGGGGACGTGCTTGAAAGCACCGCGCGCGCCCATAGCTGGGCCGTCGTGGCGCTGAGCCCGACCTATATCGTCCGCCCGCTGCTCATCCTCGTTTTCATGGTCCTTGCCGTGTGGGTGGGCGAGCCGCATACGGCGTTGACGGCGATGGTGGCAGCGCTGGCCGCCACCTATCTCACCACGGTTGCGCAGTTCTTCAACATCGTGCGCCGGCTCGGAAAGCGTTATCTTGCCGGGCCGCACAAGGTCGAATTCGGCCTTTGGATCAAGGCGGCGCTGCCGATCTTCCTGATCGAGGGCTTCGGCTTCCTGCTCACCAATTCCGACGTCATCGTGGTCGGCCTGTTTCTCGACCCGGAAAGCGTCGCCATCTATTTCGCCGCTGCCAAGACCATGGCGCTGGTGCATTTCGTGTTCTTCTCGGTGAAGGCCGCGGCCGCGCCGCGCTTTTCCGCGATGTTTGCAGCCGGTGACCGTGTGGGGCTGGCGCGTTTTGCCGGCGAGACGGCGCGCTGGAGTTTCTGGCCGTCGCTGGCCGTCGGGCTTTCCGTGCTGGCAGCTGGTCATCTCCTGCTGTCGCTGTTCGGCCCGGCCTTCACGGCGGGCTGGGGCCTGATGTTCATCCTCTTTGCCGGCATTCTCGCCAAGGCGCTCGTCGGGCCGGGCGAGGTGCTGCTGACGATGTGCGGCGAGCAGAAGCTCTGCGTCGCCGTCTACGCCGTGGCGCTTGCCGCCAACATCACCTTCAACGTCACGCTCATTCCGCTCTTCGGCCTCGTCGGGGCGGCCTCCGCCACGGCCGGCGCCATGGTCGTCGAGGCGTTGCTGCTGCACATCGCCGTGCGGCGAAAACTTTCCATCCTTCTCTTCGCCTTCGCCGATCCGGTGACGGCAAAACTTGCCAATGGGACGGACCACCATGACCGATAGTCACGGCTTCGACCACACGATCGCCGCCGGCCGCGCCCAGGCCGCCATTCCGCCCGCCCCGCCGCTGGCGCAACCGCCGGCCGACCAGCGCTTCGCCGTCGGTCGCCCCGGCCGTTCGCTCGCCATCTATCCCGCGACGGCCGGCTATGAGTTGCAGCAGGAACTCGACTTCCTGTCGAACCGCGTGATGGAGCCGAACGTCTTCTTCACCGGCCGCTTCCTGGCGCCCGCCATGCCGCGCCTGGAAGACCGCATGGTGCGCCTCTCGGTCATTCGCGACGAGGCGGGAGGGCGCAGCCGCATGCGCTTCCTCATGCCGTTCTCCGTCGAAAAGCCGGGCTTCTCCATCGGCTCCAGCATCCTGCGCGCCTGGTCGAACCCGTTCGGTCCCCTCGGCACGCCGCTGGTCGATGCGGAGGAGGCGGCTGAAACGCTCGACAATTTCCTGGAGGTGATGGGCGGTCCCAATACCGGGTTGCCGGCCATTCTCGTCCTGCCGGATCTGCGCCTCAACGGCGCCTTCGCCCAGCTGATCCGCGCTGTCGCGATTGGCCGGAACCTCCCCGTCACGGTAACCGACACCTACCGCCGGCCGATGCTGGACAGCCTGCTCGACGGCCAGACCTATCTGCAAAAGGCCATGTCGCCGGAGCATTTTCGCGAGTTGCGCCGGCAATGGCGCAAGCTCGATGGCATGGGTCTGCTCAGCTACAATGTCGCCCGCCAGCCCGCCGATATCCGGCTGCGCATGGAAGAGTTCCTGCTGCTCGAGGCCGGGGGCTGGAAGGGCCGTGGCCGCACGGCGATGATCAACGACCGCTACCGCGCCGCCTTTGCTCGCGAGGCGATCAGCAATCTCGCTGAGACCGACGGCGTGCGCATCCACACGCTCGATCTCGACGGCCGCGCCATCGCCTCGATGATCGTCTTCATGATGGGCGGCGAGGCCTATACGTGGAAGACGGCCTATGACGAGGAATTCGCAAAATATTCACCCGGCAAGCTTCTGGTGGCCGAGCTGACCGAATGGCATCTCGACGACGCCAATATCGCGCGCTCGGATTCCTGCGCCGTGCCGGATCATCCTGTCATGAGCCGCTTCTGGGAAGAGCGTGAGGATATGGGCACGCTGGTCGTCGGGTTGCAGCAGAACCGCGACCGCGACGTGCGCCAGGTGGCGGCCCAGCTGCACCTCTACCGCAACACCCGCAACGTGGCGCGCCTGCTGCGCGACAAGATCCGGTCGCTCGCCCGCCGTTAGCGCAACGCATCAGGCGGCGAAAGGCGTCTCCTCCGCCGCGCGCTTGCGCAGCAGATGGCGGATGACCTTGCCCGAGGTCGTCAAGGGCAGCGAATCGACGAAGTCCACCTCGCGGGGATATTCGTGCATGGAGAGCCGCGATTTTACCCATTCGCGGATTTCCACCGCCAGTGCCGGCGAGGGTGTCTGGCCGGGGCGCAGCATCACATAGGCCTTGACGATCTCCGTGCGCACCGGATCCGGCTTGCCGACGGCGGCGGCGAGCTGCACGGCGGGATGGGCGGCCAGGCAATCCTCGATCTCGCTCGGCCCGATGCGATAGCCCGAGGAGGTGATCACGTCGTCGTCACGGCCGAAGAAGGTGACGTAACCCTCCGCGTCCATGCGCCCGAGATCGCCTGTCGTCATCCAGTCGCCGATGAATTTCTCCGCGGTCGCTTGTCCGTTCTTCCAGTAGCCGAGGAACATCACCGGATCGGGCCGCTTGACGGCGACCTGCCCGACGGTGCCGCGCGGTACTTCCCGGCCGTCCGCGTCGATGATCGCGACGACATGGCCCGGGACGGCCTTGCCGATCGGCCCCGGTCGGGACACGCCGAGCTTGCCGATGGAGCCGAGCACGATGTTGCACTCGGTCTGGCCGTAGAATTCGTTGATCGTGATGCCGAGCGTATCGCGCACCCATTCCCAGGTCTCGCGGCCGAGCGATTCGCCCGCCGAGCCGATGGTGCGCAGGTTCAACCGGTATTTTTCGCGCGGATTGGCAACTGTTTTCATCAGCCTCAGCGCCGTTGGCGGAATGAAGGCGTTGCGCACATCCATGTCCTGCATGATGCGATAGGCCATGTCGGGATCGAATTTCTGCCCGGGCGAGGAGACGACGGGCACGCCGAGCAAGAGCGCCGGCAGCAGCACGTTGAGCAGCCCGCCCGCCCAGGCCCAGTCGGACGGCGTCCAGATACGGTCGCCCGGCTGCGGCAGGAATTCGTGGTGCATCTGAAAGCCCGGCACATGGCCGAGCAGCACGCGGTGGCCGTGCAAGGCGCCCTTCGGCGGCCCCGTGGTGCCCGAGGTGTAGATCATCATCGCCGGATCGTCCGGCCCGCTATCAACGGCGGCGAAGGGGCCGGCATGGCTTTCGACGAGGTTCTGGAAGGATTTTGCCGCTGGATCGCTCGACGGCTGCGTCGTCACAACAAGATCGAGCGTCGGCAATTCCCCACGGATCGGTCCCAGGCGTTCGGCGCCAAAGCGGTTCGTCACGATCGCTTTGGCCTCGGCATTCTTCAGCCGGAACAGCAGCGCATCGGTGCCAAACAGCAGCGCCAGCGGCAGGGCGATGGCGCCGAGCTTGTAGATCGCGACATGAGCGATGACCGTTTCGAAACCCTGCGGCAACAGGATCGCCACGCGGTCGCCCTGCCTAACGCCCTCGGCGACAAGCGCCGCCGCGAAGGCGTCGGAGCGGGCGGCGAGTTCGCCGTAGGTCATGGAGAGGGGAGCGGCATCGGCCAGGAAATGCTGGAGACAGACGCGATCCGGTTCGCGGGCGGCCCAAACGTTGGAGACGGCCGTGCCGATGTTGAACCGTTCGGGGATATCCCAGCGGAAATCCCCGTACAGCGCATCATAGGTCGATCTCTCCGAGAGCATCCGCACCACTCCAGTTTGCTGCACTGCAACTAGCATTTCGGAGTGGGCGTCGGCAATGGGCCGCTTTTTGCAGGGTTACGGCCAGGCGAGGCGGTTATCGACTTCCTCGACCTCCTTCACCGAAGCCGCGATGGTGACGGCGCGCTCGGCCTCCTCTGCCGATCCGACACTGCCGGAAAGGATGATCCGCCGCCCTTTGCAGGTGACGGTAACGTCGGAGGCATCCACGTCGCCGGCGACGGACAGGGCATCCGCCACATGCGCTTCGAGCCAGGCGGGATGCGGCGGCTCGGCATGTTCTGGTTTCTTGCCCTTGAAAGTGGCTTCCTTGAAAACCATGACGCGCTCCTTTGGTCGGGTTAACGGAAGGAAACGCGGGCCTGCGGCATTTGTTCGGTGCGGCTTAAGGGAGAATTAGGACTGTTTCGAAGTCGGACAGATCCGCCCCGGAATGGACGTTGCTGCCGAAGGCGTATTGCGGTTAGACCTCTGAATATCGCAACCGGGGATAGCATATGAGCACCATCAATATTAGCGGCTTCACCTCGAAGTCCGGCGCCAATTTCAACGAATTCGTTTCCGAGAAACTTCAGTCGATCCTGGATTTCGACAAGGAGGATTTCAAGTCGACCTACATCAAGCTTTGGAATGTCGGCGAAGATACGTCGATGACCCTGCTCGGCAAGGGACTGGTCTACAAATACCAGGGCAAGGAAGTCGTCGGCATCTCCGCCGGCACGCTTAACTCCTTCAAGGTCATCGCCGAGGGTGCGAAAGTACTCGACATTACCGGTCTTTCGCTTTCAGGCCCGGCGCTGACGAGAGCCATCGACAGCGGCAACACGACGACCTTCCTCAATGCCTTCCTTTCGGGCAACGACACCATCAAGGCGACGAAATATGCCGACATTTTCTGGGGCGGCAACGGCGACGACACGCTCTACGGCTATGACGGCAACGACACGATATCGGGTGGCAACGGTGTCGATATGCTCATCGGCGGCAACGGCAACGATAAGCTGAAGGGTGATGCGGGCAACGATACGCTCAAGGGAGATGCCGGCAACGACCGCCTGGAAGGCGGCGCTGGTGCCGATAAGCTCTATGGTGGCAGCGGTCAGGACACGTTCGTCTTCCGCTCCAAGACGGATTCGTTGGCGACCGCGCCCGACAAGATCTTCGATTTTAGCCGGGCGCAGAAGGACAAGATCGATCTCAGCGCCTTTGACGCGAGTACCGCCAAAGGACTGCAGGATTTCGATTTCATTGGCACGCAGAAGTTCCACAACAAGGCCGGTGAGCTGCGTTATGAGATCAAGAACGGCGATACGTTCATCCATGGGGATACCGATGGAAACGGCAAGGCCGACTTCACGGTCGTGCTCGATACGTCGCTGAAGCTCGTCGAGACCGACTTCATCCTCTGAGCTGTTCGGCCGTTCTTTGTGAAGACGTACCCCTGAAATGGTTGAGACCCAAGAGCGTGCACATCGCTCTCGGGTCCCCCTCACAACCGCATCCGGGGGTGTCTGCAGTTGCACACAATAAATGCGGCTCTGCAAAATTTGTTCCCGCTAAAAAACGAATTTTTTCTCAGGGGGCTGGAGATTTCGCAGCCGCGCCCTAAAAGGCGCGATTTTCCGACGGTAGAACCGCACGAATCCGAACAAGGATGTGATGATTTTGGTGCCCCATGCCGGAATCGAACCAGCACTCCTTTCGGAACTCGATTTTGAGTCGAGCGCGTCTACCAGTTCCGCCAATGGGGCACGGCACCGAAGCCATCGCCGTTTACACGATGCTTTGCCGGGCGGCAACCGGCAAATGGGGCTGATGGCATGATCACTTATCCGTGCGGTGATTTACAATACAGCGTCACCTGATAGAACTCGGCGCCGTTTCGCCGGTATCCCCGCCGGCCCGATTGGACGGACCTGATGACGGCTTCCCTCGACCTCTCCCGCAAGGCTTCCGCCGGCCTGCTTTCGCTCGGCATGGCCGCGACCGTCGGCGGTGCGCTCGCCTTCGAACATATCGGCGGTTACATTCCCTGCGCGCTGTGCCTTCTGCAGCGTGACCCCTACTACTATGGCATCCCCGTTGCCGTTGCCGCACTGCTTTCGGCGCTGTTCAACGGCCCGGTCTGGCTGACGCGGCTGCTGCTGGCCATTGCCGGCATCATGATGCTCGTCGGCGCCGGCATGGGCGTCTATCATGCGGGTGTCGAATGGGGCTTTTGGGAGGGGCCGGCGACCTGCGCGACGACGGCGCAGGGTGTGACGCAGAATGCCGGTGACCTGCTCTCCGATATCAACACCAAGCATGGTCCGTCCTGCACGGAAGCGTCGTTCCGGCTGCTTGGCCTGTCCTTTGCCGGCTGGAATGTGATCGCAAGCCTCATCCTCGCCGCGATCGCCTTCAAGGGCGTGCGGTCGGCGAAAGCGTGATGCCCGCAACCCGTTTCGAACGCGTGCCGTCGCCGCAAGGCCGTCCCCCGGTCTTGCGTGGACTGCGTCAGGGTTGCAGTTCGACATCCCAGTAGAGATAGTCCATCCAGCTTTCATGCAGATAGTTGGGTGGAAACAGTCGCCCGTTATTGTGCAGATCCTGAACCGTCGGCTGGTAGGGCTTCTGATGCGGGTGCATGCCCGCCTGCTTCGGCAGCTTGCTGCCTTTTCTCAGATTGCACGGGGAGCAGGCGGCGACCACATTCTGCCAGGTCGTCTCGCCGCCATGGGCGCGCGGGATGACATGGTCGAAGGTCAGGTCGTCGGGTGTCCCGCAGTACTGGCATTCGAACTTGTCGCGCAGGAACACGTTGAACCGGGTAAATGCCGGGTGGCGCGAGGGCTGCACGTAGGTTTTCAGGCACACGACGCTCGGCAGGCGCATCGTGAAACTCGGCGAAGACACCGAATGCTCGTATTCGGCGATGATGTTTACGCGGTCAAGAAACACGGCCTTGATCGCGTCCTGCCAGGACCAAAGCGACAAGGGGTAATAACTCAGCGGCCGGTAGTCAGCATTCAGTACGAGTGCTGGCAGGGCCTGTGGTGAAACAGAAATCGTCAAGGGCTTCTCCTGATCGATTCGGCATCTGCCCTTCTATATTAGGCCCGTTGTTACAGCATTGTGAAGCCGGAATGGAAAAGCGGAAACGATCGATTGTCGCGGGTTCATGCTTCCAGCACCGGCGCGACTTCACGGCGCATTTCCCGCGCATAATAGGCCCAGAAAAGCCGGGCCGAAACGCCGCGCCAGGGCGACCATTTTTCGGCGATGGCGTCGAGCTCCTGCGGGGTCGGGCGCATGCCAAGCCCGAATGCGTGGGCAACCGCATTCTGAAGCGCGACGTCGCCGGAGGGGAAGATGTCGGGATGGCCGGCGCAGAACAGCAGGTAGACATCGGCCGTCCAGCGACCGATGCCCTTGATGGCAGTCAGCTTTCGCGTCGCGGCGGAGGCTTCCATGTGGCAGATGGCGTCGAGATCGAGTTCGCCGCGATCGACACTTTCGGCAGCGCGGCGCAGCGTGTCGGCCTTTGCACGCGACAGGCCGATGGCGAGGCAGTCCGCGTCGGAAAGGCCGAGCATGTGGTGGGGCGTGATGTCGCCCGCCGTCTCTTCCAGCCGGCGCCAGATCGCGTCGGCACTTGCCCGTGACACCATCTGCGCGACGATGATGCCGGCAAGGCCGCGATAGCCGGGCGAAAGACGGCGCAGCGGCACGGGGCCGGCCTTGTCGATGACGGTGAAAAGGCGTGCGTCGATCAGCGCAAGGTCGACGAGGCCTGCCGCGACATCCGCGTCCGTTCTGATCATGTGCAATTGCATTGTCGTGAGCCGCCCTTTTGTTGTCGTGCGCGCCTCGTCATGGCAGAAGACCTCATGCGCAATCCTTTGTCAAAACCGCGTGTCTTCCGTTTCGCGCCGAGCCCGAACGGGCTGCTGCATCTCGGCCATGCGCTCTCGGCGATCCTGAACCACGATCTCGCCGCAGCCTGCGGCGGGCGGTTCCTGCTGCGCATCGAAGACATCGATCCCGCGCGCTCGCGGCCCGAATTCGAGGCGGCGATCTATCGGGATCTCGCCTGGCTCGGGCTCGACTGGGAAAAGCCGGTGCGCCGGCAGTCGGAGCATCTACCCTTCTATGGTGCCGCGCTGGAGCGCCTGAAGAAGATGGGTGTGCTCTATCCGGGTTTTCTGAGCCGCGGCGAGGTGAGGGCGCGGGTTGAGGCACATGAGGCCGCGGGAGGGGTCTGGCCGCGCGATCCCGACGGTGCGCCGCTCTATCCGACGGAGGAGCGGAAGCTTGACCGGGGAGAGGCGCTGGCATGGATTGCCGCGGGGCGGCAGCATGCCTGGCGGCTCGACATGGACAAGGCGTTGGCGCTCGCACCGGATAGGCTTGACTGGTCGGAGGCCGGCGCGGGGCCGGAGGGTGAGACGGGCATCGTGCCGGCCTGGCCGGCGCGCTGGGGCGATGTCATCCTGTCGCGGCCGGATGCGCCGGTTAGTTATCACCTTGCCGTGGTGCTCGACGATGCGGAGCAGGGCATCACGGATGTGGTGCGCGGGCAGGACCTTTTTCACGCGACCTCCGTGCACAGGCTGTTGCAGAGCCTGCTTGCGCTGCCGACGCCGGCCTATCGCCACCACGGACTTGTGCCGGGGCCGGATGGGCGAAAACTCTCCAAGAGCAACCAGGATACCGGCATCGCCGCCTATCGGGAAAAAGGGGTTTCACCGGCCGGTCTTCGCGCCCTGCTCGCGGGCTATGGCTTCGTCTTCCATTGAATCGTCGACGACGGGTGCGGGCTTCTTCACACCCCTGATCTTGTCGAGAATGATGTGCTTCACGCGGTATTTCAGGAGTGCCGCGTTGATTTCCGCGCCTAGGATGAAGATCACGCCGACGATGTAGAGGAAGACCAGCGCGATCATGATCGAGGCGAGGCCGGCATAGGTCGAGACGTAATTGGCGAAGGTCGCGAGATAGGAGGCGAAGGTATAAGCGCCGACGCCCCAGGCCAGCAA
The DNA here is from genome assembly GCF_057798995.1 of Shinella sp. 20P9.1.1. Taxonomy (NCBI): domain Bacteria; kingdom Pseudomonadati; phylum Pseudomonadota; class Alphaproteobacteria; order Hyphomicrobiales; family Rhizobiaceae; genus Shinella; species Shinella sp. 20P9.1.1. The sequence goes on from NZ_JBYOLC010000013.1 coordinate 123,282, forward strand.
TGTCAGGACGATGCCCGGCAGAACGTCGGCAATCTTGCGCCGGCCGGCCGGCAGCCAGAGATGGGCGATCAGGAGGCCGATGAACAAAACGAGGATCGTGCCGAACAGGCCCCAGCTTTCCACCCAGGAATAGACATAGGTGAGCCAGGGCAGCCAGTCACCGGTGGCGCGCACGGCGAGCGGTGCTGCGACGAGAACGATGCTGATGACGGCAAGCGCCAGCACGCTGGCGATGACGAAGCCGAGGCTGGCGAGGCGCGTGACATACCAGTAGCGCGTTTCGGCGACCCGGTAGGCGCGATTGAGCGAGATGCGCAGCGCCTCCACGCCGTTTGAAGCGAAATAGGCGGCGGCGAGCACGGAGACGGTCAAAAGCCCGCCGCGCGGGATGGTGAGGACGGCGACGACCTCGCGCGAGATGGGCGCGGCGATCGATTCCGGCCAGGTGTCGAAGATGAGATGCACCGCTGTTTCGGCGAACTGGTCGGCGCCGAGAAAGGAAGCAAGGGCGGTGCCGAAGATCAGGAAGGGGAAGATTGCCAGCAGCGTGGAGAGCGCGACATGGCTGCCCATCGCCCAGCCGTCATCCTCGGAAAAATGCCAGATCGCATCGAAGACGACCTTGTAGGTTAGTCGGATGGCGGTCGGCATCGGCAATGTCCAGTCCCTTCACGGCCGTTGCCCGGCCGCACTCTCATTGTCTGTTGCAGTTGAATATGGGAAACGAAGGCGGATTTGTACAGGAAATGACCATGTCTTCTCCAGAAACGACGCGAAGCATCATCGTCACCGGCTGCTCCTCCGGCATCGGCGCCTATTGCGCGCGCGCGCTGAAGGCCGAGGGCTGGCGGGTCTTTGCGACCGTACGGCGCGAGGAGGACCTTGCGAGCCTTCAGGCAGACGGCATCGAAGCACTGCTGATGGATTATACCAGGCCGGATACTATCGCGGCACTTGCCGAGACGGTTCTTGCGCGCACCGGCGGACGGCTCGATGCGCTGTTCAACAACGGTGCTTATGGCCAGGCCGGGGCCGTCGAGGACCTGCCGGTCGAGGTGCTGCGCGAACAGTTCGAGACGAATGTCTTCGGCTGGCACGACCTGACGCGGAGGGTCATTCCGGTCATGCGTCGCCAGGGCCATGGCCGCATCGTGCAGTGCTCGTCGATCCTCGGTATCGTGCCCTATCGCTGGCGCGGCGCCTACAATGCCTCGAAATTCGCGCTGGAGGGCCTGTCGCTGACGCTGCGCATGGAGCTCAAGGGCTCGGGCGTGCATGTCAGCCTGATCGAGCCGGGACCGATCGCCTCTCGCTTCACGGCCAATGCGCTGCATTACATCGAAAAGAACATCGATCTCGAAAACTCGGTTCATGCGGAAGAGTATCGCCGGCAGCTCCAGCGCCTACGCGGCGAATCAAAACCGGCGCGCGGAAAGCTCGGACCGGAGGCGGTGCATGCGGTGTTGCGTCATGCGCTGATGGCGAAGGCGCCGCGGCCGCACTATGTCGTCACGAGGCCGGCAAAACAGGGCGTGCTGCTCAAGAAGCTGCTGCCGGCAGGGCTTTTCTATCGCATCATCGGCCGGCTTGGCTGACGCGGCGCGGCGTCGCAGGCTTTTTGCCGCAAAAGACGTGCACTTTGCGTGAAATGCCCTATGTGAATAGGGCTGACAGAAATCAAACCGGATCGTTGGCATGTCTTCCTTCCTCACCTTCATGACCCTGCTCGTCATGGGCCTCGTCGTCATCGTGCTCGTGCGCGGCCTCGTGAATATGGCCAAGGGCGGCAGCGGCAACACATCCAACAAGCTGATGCAGGCGCGCGTCCTGCTGCAGGCCGTCGCCATCGTGCTGATCATGCTGACGCTGTGGATCACCGGCGGCGGGCGCGGCTGATGGTCAAGCTCAACAAGATCTATACGCGGACCGGCGATGACGGCACGACGGGCCTCGTCGCCGGTCCGCGCCGCAAGAAGCACGACCTGCGCGTCGAATCTTACGGCGCGGTCGACGAGACGAATTCCTGCATCGGCCTCGTGCGCCAGCACCTTGCCGATCACCCCGATCTCGACCGGATGATCGTCCGTATCCAGAACGACCTCTTCGATCTGGGGGCCGATCTCGCCACGCCCGAGACCGGCAAGAAACTCGATTACGAGCCGCTGCGCATCGTGCCGTCGCAGGTCGACCGGCTGGAGCATGAGATCGACATGCTCAATGCCGATCTCGAGCCGCTGCGCTCCTTCGTGCTGCCGGGCGGCACGCCGGCGGCGGCGGCGCTGCATCTGGCGCGCACCGTCGCGCGCCGGGCCGAGCGGCGCATCGTCGCCTTGCAGGAGAGCGAGGGCGAGGCGGTGTCGGCATCGGCGGTCGCCTATATCAACCGGCTCTCGGATTTCCTCTTCGTCGCCGCGCGCTTCGTGAACGACAAGGGTCGCACGGACATATTGTGGGTTCCGGGGCAGAACAGGTAAGCTCGTCCGCCAAGACCTTGGGGAAGGGGATCCATGTTCATACCGCTGCATGACGCGAACGCCCTGAAATACATCAAGGTGCAATATGTCACGATCGGCCTGATCGCGATCAATGTCGTCGTTTGGCTGGTGACGGGGCTCGTTGCGACGCAGGCCTTTTCCGATGCGGCGGTGGTCGGTCTCGGCTATATCCCGGCCGTGGTCTTCGATTTTGCCGATCTCGAGCCCAGCCTCGTGTTGGTGCCGGAGGATACGACCTACATCACCTATGCCTTCCTGCACGGCGATTTTATGCATCTCGCCTCCAACATGCTGTTCCTCTGGGTGTTCGGCGACAATGTCGAGGATGCGCTGGGGCATTTCCGCTATCTGATCTTCTATCTCCTGTGTGCCGCGGCCGGCGCCCTGGTGCACGGTCTCGTGCAGCCGGATTCCGAGGCGCCGCTGATCGGCGCGTCGGGGGCGATTTCCGGCGTGGTGGCCGCCTATTTCCTGCTGCATCCCAAAGTGCGCGTCTGGGTGCTGGTGTTCTTCCGCATTCCCCTGCCGCTGCCGGCGGTCATTCCGCTCGCCTTCTGGATCGCGCAGCAATTCTACATGCTGGCGGTCAACAGGGACGGCGGCGTCTCCTGGGGTGCCCATGTCGGCGGCATTGTCGCCGGCGCGCTGCTGGTTCTCGTGCTCAGGCGGCGCGGCGTGCCGCTCTTCGATCGCACGATCGTAACGCCCAAGGCGGTGCGGCATGTGGAGGCAGCACCAGCGCCCGTGGAGGAAACCGCCGCGCAGCCTTCCGTCCCGCCGACCCATTGGGGACGGCAATGACGTGAAAATTGACGTGAACGTAAAGGTAATTTATAACGCCTGCGTTTTCACGAGGGGAGGGCCCGTGATGCATTGTATTTGGGAAAAAAACACGTATCGATGTCGCCAACCGACAATCAGGACGCCCCGGAAAGGCGCATTTTCCCTCGCGGGCATATGAAGGAAGGAAGCCATGAAGATCTTGGTCCCAGTCAAGCGCGTTGTTGACTACAACGTAAAGATCCGCGTTAAGGCGGATGGCTCTGGTGTCGAACTTGCGAACGTCAAGATGTCGATGAACCCGTTCGACGAGATTTCGGTCGAGGAAGCGCTGCGGCTGAAGGAAGCCGGCAAGGCTGAGGAAGTGGTGGTCGTGTCGATCGGTCCTGCCAAGGCCGAAGAGACGCTGCGCACCGCGCTTGCCATGGGCGCCGACCGCGCCGTGCTGGTCGAGACGGAAGACGCTGTCGAGCCGCTCGCCGTCGCCAAGATCCTCAAGGGTGTGGCCGAGGCCGAACAGCCGGGCCTCATCATCGTCGGCAAGCAGGCGATCGATGACGATTCGAACCAGACCGGCCAGATGCTGTCGGCTCTGCTTGGCTGGGCGCAGGCGACCTTCGCTTCCAAGGTCGAGATCGGTTCGGGCAGCGCACAGGTCACCCGCGAAGTCGACGGCGGTCTGCAGACGATCGAGGTCAAGCTTCCGGCCGTGGTCACGACGGACCTGCGCTTGAACGAACCGCGCTATGCCTCGCTGCCGAACATCATGAAGGCGAAGAAGAAGCCGCTCGACAAGAAGTCGCCGGCCGATTTCGGCGTCGACACGAGCCCGCGCCTGAAGGTGCTGAAGACCGAGGAGCCGTCGGGCCGCAAGGCGGGCGTCAAGGTCAAGTCGGTCGCCGAACTGGTCGACAAGCTGAAGAACGAAGCCGGCGTGCTGTAAGGAAGAATTGAGGAGATTACGAACATGGCCATTCTTCTTCTGGCAGATCACGACAACGCAACCCTTTCCGACCAGACCGCCAAGGCGCTGACGGCAGCGAGCAAGATCGGTTCCGACGTGCATGTGCTCGTCGCCGGTTCGGGTGCCAAGGCGGCTGCCGATGCCGCGGCAAAGCTCTCGGGCGTCTCCAAGGTCCTGCTCGCCGACGATGCAAGCCTCGGCAACAACCTCGCCGAACCGCTGGCGGCGCTCATCGTGTCGCTCGCCGGCAACTACGACGCCATCGTCTCGGCCGCGACTTCCGTCGGCAAGAACGTGCTGCCGCGCGTTGCCGCTCTTCTCGATGTCGCCCAGGTCTCGGAAATCGTCGAGGTCGTCTCTGCCGACACGTTCAAGCGTCCGATCTATGCGGGCAATGCGATCCAGACGGTGCAGTCCACCGACGCCAAGAAGGTGATCACCGTTCGCACGGCGTCCTTCGCCGCAGCTCCGGAAGGCGGTAGCGCCTCAGTCGAAACCATCCCGGCCGCAGCGAACCCGGGCCTGTCGACCCACGTCAAGGATGCACTGTCCTCGTCGGATCGTCCGGAACTGACCTCCGCCAAGATCATCATCTCGGGTGGTCGTGCACTCGGCTCGTCCGAAAAGTTCCAGGAGGTCATCCTCCCGGTTGCCGACAAGCTGGGTGCCGCCGTCGGCGCCTCCCGTGCGGCTGTCGATGCCGGCTATGCGCCGAATGACTGGCAGGTCGGGCAGACGGGCAAGGTGGTCGCGCCGCAGCTCTACATCGCCTGCGGCATCTCGGGTGCCATCCAGCACCTCGCCGGCATGAAGGACTCCAAGGTCATCGTGGCGATCAACAAGGACGAGGAGGCGCCGATCTTCCAGGTCGCCGACTACGGCCTCGTCGCAGACCTCTTCGAAGCCCTGCCGGAATTGCAGAAGGCGCTCTGAGCCTCACCTAAGGTCGAGGCTTTTGCGACGATGATTTCACTGGAAAAAGTCGTCGCGTGCCTTTATCACTTCACCGGGCCGGCTTGACCGGCCCGGTGTTTTTTTGCCTGCGCTGCGGGCGCTAATGACGGGGCGATGAGCGCTATGATCAAGAACGTCGGTATTGTGGGTGCAGGCCAGATGGGGTGCGGGATCGCGCATGTCGCGGCCGTTGCCGGCTACAAGGTCCATATCTACGATCTGTCGCCCGAACGCATCGAAACCGGTCTTGCCACGATCAACGGCAATTTCGCCCGCCAGGTTTCCTCCGGCAAGATGACGGAAGATGAGCGCAAGAAGGCGATGGCCCTGATCAAGGGCTCCTCCGATATCAACGATCTCTCGGATGCCGATCTCGTCATCGAGGCCGCCACGGAAGACGAGACCGTCAAGCGCAAGATCTATGCGCAGGTCTGTTCCGTGCTGAAGCCGGAGGCGATCCTCGCCACCAACACGTCGTCGCTCTCCATCACGCGCCTCGCCTCCGCCACCGATCGGCCGGAGCGCTTCATGGGCATCCATTTCATGAACCCGGTTCCGGTCATGAAGCTGGTCGAGCTCGTGCGCGGTATCGCGACCGAGGAAAAGACTTTCGCGGCCGCCAAGGAATTCGTCACGGCGCTCGACAAGACGATCACCGTCGCCGAGGATTTCCCGGCCTTCATCGTCAACCGCATCCTGCTGCCGATGATCAACGAGGCGATCTATACGCTCTATGAAGGCGTCGGCTCGGTCGAGGCCATCGACACCGCGATGAAGCTCGGCGCCAACCACCCGATGGGCCCGTTGCAGCTCGCCGATTTCATCGGCCTCGATACCTGCCTTTCCATCATGCAGGTGCTGCATGACGGCCTTGCCGACTCGAAGTATCGCCCGTGCCCGCTCTTGGTAAAATATGTCGAGGCCGGCTGGCTCGGCCGCAAGTCCGGCCGCGGCTTCTACGACTACCGCGGCGAGGTCCCGGTTCCGACCCGCTAACTCTACGCGATTCCTCGTCTAAAGCCTTTCGCGGAAAAATGTTTCGCCTGTCGCCGGTGTGGTGACAGGTCATGCCTCGGATGGTGTTGATCCCGCCGCTATTGTCGGCGCAAATTCAATTTCATTCGGGGATTTCAGATGAAACGTTTGCTCCTTCTCGGCGTGGCCCTTTTCGGCCTCGCTGCTCCCGCCGCGTATGCCGCCGACAAGCTTTTGAACGCGTCCTACGACGTGGCGCGCGAGCTGTTTGCTGCCGAGAACGAAGCCTTCGTGAAGGCGCATCCCGGCGTCACCATCGACCAGTCGCATGGCGGCACCTCCAAGCAGGCGCGCGCCATCGTCGAAGGCCTGGAAGCTGACGTCGTGACCTTCAATCAGGTCACCGACATCGATTTCCTCGTGAAGAACGGTTTCGTTGCCGAGGGCTGGCAGCAGAAGTTCCCGAACAATGCCTCACCGTTCTACTCCTTCCCGTCCTTCCTCGTTCGCGCCGGCAATCCGAAGAACATCAAGGACTGGTCTGATCTGGCCCGTGATGACGTGAAGGTCGTCTTCCCGAACCCAAAGACTTCGGGCAATGCGCGCTACACCTATCTGGCGGCCACCGCCTATGCCAAGGAAGCCTTCAAGGACGATCCGGCCAAGGTCGAGGCCTTCATCACCAAGATCTTCGACAACGTGCCGGTCTTCGACACCGGCGGCCGCGCGGCAACGACGACCTTCGTCGAGCGCGAGATCGGCGATGTGATCATCACCTTCGAAGCGGAGACCAAATCGATCGCCAAGCAATATGGCGAGGACAAGTTCCAGAGCGTCGTGCCCTCCGTTTCGCTGCTCGCTGAATTCCCGGTCGCCGTGGTCGACAAGGTGGCGGATGCCCATGGCAGCCGTGACCTGGCAAAGGCCTATCTCGATTTCCTCTATGCGCCCGAGGGCCAGAAGATCGCCGCCGAATTCGGTCACCGCGTCCATGACGAGAAGGTCGCCGCCGAGTTCAAGGACCAGTTCCCGGAAATCCGCCTGGTGAATGTCGACGACGTGTTCGGTGGCTGGAAGAAGATTTCCGAAGAGCATTTCGCCGAAGGCGGCACGCTGGACAAGATCTACGGCAGCCGTTGATTCCATCCATTGTTGTTTTCGAACAACCGGCGGGCGAAATCCCGCCGGTTGGTGCATGAAAAGGAAAGCGCAATCCGTACGGAAAACCGCTTCGCACTTTTCCTGGATTTGCTTGAGAAAGGACGCGCGCTTTGAGACGGCGTGTACTGCCCGGATTGCCGCTCGCGCTCGGCATCACCCTCGTCTATGTGGCCATCATCGTGGTGCTGCCGCTGGCCGCGCTCGTCTTCAAGGCGGCAAGCCTCGGGCCGGAGGATTACTGGCGCATCATCTCGTCGGACCGCGCCGTCGCCAGCTATCGCGTGACGGTGACCTGCGCGCTCGTTGCCACGGTGTTCAATCTGTTCTTTGGAATGTCACTCGCTTGGGCGCTGGTACGCTACCGTTTTCCCGGCCGCCGTCTCGTCGATGCACTGGTCGATCTGCCCTTCGCCCTGCCGACGGCCGTCGCGGGCATCGCGCTGACCACGTTGTTTGCCACAAACGGCTGGTTCGGCGGCCCCCTGTCACTCATCGGCATCAAGGTCGCCTATACGCCGCTCGGCATCATGGTTGCCATGAGCTTCACCAGCATCCCGTTCATCGTGCGCACGGTGCAGCCGGTGCTGGAGGAGCTTGACCCGGCGCTGGAGGAGGCGGGGCAGACGCTTGGGGCGAGCGATCTCTCGATCTTTTTCGGCGTCATCCTGCCGCTTCTGACGCCGGCGCTTCTGGCGGGCGTGTCGCTCTCCTTCGCGCGTAGCCTCGGCGAGTTCGGCGCGATCATCTTCATCGCCGGCAACCAACCGTTCTCGACGGAGATCACGGCGCTGCTCGCCTTCATCCGGCTGGAGGAATACGACTATCCGGCTTCGGCGGCGATTGCCTCCGTCATGCTGCTGACGGCCTTCGTCATGCTCGCCATCACCAATCTCATGCAGGCCCGCGCCCAGCGCTACACGGCGAGGGGCTGATCATGACGCATCATGGCAAACGCAAGCCGCCGCGTGTCGGCGACAACACGGTCTTCCGTCGCGTTCTCTTGACCATCGTTCTCCTGCTCGTCGGGCTGATGATCGTGGCTCCGCTCGTCGTCATCGGCGTCGAGGCGTTTTCCAAGGGCATCGTCTATTTCGGAAAATCGATCGCCGATCCGGATACCCGCCACGCCATCCTGCTGACGGTCATCACCGCGCTGATCGCCGTGCCGATCAATACCGCTTTCGGCGTCGCGGCGGCGTGGGCGATCACCAAACACGATTTCTGGGGCAAGCGGCTGCTCACCGTGATCATCGAGATACCCTTCTCGGTTTCGCCGATCGTCGCGGGTGTTGCCTATCTCTTCGTCTATGGCTTGCAGGGCCTGTTCGGCCATGCGCTCCAGGCGGCGGAGATCAAGATCCTGTTCGCTCTGCCGGGCATCGTGCTCGCCAGCATGTTCGTGACGGCACCCTTCGTGGCGCGCGAACTGATCCCGCTGATGCAGGCGCAGGGGCGCGATCTGGAGGAGGCGGCGGCGTCGCTCGGTGCCAGCGGCTGGCGCACCTTCTTCTCCGTCACGTTGCCGAACATCAAATGGGCGATGCTCTATGGTGTGGTGCTGTGCAACTCGCGCGTGATGGGCGAATTCGGCGCGGTGTCCGTCGTCTCGGGCAATATCCGCGGCCAGACGAACACGCTGCCGCTGCATATCGAGCTGCTCTATCACGATTACAACGCGGCCGGCTCCTTTGCCGCCGCATCCATTCTCGCCGGCCTCGCCATCGTCACGCTCGTCGCCAAGGTGGCGCTGGAGCGGCAGGGCGCGGGCCGCGTCCAGCGTCCCTCCGCTCTTGCGGGCGCCGACAGCATTACTCCGGAGGTCAAACCGTGAAAATCCGCCTCGACAACGTCGTCAAGGAGTTCGAGACCTTCCGCGCTGTGCACGGCGTCTCGCTCGATATCGAAAGCGGCGAGCTGGTCGCGCTGCTCGGCCCCTCCGGTTCCGGCAAGACGACGATCCTGCGCATGGTCGCCGGCCTCGAATATGCCGATGCCGGCGCGATCTATTTCGGCGCGGAGAATGCGACGGATATCCCCGTGCGCGATCGCGGCGTCGGCTTCGTCTTCCAGCACTATGCGCTCTTCCCGCATATGACCGTCGGCGAGAACATCGCCTTCGGCATGAAGGTCTCCAAGGTGAAGCGCTCGCCGCAGGCGATTGCCGAGCGGGTCAAGGAACTGCTCGATCTCGTGCAGCTGAGCGGCCTCAGGGATCGCTTCCCCGGCCAGATCTCCGGCGGCCAGCGCCAGCGCGTGGCGCTTGCCCGTGCGCTTGCCGTCGATCCACGCGTGCTGCTGCTCGACGAGCCTTTTGGCGCGCTCGATGCAAACGTGCGCCGCGACCTTCGCCGCTGGCTTCGGAAAATCCATGACGAGCTTGGCATCACCACGCTTTTCGTGACGCATGACCAGGAAGAGGCGCTCGATCTCGCCGATCGCGTCGTCATCCTCAACAAGGGCCGGATCGTGCAGGAAGGCACGCCGGAGGCGGTGTGCCGCAACCCGGCCGATGCTTTCGTGATGAATTTCCTCGGTGACGCCAACCGGCTCGATGCGGATATCCGCGGCGGCAAGGCCTATGTCGAGGATATCGCCTTCGAGGCTGACGGCGTTGCCGATGGCGGTGGACAGATCCTGTTCCGCCCAGCCGATGTGACCTGGCGCGAGGATGGGCAGGGCATCGCGGCGAAGATCGTGCGCGTCATAGACCGGCCGGATTCGCGCCGCGTGCTGGCGATGACCGGCAGCGGCCAGCCGGTGGAATTCGACACCGCGCCGGAATTCCCGCATCGCAAGGGCGAAGCGGGTTTTCTCCAGATCCGCCGGCCGCGGGTCTACGTGGCGGCGTGAGGTCAGCTCTTCGGGCTTGCCAGCGCGGCGTTGATCAGCGCCTTGGCGTCCTCGCTGTCCCAGGCGGCAGGGCCGTTCATGGCCGAGATCAGGCAGCCCTTGTCGTCCATCAGCAGCGTCACGGGCAGGCCGAAGGCGAGGCCTTCCTTCTTCAGCGTGTTGAAGACGCCCATCGAGGCATCGCGGTAATAGCCGAGATCGTGCACCTTGGTCTCGTCGAGGAAGGTCTTCGGTTTCTCGTCGTCGCCGGTGTCGATGTTAATCGCGACCACCTCGAACTTGTCGGAGCCGAGGTCCTTCTGCAGCGCGTTGAGGGCGGGCATTTCCTCACGGCAGGGCACGCACCAAGTCGCCCAGAGGTTGACGAGCAATGTCTTGCCGGCAAAATCGGCGATCGTCTTCTTCTTGCCGTCGGGACCGTCGAAGACAAGGTCGGGCAGCGCCCGGTGTTCGTCGACCGTGCGCATGGCGGCGACCTGGCCCTTCGAAAAGGGCGTGATGGCCTCGGCCTTGGCGGCAGCGAGCGGGCAGGCGGCGGGATCTGCCGACGCGACGGCGCCCGTGGCATTGCCAGACAGGCTCTCCTTCACGTATATCGCAGCACCACCGGCGAGAAGTCCGGCAAGGCCGGCAATGGCGATGAGCTTTCCTGCCGGCAGGCCGAGGGTCTTCTTCACTGACATTTCATTCTCCAGGACACTTTTCCAGGCAGGCACCCATGGCAGACGGCACTTCCGAGACGAAATCCTCGAACCAGATGTGGGGCGGCCGCTTCGCCTCGGGACCGGATGCAATCATGGAGGAGATAAATGCCTCCATCGGCTTCGACAAGAAGCTTTATGCCCAGGACATCCGCGGCTCAAAGGCGCATGCTGAAATGCTTAGCCATCAGGGCATTATTTCGGCCGAGGATAAGGAAAAGATCGTTCACGGTCTCGACACGATCCTGTCAGAGATCGAAAGCGGCAATTTCGAATTCTCGCGCAAGCTCGAAGACATCCATATGAATGTCGAGGCGCGGCTTGCCACGCTGATTGGCCCCGCCGCCGGCCGCCTGCACACCGCGCGCTCGCGCAACGACCAGGTGGCGCTCGACTTCCGCCTGTGGGTGAAGGAAGAGCTGCAAAAGACCGAGAAGACGCTGACGGGCCTGATCGCTGCCTTCCTCGACCGCGCGGAAGAGCATGCCGAGACCGTCATGCCCGGCTTTACCCATCTTCAGACGGCGCAGCCCGTGACCTTCGGTCATCATTGCATGGCCTATGTCGAAATGTTCGGCCGTGACCGTCAGCGTGTGCGCCACGCCATCGAGCATCTTGATGAGAGCCCGATCGGTGCCGCCGCCCTTGCCGGCACCGGCTACGCGATCGACCGCCACATGACGGCCAAGGCGCTCGGTTTCCGGGAGCCGACGCGCAACTCCATCGATACGGTTTCCGATCGCGACTTCGCGCTGGAATTCCTGTCGATTGCCGCCATCGCTTCGGTTCACCTGTCGCGCCTGGCGGAAGAAATCGTCATCTGGTCGACGCCGCAGTTCGGCTTCATCCGCCTGTCGGATGCCTTTTCCACCGGCTCCTCCATCATGCCGCAGAAGAAGAACCCCGACGCGGCCGAGCTGGTGCGCGCCAAGACCGGCCGCATCAACGGGTCGCTGATCGCGCTTCTCACTGTCATGAAGGGCCTGCCGCTCGCCTATTCCAAGGATATGCAGGAAGACAAGGAACAGGTCTTCGATGCTGCCGAGAGCCTGGAGCTCGCCATTGCCGCGATGACAGGCATGGTGCGCGACATGACCATCCGCACCGACAGGATGAAGGCCGCTGCCGGTTCCGGTTACTCAACCGCGACCGACCTTGCCGACTGGCTGGTGCGCGAGGCGGGTCTGCCGTTCCGCGATGCCCACCATGTCACCGGCCGCGCCGTGGCGCTCGCCGAAAGCAAGGGCTGCGACCTCGCCGAACTCACGCTGGAAGAGCTTCAGGCGATCCATGCATCGATCACATCTGACATCTTCAACGTTCTGACGGTCGAGGCTTCGGTCGCCAGCCGCAAGAGCTATGGCGGCACGGCGCCGTCGGAAGTCAGGAAGCAGATCGCCTGGTGGCGGCAGCGGAACTGATCAAAGGGCTTGTGAGGGCTCATCATCAGATTAAGGGTGCACAAGGGCGGGCGAATTCGTTAAGGATGGAGCCCTACCGGCAATTCCAGGGAACGTTTCATGACACGTAGCGATATCGGCCGGCTGGCTCTTGTGCTTGGCCTTTCCGTGGCGGTTCTCTCCGCCTGCGGCCGCAAGGGCGATCTCGACCTGCCGGGTGGCGCCAAGCCGGTCTTCAAGACGAATGCCGACGGCAAGAAGGTCGAGCAGGTCGAAGACAAGCCCTTCGTTCTCGATCCCCTTCTTTGAAAGATCAGCAACCGTGAACCATTTCGAGCATCGCGACGGCATTCTCTATGCGGAGGACGTGCCGGTTCCTGAAATCGCCAAGGCGGTCGGAACACCCTTCTACGTCTATTCGACGGCCACGCTGGAGCGTCACTACAAAGTCTTCTCCAAGGCCTTCGACGGCGTCGATGCCATGGTCTGCTATGCGATGAAGGCGAATTCGAACCAGGCGGTCCTGAAGACGCTGGCGAAGCTCGGCGCCGGCATCGATGTCGTCTCGGAAGGCGAATTGCGCCGGGCGCTCGCTGCCGGCGTACCTGCCTCGCGCATCATGTTCTCCGGCGTCGGCAAGACGCCGCGCGAGATGGATCTGGCGCTGGACGCTGGCATCTATTGCTTCAACGTCGAATCCGAGCCGGAACTGGACGTGCTGAACGCCCGCGCCGTCAAGGCCGGCAAGGTCGCGCATGTCTCCTTCCGCATCAATCCCGATGTCGACGCCCGCACCCATGCCAAGATTTCGACGGGCAAGAAGGAAAACAAGTTCGGCATCTCCTGGGAACGCGCCCGCACCGTCTATGCGCGTGCCGCCAGCCTGCCGGGCATTCAGGTCACCGGCATCGATATGCATATCGGCAGCCAGATCACCGAGTTGCAGCCCTTCGAAGACGCCTTCAAGCTGCTGCGCGAATTGGTCGATACGCTGCGCGCCGATGGCCACACGATCGATCACGTCGATGTCGGCGGCGGTCTCGGCATTCCCTACAAGACGGACAACACGCCGCCGCCTCTGCCGGATGCCTATGCCGAGATCGTCAAGAACCAGCTCAAGGGGCTGAACTGCAAGATCGTCACGGAGCCTGGCCGCATGATCGTCGGCAATGCCGGCATCCTCGTCACCGAGGTGATCTATGTGAAGGATGGCGGCGAGAAGACCTTCGTCATCGTCGACGCCGCCATGAACGACCTCATCCGCCCGACGCTCTATGAAGCGTGGCACGAGGTGCAGCCGGTCGTCATCTCGGCGGCGAACGCGCCGCGCATCCGCGCCGATGTCGTCGGCCCGGTCTGCGAGACGGGCGACTATCTGGCGCAGGATCGCGAGATGGTGCAGCCGAAGCCGGGCGATCTCATGGCTGTCGGTTCGGCCGGTGCCTATGGCGCAGTGCAGGCCGGCACCTACAACAGCCGTCTGCTGATCCCGGAAGTGCTGGTCAACGGCGCGGAATTCCATGTCGTCCGACCGCGCCTTTCCTACGACGACCTGATTGGTCTCGATTCGATTCCGGCCTGGCTTGCCTGACAAAGCTGCGGCGCGCGTTCACGATTTTGCGCGCGCCCTCGTCTTCGCCACAAAGCGTGTTATCTTTCAAGCCGTGACATCATGCGGAGAGCAGCGAACAATGGCGATTGAAAAGCAGCGCAAGGCGGGGGTGAGCGGCAATCCGCTGGCACGCCGGCTTGCGGGCAAACGCCTTGCCGCCCAGACCGTTCTCTATGTCGAAGCGCTCGCCCCGCGGCTCCTGCCTGTCCTTCTGCTCGTCGCCGGCTTCCTCGCGCTGACCTGGTTCGGCTATTTCCGCTATGTGCCGGCCTGGCTGCATATCGCGACGCTCGTCGCCTTCGCGCTCGGCCTCGGCGCCCTGCTCCTGCGGCTGCGCGGGCTCGTCTGGCCCTCCACCGACAATGCCTACCGCATGCTGGAAACGCGCAATGCGCTCGCCCATCAGGCGATCCGTGTGCAGGACGACAGGCCGGCGGGCGGCGATGCCTTTGCGGAAGCGCTGTGGCGCGAGCATCAGGCCCGCATGGCGCGGCTCGTCGGTTCGCTGCATATCGGCGCGCCCGAGCCCGATATCGCCCGCCACGACCGCCATGCGCTGCGTGCCATTCCGGTGCTTCTCGTCGTCATCGCCTTTGCCTTCTCCTATTCCAATCGTGGCGGCCTGCTGACCGACGTGGTGTCCTTCCGCGCGCCGGCCGAATCGGCGCCGGATGTGCGTATCGACGCCTGGGTGACGCCGCCGGCGCATACGTCGCGTGCACCGGTCTTTCTGACCGGTAATGGACAGGGCGTTGCGGAGGAACCGGCCAAGGGCGAGATCCGCATTCCGCAGTTCAGCGAACTCACCGTGCGCGTGACCGGCGGCAGCGGCGATGAGGCGGTCAGCTATCAGGTGACGGGCGAGAAGGACGTGACGGCGATCCGTTCCGACGAAGACAAGCCGAAGGGTGAGAAGGCCGACGGCACCAAGAGCCCACCGAAGGCCGAGGTTGCGGCTGTCGCCGGCGCCAAGACCATGCACTACAAGATCCTGAAGGACGGTACGCTCAAGGTCGGTGACCGGGCCTGGACCTTCGGCGTCATTCCCGACCGCGTGCCGGAAATCGCCTTCGACGGCATTCCGAAGAAGACTGTCGCTGCTGCCCTCGAAATCAGCTTCATCGCCAAGGACGACTACGGGCTTCAGGAGGCCCGGGCGGAAATCGTGCCGGTCGAGGAAGCCAAGGATGCGCGCCCGCTCTATCCGCTGCCGGAATACCGCCTCGACCTGCCGCGCCGCAGCGCGCGTGAGGCCAAGGGCACGACGAGCCGTAACCTCTCCGAACATCCGCTCTCCGGCAAGCGCGTGAAGATCACGCTGGTCGCCAAGGATGCGGCGGGGCAGGAGGGGCGCAGCCAGCCGATCGAGATGATCCTGCCGGCCAAGACCTTCTTCGAGCCGCTTGCCGCCGCCGTTGCCGAACAGCGGCAGGTTTTCGCGCTCGACGCCAATCAGCTTCCCTTCGCGATCGCGCTCAACGAGGCGCTGACGATCCGCCCGGAAGAGACGATCCCGAACCTCACGCATTACCTGCTGCTGCAATCGGCCGCCGCGCGCATGAAGCTTGCCCGCACCGACGATCAGATGCGCGAGACGGCGGATTATCTCTGGGAGATCGCGCTCGGTATCGAAGACGGCAATCTTTCGCTTGCCGACCGGCGCCTGCGCGAGGCGCAGAAGGCGCTGTCGGAAGCGCTGGAGCGCAATGCTTCGGATGAAGAGATCGCCGGCCTGATGAAGGAACTGCGTGAGGCGATGCAGGCCTATATGCAGGAGCTTGCCAAGCAGGCGGCCAAGAATGGTCAGATGCGTGAGAACGCCCAGCAGCAGGGCCAGGTGCTGCGCCAGCAGGATCTGCAGCGCATGATGGACCAGATCGAGAATCTGGCCCGCTCCGGCGCCAAGGATCAGGCGCAGCAGATGCTCTCCGAACTCCAGCGCATGATGAACAACCTGCAGGCCGGTCGTCCGCAGCAGGGGCAGCAGGGCCAGCAGAACGACGCCATGCGCCAGCAGATGGACAAGCTCGGCCAGCTGATGCAGCAGCAGCAGAAGCTGATGGAGGAGACCTTCAAGCTCGACCAGGCTCTGCGTGATCGCCAGCAGCGCGGCGATCCGCAGCCGGGCGAGGAAGGCGAGCAGCAGCCCGGTGACAACGGTGCGGGCCAGCCCTCGACGGACCAAATGACCGCCGAACAGTTGCAGCAGGCACTAAAAAACCTCAAGGCGCAGCAGGATGGGCTCGGCAAGCAGCTTGGCGAGGTCCAGAAGGGCCTGAAGGACATGGGCCTCGATCCGGGCGAAGGTTTCGGCAAGGCAGGCCGCGAGATGAAGGGCGCCTCCGAGGCGCTTGGCGACGGTCAGGGTGAGCCCGCGGTCGGCAGCCAGGGCCGGGCGCTGGAAGCGCTGCGCCAGGGCGCACAGAGCATGATGAGCCAAATGCAGGCGATGGGCGAAGGACAGGGACCGGGCGAAGGCATGCCGCAGGCCGGCCGCAATGGCCGCGACCCGCTTGGCCGCGAGCGCAACGTCAATGGCCAGGGCCCCGATTTCGGCGGTCCGACGAAGATCCCTGAGGAAATCGACATCCAGCGCGCGCGAGAAATTCTCGACGAGATCCGCCGCCGGCTCGGCACCGGCACGTCGCCGGGCTTCGAGCGGGATTATCTGGAGCGACTGCTCGGCATTCGCTGAGTTCAGCCACGCCCGGTATCTATCGAAGGATCAGGCGGCGAGCGCCAATGCGACGGCGCGGCGGATGTCCGGCAGGCTGAAGGGCTTGCTGACGACATCGACGATCTTCTGCGAAAGGTCGTCGGCGCGTTCGCGCTGGTCGGCATAGCCGGTCATCAGCAGAATCTTGAGCGCCGGATGGGCCGCGGAGGCCTTGTGGGCAAGCTCGATGCCGTCCATGACGGGCATTCGGATATCGGAGAGCAGAAGGTCGAAGCCGCCGTCGGTGAGGGCATCGAGACCGGCCGCACCATCCGGCGCCTCGACGGTCTCATGGCCGTCCAGCCGCAAGGCGCGCGCCACGAAGATGCGCAGCGAATCCTCGTCTTCGGTGATCAGAATCTTCGCCATCGGTTCCCCTTCGGCCGTCCATCCGGCCCGTGTCCCGTGCGCATCGTCAGATGCACGACATCCAAGTGCTGCGCTGCGAACCGGTTCATTCCGACGCAGCGGCTTACCTGAAAAGACCAGACTTTCCTTGTCGATCGGTAAACGGCCGATAGGGGAAATTGGAGGCGCTTACTCCGCGTCGCCCGTCACGACGCCGACGAAGGGCAGTTCGCGGAAGGCATAGGCGACGTCCATGCCGTAGCCGACGACGAAATGATCGGGGCATTCGAAGCCGACATAATCGGCCTCAAGATCGGTCTTGCGCTTCTCGCGCTTGTCGAGCAGCACGGCGATGGTGACGTTGCGCGCGCCGCGCTCGTACATCAGTTCCTTGGCGTAGCTCAGCGTGCGACCGGATTCGAGGATATCGTCGATCAGGAGGATATCGCGACCGTGCACGTCGCTGTCGATGTCCTTGGTGACCTTGACGCCCTGCGAGACCGTGCCGGTGCCATAGCTGGAAAGCGTGATGAACTCGACTTCCGGGGCAAGGCCCGCGGCGTGCAGGGCGCGCGTCAGGTCGGCGGCGAAGATGAAGGAACCCTTGAGGACGGCGATAACCAGCAGGTCGCTCGTCGGGCCGGCGGCGATCTCAGCGGCAAGCTCTTCGTTGCGCTTGGCGATCTGCCCGGCGTCATAAAGCGTTTCGATCTTCTTTCCGCGGACAATCTGCATCGCGAGGCGGCTCCTTGGTGGCGCAGGGGCTCAACGGGCCGCGATCTGCGCAGAAACAAAGGTGCCGCTTAGCACAGTCAGTTGACCGGTGCACCCTCGGCGGCAAGCGAAACCGAGACTTTCGGTACTTTTCCGCCGCTGTGCGGTATGCGCAGCGCAAAGTGTTCGCTGGCCCCGGGGGCAAGCGTGCCCGTTTCCAGCGCCACGCGACGGTGCAGTGGCTCGCCGGCGCCCTCGAGGACGATATCGACCGCCGGCACGGCCTGCGCCGTCTCGGTGCCGTTGTGCAGGCGGCCATAGACGGCCAGAACCTTCATGCCGTTGCGGTCGTCGATGGTTGTGATGACGTCGGCGATGCGGAGCGCGGCTTCGGGGCTGCCGGTCGGCAGCGCCGCGCGCAACGCCGTCAACCCGCCGGCATAGGCGAAGACGAAGACGAAGAGTGTGGCGACGAGGCCGGCAAAGGCGCGGCCGGAGAGCAGCTGGAGACTCGCCTCACAGAGCCTCGCAACGGCCACGGCGATGCGCAGCAGCATCTGTTGTACGGTAACGGGTGCCTGTGCTGTATGTTGCGGGCGCACATTGTCGTTGGAGGTGCGAGCGGTGGCGTTGCGGATCACCACGAAATCAGCATCGACCACTTCAAGCCGAGCCGGCGCGCGGCGCGCGTGTTTTTCCACCGGCATCTTCGGTTCGGGCGGCAGGAGGTCGATCCGGCCCTTCGCCTCGCGTCTTGCTCTGAAGGCGTTCATCGCGAACTCCCCGCTTCCCGTTTCCGCGCAAAATCATCCGCGAAAAGTCGGGCATTGAATGAAATCCTTACGAAACGTAAACCATACTGGTTAATGCTTCGGAAACCTGACCGTGAAAGAGCCGCTTTCTTCTGCGACATCCGCTAGGATGGCGCCAGGCGCTCAGGCGAACGCTCTTAGAAACCGGATTGACCCTTGATTCACTTCGAAAATGTCGGACTGCGCTACGGGATGGGGCCGGAAATCCTCCGCGACCTGACCTTCGATATTCCGCGCCGGTCCTTCCAGTTCCTGACCGGCCCGTCGGGTGCCGGCAAGACGACGCTGCTGCGCCTCCTCTTCCTGTCGCTCCAGCCGACCCGCGGCATCATCCGCAGCTTCGACCGCGAAGTCTCCACCATCCCGCGCGACGAGCTGCCCATGCTGCGCCGGCGCATCGGCATCGTTTTCCAGGATTTCCGTCTGCTCGACCATCTGACGACCTATGAGAATGTCGCTCTGCCCCTGCGTGTGCGCGGCAAGGACGAATCGAGCTACAAGGCCGATGTGCTGGAGCTTCTGAAATGGGTCGGGCTCGGCGAGCGAATCAACGTGTTGCCGCCGGTTCTTTCCGGTGGTGAAAAGCAGCGCGCGGCGATTGCCCGCGCGCTCATCGACCGGCCGGAGCTGTTGCTTGCCGACGAACCGACCGGCAATGTCGATCCGCCGATGGCGCAGCGCCTGCTGAGCCTGTTCCTCGAGCTCAACCGGCTCGGCACGGCCGTCGTCATCGCGACCCACGATCTGTCTTTGATGGATCAGGTGGAGGCGCGGCGCATGATCCTCTCGCAGGGACGGCTCGACATCTATGACTGACGCCCCCCACGAGACCGCTCAGGAAGGCCAAGCCGCCCGCCGGCCGGAAATGAAGGTGCGCCCGACCGCGCCCATCGTTCCGCCGTCGAATGTCTCCGGCAATGCGCTGATGGCCGTCATCGCCATCATGGCCTTCCTCGCCTGCCTCACCTTCGGTGCGGTCAGCATGGTGCGCGCCACCGCGGCGAGCTGGCAGAGCCAGATCTCCCGCGAGATCACCATCCAGATCAAGCCCGACGACAATCTGGACATGGAGCAGGCGCTGAAGGATGTGCGCGATCTCGCACTCACCTTCTCCGGCACGCGCGACGGCACGATCGTCGACCGCGAGGCCACCGCCCGCCTGCTCGAACCCTGGCTCGGCGAGGGATTGAACCTCGACGAACTGCCGGTGCCGCGCCTCGTCATCGTGACCATCGACGAGCAGAGCCCACCGGATTTCGCCGCTATGCGCAAGGCGCTGACGGCCAAGGTCCCGCAGGCCTTCCTCGATGACCATCGCACCTGGGTCGATCGTCTCGTCGCCATGGCGCGCACGACGGCCTTCATCGGCACGGGCGTGCTGGTGCTGGTTTTCTCGGCCATGGTGCTGACGGTGGTGTTTGCAACGCGCGGTGCCCTGTCGGGCAATCGCCATATCGTCGAGGTGCTGCATTTCGTCGGCGCGGAGGCGGGTTTCGTCGCCTCGGAATTCCAGAAGCATTTTCTCAAGATCAGCCTCAAGGGCTCGATCGCCGGCGGGGCACTGGCGGCGCTGTTCTTTGCCGTTGCAGGCTTCTGGCAGGGGCGCTCTATCGCGACACCGCAGAGCGATCAGGCGACCGCGCTGTTCGGCTCCTTCTCGATGGGGCTGACAGGCTATCTCGGCATTGCCGCGACCATCGTCGTCATCGCGCTCCTGACCACGCTGACGGCCCGCTTCACCGTGATGCGGACGATCCACGAGATCGACCAGATCCGCTCCGACCCGTCGCGTACCGACCAGCTGCCCGACACATGATCTGCCGCAGCCGAACCATCGCCGTGAAACGGGCTCGCCGTTGCCGCAATCGGATTCTATGGACGGAATCATGAGCGGCTTGGAACGGGCAAAGACGGGGCCGTCGGACGGCACCCGGCCACAGGCGGAGGGGCGGCGACGCAAGGGCCCCGTCCGGATCGCCGTGCGCGTTCTGCTTGCCCTCCTCATCCTCGGCGCCGCCGTTCTGCTGGCCGGCTTCCTGCATTTCGCCGAGACGGTCGCCGCACTCGAAGCGCCGCGCGATCCGAAGGCGGATGCCATTGTCGTGCTGACCGGCGGCTACCAGCGGATCGATCACGCGATCGGGCTTCTGAAGCGCGGGGCCGGCGAGCGGCTGCTGATTTCGGGCGTCAACCCGACGACGAGCGGCAACCAGCTGCGCAAGCTTACACAGACCTCGTCGAGCCTTTTCGAATGCTGCGTCGATATCGGCTACGATGCCGTGGACACGATCGGCAATGCCAACGAGACGGCCCGCTGGATCAACGATCACCGGTTCCGCCGGGTGCTGGTCGTCACCAACAACTACCACATGCCGCGCAGCCTGCTGGAGCTGGAGGTCAGCGATCCCCAGACGCAGTTCATCGCCTATCCCGTCGTCAACACCGATCTGAGGAACGGCAACTGGCTGCGCCAGCCGGGCGTCGTGAAGGCCATGCTGTCGGAATATCTGAAATATACGCTGGCGCGCCTGCGCGCCATGGCAGGGGCACGCACCTGGTCGGGCCTTAGGGGCGATCTGGCGGGCATGTCGGGCAGCTGACTTCGGTCGACGGGAGTTTCCCCGTCCGGCAATATCGTGTAGGCGAAAACGACCGTTCCGCAGACAGGCCGCCCGATGATCGCTCTCCGCTCCGTGCTCTTCAACACCCTCTTCTACATGAACCTCATCGGACAGATGATCGTCATGACGCCGGCCTATTTCCTGCTGCCGCGCAAAAAGGCTTTCGTCATCGCGAAGAACTGGGCGCGCAGCAACCATTGGCTCTTCGCCAAGATCGTCGGCACGACCTTCGAGGTCGAGGGGATGGAGAACATTCCGCAGGGGGCCTACATCTTCGCGCCGAAGCATCAGTCCTTCTGGGATGCCTATGCGCCGCTGCCCTGGCTTGATGATCCCCTCTATATCCTGAAGCGGGAACTGACATGGATTCCGCTGTTCGGACTGTATCTGAAGAAGCAGCGCATGGTGCCGGTCGATCGCGGGGCGCGCGGCAAGGCGATGGCGGCCATGATGGCGCGCACCAGGGCCGAGATGCGCACCGGGCGCCAGCTCATCATCTATCCCGAGGGCACGCGCCGTCCGCCGGGGGCTGCCCCCGAATACAAATACGGCATCGCCCGCCTCTACCGGGACCTCAAGGTGCCTGTCGTGCCTGTCGTGATGCATCCCGGCCTGTTCTGGCCGAGGCGCACCACCCTTCGGTATCCCGGCCATTTCAAGGTGCAGATCCTGCCGGCGATCCAGCCGGGTATGGAGCCGGATGCCTTCCTCGCCCATCTCATCGACGTCATGGAAACGGCAAGCGACCGCCTGCTGGTCGAGACCGCCGAGTCGAACCCGACGCTGCCGCTGCCGCCGACGGCCGTCGCACGGCTGGCGGAGCTGAAGGCGCGGGCGGCCTGATCAGGCCGTCGCGCGGTTGATGAGCATATCCGCCTTGCGGCCGACATCCTCCAGCCAATGGTCGCGGATACCCATTTCGCGCAGATGCGCCAGCGTGTTGCGCACATAGTCGATGTTATGGCCTGACTTGCCGACGGCGGAGCTTATGGTCGTGGCGGCTTCCTCGACCGTCAGGGAGCCGGCGAACTGGTGATGGGCGCGGTCGCAGATATAGGCGAGGGTCGTGATGCGCCGTCCGTCGCCGAGCGTCGCGGGCAGGGTGCGCTCCTTGTAGACATGGGTCACCAGCTCGCGCTCGCGCAGATAGTCGGTCACGGCTTCCTGGTTTTCCAGCGCGACGCGAAAAGCGACGCCGCGGCAGGAGCCGCCGCGGTCGAGGCCCAGCACGAGCCCCGGCTTCTCCTCGGTGCCGCGATGGACCCAGGAGCGCACGCAGAGCGAGCGGCGGAAACCGAAGAGATGGGCGGGCTGCCGTTCCTCGAATTCGAATCCCGGATTCCACATCAGCGATCCGTAGCCGAACACCCAGAATTCGTTCATATCCACCGTCACGAACACCAACTCTCCGTCTGTTGCCGTTGCAAACGCAAAACCGCTTCACACTTTTGCTGCAACAGCTCTAAAAGCCGCCGCAATTGCCAGCTTTGTCGCGCAAGCGGGCAAATCACATCCGCCACCATTGGAGAACATCATGGCATCGTCAAGCCGCACGGACGCTTCTGGCGTCACGCGCAAACTGATCCGGCTCGCCGTTGCCGTCCTTGTCGTCCTGGCGCTCTATACGGGTGGGTGGTTCTATGCCGCAAGCTGGGTGAAGACGACGCTCGATCGGCAGCTTGCCGCGTCCGAACAGGGGCTGCATTCGGCCTCGTGCAGCAATCTCGACGTGCGCGGCTTCCCCTTCCGCATCGGCCTGTTTTGCGATTCCGTCGCCTTCGACGATCGGGCGACGGGCCTGTCGGCGACGTTCGGTGCGCTGCGCTCGGCCGCGCAGGTCTATCGGCCGGGACATGCGGTGCTGGAGCTCGACGGCCCCGCACAGGTGCGCATCACGCCCGATCTGGTCTTCGATGCGGACTGGGACCTGCTGCATGCCAGCGCCACGGCCTGGACCAATGGTCTCGACCATGCCTCGGTCGCCTATGACGGGCTGAAGGGCAGGCTCAACGTGCCCTCCGAGGGTATTTCGCTCGGTATTGCCGCCACCCATGGCGAAAAGCATATCCGCCGATCCGGCGAGGCGCTCGATCTTGCCGCCTCGTTCGATGCGCTCTCGCTCGATCTCGGCGACCGCGTCCTGCCGCCGCTCGATGTCGCCGTCGATATGACGATCGCCGATGCCGCCCGGTGGATTTCCACCGAGGGGCCGCCGGCCGATGCGCCGCTTGGCGCAAGTGCGGAACTGCGCCGGCTGTCGCTCGATCTCGGCGATGGCAAGGTGATGACGCTGTCCGGCCCGCTGAAGGTCGGCGATGACGGCACTCTCTCCGGCACGCTCGATCTCGACATCGCGGGTATCACCGTCTGGCGGGACCGGATTTCCGAGGCGTTTCCGGAAATTGCCGAGACGGCGGCGCGGGTTGCGCAGGCCATCAAGGGCCTGTCGAAGGGCAATGACCGGGCGGTGGTCAAGCTGAAGGTCGAGGACGGGACGGTCTATCTCGGGCTCTTCCCGATCGCCTTCATCCCGCCCTTTTGAAGTCAGCCCTTCTTGTCTTCGACCGGACGGCCGAAGTTCGGTGCGGCGGTATCCTGGCCGGCATCGATGATCGAGCGGCGAATGGCGCGGGTGCGCGTGAAGAGGTCGAAGAGCTTTTCACCGTCGCCCCAGCGGATGGCGCGCTGCAGATAGGCAAGGTCCTCCGAAAAGCGCGAGAGCATTTCGAGGATCGCGTCCTTGTTGTGCAGGCAGACGTCGCGCCACATGGTCGGGTCAGAGGCGGCCAGGCGCGTGAAATCGCGAAAACCCGAGGCCGAATATTTGATGACTTCCGATTCGGTCACCGTCTCCAGATCGTCGGCCGTGCCGACGATGTTATAGGCGATGATGTGCGGCAGGTGCGAGACGATGGCGAGCACCTTGTCGTGGTGTTCCGTATCCATCTCGTCGACCTTGGAACCCAGCGCCTCCCAGAAGGCGGCGAGCTTGCGCTTGGCGTCCTTGTCCGTGCCGTGCACGGGGGTGAGGATGCACCAGCGGCCCTGGAAAAGTTCGGCAAAGCCGGCATCGGGGCCGGAATGCTCCGTACCGGCGAGCGGATGGCCGGGAATGAAGTGCACGCCCTTGGGGATATGCGGCAGCATCTGCGCCACGACAGAGGCCTTGGTGGAGCCGACATCGGTGACGATGGCGCCTTGCTTCAGATGTGGGGCGATCTCCTCCGCCACCTTGCCCGAGGCGCCGACGGGCACCGAGACGATGACGAGGTCCGCACCTTCGACGGCCTTGCCGGCATCGTGCACATAGTCGGTGCCGAGTTCCAATTGTTGCGCGCGGTCCAGCGTCTCCTGGCTGCGGCTGGAAATCGTGACGGTCTTGGCGAGGCCCTTCGCCTTGACGGCGCGCGCGATGGAGGAGCCGATGAGGCCGATGCCGATCAATGTGATCTTGTCGAAATGTCCATCCGTCATGCGTTGTCTTCCCTTGCCGTGGTCCCGTCCGCTCTAGCGGGCAGGCCCGGCTTTGTCGAGGGGATCAGCGTTTTGCGCGGTCGCGCGTCGTCGGCACGCCCTGCGGGGCGAGCACCGGCACGAAGACGCGGCGTGAAGCGCGGGCGGCGACGGGCAGGCCCTGATAGAGCCGCTTCTGGGCCTCCACGACGATGACGCCCGAAAACATCGGCCAGAGCATGCGCCCCATCTTCTCGAAGACGCCGCGCAGCTTCAGCACGCTACGCAGTTTCGAGGGTGGGAAAAACAGCGCCTCGGCGCTGGCGCCGGGCGTGAAATTGGTCTCGCGCAGCAAAGCCGTGAGCTGGCCGCGCGAATAGGGCCGGCCCGAACCGAAAGGCGTGTGCTCCATGCGTGCCCAGACACCGCGCCGGTTCGGCACGACGATGACGAGCCGCCCGCCGGGCGCCAGCACGCGCCACAGTTCCTTCATCGTCTCGCGCGGGTTTTCGGCGAATTCCAGCGAATGCACCATCAGCACGCGATCCACCGAGGCATCCGGCAGCGGCAGTTCCTCGTCGAAGACCAGCGCCGTCGAGGAAAGCTCCGACGGCGGCCAGTTCACCGCGCCCTGGCCGGCGGGCATGAAGGCGAAGGTGCGCTCGGTATCGGCGCGGAAGCGCTCGAGATAGGGCACGGCATAACCCAGCCCGACCAGCCGCTCATCCGGCAGGCGCGCCCAGAGCGAGGCCAGCGCCATGGAGATCGAGTGATCGGCGAGGCGGCCGAGCGGCGAGTGGTAAAATTCTCTGAGGTCGACAATGTCTGCATGCATGGGGAAGATGTTAGCGATGGCCCGGTGGACTTCAAGGTCGATTGCCTTACATTCGCGCCGAACCCGAACGCCTTATGCGAGGACCAAGCCATGCCCCCGTTGGAAATCGACCTCTTTGCCTGCCGCAGCGACAATTTCGGCGTGCTGCTGCACGATCCGGTTTCCGGTGCGACGGCCAGCATCGACGCGCCGGAGGAGCAGGCGATCCTCGATGCGCTGGAACATCGCGGCTGGACGCTGAGCCATATCCTGACCACCCATCATCACAACGACCATGTCGAAGCCAATCTGGCGCTGAAGCAGCGCTTCGGCGCCGAGATCATCGGACCTGCCCAAGAGGCGCCGCGTATTCCCGGAATCGATCGCAAGGTCGATGGCGGCGACGTGTTCGAATTCGCCGGCCGGCGCGTGGAGGTCATTCTGACACCCGGCCATACGCTCGGCCATATCTGCTTCTACTTGCCGGAGGAGAAGCTGCTCTTTGCCGCCGACACGCTGTTTGCGCTCGGCTGCGGCCGGCTCTTCGAAGGCACGCCGGCGCAGATGTGGGATGCATTGAGCCGCCTGTCAAAGCTGCCGGATGATACGGTGGTCTATTTCGGGCACGAATATACGCTTTCCAATGCCCGCTTTGCCCTGACGATCGATCCGGACAATGCCGCACTGGCAAGCCGCGTCGCCGAAATCGAGAAGCAGCGCGCGGCCGGAACCTTCACCGCGCCGACGACGATCGGCCTTGAAAAGGCGACCAACCCGTTCCTGCGCGCCGCCGATCCCGCAATCCGCCGTCATCTCGGCATGGAGACCGCAGGTGATGCGGATGTCTTTGCCGAGATACGGGCGCGAAAAGACCGCTTCTAGGGATCAGGCCGCTACGGCGCGCCTGCGAAGGATCATGTCCTTGGCAGCGAGCACCGCGCCGCCGGTGACGAGCAGGCAGGCAAGGCCGATGCTCCAGGACGGTTCGGCAAAGCCGCTGAGGATCAGCACCAGCGTCGAAAGCAGCGGCGCGGCATAGCTTGCGGCCCCGAGAATCTGGATGTCGCCGTTTTTCACGCCGAAATCCCAGACATAGAAGGCGGCACCCACCGGCAGCAGGCCGAGGCCGGCGACGGCGAGCCATTCGAAGCTCGTCTGCGGCCAGACGGTGGTTTCCAGCATCAGATGGCAGATGAGCGAGAGGATGGAGGTGGCCAGGCAGAAACCGGTCACGACATCGGTCGATACGGCCTCGAAACGGCGGGTGGCGAGCGAATAGCCGGCCCAGGTGAAGGCGCAGAGGAAGGCGGCGCCATAGCCGATGAGATAGGCGCTGTCGAAATCGAAACCGTTGCGGCCGACGATGAGCGCGGTGCCGCCAAGGCCGAGCAGCGTGCCGAGCACATGGTTCCACTTCAGCGTCTCGCCGGGCAGAAGCGCCGAGCCTGTGACGATGAGCAATGGCCAGAGATAGGCGATCAGGCTCGCTTCGACGGCCGGTGCGTTGCGCAGCGCCGTGAAATAGAGGAAGTGATAGCCGAACAGGCCGAGGATGCCCGTGAGCCACACCTTTGCCGGCTGGCTGAGATTCGCGATGCGCTTAGGTCGCATCGCCAGCACGAAAAGACCGGGCAGGCTGCCGATCAGGAAGCAGATGGCCGAAAGCTGGAACGGCGGCATCTTTCCCGAGGCGGCGGTGAAGAGGGCGAGCAGCGCCCACATGAGGATCGCCGTAAAGCCGATCAGGGTTGCACGCGTCTTCAAGGCCGGTCACTCCAAGGGGCGAGACCCCCTAGGGCAATGTCATTCGCCGAAGCGCGTGGCCGAGACGGTGACAGGGCCGAGCGAGGTCGGAATCTTCACATAGACGGGAGCATATACATTTGCCCCGTCGGCCTTGGCAAACCAGATTTCCATCGTGCTCAGCTTGCGGAGATATTCCACGTCGTCGCGGCCCTTGCGATAGCCGGATTTCGGCACGAAGCGCAGGCCGCAGACGACGGCGTCGCCCGCAAAGCCCTTGGTGGAATAGGGTCTCGTGCCCTTGGAGCTGAGCTTCAGGTCCATGCGGGACTCGCCGTCGAAGATCGGCAGCGTCTTGGGGCAGACGCGGCCGCTGGCAGGAATGATGAGGCCGGAGATCGGGTCGAGAACCGCGCGCATGTCGGCCTTGGAGACGGCGACCCAGTTCTTCGGCTTCTTGCGCGGCGGCGTCATGCTGGCGGTGACGACATTGCCGTTGCGGAAGGTCACGTCGATGGCGCGGCTGCGCTTGCCGCTCTTGTAATCGACGGAATAGCTGGTGGCGTGCAGCCGGCCGTGGCTGACGACGCCGGAAACCGTCGTCGAGCCGTGCGTGCTGGAAAAAATATCGGCAAGGCCCGCAGACTGCATGCTGCCGGAAATCTTGTAGCGGTCGCCGTTGAACTGCGAGCGGAAGGTTGCGGTCGCGACCGGCAGGCCGGAGAGGCGGATGCTGTAATCCGTGCGGTGCTCGATTTCGGCCGAGGACGCGGGCACAGCACTCATCACAGTGAGAAGCGACAGGGCCGCACCCGCAATCCAACTCTGCCCGTTCATCCTGACGACTCCCATTGAGACGCTCCGCCTAATCGGCCAATGCGGCGATTCTACGCCGCGGCCCAATCCCGATATCGTTGCTATTGCCTGCAAATCATGGCTTTTGGCAACTGAATTCAGGCTGAACGGCAGGTTTGGCTTGACGCCGCTGGCGAGTGTGACTATAGAACCGCGACTTCTCAAAAAGGCCAGATGGACTGCGGCCGGTTTCGGTGCCGGAGACGTATTGTCCAGAACCAAGAAAAAATAGGTGTACCATGTCCCGTAGTTGCGAATTGACCGGCAAGGGCGTCCAGTCGGGCAACAATGTGAGCCACGCAAACAACAAGACGAAGCGCCGGTTCCTGCCGAACCTGTGCAGTGTCACGCTGATTTCCGACGCCCTCGGCCAGCGTTTCCGTCTTCGCGTTTCCGCTGCTGCTCTGCGTTCCGTCGAGCACCGCGGTGGCCTCGATGCCTTCCTCCTGAAGGCTGAAGAAAACGAACTGTCGATGCGCGCTCGTCTGCTGCGCCGCCAGATCGCCAAGAAGACCGCTGCTGCTGCCGCCTGATTTCAGGCCTTAGCCAGATCGTTTTCATTGAGGCTTGACCGGGTTCCGGGCAGGCCTCAATGCTTTGCGCTGATATCATGCAATTTCAGGCGAGGCATCGCTTCGGAATTGTCTAGAGCACTCCAACTGGTGGCATCACCCAGGATAAAAAAATGCTAGCGAACCGCATTACCCTTCTTTACGTCCTCCTGATGACGACCGTCGTCGTCGCCTCCAACGTGCTCGTGCAGTATCCGCTTTCGGGCGAGTTGCTGGGTATCAATCTCGGCGACCTCCTGACCTATGGTGCCTTCACCTATCCGGTCGCCTTCCTCATCACCGACCTCACCAACCGCCAGTTCGGCCCGCGTGTCGCACGCCGCGTCGTTGCCGCCGGTTTCCTGGTCGCCGTGGTCTTCTCCTTTGCCGTCGCCTCGCCGCGTATCGCCATTGCCTCCGGCTCGGCCTTCCTGTTCGGCCAGCTCCTGGATATCTCGGTGTTCAACCAGCTGCGCCGGCAGACCTGGTGGCGTGCGCCGCTCTTCGCCTCGCTGTTCGGCTCGGTGCTGGATACCGTGATCTTCTTCTCCTTCGCCTTCGCACCGGTCTTTTCGGCCTTCGGCCCGAACGATGCCTTCGCGATCGAATGGGCGCCGATCCTCGGTGTTCTCGCCGCGGAAGCCCCGCGCTGGATTTCCTGGGCGCTCGGTGATTTCAGCGTGAAGGTGCTCGTCGGTATCGTGATGCTGCTGCCCTATGGCGCGCTGATGAGCAAGCTGAAGCCGATGCCGGGCATCGAAAAGCCGGCCTGAGGCCTAATCGAAGTCTTGAGAATGGGAGCCGCCCGCCTCGTGCCGGCGGCTTTTATTTTGCCTGCGGCAGGCGGAATTCCAGCATCAGGTTGCGCTGGAGGATCGAGTGGTTGTCGTCGGAGACGACGACGAGGCGGATGTCGTCCTGCGCCATCGTCACAACGTCTAGGCCTTCCATATTGTCGATCTGGTGGCTGAGATCAGCATCGATCAACACCTCGCCATCGACCACCGCGCCGGGACGGATTTTGGTGCCGTCGATGCGGCGGATGCGCATGCCCACACCATCAGACAGGCGGAAGCGGCGCTCCAGCAGCAGGAGATCGCCGTTGGGCAGGAAGGCGCCGTCGGTGATGTCCCAGGGATCGTTGCGCTTCACCGCAAAGGTGCCCTTGAGCGGGCCATCGAGTACGGCGGCGAGAACATTGCCGTCGGCATCGAGGCTGCGCTCCGTGACGGTCACCAGCGTTGCGCCGAGCGGCCCGGCCTCGGGCGACATCGCCAGCGCCTCCATGCCGCGATTGCTGCGCATCTCATTGCGGGGGAATGGGAGCGGCAGGCTGCGCGAGGGGGCTACCTCCATGAAGCCCGGATCGGGATAGGCGTCGATGCGGTGGAACACCTCATAGCTGGCGAAGACTTCGCCCTTGCCGATGGCAAGTCCCTCCGCGTCCATCTGGTATTTGACGTTCTCGTCCTGCCCGGCGCTGTTGAACATCGAGCGGACCTTCAGGTCCGCAAGCCCGCTCAGCTTTCCCCCGGCATCGCGCTCGACGCGGCCGGTCAGCCAGTGACCGGTATCGAGCACGGCGACGAAAGTCTGGTGATCCTCGCGAAAGCGGATGGCCGAGACGGCGCCAAGCAGCGGGTTGGTGGAGGAGTAGCTGAGGCCGCCGAGGAATTCGAGCTTGCCGAAGAGGCGCTTGTCCGAGCCGATGGCGAATTCGGAGAAGGCGCGGCTAGAGACGGGCAGGTCGATGGTCTCGGCCGCGGCAAGGGAAATGAACGGCAGCGAGAGGGCTGCGCTGACAGCGAGGATGGAGAGGCCCCACAGGAGGCTTCCGTTGCGGCGCTTTTGCGCCCCTTCAGCCGGCACGGCGGCGGCCGGCGGGGCGGCGGGCGGTCGATTCGTCGGCAAAGAGCGAGGCGAGCTGTTCGGTCATTGCGCCGGCCAGTTCGTCCGCATCGACGATGGTGACGGCGCGGCGATAGTAGCGCGTCACGTCATGGCCGATGCCGATGGCCAGAAGCTCGACCGGCGAGCGCGTCTCGATCTGCTCGATGACGGCGCGCAGGTGTCGTTCCAGATAGTTGCCGGGGTTCACCGAGAGCGTCGAATCATCGACCGGCGCACCGTCCGAGATCATCATCAGGATACGACGCTGCTCGGGGCGGGCGAGCAGGCGGTCATGCGCCCAGATCAGCGCCTCGCCGTCGATGTTTTCCTTGAGCAGGCCCTCGCGCATCATCAGGCCGAGGTTGCGGCGCGCCCGGCGCCACGGTGCATCGGCGCTCTTGTAGATGATGTGGCGCAGGTCGTTGAGACGGCCGGGGGACTGCGGCTTGCCGCTGCCCAGCCACTTCTCGCGCGACTGGCCGCCCTTCCACGCCTTGGTGGTGAAGCCGAGAATTTCGACCTTCACGCCGCAGCGCTCCAGCGTGCGCGCGAGAATATCGGCGCAGGTGGCGGCAACGGTGATCGGCCGGCCGCGCATGGAGCCGGAATTGTCGATGAGCAGCGTCACGACCGTATCGCGGAAGGTCGTGTCCTTCTCACGCTTGAAGGAGAGCGGCTGCATCGGATCGATGACGATGCGCTGCAGGCGGGCGCTGTCGAGATAACCCTCTTCGAGGTCGAATTCCCAGGCGCGGTTCTGCTGCGCCATCAGGCGGCGCTGCAGGCGGTTGGCGAGGCGGCCGACCGCCCCTTGCAGATGGGCGAGCTGCTTGTCGAGGAAGGCGCGCAGGCGGTCGAGTTCTGCCTCGTCGCAGAGTTCTTCAGCCGTGATCGTCTCGTCGAATTCCTGGGTGAAGACGCCGTAATCGACCTTCTCGTTGAAATCGGAAAAGGGCTGGTTCGGGCGGCGGACCTCGCCGGGCTTTTCCGTCTCGTCGCCATCGTCGTCGACGAGGTCGTCGTCGGAAATCTCCGCGCCATCCATCTCGCCTTCGTCCATCTGCTCGTCGGACGTCTCGTTCTCGTCGGCGGGTGCTGAGTCGTCGCCGGCATCTTCCTGGCTGTTGTTGTCTTCCTGCTCGTCGCTGCGCGGCTGGTTCTCGTCCTCGGGCGTTTCCGAGTCGTCCGGCTCGTTTTCATCCTCACCATACTGCTCGGCGACGTTCATCGAGGCGAGCATGTTGCGCACGACGCGCGAGAAGGCCTGCTGGTCGTTGATGGCGGCCGCGAGGCCTTCCATGTCCTTGCCGGCCTTGTCGGAGATGAAATCGCGCCAGAGATCGAGCACCTGGCCGGCGGAGGCGGGCGGGGCCTGGCCGGTCAGCTTCTCGCGCACGATGAGCGCGACCGCCTCTTCGAGCGGTGCATCGGCCTGGCGGGTGATCGCGCCGAAATTGGCCTTGGCGTATTTCTCCGTCAGCATGACGTTGAGGTTCTGCGCCATGCCCTGCATGCGGTTCGAGCCGATCGCTTCGACGCGCGCCTGCTCGACGGCGTCGAAGATCGCGCGGGCATCGGCGCCCTGCGGGGACATGGTCGCGTGGATGCGGGCGTCGTGGCAGGCCTTGCGCAGCGCCATCGAATCGCCGAGGCCGCGGGTGATCGCGACTTCGGTCGGCGAGGGCCGCTTGGAGAGTTCCGGCAGGCGGATGCGCTCGCCGGTCATGCCGGGCCGTTCGTTGGCGAAGGAAACCTCCACCTCGCCGTCGCCGGCCACGGCGCGAACGCAACCGCTCACCGCACGGCGGAACGGCTCCATGTCGACCACGCCGCCCGGTCTCGGCTTCGAATTGTCACCGCGAGCTGCCATGCGCTTTACCGGGCCTCAGGCCGTCGCCTCCAGGACGATGTTGGCGGCACTTTCCTTCAGCTCGATGCCGAAGGCGCGCTGGTAGAGTTCGGCGACCAGCGTGCGTTCCAGTTCGTCGCACTTGTTGAGGAAGGTGACGCGGAAGGCGAAGGCGATGTCGCCGAAGATCTCGGCGTTCTCGGCCCAGGTGATGACCGTACGCGGGCTCATGACCGTCGACAGGTCGCCGTTGATGAAGGCGGCGCGGGTGAGATCGGCGACGCGCACCATGCGCGAGATCGTGTCGCGGCCTTCCTTGCCGGCGGAAAGGCGCTTGACCTTGGCGGCGACGATGCTGACTTCATGGTCGTGCGGCAGGTAGTTCAGCGTGGTGACGATCGACCAGCGGTCCATCTGTGCCTGGTTGATCTGCTGCGTGCCGTGGTAGAGGCCCGTCGTATCGCCAAGGCCGACCGTGTTGGCGGTCGCGAACAGGCGGAAGGCGGGGTGCGGGCGGATGACGCGGCTCTGGTCGAGCAGCGTCAGGCGGCCGGCGGATTCCAGCACGCGCTGGATGACGAACATCACGTCCGGGCGGCCAGCATCGTATTCGTCGAAGACGAGCGCGACATTGTGCTGGTAGGCCCAGGGCAGGATGCCGTCCTTGAACTCGGTGACCTGCAGGCCGTCCTTGACGACGATGGCGTCCTTGCCGACGAGGTCGATACGGCTGACATGGCTGTCGAGGTTGACGCGCACGCAGGGCCAGTTGAGGCGGGCGGCGACCTGCTCGATATGGGTCGACTTGCCCGTGCCGTGGTAACCGGACACCATGACGCGGCGGTTATGGGCAAAGCCGGCGAGAATGGCCAGCGTCGTTTCCCGGTCGAACAGGTAGTCCGGGTCGAGGTCCGGCACATAGGCGTCCGCCTTGGAATAGGCCGGGACACGCAGGTCCGTATCAATGCCGAAAACCTCCCGGACAGATACAGTCGTATCGGGGAGGTTGGAAATATCGAGATCCATCTTGCTCATCACGTCTCCGCGGGCGGCGGGTTCTCCTCCACCCCAATACCTTAGTGCTCGCCGACCATGCCTTTTGCTTGACCGCAGAAGGACGATACCGGGCGATTCCGCCCGGCCGCCGAATGCTCTAGCAGAAGCCGGCCTGCTTTAACAATTGATATGCTTGGATGACCGCGCGAAAACGCTCCTCCGAGCCTCTATCTCCGCCATTTGCATCCGGGTGATGCTTTTTGACAAGTGTTTTGTAAGCGGTCTTGATGTCGTCGCCTGTCGCATTGGCCGAAAGGCCGAGCGTGTCGAAGGCCTTGGCCTCCAGCGTCTTCAGCTTTCGCGCCCGCGGTTCCATCTGCGGGCGGCGGCCCTTGCCCTCGTTGAAAAGGCCGAAGGGATCGCGGATGCGCTGATTTGCCCCGGCCGTGCCGGAGCGCGCCGAACCCTGCGCCGGTCCGTTTTTGGCAGCCTTGTTGACGCCGATCGTCCAGGTCGGGCGGTGGCCGGTGATGGCCTCCTTCTGATAACGCGCGATCTCGCCGTCGGAGAGGCCAGAGAAGTAGTTGTAGCCCTTGTTGTATTCCTTGACGTGCTCGAAGCAGAACATGAAATACTGGCCGTCGGCATTGCGGCCGACGGGGGCGCGGTGTTTGGCGCTTTCCTCGCAGCCATCCCACTGACAGGTCGGCGCGGAGCGTTCGGGACGCTCCACGCGCCGCTTCGTGCGGATGCGGTCGAAGTATTTGGAATCGAGTTTCATGGCGCACATTATGGGGGTGCGAAGAGACCGCCACAAGAATTGACAAAGCGGATTGTTGCTGGCTTTGTGAAACTATTTTGTTGCGTTGCGGCGCGTGATTTTCCGGCCGCCGAAAGTTCGCTCATGTCCATGAAATCCAGCATTACCGGGAAGCTCGAAGCGGCCTTTTCGCCTGATAGGCTCGAGGTCATCAACGAGAGCCACCTGCATGCCGGCCACAAGCCGGAGTTCGACGGCGAGGGCGAGACGCATATGCGCGTGCGCATCGTCGCCTCCGCCTTCGTCGGCATGGGCCGGGTGGCGCGGCATCGGGCGATCAACGATCTGGTGAAGGCGGAATTCGATGCCGGGCTGCATGCCCTTGCCGTCGAAGTCGCAGCACCCGGCGAGCCGATACGCTGGTGATCAGGGTTTCGGCGGCTCGGGTTCGACCGGGCGGATGCGCAGCTTGGTGATGCGGTTCTTCACGCGCTTCATGACGATGAAGCGCTTGCCGTGGAAGGTGAAGGCCTGGCGCTCCTCGGGGATCGATTTCGATTCGTGGATGACGAGGCCGGCAATGGTCGTCGCCTCCTCGTCCGGCAGGGCCCAGCCGAAGGCGCGGTTGAGATCGCGGATCGCCACGCTGCCATCGACGACGAGCGACCCGTCCGCCTCGCGGCGCACGCCCTGCAGGTCGATGGCCGTCTCGTCCGAGGTGTCGCCGACGATTTCCTTCAAAATATCCTGAAGCGTCACGACGCCCTGCACCTCGCCATATTCGTCCACCACGGTTGCGAAATGCTCCTGCCGGCGCAGGAAGGCGGCGAGCTGTTCCTTCAGCGTCGTCGTATCCGGCACGAACCAGGGTTTTTGCGCGACCTTGGTGATATCGAGGTTCTTCGGCTCGACGCCCGGTTCCGCAAGTGCGCGCAAAAGATCCTTGGCGTGCACGACACCGACGATATTGTCGACCGAGCCTGCCCAGAGCGGCATGCGCGTATAGGGGCTTTCCAGTACGGCCTTGACGATCTCCTCCGGCGGATCGTCGGCATCGAGACCGCGCATGGTCGTGCGGTGGATCATGATGTCGGAGACTTCGAGCGCGTCGAGATCGAGCATGCCGAGCAGTTTTTCACGGTCCGGCTTTGCTGCGGCACTTTCGGCCTGCCGGCGCTCCCCCTCCGCCTCGCGCGCTTCCTGATGCGTGCGCCACAGCGTGGCAAGCGGCACCCGGACCCGGACCCGGAAAAGCAGGATGGCAAGCGGGATCAGGACGAGAACGACTGATATCAGCAGCCACGGGAAGGGAGCGAGTGCTGCGGGCGCTTCGACGGTCATTTCGGCAGCTTTTCCTTCAGGAAAGCGACGACTTCGGATTGCGGCACATCATCGGCAACGAAGGACTGGCCGACACCGTGCGTCAGGATGAAGGTGAGTTTTCCGCCCTTCACCTTCTTGTCCTGCGCGATGGCGTCCATCAGTTTTTCCGCCGGCGGCAGACCACCGGGAATCTCGTCCATCGTGGTCGGCAGGCCGACCTCGCGCAGATGTTTTTCGACGCGCTTGCCGTCATCTGGGCTGCAAAGGTTCATGCGGGCGGAGAACTGGTGGGCGAGCACCATGCCGATCGACACGCCCTCGCCATGCACGAGGCGGGCGCTGTCATACTGTGTGGCGGCTTCCAGCGCGTGGCCGAAGGTGTGCCCGAGATTGAGCAAAGCGCGCTGGCCGTTTTCCCGCTCGTCGGCGGCGACCACGTCGGCCTTCGCCTGGCAGCTCGTGGCGATGGCATCGATGCGCGCCTCACCGCCGGCAAAGACCGCCTGCCAGTTCTGTTCGAGCCAGGCGAAGAAGTCCGGCTTGTCGATCAGCCCGTATTTGGCGACTTCGGCATAGCCGGCGCGGAATTCGCGCGGCGAGAGCGTGTCGAGTACGTCGGTATCGGCCAGAACCAGGTCGGGCTGATGGAAGACGCCGATGAGGTTCTTGCCGTGCGGCGAGTTGATGCCCGTCTTGCCGCCGACGGAGGAATCGACCTGCGCCAGAAGCGAGGTCGGCACCTGGATGAACCGCGAGCCGCGGCGTGCGATGCCGGCGGCAAAGCCGGTGAGGTCGCCGATGACGCCGCCGCCGAGCGCCACGACGGCGTCATTGCGCTCGATGCGGGCGGCGAGCACGCTGTCGCAGACGCTGATGAGATGCTCGAAGCTCTTGGTCTTCTCGCCGGCCGGCAGCACGAGCGAGACGGCATCAATGCCCTCCACCTTCAACGCGGCCAGGAAATTGTCGAGATAGATCGGCGCCACGTTCTCATCGGTGACGACGGCGATCTTGCGGCCCTTGAGGCGGCTGGCGATCTCGCGGCCGGCGGCGGCGATCAGGCCGGGGCCGATCAGGATGTCGTAGGAGCGGTCGGCAAGCTCGACCCGCACGGTGCGGCGCGCGGTGGCAGAAGCGGTCATGGTCATCTCGTCAGGGTTTGCGGGTGGCGGTGATGGCGGTCAGCACCTCCTCCACCATGGTTTCCTTCTTCACGTCGCGCGACATCACGGTGAGATCGGCTTCCGCATAGACCGGATAGCGGGCGTTCATGAGGTTTTCGAGTGTCTGGCGCGGGTTTTCCGTCTTGAGCAGGGGGCGGGTGTCGCGCTTGTTGACGCGTTCCCAGAGCACGTCAAGATCGGCCTTCAGCCAGACGGTGAGCCCGCCGCGCTTGATGTGCTTGCGGGTGTTGTCATTGATGTAGGCGCCGCCGCCGGTCGACACGACGCGCGGGCCGGAACGCAAGAGGCGCTTGATGACGCGGGTCTCCAGCGCGCGGAACTCGGCCTCGCCGTAAGCCGCGAACAGGTCGGTGATCGACATGCGCGAGACGCGCTCGATCTCATGGTCGGAATCGACGAAGGGAATGCCGAGCGCCTGCGCCGTCATGCGGCCGATCGCCGATTTTCCCGCACCCATCAGGCCGATCAGCACGAGGTTGCGTTTGCCGAGCGCGGCACGGGCCTCACTTGCAAGCGTGGGGGCAAGTGCGGGAGGGGCCTGGTCGGTCGGCTCTGTCATTGGTGTTTCCGGGGTTTCGTCCCTTTCCGTATCGACAAAAGCACCGGAAGCGTCAAGTCTGCCGCAGCCTTCATCCCGGATGTCAGCGGATGCCCGGCCTTGCGCTCGACGGGCGGCGAGGCAATATAAACGGCATCCGCCCCGGAGAATGCCATGCCCACCCTGTTCCGTTTCCTGTTCTTCTGCGCCGTGATCGTCGGGTCGGTCTATGGCGTGATGATGGCGCTGGTGACCTTCGTCGAGCCGACGGAGCGCGAGGTGACGATCCGCATTCCCTCCGAACGGGTGAACCCGCAGCCATGAGGGATCCGTCCGGGCTTCAGGTGGAATCCTTCCTCGAAATGATGAGCGCCGAGCGGGGGGCAGCGGTGAACACGCTGCAATCTTACGAACGCGACCTCGAGGATGCGAAATCCTTCCTCAACGAGCGCAATGTGCGTCTCACCGAGGCGATGCCGGATGACCTGCGCGCCTATCTCGGCCATCTCGCCAAACAGGGTTTTGCCGCCTCCTCGCAGGCGCGGCGTCTCTCGGCGCTCCGGCAGTTCTTCAAGTTCCTCTACGGCGAGGGCCTGCGCGGCGACGATCCCACGGGCATTCTCGATGCGCCCAAGAAAGGGCGTTCGCTGCCGAAGACCTTGAGCGTCGATGATGTCACCCGCCTCATTTCACGGGCGGAGACGGAGGCGGCCGAGCCGGGCGGCAATCTTCTGATGAAACGGCGCATGCACCTGCTGGTCGAATTGCTCTATGCGACCGGCATGCGCGTCAGCGAGCTCGTCTCGCTGCCGGCGAGCGTTCTCGCGCAGACCGGGCGCTTCCTCGTCGTGAAGGGCAAGGGCAACAAGGAGCGGCTGGTGCCGCTGTCGCGCGCTGCGGTGTCCGCCATGGAGGCCTATGGCGAGGTGCTGGCGGCCGAGATCGGCGACGATCCGGCGAAGGGTGCGTTCCTGTTCCCGTCCGAAGGCAAGGAAGGCTTCCTGGCGCGGCAGGTCTTCGCCCGCGACCTCAAGGCGCTGGCGGGCCGGGCGGGAATTCGCGCCGCGACGCTGTCGCCGCATGTCCTTCGCCATGCTTTTGCCAGCCACCTGCTCCAGAACGGCGCGGACCTGCGCGCCGTACAGGAACTGCTGGGGCATTCGGACATTTCGACGACACAAATCTATACGCATGTGCTGGAAGAACGGCTCCACCAGCTCGTTCAGACCCATCACCCTCTTGCCAAACAGGCAAAAAAACCGGATTAGGACCCTTCGCTGGCGGCTGGCCGCATTTTGGCCGACACCCGCCCGGCGCGGTTTGAGCAAACGATCGGAAACGCATCTCATGCACAACTACCTCGATTTCGAAAAGCCCATCTCGGATCTCGAAGGCAAGATCCACGAGCTGAAGAAGCTCAAGGAAGAAGATGAGAGCATCGACACGTCTGATGAGGTCGGCCGGCTGGAAGTGCGCGCCCGCGAGGCGATGGCCGACATCTATTCCAAGCTGAGCCCCTGGCAGAAGACGCAGGTCGCGCGCCACCCGCAGCGCCCGCACTTCCTCGATTATGCGCGCCAGCTCTTCGAAGAGTTCACGCCGCTCGCCGGCGACCGCAAGTTCGCCGAGGACGAGGCGATCCAGGCCGGCCTCGGCCGCTTCCGCGGCGAAGCCGTCGCCATCATCGGCCAGGAAAAGGGCAACGACACCAAGTCGCGCCTCAAGCACAATTTCGGCAGCGCCCGTCCGGAAGGCTACCGCAAGGCGATCCGCGTCATGGAAATGGCCGACCGCTTCGGCCTGCCGGTCATCACGTTGATCGATACGGCCGGCGCCTATCCGGGCATCGGCGCGGAAGAGCGCGGCCAGGCGGAGGCCATTGCACGCTCCACGGAAATGTGTCTCAACATCCGCGTGCCGATCGTCTCGGTCGTGCTGGGCGAGGGCGGCTCGGGCGGCGCGATCGCCATCGCCACCGGCGACCGCGTCTATATGCTGGAGCACGCGATCTACAGCGTGATCTCGCCGGAAGGTGCTGCATCCATCCTCTGGCGCGATTCCACCCGCGCCAAGGAAGCCGCGAGCAACATGAAGATCACGTCGGAGGACCTGAAGGCCTTCGGCATCATCGACGGCATCATTCAGGAGCCTGTCGGCGGCGCACATCGCGATCCCGCCGCCGTGATCGGCCGCACCGGCGACGTCATCGCGGCAGCGCTGAAGGAACTCTCGGCCAAGCCGGGCGACCAGTTGCGCAAGGATCGCCGCCAGCGCTACCTGAACATCGGCCGCCAGCTCTGAGACGATATTTCGAAGGGCGGCCGAGGGCCGCCCTTGCCAAATCTCGGCCACATTCCCCGTGTTTGAGACGGGTGCGGGTTTCCGGCAGCCTGGCGAAAG
Source organism: Shinella sp. 20P9.1.1 (assembly GCF_057798995.1). Taxonomy (NCBI): domain Bacteria; kingdom Pseudomonadati; phylum Pseudomonadota; class Alphaproteobacteria; order Hyphomicrobiales; family Rhizobiaceae; genus Shinella; species Shinella sp. 20P9.1.1. Next base: position 162,741 of record NZ_JBYOLC010000013.1, read on the forward strand.
AATTTCCGGTTAAGAATTTATGAAGTATAAGCCGGTTACGACTGCGCGTCCGCCCGCCCGGCGCGACGGCATGCGATCTGACGATTGTTGACGGACTTCTCTAATGCGCCTGACTGTTCTTGCCGCCGTATCGCTTCTTGCCGTTGCCGCCGCCGGCTGCACGAATGAAACACTCGACTCGTTCGACAAGGCCGATGTCGATCTCAAGAGGGTGTCCAGCAAGACCAATTACCAGCTCTCGCCGTCGGTTCTGTCGAAGATGTCGGCCATGAATATGGACCGCGCCTCGCCGATCATGCTGCGCATCTTCAAGGAAGAAGGCCGGCTGGAGGTCTGGAAGGCCGATCGCTCGAACCGGTTCCAGCAGCTGCGCAATTACAAGATCTGTGCCTGGTCGGGCAAGCTCGGACCCAAGACCAAGGAAGGCGACCGTCAGGCACCGGAAGGGTTCTATCCGCTCTCCAAGGCGAATTTGAACCCGAATTCGAGTTACTTCCTCGCGATCAACACGGGTTTTCCGAACAGCTATGACCGTGCCCAGAAGGCGAGCGGCACCAACCTGATGATCCATGGCGCCTGTTCGTCCTCCGGCTGTTATTCGATGACGGACGAGCAGATGCTGGAAATCTTCGCTTTCGCCCGCGACGCCTTCGGCGGCGGCCAGTCGACGATCCAGCTGCAGGCCTTCCCCTTCCGCATGACCGCGGAAAACATGGCGCGGCATCGCGACAATCCCAATATCGAATTCTGGAAGATGCTGAAGGTCGGCTACGACCATTTCGAAGTGACCAAGCGGGCGCCGGAGGTCAATGTCTGCGAGAAGAAATACGTCTTCAACCAGCAGTCCGACAAGCCGTTCTCGGCCGGCGGCGCCTGCCCGGCCATGACGACCCCCGGTGCGCTCGAATCCGCGCTCGCCAGCTACAACAAGACCTATGCCGCGTCCTACGCCACCGCGATGCGCAAATATAACGGCACGGTGTGGATCGAGCCGTCGGAAGCGCAGCGCAAAGCGATCGTCGCCGACCAGCGCAAGGGCCGCGAACTCGCCTATGCGCCAACGGGCAATTCGCTCGATGCCGGCAAGCTGATGACCGAGCGCGAGATCGCCGAGCAGAAGCGCAAGGCCGAAGAGGCCGAGCAGCGCAAGGTCGAAGCCGCCGAGCGCGCCGTGCGCGAAGCCGAGGAAGCCAAGAACAAGGCCGCCGCCGATTTTGCCGCCGATGTCGCCGCCGAAAAGGCGGAAAAGCTGGCCAAGGGCGAGGGCGCCCTGCCGGTGCCGGAACAAAATCCCGGCATGGCGGCCGTCGAGAAGAAGGAAAAGAAGTCCTTCTGGCAAACTTTGACCGGAGGAAGCCAGCCGCGCAGGGTTGAAGAGGCCCGGCCTGTGGTAACCGAGAACGCCGGGCAGGCGGCCTTCCAGAACGGCCAGCAGCCGGTGAAGGCCGGCGAAACGGCCATCGCCGCCAATAAAACCGTTGCGACCAACACTGAGGCCGTTGCCACCCTTCCCGTTGCGGGCGGCGAGGCGGGCCAGCAGGTCGTTGAAGAGGCCGCGAAGAAGCCGTTCTGGAAGTTCTGGCAGAAATGACGGCGGCAGGCGAAGCCGAGGTCTATGACCTGCGCGGGCTGAAATGTCCGCTGCCGGTGATGAAGACGCGCAAACGCCTGTCGACAATGGCCGCCGGTGCAAGCCTCTGGGTCGAGACGACGGACCCGCTTGCGGTGATCGATATCCCGCATTTCTGCCATGAGGATGGCCACGCGCTGGAAGCCAGCGAGCGCGTCGAAGCCGGGCATCGTTTCCTGATCCGCAAGAAGATCTGAGCCTTCGGAGGCTTCGCACAATTATGCGGGAATGTAGGTCAGCCGGATAACGTTTTCGCCGATGCGGTCGCTAGCCGTAAGGCGCAGCGGCGGTCGCGGGCCGGAGAAATACCGTTTCCCGCTTCCGATCACGAAGGGGTGCAGGTACATCCTGTATTCATCGACAAGGCCAAGGTCGGTCAGGCTTTGCGCCAGTTCAGGGCCGGACACTTCAATCACCCCGTCCAGCTGTGTCTTAAGGCCGTTGATTGCCGCTGGGAGATCGCCAGCGATGAGCGTGGCATTCGGTCCGACTGATGTCAGTGAGCGTGATACGACCCATTTCGGCTGGCTGCGCCACGCCTCTGCATAGGCATGTTTCTCCGCGTCCCATTCGGCGTGATCGTCGTCCCAGTAGCGCATCACCTCGTACATGCGGCGGCCGTAGATGCTGCCGGCGAGGCCGCGCACGTCATCGATGAAATGGCGAAAGAGCGCGGGTTCGGGCGCGAATGCCATGTGATCGACATAGCCGTCCAGGGACTGGTTCAAGGCATAGACGAGCTTTGCCATGCGAAACTTCCTTTCCTCCCGGCGGACCTCGCTGGCGGCCGCCCTCTAGAACCGAAAACCCGGAACCGCGAGCGGGTTGTCTTCCAAGGCCGCCCGATCCGGCCGGTCGATCTTCGGCGTGCCGGTGAAGGCGTCGAAGAGGTCGCGCACGAAGGCTTCAGGCAGATCCTTGGTGATCAGCACGAGCCGCGTGCGGCGATCGGCAGGGTCCGGCCAGGCGGCCAGCCGCTCCGGCGGGTGGAAGACGCTCTGCACGCCATGCAGCACGACCGGGCGATCCGGATTGGTCGAGAGTTGGACGATGCCCTTCATGCGCAGCAGCTTGTCGCCATGGGCGGAGCGCAAGAGATCGACGAACAGGTCGAGCGCCATCGGGTCGATGGCGCGGTCGTGCACGATACTGAAGGAGCGGATCGTCGCGTCGTGGCGCGTCACGTCATGGGCATGCTGGTGGCCGCGCTCATGGTGATGACCGTGCTCATGGTGGTGGTGATCATGCCCGTGGTCATGCTCGTGATGGTGGTGATGGCCGGCATGGCCATGCGCTTCGTCATGCAGCCAGCGGCGGACGTCGGGAATCTTGCTGCCGGGATCGTAGAGGCCGTTGGCCAGCAGGTCGGGGCCGACGAGGCCGGGCGTATCGACATCGGAGACGAGGGCGCGCGGATTGAGCGCGGCGATCTCGCGTTTCACCGCCTCCAGCGTCGCCGCATCGGCAAGCGTCGTCTTGCTGATCAGCACGCGATCGGCGACGGCGACCTGCTTGACGGCTTCGGGATGGTTGGCGAGCGTCGAGAGGCCGTTGGCCGCATCGACGACGGTGATGACGCCATCGAGGCTGAAGGAATGAGCGAGTACCGGGTTGCCCATGACGGCCTGCAGCACGGGGGCGGGATCGGCAAGGCCGGTGGTCTCGATCACCACGCGCTTCAGCGGCTGAATCTTGCCGCTCTGCATGCGGTCCATCAGGTCGGCGAGCGTATCGACCAGTTCGCCGCGGATCGTGCAGCACAGGCAGCCGTCCGAAAGCTCGATGATGCCGTCGCCGGATTGTTCGACAAGCAGGTGGTCGATACCGACTTCACCGAACTCGTTGATGATGACGGCCGTATCGGTCAGCGTCGGGTCCTTCAGCAGGCGGTTGAGCAGGGTCGTCTTGCCTGCGCCCAGAAAGCCGGTCAGCACGGAAACCGGCACGCGCCGCTCGATAAGGCTCATGTCTTGTCCCATCAGAAGGCCGGTCGCGGAATCGGAATCGGGATGTTGACGGCATCGCCCATATCCCTGGAGGCGACTTCGTCATTGCCGGCGGGCGTGGCCGTGTCGCTGCTCATCAGGCCGGCGAAGACCAGTTTCAGCGGCCGGTTCACCTCGTGGATATAGGGTGACAGGAGTTTCTGGCGGCCCGCTTCGTCGCGCCCTTCGCTGCGCACCTTGGCGGCATGCTTCGAGCAGATCTCCTGCGAGATATCGGCAACCTCGTTTCGCGTTTCCCCATAGGGACGGAGCTGGCCGAGCGTCGGCACCTTGGCGGCCCGCATGGTCAGGCCCTTTTCCAGCATGCCGGCCGAAATATCGGCGCGTGCGCCAAGGCTTTCTGAGCCGAGCACGACGGAGACGACCGAACGGCCGTTGCGGGTGGCCGAGGAGACCTGGTTGAAACCGGAGGCGCAGATGAAGCCGGTCTTCATGCCGTCGGCGCCGTCGAAACGGCCGATCAGCATGTTGTAGTTGGGGTACTGCTTCTTGCCGGTCGTAAAACCTTCCAGCGCGAAATAGGACGAATATTGCGGAAATTCGCGCTTCAGCGTCACGGCGAGCACGGCAAGGTCGCGCGCCGTCGTATATTGGCCCTTGCCGGGCAGGCCGTGCGGGTTGATGAAGTGCGACGAACTCATGCCGATGCGCGAGGCCTCGGCGTTCATGCGATCGACAAAACCCTGTTCGGACCCGCCGATCGATTCGGCGATGGCGACGGCCACGTCATTGGCCGATTTGACGAGGATGATCTTCAGCGCGCTATCGAGCGTCATCTTCTGGCCGGGCTTGAAATACATCTTGCTCGGCGGCTCGGCGGCGGCGTTCTTCGTCATGATGACGGGGCTTTCCAACGACATCTCGCCGGCCTTGATGGCGCGAAAGACCGTGTAGGCCGTCATCAGCTTGGTGAGCGAGGCGGGATACCAGCGCTGGAACGCATCCTCGTGCTCGATGACCTGCAGCGTGTTGACATCCACCAGCATGCGCGGATTGGCATCGGCAACATTGGCCAGAGAGGCTGTAAACAGCAGGGCGGCGCTCACAAGCGCAGCAGCCCGGCGCACCGGTCGTCCGTTCGTCTGCAAAGGTCTGTCCTCGAAATCGGGAGTTGTCTCGAACCGTCGCCCTATTTAACCTATATGGCACCGTGATGGCAAAGCCATCGGAGCGAGATGGCCAAATTTCCGGCCGAACATGACAGGAAACCCGCATGCCCGTTCTCAACCGCGCCGCCGAAATGCAGGACGAAATCGCCGAATGGCGCCGCCAGATCCACCGGGAGCCGGAATTGCTCTTCGCGGTGGAAAAGACGGCGGCCTTCGTGGCGGACAAGCTGAAGGAATTCGGCGTCGATGAAATCGTGACCGGCATCGGCCGCACCGGTGTCGTCGGCATCATCCGCGGCAAAAGCGAGGGGCGCACCATCGGCCTGCGCGCTGACATGGACGCGCTGCCGATCGACGAGACGAGCGGCAAGCCTTGGTCCTCGACCGTCAAGGGCAAGATGCACGCCTGCGGCCATGACGGCCACACCGCCATGCTGCTCGGTGCCGCAAAATATCTCGCCGAGACGCGCAATTTCGCAGGCGCCGTCGCGGTCATCTTCCAGCCCGCCGAAGAAGGCGGTGGCGGCGGCAACGAAATGGTCAAGGACGGCATGATGGAGCGCTTCGGCATTGCCGAGGTCTACGGCATGCACAATCTGCCCGGCATGCCGGTCGGCTCGTTCGGCACGCGCCCAGGCCCGATCATGGCGGCGACGGACGAGTTCACCATCACCGTCAAGGGTCGCGGCGGTCACGCGGCCCTGCCGCACAAGACGGTGGACCCGATCGTCATCGGTTCCTACGTCGTCACAGCACTCCAGACCATCGTCTCGCGCGTCGCCGACCCCATCGCCTCGCTGGTCGTCTCCGTCACCAAATTCAATGCCGGCTTCGCGCACAATGTCATACCGGAGACGGCACAGCTTGCCGGCACGGTGCGCACGCTGAACCCCGACATGCGCGAGGAGGCCGAGGCCCGCATCCGCCAGATCTGCGGCGGCCTGGCCGCCGCGCACGGTGCGGAGATCACCGTCAGCTACCACCGCAACTATCCGGTCACCGTGAACCATGCGGACGAGACCGGCCACGCTGTGTCCGTCGCGCAGGATATCGCCGGCATCGCCGCGGTCGATCCGTCGCTCAATCCGATGATGGGCGGCGAGGATTTTTCCTACATGCTGCTTTCGCGCCCCGGCGCCTTCATCTTCCTCGGCAACGGCGATACGGCCGGCCTGCATCACCCGGCCTATGATTTCAACGATGACGCCATCCCCCATGGCGTGACCTACTGGGTCAAGCTCGCCGAAAGCCGGCTGGCCGCCTGACGAAAAAGAGCCCGGCTGCAGGGACAAACAGCCGGGCAAGTCAGGGGAGGATCGGCAAGGTGCTGCGATCTTATTCGCAGACGCGGACCTTCTTGATGATCAGGTTGCCCCACTTGTCGTAGTGCTTCACCTTCTTCCAGAAGCAGTCGTAGCCATAATCGTCATCGTAGAAGGTGACCTGGGAGTGGCCCCAGCCATTGCCATGATGGCCGTGACCCCAGCCATGACCGCCGCCGAAATCGAAGCCGATGGAAAGGCCGCCGGCCTGCGAGGGGGCGGCGAAGGAAAGCGCTGCGACAGTGGCGACGACAGCGGAAAGCATGATCTTGCGCATGGACATTCTCCTTGGTGGTTTGGTGGATGGAGCCATCTCCATCCGATGACCCGAATGTCTCATGTCCCGGCCTTTCGCGCTGTTCCCGATGGAACCCGCCCCTCGCCGGCCCGAAAATCGCTTGGCTTCAAGCCCGAGCTTTTGTATGGGTTCACACAGTGGTCCCGTAGCTCAGCAGGATAGAGCACTTTTAATAGCGCGGAGGTTTACCGACCTCAGCAATATGCTGGGATATCAAATCTTTAGCTGATGGGTAAACTTACCGGACTAGGCCCGTTTTCGGGCGGGGTCATCTTTACGGTGCTCAATCCAGCGAACACCAGCGCCAAACTCCCGCCCTTCCTTCGTGATCTCGATATTGAGTTCACGAAGAGTGTTTTCCAGTTTCTCGGCAGTGGCCTTGTTCAGGCCCATTAAAACGTCCTGCTCAAGTTTAGCTATAAAAGTTCGGCTAACACCCGACCGAATTGCGAGCTTGTCCTGAGACAAATCCGCGAGCCCACGAGCGCAACGGAATAGCCGACCCCTGAAAGGGTCAGGCCTTCCGGGGCTTCGCCACCTTAGCCCCTCACCGTGGTTTTCAGTTAGTTCAAAGAATTCTACACCCTCTCGTTCGTAATACGCTTGGACGATCAGAGCACCGCGCGGATGAAGAACGTGCTTACCAGCCTCTAGATTATACAAAAACTGGCTTTTCAAATCGCATGCGCTCTCGACTTTCTCTTGCGTGAAGCCGAGCAGAAAACGCGCAGCGCGTAAAAGATCGAAGGATGCATCCATACCGCCAAAAACGAGGCGAACGAGAGGATGTCAACATATCCTGTTTTTCGATCTTATTTTTCGATTTTCGATTTTATATTTTGATTTTCGATCACGAATCATGTCTTTTGGTTTTCGCGCGGGGCGAATCAAACCGGCCCGTATTGTCTGGTGAAGCCGCAAATTGCGATTCCTTTGTTCGACTCGAACCCAGTAAGGGTGCCTTCATGACGCCAAATCCACTCGAAGATGTCGCTTCCGCCACCGAACTTCCCGACCTTGTTGCGCGCATACGTGCATTGGCCTCATCCTTGGAGCAGTACGCTTTGCACGGTCCTTCAGTTGTGTCTCCTGAGGTGACCATCTCCCAATGGGTGCTAGGTAAGCGAGTTGTTCCAATTCTTCTTGGTAAGATGAAAGGCCACCCAACAATCCAGGACGGAAAAGTAGGAGCGACGACCGAGCTGTTTTTCTACGATCCGGAGGTCGGTCTCGCTCGCACTTTCAATCGCTGGTACCGACTTGATCCAGATATCCTGCGGAGCATGGGGGTGCTTCAATGATGTCCTTCGAACGTGACGTCTTTGGCACAGCCCATCGGTGCTGAAATGAGCGAAAGGCAGGGTTATCAGGTCGACGAGTTTATCGATGCACTGCGGTCAGTCGCAGACGCCACGCGAGAACTCAATCGTGTACTTAGGAAAACGCCTCAACGGCTGTATCGCAGACGAGGCAGGGAATTGCTTGAGAAGAGCCCCCATGAATTCCTCGCATATTGTGCTCTGGTACGCGTCCTAAAGCGTAAACATGAGTTTCTCTGGAAAAGCGGCGGCGTCCTAGTTGTGCGAGTACCGACGCATTGGCCTTTGGAGGATTTTGAACCTCTGGCGGACTTCTGCTTTGGGACAAGCAAAAATAGGGACACGTTGGATTTCAGCGTATGCTGTAACAGCCCCAGGAACCGGAAGGGCAAATGGGAATTCCAGCCACAAAAGTACCTCGCAGCACCAAGAACCATCGTCTTCGTCCCGAAAGGAGCCGAGCTGCATCCCGAATTCGAGACGGCGGCCGACTGGACAGTCGATCTGGAGGTTTTCGATGGCCGAAGTGTTGCTAGTCTTTGTAGGTTTCTGGGAAATGGAGAGCTTTCTGACGATGACAGGGAATTCCTTCAGCATCAGGACGTCGGCCTGATCGACAGTACATTCCGTCGCGGTAGGTTAGCAGAACGGGCTATCGGGCGGCTTAGGAAACTCGCGTCGCAAGCGGCTAACAACAAACAAATCCTTCCTTTGTCGTCATTTGGTGCGGCGGGCGAGTGGGCAGAACGCCTGAAGCGCGATCTTGCGCTTTGGAGGGAAGGAGTTCTCCCCTGGAATCAGGTCGACAAAGGAATTCTGCTCTATGGACCTCCTGGAACCGGCAAGACGACATTTGCGAAATCGTTAGCCGTCGAGTGCGATGCCCACTTTATCGCGTCCTCACTCGGTCAATGGCAGAGTTCAGGGCACATGGGCGATCTGCTCAAAGCGATGTACGCGACTTTTGCGGAAGCAAAGGCGTCTGCTCCCTCGATTTTGTTGGTGGACGAGTTCGATTCTTTCGGACATCGGGCGAAGCTTTCCGGTGACAATGCGCAGTACATGTTGGAAGTCATCAACGCGATGCTTGAAGCCGTGGACGGCGCTACCGGCCGTGAAGGTGTGATCATCGTCGCGGCGAGCAATCTTCCTGAACGAATTGACCCGGCATTCCTTCGTCCTGGGCGTTTGGAAAAACACATCGAGTTGTCGAAACCCGATACTGCAGGCCGAGAGGCAATCCTCACGCACTATCTGCCTGAGTTCTCCGCCAATGGGGCCCTGAAAGAGGTCGCGAGGAATTTGAACGGCAAAAGCGGTGCCGATCTTGAGTATATAGCTCGCCAAGTCCGGCAGCGTGCACGAGACGAAAGCCGATCCCCTAAGATCGCAGACATTGTCGAATTGGTGCCGGTCTTCACTCCGTTAAACCCGGATGAATTATGGCGAATATGTCTTCACGAAGCAGGCCATGCTGTGCTCGCGAAGGTTTTCGACATCGGCATTGTCACCTCGGTCGAAATCTACACGGATGATCATCGTGCCGACCAAGACGATGATATTCACGGTCGAACAGTAATCTTCGCCCCGCAGGTCACATTGCACACCGAGAATGCTTATCGTGCCGAAATCGCCATGAAACTTGCTGGTCTCGCGGCCGAGGAAGTCTTCGTCGGAGACCGATCAACAGCTTCCGGCGGCCTGGAGAAAGGCGACCTTTTCGAAGCAACCGAATTGGCCGTCCGGATGGTTGGCATGTTCGGAATGGGCAACACATTGCACGTCTTACCGGTCCGTTTCCTCGACACCAAAGATGCAGCGCTGTTTCAAAAATACCCGTTCATTCAGAAGGAGATCGATGACATTTTACAGTCCACATTGGAAGAAGCACGTAAAACCCTTGCAAAACATAAGGATGTCGTCATCTCGTTGGCCGAAGCCTTGAGACGGAAGCGCAATGTTTCCGGGCGTGACTTGGACGCTCTTCTCCGTCCCCTGCCTTCTGCCAACGCCCGTGCCGTTTTTGCCAGCGGCCGCGACCTAAACAACCGGCCCTTGGCACCGTAGCACGCAGGCTGGCGGGCCATCCGTCAGGCAAGGCAGCTGTGTAGCGCATCTCTAACAAACACCCGAAGACGTATGAGGTAAGCCCATGCGCGCATGGATCGTCAGTGATATGCATGTTCATGACCCGGCAAGCGCGCAAATAACGATACCTGACGCTGATATCTGTCTGCGCCGGAGACGTTTCCGGCCACATTGACGTCACTTGGAGCAATCTACAGCAAACAATTGCGCCTCAAATGCCTGTTGTTGCTGTACTCGGGAACCATAATTTCTATCACGGTACCATAGACGCTGTGCTGGAAATCATGCGCACGCGAACACATGGAACGAATATCACAATCTTGGAAAACAGCACTGTCGAGATTGGAGGTGTCCAAGTCATCGGCGCGACCTTGTGGACCGAATTTCCTGTTGCCGTTCGGCGGTCCTGGTCCAGAACTCAAGCTACCGTTTCGAAAGAACGCAGCTATTGATGCATGTCAGAAGCTTATGGTGGATTTCCGAGCCATTTACGGATCACCGAGCTATGGAGCGGCCGGTTTGATATCGCCAGATGAAATGATCGGTCGACATGAAGTAAGCCGGTCCTTCATCACCAACGAACTGGTCAAGCCGTTCCAGGCAGACGCATCGTCATTACGCACCACGCCCCTTCACCATTGTCTCAGGACCCCCGCTACATCGGAAGTGCAACAAATCCGGCATTGATGTCTGATCTGACAGACGTCTTTGAACGAGGAGAGCCTGATTTCTGGATACATGGCCATGTTCATCAGTATTTCGACTATATGATTGGAGAGACGAGAATCATATGTAATCCCAAGGGGTACCGCAGAGAAAATACCGATTTTAGACCAGAATTAGTGATCGATATCTGACCACTGGCGGGAAGCGAAATCTTTTATGCGCGAGAATGTTGCGCCGGTATCGCCAAAATTGCATAATTTCACATCGATCCACGAGTCTGCTCTCATGCTTTTCCTACATATCTCTGACATCCATTTCTCCAGTGGTGACCTCGAAAAGCCATACGACCCAAACCTTGGCCTTCGCGGGGATATGATTGATGATATCAAGACTATGCGCGCCGAACTTGGAAGGCCGATAGAGGCTATACTCATATCCGGCGACATTGCTTACCACGGGCGAAAAGATGAGTTCGATTTCGCACTGACATGGCTCAAGGAGGAGCTTTGTCCTACCTGTGGCTGCACTATCGAAGACGTCGTGGTTATTCCTGGAAATCATGACGTCGATAGAAAGGCCACACAAGCACCAATGCATGTCGATGCGCGTGGTCGACTTCGTGAGGTTCCCATCTCACAAGCGAACGCAGCAATAACTAGATATCTCGACGATGAGGCATCATCGCAGATGCTGTTTAAGCCGATTGAAAATTACAACCGGTTCGCATCGAATTTTGAGTGTCAGATCGGGTTTCTCAACAAGGAAACCGGCACAAAACCTTACGTTCTGCAAACTTTCAAGCTTAGTGATGGCTCTACCTTGAAGGTTTGGGGTTTCAACTCTGTTCTCGTTTGCGATGCCGAAGATAATAAAGACAATATGTTTGTCGATCCTTCTGCTGCCCAAATAATCAGGAG
>NZ_JBYOLC010000014.1:0-122040 GCF_057798995.1 Shinella sp. 20P9.1.1
ATGAGCCAGCTGCCCAACAGATTTGACGTTGAGATCGCCCAGCAAGGCGCGAAGATTTCCAGTGCGTTACATATGTTGCGCAGTCAACAATACCCGCCGGACGCGCGCAAGGGGCTACGCAAATTCCAACTCAGTGAAGTCGCTGAGTTCATGGGTGTTACCCAGAGCCATCTCCGCCAAATTCATTCCGAAGGAAAAGGTCCCGAAATTGAGACGGTAAGCGGCCGTCGATATTACAATGCCGAGCAAATGTTGGAACTCCGTGACTATCTCGAAGCCAACAAGAAATCTGATAAGCGATATTACGTCCCTCAGAGACGCGAAGGTGAGCCGATGCAAGTCGTTTCCGTCGTCAATTTCAAAGGCGGCAGCGGCAAAACTACCACGGCGGCGCACCTTGCTCAGTATCTCGCTCTGACGGGCCACCGTGTACTGGCGGTAGATCTCGACCCTCAAGCGTCACTTACGTCTTTGTTCGGCATTCAACCTGAACTTGATGATACCGCGTCTCTTTATGAAGCGCTTAGATTTGACGATGAGCGCAAACCAATTTCTGAAGTGATCCAGTCGACCAATATACCAGGGTTGGACGTCGTTCCCGCAAACCTTGTCCTGCAGGAATTTGAATACGATGTGCCACTGGCCATTTCGTCCAAGCGTGGCGACGAGGGACGGCTGTTTCATATGCGCATCGTCAATGCCCTCAAGGAAGTGGACGACAAGTACGATGTCGTGGTCATCGACTGCCCCCCGCAGCTTGGCTATCTGACGATTACCGCATTGATGGCCTCGACTGGTATTCTCATTACCATTCACCCGCAAATGCTCGATATCATGTCGATGAGCCAGTTCCTGCAAATGCTTGGCGGCATCATGACGCCTGTTGCTGAGGCGGGCGCTGAGATCCGGGTGGAGTGGTTTCGTTACCTGGTGACTCGGTTTGAGCCGACCGACATCCCACAGGCGCAAATGGTTGGTTTCATGCAGTCCATGTTTGCGCAGCAGATGCTGCGAAACCACGTGCTGAAATCGACCGCGATATCGGATGCATCAATCCGAAAGCAGACACTGTACGAAGTCGAGCGCGGAGACTTTGTCCGATCGACCTATGACCGGGCGATCGAAAGTCTTAACGCTGCCAACGGTGAAATCGTCGATCTCATACACAGCGCATGGGGCCGGAAATGAACACCTTGTCAGCCGTTTTTCTCGTCGTTTTATTTAACTCCAGCAATGCCTTATCGGGTTTGATGGCGAATTTGGAGATCGACTATGACGCGTGAAAACCCTTTCGCGAAACTTGATCTGGCCTCGTTGAACGAAAAGCCGCAGCCGAAAGCTGGTTACGGCATGACAGGGGCTGCAAAGACTGTCGTTCGGTCGATCGAAGACATGGCAGAGAACACGAAGAAGCTCATGGAGGGCGAGGTGATTGTGGAACTGGATCCACAGCTGCTTGACGTGTCTTTCCTGCCTGATCGTCTATCGGAGGATGACGAAGAATATCTGGAGCTCAAGGAAGCTATCAAGGCTACAGGTCAGAGCTCGCCAATATTGGTGCGGCCAAGCTCGTCAGATAGCCAACGGTTCATGGTTGTTTTCGGTCATAGGCGGCTGAAGGTCGCCAGAGAATTGGGGATTCCGGTCAAAGCAGTCATCAAGAAACTCGATGATACCGCTTCAGCGATCGCCCAGGGGCAGGAAAATTCCGCGCGCTCCAATCTATCGTTTATTGAGCGTGCCTATTTCGCGAAAAATCTGCTTGCAACCGGAATGTCTAAGGATGTGGTCCGCTCATCGTTGGCGATAGACGAGGCAATGCTCTCAAAGATGATGGGTGTTGTCGAAGTCGTACCTCAGCCACTGATCCAAGCACTCGGGGCCTCCAAGAAGATTGGACGCGACAAGTGGTTGAGCCTCCGCCAGCTGCTTCTCACCCCTGCTCTATCGAAAGTCGCTGTAGAGCATGCCGGAACGACAGAGTTTTCCGAGTTGGATGAGAGCCGGCGCTTTGATGAGCTTCACGAATATCTGAAGCGCTACAAGGTCAAGTCAGCTGCGAAAACACCGAAGGCTAATCAGGCCAACAAGGGGTGGGCATCAAGTGACAATTCATTGCGTTTCGCGATGAGTGCCAGATCAAAGAAGGTTGCAATCGAGCTTTCGGACGTGGAAGCGAAACCCTTCGGTGACTGGTTATCTACCCACATGGATCGTTTGTACGATGAGTACAAAGGGTCAAAATCGAAGATCAACGGAGACTGAACCAGCAAAAGAAAAAGGCCCCCAATCGGTAACCCGCGGAAGCCTCTCTCGTCATCTCTAGCAGGATCGAGAATCGCATTTCCCGGAATCACAGTCAAGAGTCTTGGCGCCGTTTTGGTGAGTGGATTTCTTTTGCCTTTTGAAAGGTGAGAGAAAATGCAGACGGGATGTGTAACGACGCCCTTTGGGCGGCGGCCCATGACGCTTGCCTTAGTGAGAGGTCAACTCGGAGCGGCCGAACCGAACCCAGGCACACGTGTCGACAAATGGAAAGTCTTCAGGGATGTCTGCGAAGCGCGAGAACGGTTTGGTCTTCAGGACCGAGCGCTCGCTGTTCTCGATGCATTGCTGACGTTTTATCCTCACTCCCATCTGGAGAGTGAAAATGGGCTTGTGGTATTCCCGTCGAACGCACAGCTTTCTGTTCGCGCACACGGCATTACGGAAAGCACACTCCGCCGGCAGCTTGGATGCCTCGTTGACGCGGGCCTCGTCCAGCGCCGCGACAGCCCAAACGGCAAGAGGTACGCACATCGTAACCGAGCCGGTGAGATAGAGCAGGCGTATGGGTTTGATTTGAGCGCTCTGCTCACACGGGCCGCTGAGCTTGCCGAGCTCGCTCAAGATGTCGCTGCCGAACGGTTGCGTTTCCGCCGGGCTAAGGAAGCACTTACAATCTGCCGTCGCGATGTCCGCAAGCTGATCACAGCAGCTGTAGAGGAAGCAGCACCGGGCGACTGGGGCAAGGTGGAGGAGATCTTTATAGGGGTAGTCGGCCGCTTGCCGCGCAACCCCATCCGCGCCCAAGTGGAAGCGACACTTGATGAAATGCTGATTTTACGCGACGAAGTCCTTAACCTGCTGGATGCGAACGAAGAAACTGAGGAAATGCACGGCAATGCCAGTCAGAATGCACGGCACATACAGAATTCAAATACCGAATCTATAAATGAATTTGAACCTAGCTCTCGAAATGAGCAGGGCGATAGCTTGGTGGAGAAGCCGATTGCACCGAGAGTGGCGCGCGAAAAGACGAGGGCCGGTACTGATCAGATCAAGTCGTTCCCGTTGGGAATGGTGCTTAGAGCCTGCCCGCAGATTGTCGATTACGCCCCAGCAGGTGGGATCTCTCATTGGCGCGATCTGATGACGGCGGCGGTGGTCGTTCGGTCAACGCTTGGCGTAAGCCCATCAGCCTACGAGGAGGCTTGTGGCATTATGGGGCCTGAGAATGCTGCTATTGCGGTGGCGTGTATCCTGGAGCGGTTTAATCTGATCAACTCCCCTGGCGGCTACCTCCGCGATCTGACTAAGCGATCAGAGCGCGGCGAGTTTTCGCTTGGGCCCATGCTGATGGCTTTGCTGAAGGCTAACTCCGGTAACGCTAGATTGGTAGGCTGACATCGCTCTTACGGGTAAGGGAATTGGCCTATGTCCGGGGTTGTCAGCCGTTTTTTTTGGCACTTTGCGAAGTAAAAACAATGGGATAAAGAGGGTGAGTGCCCTTTTTACGGATCATTTCAGCGGCTGTCTTGCAACATGATGATGCGCTTTGAACGGAGTGGGACCTTGATCCGAGAAACTATGGATATCCAGCTGGAAGATTTGCCAAATCTGGCTGATCGCATCGCACGCGTCCGTGACATGGCAATGGAGATTGAGGGCCTCCCTGACAACACTTATGCTCCGATGGGAAGTTCTCTCGCTGATGTTGAATGGTTCTCGCTTGCGGCTGTCGTTAAGACCACCTCAAACGCGCACGCATTTGAGCTCCTTGTGGAAAATCGGAACACGATCGCTGCATCAGCCTTAGTTAGAATGCAGATCGAAACTGCTATGCGCTTGTTCGGTCTGTCTCTCGTCGAGGACGTAGAAGTTGCCGGAGCCATGTTGATGAAGGGCGAAAAGTATTCTGCACTTCGGATGCGCGACGGACGTACGCGACTGGTGGACAAGCTTTTGCACCAGGAACTCTCGAAACTCTACGCCTGGGTATCTGACGCATATGAGGACGCCTCGGCCTTTGTGCATCTAGATAGAGTAAACATTTGGTTCAAACTTACGTGGCTAGACAGCGGTGGGTATTACAACCTCAATGGGGTTGATCCTAATCGGCAAGATGCGGAGTACCACCATCTTGTTGACACGTTCTACATCGCGTTAAGAATGACGCGAGACCTGTTGCGAGATTTCCTTCAAACACGTTCGCAGCCAGCCGAGCGCGAAGCTGCACTGGAAAAGTTAGGGGTCGAGGAGCGACCGCTGTCCGGAGCGAGGTAGCGTCGGCTTCGCCAAAGAACCAGTTGTCTTTGGTTGGCTGCAACAGCAAGCTATCCTTTTCAGACTGTTTCGAGTTTTCTATCCATCAGGATGGCATTGAGCCTACTGACGCATTTATCGCGGAGCTGTTCGAGGTTTCGAAGCAGTTGCGGGTCGCGTATTTCCATGTAGTTCGAGTGCTGGATAATCAACTCGCCCCTGAGTGCTTCCGCTATAGTCGTCTTGAGCGTTTGCAGATCGCTCTCCACGCCATTGAGTTCTGCCTTCCAAGCTGGATTGGAAAGGCTGCGCCAACCTCCAATTGCTTTCTGGATCACGTGCTTGCTTGTTCGATCGACGAGTTCGCCAGTTCGCAGAGCCATATGGGTGTCCTTGATAGCCTGGAGCAGATCGTCAGCGTTCTCGCTATACAAAGGGTCACGGAATGCTGGTCTGTGAAATGCAGTGGCGATCAAGCCAAGAATGAGCTCGTCTTGTTCGGACTGTGAACGGATGTGTATCACCTGATCGTAGTACCAGCGCTGAAGATCAGGATAGAGGTTAAGCCAGGACACATAGTCGTCCCAAAACCAGGCTTGGACGCGAACCCGAAGCCCGCGACGCTCAAATGCCTCCGTGAGATCGCGAGCGCTTTTTTGAATTCTAGCATCGCGCTTCGCGGTTGTTGCGAGCACCCAGGTGTCGAGTGAGGGAGTGAAGTTCAGCGCGATTTCGGCTTCCTCTTTAAGCATGGCAGCGGAGATCACTGCGTTGGGAAGCAGGTTGTTGTTGTCATCGCGAATGGAAAGGCGTTTGCACTGCACGCCGAGGTGCCCCACGTGCTTGGTCTGAGCGTAGATATCGACGCCGTCTTGGGCTTGACCTGAGCGGCCTATCATTGACGATTGCGTGTTGTAGATTTGATCAACTAAGCCACGGGTCAGTTCTTCAAACTACTGCCAGTCCAATGGTGGCTGAAATAACTGACTTAACTGTCCCAATTTACTTCTCCTAAAAAGTACGCTCTCTTAAAGGAGGCGCGCCGCGCGTCCGCTTCGTCGCGAGGCACTATTGTAGTAACTAGATGCCTGCTGGACCGACCGGTGTCGAGACTGCTCCATTGCCTCGGGCAGGGGAATACCGCGATTGGCAGCTTCCGTCAGGTAGCCCGATCGCAATCCGTGCGCTGAAAACTCCCTAGCCTCCAGCCCGGCCATCTCCGCGCGCTGCTTGACGATCAGATTGATCGACTGCGGATCGAGCTCGCGGCGTGAGACGGTGCCCCAGCGCCCGATTTTTCGAAACACACTCCCGCTCTCGATCTTTGCCGCGGCCAACCAGGCATTTAGCGCCTCCACCGGGCGGCCGGTCAGGTACACGACATCGTCTTGTTCGCCGCTCGTGGTTTTGGTCCGGCCGAGATGGATCGCGAGAGAGGGGAGGGGAGGGCTGTCCGGCACGTCTATCGCCGGTTCCCGAGTCAACTGCTCGACCCGCAGCCCTGCGATCTCGCTTCGCCGGCGGCCGCCTGAGGCAAAGGCAACCATCAGAATGGCGCGGTCACGCAGATCCCGCAGGTTGTCCGTGACGCAGGTCGCCAGCAGTTTTGCCAGAACATCGCCCGTGACGGCCTTGGCACTCTTCCGGCTTCGTTTACGCGGCACGGCACGCACAGCCAGTCGGATCGCCGACTTGAGGGGAGGGGAGGCGAAGGCGCCGTTGAGGCCGCGCCATTTCGTCAGTGTCGACCAGTTCGCCAACCGCCGGCGCACCGTCGAGGGCGCATGTGGCCCGGTCGATTTCAAAAGGCCCTGGCTTCGCAGGTTTTCGTCGACATCTGCCGGCATGCCATGTTCGGGATCACTGGCCCGCTTTTGCGGATCCCACAAATGCTGCGCGACAAATTTGAGCAGCAGCGACTCGGGCGCCGGCCAGGAAAGCGACTGTTTCGTCGCGGCCAAGGCCCAGGCTTCGATATACGCGAGATCGGAGGTGATGGCCCGCAGCGTGTTCGCGCCCATGCCTTCGTTGACGAGATGGCGCAGCGTTTCTATGTCGCTATCGGTCAGTAGCTCGGCGAGTTCGTCGCGGCGATCGATCGGCAGGACGGAGGCAATTGTGTCGAGTTCGACGGCTCTCGCCAATTGGGCATCATTCATTACAGACACCACTTCATCTTCTTGCGCTCGGCGAGAACAAGACCTTGGTAGAATTCTGGCATTCCCTCGAGCGGATCCTCACCTGCGTCGGCGCGGCGGGCAAGCTCCTTGAGTGCAGCAAGATTCATTCGCGGCCTCGGTTTACCCAAATCGATGAAGTCGTCGTCGGGAAACATCGAGTGAGCATGCATATGGGGAAGCAGCCACCGCGCCAGGTCACGGTAGGATGGGTCCGATTGGTTCTGCAGAAGGTCGGTCGTGGCTCCCGCGACAATATCGGCGATCTGCAGTGTGGGGTTTTCTGTTGACGATCCAAAGCGCAGGGGATTTGACAGATTGGCCCTGATAGGCGCTGGTTCACCGCCTGGTCCTTTTAGCTCCACCGTTTCGGTGTTCCCAACGAACCCGGCAAATACGTGCGCCATCGCCTGTAACGGCTTGGAATCATCGCAAAGCACATCCAGCCTGTCGAACCGGTGTCCCCAACCATACACGATCAGACTGAACAGGCAGGTCGTTGTGAGATCGAGCGTCCATTTCCCAGTCGGGTCTACATCCCTCTGTAGGTGCTCGCTTTGCTCTGCGATAATTTTTGCATATCCACGTGCGAAGCGGAGAACGCACGAAAGGATTTCGTTCGTTTCCGGGTCTTGCTCGGCGGCGCCGAAAACGGTCGGCGCATCGCTTGGGTCAAAAGACTTCATGAATGCCTGAAGTTCCTCGGCGAGCTTTGGGACTTGCTCGCCAGATCTGAAGAACACGCGATGCAGCGCATTCATAACGAAGCGATGGAGATCCTGACTGTAGAACAGCGTACTCCACCTTTGGAGAACAGGTTCGAATATATACTCAAATGTTTTGCCAGCGAGATTCAATCGCTTGTCGGCCGCTATAACCAGTACACGTCCTTTTAGAGGACTCAGGATGTCCAAGGCGATCTCGGGCCAATTCGCGCGCTTACGCAGCAAACTGGCCTTGAGTTCTGGAGCCTGGATGTGGTGCTTTGCTCGCATTGCACTGACAATGCCAGCTGCTTCTTCCGGCGTGAGTTCGACTGCGGCGTAGGCAAAGTAAGGCTGGTTGTCGTCGAGGAGCTTGGGCCCGGTGTAGCCAGCTTCATCGCAAGATATCAGTCGAGGGGGCGTGTTTTGGGCCAAGCCACAGACTCCATATTATGAACAGGAGCCAGTTTCTCATGATCTTTGACCGTTGTCGATCTTGTATCGATAAACGGTAGTTATCGATAGTAGATATCTCTACTGGCAACCATACCAACTGGCGAACAATAAAATATAGATAGAGTTCTTATTGGAAATCATTTACCATAATATCAATGGCTTACGATGTTTCTGGAATTCCAATTTTGAATTTGGTTCGGCCGGCTTTTGACGCCGGTATCGCCCTCGCGCGCCTCGACGAGCGCATCGCCCATTCGCCCGTTGGCGCCGGCTTCCTCGAGCGCCAGAATTTCGCCGATGCCTGCGCCTCGCTGTGGATTGACGGCGAACTCGTCCACCTCGAGGACCTGGTCCTGCACGATGCCACTCGCGATATTCGCACGCCCACCCACGAACTGACAATCGCCCGGGATGTCCTGCGCACCCGCCGGCGTATCACTTTCCAGTCGCCCGCCTGGGCGCTATCGCCCGACGGCGTTCGCACGCTGCGACAGACTTCGAAGATCGCAGCCGCTGGCACTGAGGTGGCGGAGGCGGCCAGCACCATCCGCCGCGCGGTCCCGGCTGATGCGGAAGGGGAGGGGGATGATGACGACGTGGGAAATCTGCCCGGCGTCGATTATGCCGCCATCGATGCTGTGCTGGCCCGATCGGAGGCGGCGATTGAGGACGCCACGCGGCCCGGCCGCGCCGGCGGTCGTGCGGCAGCCAGCCACGCTGAAAAGGATCCGATGATCTATGATCTCGACTGGGACGAGGATGCCCGGCTCGATGAATGGCGTGCTGTGCTGGGTCAGGCCGAGCACATGCCGGCATTGATGAGGGCGATCGTTGCCCTCGATGCGTGGAACGAAGTTTCTGTCCTGCAGCACGCTCCGTGGCTTGGTCGCCTGTTGTGCGCCTCCATCCTGCGCCAGGCCGACATCACTACCGGAGCACACTTAGCTGCCATCAACCTCGGCCTGAAAACCATACCTGTCGATCGCCGCCGGCATCGCGACCGGGAGACCCGGCTGCTCGCCATCGCGCAAGGAATTTTGGCGGCCGCCGAGATCGCCATGAAGGAGCATGACCGGCTGGCGCTGGCGAGAACGATGATGCAGCGAAAGCTCGACGGGCGCCGGACATCTTCGAAGTTGCCGGCACTCGTTGACCTGGTCATGGCAAAGCCATTGGTGTCGGCCGGGATGGTGGCGAAAACGCTGGAGGTGACGCCGCAGGCGGCGCGGCGCGTCGTTTTGGAGCTCGGCCTCAGAGAGATGACGGGGAGGGGGAGGTTTCGCGCGTGGGGTGTAATTTGACTGCCTGTCGGCTCGTATCAACGATCAAGCCGCACTCGAAGTCGGCGGGCGCGCTCCTGAAATGCCTGCTCACCGCCCTCAAGAATATCACAAACGGCTTTACGAATGTCGGCGTTTTCCAGCCCGCCGGACGTGTACGTAATGGGAGGCAACCCGCCGGCAGTGTGTGGGCCTGCGTTGGCGATGATAATCTGGTCGGCGTCGGTGTTGATCACGAGATTTGCGTTATGCGTAACCATGATCACCTGCCGTTTCGACTTTACGGCGATAAACAGTGACACCAGTTCTTCATAGACCGATTTAGGATCGAGGTTTTCTTCCGGTTGGTCGATGATGAGCGGGCGGTCATCGGCATCATCCAGCGCCAGATACAGGAGCAGAAGGACGATGCCGCGTGTTCCCGGCGACAATTTGCGGATATCGGTCCCGTCATAGACGATTTCGTACCGGACGGTGATGTGGTCTGTGTCGAACAGCCAATGGGCAAATTTGTTCAACCATTCCCGGTAGTCATCGAGCTGGTCGCGATCATAGGGCGCATGCCCGATCAGTTGTTGCAGATACGTGTTGATGAAGCCGGCCATGGCCGCCTGTACATCGCTGGCCGATCCTGTCTCCCACGGTCGACGGAATGTCCTTTCAGCGAGATTGATCAGCGAACCGCGTCCCTGAAAAGGGCCGGCCTTTCTGCGATCGAGGAGGTGCTCTTCGGCAAAAGCTCCCCAGGCCGCCACGTCGACCACACGCTTGACGGTGAAACCCAGCCGGCCAAGCGTGCCGCTCGATGCCGCAAGTCGCTGCATCAAGGGCGTATAGAGGTCGGTCAGTGCCTGCTCTTCATTGATCACGGCGTGGAAGACGCGACCATAGGCATCATCGCGTTCTTTCTGCAGATCCTTACGCCGCTTGTTTGCATCACTGGCGTCCGTCAGTCTCGTCTTGAGCGTTTTGAGCGCAGCGTTTTCCTGGGTGATGCGTTGCGAAAGCGCCGTGTATTGCTTGCGGATGGTGGTATCTGCGCTGATCAGGCCGGCCAACCGGTTCATCTCAGCTTGAAGCGTATTCAGTGGCAGTGTTTTAAGATCTACCGTTTCTGAGAAATAAGGCGTCTT
The DNA here is from genome assembly GCF_057798995.1 of Shinella sp. 20P9.1.1. NCBI lineage: Bacteria > Pseudomonadati > Pseudomonadota > Alphaproteobacteria > Hyphomicrobiales > Rhizobiaceae > Shinella > Shinella sp. 20P9.1.1. The sequence goes on from NZ_JBYOLC010000014.1 coordinate 10,275, forward strand.
GCTATCGAGAGTAGCTGCAGGCCCGGTCAGCAGATCGATCTGTTTTTCTGTCCAGTCCAGATAGGCTGTGAGCTTGTCATCCACCTTGCCCTTGTAATCCAGAAGAAAGTCGCCCCACTCCTGATCATTCAGGTTGCTCTGAAGGTGGCGTTCGCGTGCTTGCCGCAGCATTTCCGGCGCCTTGGTTGTGCGGGTGCTGGCGACCTCGTCCTGCAAACCCTGCAGAGTGCGGCGACGGTTCGTGTAGACCTGTATGGCTTCCCGGACGTTTTGAACCGCGCGGCCAATCAGCGCGTGACGGGCCGCCTCCGCCTCGGTGCCCTTCAGCACGAGCCGGCCGAGGTCGGCATTGTAGCTATCGATTTGCCCTTGCTTTTGCGTAATGAGCGATTGCAGGCTCAAAACTGAACGCTCCTTTTCGAACTCGATTGCGATGCGATCCGAGAGGTCCGCAATGGCGTCGACATCTCGCTCCCTGGCTTGCTGGAAGCGCGACGTCATGAAGTCGCGCAATTCGCGAAAATCCAGTGCACCATCCCGGTCGTCAATCGGATGGGCCTCAAAGATGACGCGCTCGATCTCATCAATCAGGCCATCGGAGATACCGTCGGAGGAGCAGAGATCCTCGACAAATTGCTGGGACAGGTAGCGAGCGCGGGGATACGCCGTGCTCTGGTCAGCGTCGCGACCGTCCAGATAACGTTCTACAACGTCGCCACCGCCCCATGTCAGTGTCGCGGTCGCATCGCCCAAGAGCGGACGAGCGCGCACCAGAAATGAAGGGCTCATGATCTTTTCGCTGGCGTCCCAGGCGACCGGCGGTATCGCGTCGCAACCCGCGGCGATTAGGTCGGCCAGCGCAGTCTTGCCAGAGCCGCGCGCCCCGATGATGGCCACGAGACCAGGATTTAATGGTATGGACGGCGTTGCCGCCCAGTCTCCGTCCCTGATCGTCACCTCGGTGATCACCTGCGATGGCATGGCGGTCCGAGGGGGTTCGGTCCCGACACAGGCGCGACCTTCGGGATCGATGCACGCTTGACGCAGCGCGTCGAACTCCAGTCCGCCCTTCACCCACGAGAAACGGTCTTCGACCGGCTTCCCGACAGTATTCTGATCATGTGCGTCACTGCCGTGAAGGCAGGGCTTGCATCCGTCATACCGGTTTTTGAGCTCCTCTGCCGAGACGCCCTTGTAGCCGAGCCAGAAATCCCGTTGTGACGGGCTGCTCGAAAAGATGATGTGAGCGAATTTTTCGATTTCCTGCCGTACTGTCGTGTCAGCGGCCTGGCGTAGCCCGGAGGTTCCGTCGCCTGCCGCACCGGCGACCGCTACAAGGATGTTGGCTTTCGCAAATTCACTCGCGGCCAGCACGGTGCGCAGTTGCGAGAAACTAACCTTGAACTGGGTGACGCCATAGGCAAGCGCGGCCTTGTCATCAGTGAGACGAGGATCTGCTCTGCGACCCAATGCGATTAGGTCGGCACGCGTGCAGTTGAAGGAGTCGTCATGGGCATGGAACTGTAGTCGCTGCAGAACGCGATGCAGTTGCTCCAAGTGGTCGTCACGTTCGGGACTGACCAAAAGGTGGACATTGACGAAGCCCGATTTGGCGGCCGCGTCGAGGCGGAGCTCCACATTCGGGAAGATCAACTTCACGTCGGGGAGACGGCCTGCCGCCTTGTGCTTGAGGACCGCTTCATAAGTATCCGTCAGATAGTAGTCGGTTACTGCGAGCGCCTCGATCCTCGGTGAGGATGTTTCAAGGCTCGAGAGATAGCTCTCCCAAGGATCCTTGGACCCGAACTGATTATTCAGCACCGTGCCCGGGGCATGAATGTGCGGTTCCCATCGACGCCATTGAGACCCCTTGCCCAGCATGAATCCCCCCCTGGATGCTGCTTCATCGAAAACATAGACGGCTTGTCCTTGCCTTCAGTGCAAGGTGATCGCCTTCGCAAGCATGTATAGTCGCGGTTTGCAGGCTACAAGATCGGCGCGCGTATAATCTCTCTAGATTATCCGCGAGTTATGGCTTTGGCCGGAAAGGCCGGATTGATGATATGCGGGTGGGGTTAGCGATCTCGACCAAGGCATCGAGGGTGGCCAATAGGACGCGGCGGTTTGGGATATCAAGCCGATGCGCGACGAGCCTCTCGAGCTCTGGGCTGCGGCCGACGAGCGCGATGCGAGGACGGCTTCGGAAGCAAATGAGTCCGATGTTGCCCTGAAATCGATGTTCGCGAGATTTATGTCCCGGATCTCCATATCGACACGCTGAAGGTGAAGAGCCGGAATTTCCATTGAAATAGGTCAATCAAAGGTCATCGGCAACAAAGCGAGGAATTTTTCCCTCACCGCCGCACGTTCGGCAGAAATCCTCCCGGCCGTTGCATGAAGGACATTTTACCATCTTGTAGGCGCTTCGGTCGAATTGATCTGCTTGATCCTTGTGCATGGAGCCCTCCCCACCACACTCTCGGCAGGTGATATCGTTCCATTCACCGGATCCTTCGCAGAGCGGGCATTGGACATCGACATAGTCACCCAGGTTCACCTCGTCGGCTTGGCGTTTCTCGATCTGGCATTCCCCACCGCACACCCGACAATCGTATCCTTGATATCGCCCCTTGCCTTCACAGAGCGGGCAATCGACAAGCTCATAGTCGCGGACCTCGATTCGGTCCAAATCTTGACGATCGACGCGACAATCTCCACCGCAAACCGGGCAAGGATCTCCCCGCAAAACGCCAGAACCCTCGCAAACTGGGCAATCGACTTCGTCCCAGTCCCGCGCATCGACCTGGTCGGCGTAACGCTGCTCCATTTCGCCCTCACCGCCGCAAGCGGGGCACTCATCTCCGCGGAAAGTCTGCTTTCCATCACAAAGGGGACAAGCGACTAGACGATAGCGGTCAAGGTCGATTCCGTTTGCTTCAGCTATGGTCAACTCTGCCTCGCCTCCACAGGCAGGACAATCCATTCCCTTGTAGTGACCATGGCCATGGCACAGCGGACAATCCACAAAGCCGGCTTCTCTGGCATACTCGTCTTTGAATGACACAGCGAAGCTTAGTGTTGTCTTGAGATCCTCGGGTTTGGACGAGCTCTTCACCAACGCTTTGAACTTCGGTTTCAACGCTTCGAATGCGGTGTAGCCAGGGTCCTGCTTCGAGGTTGGCGCCATTTTCGGCACGGCTTTCAAAACCTCTTTCGCTAACCGCTCCACCGTAGCGATTTGCTCTGGCGACGACGCAGCAGCGATCTGCGCGTTCAGGCTTTCGCAAGCTCTCAGCACAGTAAAGAGGCTGCCGGTCACTTTCGCCTGCAGCTCCCAAACTGCTCGGCGATAGTATGTTAGCGTGTGCTTGAAGTGGCTGACAAATTCCGCATTGTCCTCTTTGGGACCGTAGCTGTGCTTGTCAAATTTGGTGTGATGATTTGCGCAGAGCCAAATCAGGTTTTCGGGATGGTTGTTCTTCGACTTATGAACTGGATCGATATGGGCCGCTTCGCACGAGTTTGAGTTCGCATGGCAAATTGCGCACTCGCCGGCGGCTTCCTCTTTGATCTCGTTCTTAATGCCGGTGGGAACGGGGGGGCGAGCACCTTCCTTCGATGGCCAAGCCACCTTCAGCCAGTCATTGAACCCTTCAAGCTCTTCTCTTTCGAAATAAAGATGCCCTGAATCTGCGCGAGCTTTCAGCTTTCGATCCGAGCCGTGTTTGGGAGCGTAACTAACAAACCACTTCAAGAGTTTAGGCGACATTCCAACCAGAGAAGCAGCCTGAAATTCGTTCAGTTCGCCTTCCGGCGTATGTGCCTTGCCGCGGTTCTTCTTTTTATCCATCGCTGCCATTACCACCATTTACTCAGGAAGCACTGTATTATAGTCCAGCTTTCGGATTTAATATCTAACGACAATTGATACTGCACGCGCTCCGCATAGCTCGAATTGAAACGTGGTGAACCGCTGTCGATGATGGAAGCATTCCCCTCCTCAGGTCAATAGTAGCCGGTGTAGTCGTTGATCAGGTCGCACGATGCGGCCAGCTCTCCGATCACGGTGAGTGTGAGTGACAGCAGCTGTTTGGTGCGGTCGGGACTGTCGAAACCCTTTGGCCCTGACTTGCCGCCATGGAAAAGGTTGTTTCGCACCGTTTGGCAATGGGTTATCACCTGACCCATGGGCGAAAGTCCGTCCACCGCAGAGGGGCGGAAATCGAGTGAACTATCGGATCCAACTACCTGCTTTTGGGGGTTGGCAGCTAACAGATTGGCGGCCGCATCTGTTAGAACGTATTTAGCTTCCCATCGCTCCCGCAACTTCTGCCAGCCCGCTTCAGCAGGTTGCCCTGCTCCGTCCTTTTTGAGGTAGCTGTTGGCCTTCAATGCATACTCAAAGCGTGAAAAGAAATAGAGGAACTCGAAAGCAAGCTCCTTCAGTTCGTCATCCACTTCTTCTCTGCGCATGCGCATCCCCGCGGTCTTGCTGGCTGATTGAAGTAATTGTGTTCTCGGCTTAGGAGAATCGTCTCAGATTACACAACGTTAGGGAATTTACAGGTCGTGACAAGCAAGCTCTTCATTATCGGAAATGGCTTCGACCTGCACCACCGAATTGAATCGAATTATTCGGATTTCGCTCGATACCTCGAACTGGTCGATCCCAGTACTTATCGTATTGCTGAAGACTATGTCGTCCCTGAGAAAGATCTCTGGAGTCGTCTCGAAGAGCGGCTCGCTGAGGTAGATATTGACCAAATCGAGGACTATGCGGAGAATTTTCTACCGTCGTATGGGGCAGACGATTGGAGCGACTCCGGACACCACGACTACGAGTATGAAATCGAACAAATCTGTGATGGGATATCGCGAGAACTCCGGAAGCATTTTGCTGATTGGGTTCGACAGCTCAAAATCCCAACGCGTGCGCAGGCGCCCGTGCGGTGTATTGACCAGACAGCCTTTTTCCTGAACTTCAATTACACCCCCACGCTCCAGCGGCTATACAATGTTCCCCGCGATCGCATCCTTCACATTCATGGCTCAGCCTTGGATCCCACTTCCGAGATTGTTCTTGGTCACGCGTGGGATCGCCAGACCGAAGATCTACGATCACGCCTAATAGACGAGGACACCGATGTACGTGTTGCTGGAGGGTTTCATCTGATCGATGACTTACTCGCCGCGACATTCAAGCCCACCGCCGAAATCCTGTTGCGGAATAAGGCATTCTTCGACGATCTCGGTAGTGTTACCGAAGTTTTCGTCCTCGGCCATTCGCTGTCGCTGGTCGATGAACCATACTTTCGTGCGGTGCTTGATCGCTTAGGTTTGCAGACTCGGTGGACAGTTAGCTATTACGTGGATGACGTCGCTGCATGGTTTGCCGCTGACAGTATAGGAATTCCGACTTCAAGACTGCGTCTCATGCCGATGAGCAATCTATAAAGCTTACCGTTTCCCTAGGCTCGTCATTTACCTGTGGCGGCTTTTCAATTTCGCAGGTCAAAGCTATTCGATAAAAGGAATCTGCCATGGCGCTCTTGTACAAGCACGCCGCGCTGCAGACCCTTGCTTTACGGTTATTCGCGGGCGCAGCCCACGTTTAGTCTTCGCGCATTCCGGTCACTTACCTTCCGAAAAACAGCTATCGGAACCGTAGCGGTCTCTTTACGATAGGGATCGATGACATGCTGATCGGTGGGCGGTCTTTACCAATAATTCTGAGAACAGCCCGATCATGATGAAAGTCAAGGAACTCTTGCGCTATGGCTTTGTCTGCAAAGTGGGTCGATATCTGAGCATCGGCGGAAGCAGTGAGTGTGCCTGCTGGAAGGACCTCTGCCCATCCTTTTAGTTTACGATACTCCTTCACAATCATACCAAAGGGCGGATATGCGTGACTTAGTTGCGCCTCGGGATATCCGACAAGATTCCCTGTAATGTCGCACGCGATCAAGCCATCCGGCCCCGCGAAATGGTCAAATTGCCTCTGCTTCATGGCCAGCAAATCACGTGACACCGCATTGTGGCATGCTACCGAGAACTCCTCCGCGTCGCTCCTGGGGCGGCCAGCGACTGCCTGCACGTAACTGAAATCTGTGGGAGTATCGTCGACGCGAATGACCCAGAACCCAGGGCTCGACCATCCATCGCCCTTATTCAATCGCCGCTCAAACCGCTTTATGCCGGCCCCGATCTTCGACGGCCCATCGGAAACGAGCAGATCGAATCGTTCAAGCAGCGCCGAGAGATCGCTGTGGTCCTGATAGTCCGATATGTGATCTCCGTCGTTATAGCGTGCCAGCATTTCCCGAAAATGCTGTTCGGCAGCCTTCTTGCTCTTGAATACCTGACCGTTCGTAAGCTCAACAGGTTTCGCCATCTACTACTCCTCCAATACCGCCCTGATCAGCACTTTGTCACGGATTTCGCGGACTACGATGGAAGGGAGACCGAGGCCATCTAGCCGGTCGCGTCTATCAACGACCCATTGGATGCAGGCCGCCTCATCCAACTGATCCAAAGCGACAATCTCATATAGAGCTACCGCGCCTATGCGCGACATGCCCAGCTCCATCAAAGAACGCAGGGTCACAGTGCTGACACCGAATTCCAGTGCAACGCCGATATCGAGATCCTGATCAATAAGGTCTTCCCGGCCTATGGCCTTCAAGTGCTGATTGAGCACATCGACGTAGGCCGAGAAATAGCGTGGTGCCAGAAAGCGGGCCGTGCCTTCGATCATCTCAAGCGTGCTTCGTATCACACTGGCCGTATCGACCTCACCGTCACGGCGTTGGAGATACTCCAGCCGCTTGCGAATAATCGTCGGCAGGGAAAAGCCCTTGAGCCATTGCAGTACCGTTAGCGCGTGAAGAGGGATCAAGGTTTTCGGCACAAAGACAGTCAGGACATTCTCATTGATCCGTTCCATCATTTTGGAGAAGCGATGATATGCGTCGTCACTTTCCGAAGGCGCAGCCAGCAGATCTTCCGGTGATCCTTCAAATGCCCGAAAGTACGCCAGCAGGCTTTGCAGCCCGATCAAACTTACCCCGGGATTTCTGGCGCCGATATCGGCTGCGAGGTCGAGGCCATCGGTCGCTTTCGCAAGTGCCAGCTCGAGCCGTTGCAGGTTTGCAGAAGACTGGCGCTTTGCCCATGGCGCGCCCGTCAGAGACCGGTCGCGGACATAGGCTGTCGTAAGATAGGCGCTCACCTGCTCAAAGGCTCGGACCTGATCAGGATCGATGTCAACGCCCAAGGGGCGCTGTTCTATGTAGGCAGTCAGTTCATCGAGTTTCGACAGCGCAGTGTCGGTCTCTCTCCGGATAGGGTATCGGGTACGTTGGGGAACGCCCGACGGCCAGGCTTTTTCGTCCGACGCGTCGATGCAGATGATATTTCCCTGAAATTCATCACCCCATCTGCCCGCTCGGCCGGCAAGGTTCCAAAAATCCTGCGGTTCCATCGGCGTCTTCTTTCCCTTGCGGGGGCCGCGAACCACGATCGTCCTGCAGGAGAGATTAACGCCCTCAATGAGCGTGGACGTGCAAACCAGGAATTTCAGCTTTCCTGTCTTGAACAGACGCTCAACTTCCAGTCGGATCAGCGAGGGCATGTTTCCGTAATGGAACGCGACCCCAGCTTCTACCAATGGACCAAGGCTATAGCTTCGATGCACACATTTCCGGGCCAAGTCGGAAAGGTCGGTCAATTCTTGGTCGATCTCTTTTGCTTTCGGTAGCAGCTGACTGATGAGCTCGGCAACATGTTCGGCCTCCGCGGCACCATTGGTGTAAACCAATGTGCCGCCCCGCTCACCGATCGCTGCTGCGATGAAGGCAAGCCTTTTCGACAATGAACCCGGCTTGCTCGCGAGAGTCAGCGTCCCGAGAGGCAAATAGTCCTCATTGTGCCGGAACTTGAGCGCCCATTTGATGGGCTTTGCGGGGACCTGGTGCGCGACTACGATGTTTTGCAAAACGGTCGCCACATCGCTGTCGATGGGTATGGTGGGTGTTGTCTCTGGCGCGTCGTCGAGCAGCACTTCGGGATTTTGCGTTGCCGGGCTTACAAACGTTACGCGCATATTGGGGCTTGATCGGAGAAGCCGTTCGATAGCGTCTTGAAGGATGACGCCGCGCTGTGGATCACCAACCTTGTGTGCCTCATCCACAACAACGAGATCAATGTCGACACGCTCGTGCAAAAGGTTGGCCAGTAGATGTAATCGCTCTTGAGTGAAGACAAATACACATCGCTTGCCGGATTTTTCCGCGGCAGCATATTTTTGCGCCGACGGCAGTGACGAGATCTCGATATCTAGTCCTGACTGCTTGGCTACCTCTGCCAGCGACGACTCGATTTCCGAGACTAGGGCACGCGTTGGCGCGAGGTAGACTGCCCGGCGAATCTTCTCTGTCGCGATGCAATCGACAAGCCACTTCAATACGAGGAATGTCTTGCCAGATGCTGTGGGAGCAGAAGCGGAAAGCCAAGCCCGCTCCTGACCAGCCGCGCGCCAAAACTCGAGCTGAAACTCGTTGACCGGCAGGCGCTCACCCGTCGCTTCCAGGAGGATGGAATTCTCGATTTGCTTGCGCTGATCTTCGATCCGAAGCGCGACGCCCAGCCGCGTCTCCAAATTCGGCTTCAGGCGCCCGCGCTTCTCGGCAAGTATCACCGAGCGGCGATTTGAAAGCTTGTCGAATAGAACCGCGGCTGCATCGCGAACGGGGTCTGGCGTCGGTAGCAGCATCGCGCCGGTGGCTATACGCAGACTCGCCTCGCGATGCAGCCGCTTTTTTGAACGTGCAAGGATGCTCGCACCAAATAGGAGGCGCGGCCAATCGAACTTGACCTCCGCTAACGAGTGCTCCTGGGCAACGTTGTCTAGTTCCAGAAGTGTGGTGACCATTCCGAGCTGCTGCAACTCTGCCCGCAATGACGTGTCGTAGAGCCAATCCTGGAGTTCTGTCTCAGACATCAACGCCCCATCGCGTCAAGAAACGCTTCTCTGAATTTTTCGACTGATGGAAGCGGCAGGCAGAGGAAGTGGATATCGAAATGCTGAAGCTTCTCCTCGGTCAGCCTTCGACCGACCGATGCGGACCATCCCTCAAGCCCCTTCTTCGCGGCAGTCACCATGTCGTCCAACACCCCCTGTCCATCATTGGCAGGATAGAACTCGGCATCGAAGCCGACCAACGCTACGCCGCAATACTCCACCCTGTTCGACATGGGCGAGCTTGTGTCGAAGAAGCGGCGGAAGGCTGCTGACAATTCCGGATCGCCAAGATCTGCTTTGTCGCTCAAAAGCAGTAGATCTCGCTCCCGTGATGAACCGAGATGATCTTCTTCGATTAGAAATGGTGCCAGCGAGCTGAGGCAGTCCCGTATCGCATCAGTCGGATCCTTGTAGACCTTGGACTCGCCCCAGAAAAGTTTCAGCTTACCGTCGTCGGAGACTGAGGCGTAGACGCCGTCTGCACCGTGATAGTGCATGCGACTGTCCGTCTTGAGGTCCATCTTACAGAGAACATGTGGGATGCCCAAGAAACGTTCCGCTAGGAGAAACAGAAGCATTTCCCCACCCTCGCCGGTCTTGGCGAGGTCTGTGAACAGGGCCCGTGCTTTTTCATGAAGAGCTGCGACGGCCGATGTGGATCGGAACTTGGCATCCCGATGCCTCGCTTCTTCAATGCGAGTACGGGGGATGGCATAATCAGCAGCGGCGTGACGCATGAATTCAGCGAGACGCTTTATCTTGATCTTGCCGTTTCCATCGGTCGTCAAGCAATGGCAGTAAACTGTGACCTTGTGGCCATCGATAACGATATCGCGTTCGACAAGATGTAAGTGCACACCTAATTCGTCCGGATCGCCCGACAAAATCGCGTCGAGCTCTGCACCGGTGATCTCTACCATGTCGCCGCATTCCCAAAGAATCAACTACAATTATATTGCGAATCAAACTGCTGCGCTGCAAGTCTAAGGAGCTGAAAGAGCACGGCTATCCTTGTGAATTGTATTGGATGGCGTAGCAAAAGTGATTCCTGGTTCAAGAGAATAATCTACGTTAGGCTCAGAGGCCGAGCGGCGCGGCGTCGCTGAAGTGCAAACGAAGTTAAGGTGCGCCGTCGACCGACAATCTAACCCTGAAAAACTCTGCTTCATGTCGTTCAGATGCGGATCTGGACGACGTTCGAGCTATCTTCCAGAAATACAAGATAAACTAATGGGTTATAGGAATTTTGGGGATAGTTTCGATTCCCATCATTACTCGGAACAATTATTACATTGAATACTGCAAAGCCTGCTTTTTGGGCAGGCTTTGAGATATTTAGGTAGGTGGAATCGTGACGATGGTTACGAGATTGGGTCTTCTGGTGAATCGCGTCTTCGCGCATTTCCAGCCCAGGTGCCAGGGTTATGCCATGGCCGTTGCCGTCGGGAGGGGTAATGAAGCCACTTTCGATCGGCGGCAGTTGCTCGACCAGCTTGTGGTACCAGCCGTAGTAGAAGCCGCGCGTCATTTCCTGTTCCCAAATATTGGGTGCGACCAAAGCCAGATGGGTGGAAACCGCCAGTGTGATCGGACCGGAGCAATCGTGGAAGGCGATCGAGCGTGCCGACGCTTCGGCTATACCGGCCGCCTTGCGAGCATAGGTGATGCCGCCACCCCAGGTAATGTCGATGATCGGCGTCGAGATGCGGCCGATTTCGATCAGCTCGCGGAACTGGCCAAGGCCGCCGAGAGTTTCGCCGCCGGCCAGCGGCGCAGAGGTGTATTCGGAAAGCTCGCGCAGGTCGGAAATGCGGTCCATCCAGATCGGGTCTTCGATCCAATCCATGCCGATAGGCTCCAAGGCACGGCAGATTTTCTTGGCTGCCGGAAGGCTCCAGATACCGTGCAGCTCTGCTTTCAGCCGCATCTTGTCGCCGTGCGCTGCGCGGATTTTTTCGAACGGTGCTATATATTTTTTCAGGTCCGCCACCGAGATATCGACGCCATCGATAGCGCCCTCGGCAAAATCGAATGGCCAGATTTTCATAGAGGAAATGCCCATTTCGAGCAATGAAGCCGCGACTTCCGCCGGCTGCTCCAGAAAGCCTGTAAGATCCTCGTAATGGTTAGCGTTCTTTTCCGCCAGGCCGAAATTGCCGGGCTTCACGTCAGAGGACTTCGAGATGTAGTTCGGACCGGCGCAGGTGTTATAGACCTGTATGCGGTCGCGGGTCTTGCCGCCGAGCAGAGCCCAAAGCGGCCTCCCGGAGACCTTGCCGGCAATATCCCAGAGTGCCACATCGACGGCCGACAGGGCGCGAATTTCGGCACTGGTGCCGAAGAAGCCGACGTAAGGCCGCATCTTACGCGATAGAAACTCGATCCGCGACGGATCTTCGCCTAGAACGAGCGGCGCGATGCGGTCGTGAATGTCGGCTTCGGCGGCTGCCGTTCCGAACCATGTCTCACCGAGGCCCACCAAGCCTTCGTCGGTATGTACACGAACCCAGAGGAGATTGGCATATTCACCAAGCCGAAGTGTTTCTATTGCGGTAATTTTCATACGTTCGGTCCACCAAGTTTCTGATACTTTTTTAAAAAGACGCTGTTGTCCGATTTCGTCATAGGCGATCCAAATTCTTTGGAGAGAACCGGCATTATGCCGAAGTGCCACGTATCGCGCCGAATCGACCTCAAGACTGGTGCGGATTTCCAGAAGATTGGCGACCACTTCGTCAGGTACCATATCCAGCTTCTGAAAGCGGATAACGCCGTCGCCGCCGTCGCGCTTGCTTTCAAAAAGCCCTTTGCCCGGCTGATTGTCGACGAAGCCATCTGCCCGCAACTGGGCGACTGCCTCGCGCATGACGGTGCGGCTCGCTCCGAACTGGTCCGCAAGAGACGCCTCGGCAGGCAGGCGGCAATCCGGCTCAAGCTGCCCTTAGGCAATACTGGCTGCCAGCCGCACTACGACGGTCTCAACTAGTGTGTCACGTTTGGGTAGCAGATCGAACATAAGAATATTTCTTATACGATACGATACGATACGATATCGGCTGGCGAGTGCGATGTATGATGGCGTACGTCATACATCGCCGGGGAGGAAGCCGGTACTTCCTCAGCGAAGTCTCCGGCACGATCGGAGAGAACCTCGAACTGTCAAAGAAGTGACTGCAAACTCGGACAACATCTCGGAAGACGAATTGCTTTACGTTAGCGATAGCATTGAAGATGGTACAGAAGGTCTGACCGAGAATGGCATCGAAGAACTTCAAAGCCTACCCGCCGACATCAGGACGTGGGACGGCGGTATCAGCAAGTTCCTCATCGACACACAGTGCGATCCTGAAGTAATCGACCGCATCATGGCCGATGAGATGAAACGCGGCCTATAGCTTTCATCTCTCGACACCCGAAAGATGCGTTCGTCGGACGCAAACATTTCATCGGCGAGCTCCGCCGTCATGATGTCCGCCCTACCTTGCTGTAGCGTTTCTTTGAGCCTCAATATCTCGAGTGTGCTCGCCAACATGGATGAGGGATTGTCTTTCGGTGGACACCGCGCCGTCGTCGGTGAGTTGGTGCGCTTGCAGACAGTCCTCTCATCGATTGCAGCTGGCGACCGAGTGGACCGGGACGATGGCATTGGCCGTGCGGCGCTAACAGCGTCAGACGGGATGTGAATTATGTATGACAGCCGACGGTATCGACAATCCGCTGGAGGGTTAGTGTGATGCCGTCGGAGGATTTACCGGTTCCAAGAGTCGGACCGGTGTGCTGGTTTCTGGAGTTGATGCGGTCGCGCGCGGGCGAGTGCGCTGATTTTGTCTTGAGGCCAGGCGATGACCATGGTCGTTTCGGTCTATCTTCCGAGTTGGCCGTCGGATCGTATCCGTCGCTCCGATCCTTCCATTCCACCTACGCAGGCCCTTGCCGTGATCGCCAGAGGTGGCGCCAAATGATTGGTCTCCGCAGCAGATGACTCGGCAAAACGGTCAGGTGTCCATATCGCCCGGCCAACGGCCAAGGTACTGTTTCTCGACCTCATGCTGATGGATGCAGCCTTAGGTGCAGATATGCGTGTATCGCCGATGGCCTTTCAGGCGAAATTGACAATTCCGATATTGGGGACGCATGGGTTCTAATTGCGACACTACACACTCCGACGTACTGCATAAGAACCGCCATAACCGCAATCTTGAGAGCTGATCGCTTGAAGCGAGTTGTAAATTGACCCATATTGTGAAAATAGGATCTGAAATTCGATTTTTTGTAAGTAGTAACTTATGCCGCAAGTGTGCGGGGGAGTGAAACGTGTCGAGAAAACTCTTAGACCCCGCTGGTATTGACGAGACGCGCGCCCCTTTTAGTCGTCCATCGCTTGGCGAAGAGGTTTATGAAGCCCTGCTCACGCAGCTGATTACCCTGAAGATTCCTCCAGGGGAAAAGCTGTCTATAGACGCAATTGTGCGCGATTTCGGAGTGTCGCAAACTCCAATTCGTGCCGCGCTTATTCGGCTTGAGGCCGAAGGTTTGGTGGTGCGGAAGCACAATGCGGGCTATAGTGCAGCAACGATTCCTACTGGCAACCGGTTTCGAAACATCTACGATTTTCGAATGCTACTTGAGCCAGCCGCGGCTGCGATGGCGACAAAAAAGCTGTCAGAAGACCAGCGTGCGGAACTTGAGCGGACGAGTCATGCTCTGAGCTTACTATTGAGCGAGAAATCTCAGGCAACCTACGGCAAATTTGCAGTGCTTGACGCGCGGTTTCACGAAATCATAGCAGAAGCCTGCGGTAATGACTTGATAATTGAGGCGCTAGGGCGCCTCTACACACACATGCATCTATTCCGGCTCCGTTATCATTCGACTGTAACATCCGAAGCGGTGAAGGAACATAGTGCGATTATTAATGCTATGTTTGCAGGAGACGAAGTATCTGCTGAGAAGGCTATGAGAATCCATATCGAAGCTTCACGTCGCCGAATGGAACCTTACTTTGAGTTTCTGTAGTCGATGGCAGCCCTAGACAGGGTTCTATGCCAACCAGGTGGTCTTGCAAATCAGTCCCAACTGCGTTGACATCCCGGCGTGTGGCTTCTGTTCGAAATAGATCTTTGGAAACTTAGATCAATCAATCATTTTAAAACAGTCGGCGCGACATTCTCGCTGTCCAACCAATAATGGTATCGTCTTAAAGGCGGTCCGATAGAACATGCCTCGTAGCCAGGTGGAGGCTGACCGCGTGCCCCTCCTTACTGACGCTTGGCATTACCCGGCGTCAGGAAGTATACCTCGTGGTCAGCCCTTGGGGTCTATGCTTTGTTTTCGGTTTTGCGAACGATGTCGAGTGCGACGTCGACGATCATGTCTTCCTGACCGCCGATAAGTCCGCGCTTGCCGATCTCGACAAGAATTTGCCGTGCATCGATGTTGAATTCGCCTGCAATCCGTTCAGCGTGACGAAGGAAGCTTGAGTATACACCGGCGTAACCGAGCGTCAGCGTCTGGCGGTCGACGCGCACCGGGCGATCCTGGATCGGTCGAACGAGATCGTCCGCTGCATCCTGAAGCTTGAACAGGTCGCAGTTATGCTCCCATCCATACAGGTTCGCGACGGCGATGAATGGCTCGAGGGGCGTGTTGCCTGCACCGGCACCCATACCGGCGAGAGACGCATCGACGCGCCGCGCGCCGTTCAGTACTGCTGTCACCGAGTTGGCCACCGAAAGAGACAGGTTCTCGTGCGCGTGGATGCCACGGTCCATCGTGGGGCTCAAGGTGCCATGGAGCGCCTTGAAGCGATCCTCGATCGCTTTCATCGTCATCGTTCCTGCGGAATCGGCGACGATAACGCCATCGGCACCATAGCTCTCCATCTTGGCGGCCTGAATAGCGAGTTGCTCAGGCGCGCACGCAGAAGACATCATCAAGAAGCCCCAGACCTCCAGACCCATCTCCTTGCCAGCCGCGATATGCTGTGCGGAAACGTCGGCTTCGGTGCTGTGGGTCGAGATGCGGATTGACTGGATTCCAGCATCACGAGCATGCTTCATGTCTTCGATGGTACCGATGCCTGGGAGAAGCACGGTAGTTAGTTTCGCGCGCTTTACGACCTTGGCTGCTTCTTTGATGTACTCGACGTCGGTATGCCGGCTGAAGCCGTAGGAGAGGCTCGATCCTTCGAGGCCGTCGCCGTGACCCACTTCAATGCCATCGACGCCAGCTTCGTCAAGTGCCGCACCGATCTCACGGATATGACCCAGGTCGTAACGGTGGCCAATGGCATGCATGCCGTCACGGAGCGTTACGTCGGAAATGTATAGTTTTGTCATGTCGATTATTCCGTCCAGTTGCGCAGTTCGGCCAGACGCTCGGCTGTCCGGAGCGCTGCAGAGGTCATAATGTCGAGGTTACCCGCATAAGCCGGAAGGTAGTGGGCTGCACCTTCGACTTCGAGGAAGACGGTCACTCGCAAGCCGGTGAAAGGCTTTTCCAGGCCTGGCATTTGCAGCGGAGCATTGTCTCCGATCCGCTGGATCTGGATGTCTTGCTTGAGGTGGTAACCGGGAACAAAGCTCTGGACCGAAGCGATCATGTCGTTGATGGATGCCTTGATCGCGTCCTCGTCGGCAAAATCGCACAGGCACTGCACCGTGTCGCGCATCATCAACGGCGGCTCGGCCGGATTGAGAATGATGACAGCCTTGCCACGTGCGGCGCCGCCAACTGTTTCCAGGGCCCGAGCTGTCGTTTCCGTGAACTCGTCGACATTGGCACGCGTTCCCGGACCCGCCGACTTTGAAGCGATCGAGGCAACGATTTCGGCGTAGTGAACTTTTGCGATCTGGCTGACTGCGGCCACGACCGGAATGGTCGCCTGCCCGCCGCACGTGACCATGTTCACGTTCTGCGCGGAAAGGTAGTTGTCCAGGTTGACAGTAGGGACGATGTAGGGACCGATGGCGGCCGGCGTAAGGTCGACGACTTGCTTGCCGTGCTGCTGGAGAATCTCGTTGTGACGCTTGTGAGCACCAGCCGAGGTAGCATCAAAAATAATCTGAATGTCTTTAAACTCAGGCATCTGTACGAGCCCGTCAATTCCTTCGTGCGTTGTCGCGACCTTGAGGCGCGCGGCGCGCGCGAGCCCCTCGGAATTCGGATCAACTCCAACAAGTGCCGCCATCTCAAGGCGATCGGAGTTGCGCATGATCTTAATCATGAGATCGGTACCGATATTGCCGGAACCGATGATGGCGGTTTTGATCTTGGGCATTTAGAATCTCTCAATCAGGATGAAGTTCAGCCTGATGAGATCCTACCGAGCAGAGGGCCTTCGTGCTTCCTGCATAGAGCCAATTATACCAGTAAACTGCCACTGACTGCCCTACCGCATCCACGTGGGTGCGTACCTCAGGTTACTGCACCCAATGATGGATGGTTGTGTCGTGAGTTCCAGTCGAAGGCACGGATGTTGGAGTTCGCCCAAAATACATTGCGAGACACGGATGATAAATACTCGCTGCAACCATATTCATATGTATAATATATCAGATCGGATCGTATTCACAACTGGCAATGCTCCAGTAGCAGCCTGATGGGGTCGCTTAGTGAATACAGATATCGTGTCGTGTAGAAGAGGAGATATCAATGAAACTCGTCAGTTATCGTATTGAAGGCCGTGAGAGTTTTGGGGCAGTGGTCGGCAGTTCTATCTTCGATTTGGCAGCCGTTTCAGGAGAAAGTAGCCTTCTGGCCGCCATCAAAAGTGGGAGCATCACCTCTGCTCTTGCAAAAGTTGAGGCTAAAACAAGGCTCGAAGAGGTGGAGTTCCTGCCGCCAATCCCACATCCGGGAAAAATTGTGTGTTTTGGATTGAACTACCGCGATCACGCAACCGAAGTGGGAGCGCCGATCCCCTCGGAGCCCCAAGTATTTACTCGGTTTGCCGACACGCTAGTCGCACATGAACAGTCAATGATACGCCCGAAGAATTCGACAAGCTTCGACTTTGAGGGCGAGATTGCAATCGTAATTGGCAAGCATGCCCGTCATGTTAAGCCAGGCGACGCTCTGTCGCATGTGTTCGGCTACACCTGCTTTAACGACGGTTCCGTGCGCGATTTCCAACGGCATTCGCTTAGCGCTGGGAAAAATTTCCCTGCGACAGGTGCTCTGGGACCATGGATAGTTACGGCCGATGAAGTTGGCGATCCAACAGCATTAGTGCTGTCGACACATGTCAATGGCGAAATGGTGCAAAACAAAGATGCCAGTAATATGATATTTGGATTTGCGGATATGATTTCGTACGTGTCGTCTTGGACGACGCTCGCTCCCGGCGACATCATTTGCACCGGTACTCCAGAAGGGGTTGGCTTTACACGCACACCCCCGCTCTGGTTGAAACACGGTGATACCGTTGAAGTTTCCATCTCTAATATTGGCACGCTAAAAAACGAGATCAAGGACGAGTAGTTTCGAATTGATTGAGTAGGTAAGGCCACGGTTTTTGAAACGCACCGCGTTTGCCGATAACGACAAACCTTGAGTAATACGGTCTATGACAAGCAATACAACGAACAGGTTTTCTCCTGAAGACCGCGCACGCGCCGCTTGAATGGCGATGGAGCACTAGGTTGAAAATCCTTCTAACCTGGCGGGAGTTTTTTCCACTTCCGCCAGGATAGGCCGATCAGGGCATACGCTCAATCAATGGGTGGAGAAGGCAGAGGTAAGCAGCAGGAAGCGTGTGGGTTTGCCGAGCGACGTTACGGAGAATATGAAGGTACTGGAGCGGGAGAGCCTCGAGCTTCGTCAGGACAGCGAGATTTTGAGCAAGGCCACTGCACCTTATGTCCACGCGGCGCTCAACCGCCCACGTAAGCGATGATTTCCTTTATCGATGCCCCCGCTTGGTGCTCAGTGCCTTCGCGCGCTGACCCCATGCAACCAGAAGCAGGGGTCTCGTTACCAAGCCGATTGACATTGAGAACAGCTTGCGAGCCCCCGCATCTAAATCCCGACTGCGTAACACCGCCAAACGGCGCGAACTCGATGGAGATAACACCGTGGTTTACTCCAATCATCCTGGGCTCGAACTCTTAAAAACGCCTTTGTCACCGTATTTGGTACTAGCGTTTGCAATGTGGAGCATCGGCAAAACAAAACCCCGCCAAAAGATGGCGGGGTTAGTCAACAGTTCAAGGCGTGAGTAGATCGCGCCTTTCTTTCGGTTTAAAGATGTTACTTGGTCTTTTCGGCGGCTGCGATTGCGGCGTTGAGTCGTTTCACTGTTTCCTCACCGATCTGCCCTATATGAGAGGCCAACACGGGCTTGACTGCCTCTTTCAGCTTCTCGAGTTCAGTTGGATCGATTTCGTTGATTGTCATGCCTTCCTTCGCCAGCTGCTCGTATGCGGCCGTCGTCTGTTTGCTGACCGTCTCACGTTGGACATTCTGACCCGCAATAGCGCAATCGCGGATGATCGTCTGATCGCCAGCGGTAAGCTTATCCCACAACACCTTCGAGTAGAGGACCATGTAGGGATTATAAGCATGACGCGTCAGCGACATATAGCGCTGCACTTCATAGAGGTTGTTTGCCTGGATGGTGACAGCTGGGTTCTCTTGTCCGTCAATTGCCCCAGTTTCCAAAGCAGGGAACACCTCCCCCCAAGCCATTGGCACAGGGTTCGTGTTCAGGAGGCGGAACGTATCGAGAAAGACATTGTTTTGCATGACCCGAAGCTTCAGGCCTTTCAAATCATCTAACTTGTTGATTGGGCGCTTTGAGTTGGTAACGCTGCGGAAACCGTTCTCCCAATAGGCGAGATTGACCATTCCGGCTCTTTCCATCAGGCCCGACATGTACGTGCCAAATTCGCCGTCGAGAATGGTGTGCGCGGTCGCCTCGTCTTTAAAGGTGAATGGTAGATCGAACACCCCCAGTTCGGGAACGATGCCGATCATCGGTGATGGTGAAGTCATCACAACTTCCAGTGTGCCCGAGCGAACTGCCTGGACCGCTTCCAAATCGCCACCCAGCTGGGCGGACCAATAGCCTTGAACGGCGATACGACCACCAGACTTTTCTTTCGTGCATGCAGCCATCGTCTTGACGCCCACGCCATTCGGATGAGTCTCTGGATTCACGTTCGCCACTCGGATGGTTAGTTCCTGGCTGAGTGCATTTCCTGCGATGCTGGCTGCAAGAATCACAGAGATAGTGATTGCGTTAATTTTCATCATTTCCTCCTCCAAAGGTTTGATTGATAGTTTCGATAAAGTGTTATGTTCGTTCCTAGAGCTCTGCCTTCACCGGCCCCGCAATATCTGCAGCGGGGTCAGGACCAACTCTGGGAAGATGATCAGCAGCGCGAGCACAATCAGTTGTGCTAAAAGGAAAGGCCAGACGCCCCTGATAACTACGCTCATTGGGAGCTTTGCTACGCCCGCCGCCACATTGAGGACTATGCCTACGGGTGGAGTTAGCAGACCTATTGCATTGTTCATGATGAACAACACGCCAAAATAGACCGGGTGAATGCCCACCTCGCGGACTAGAGGCATCAGCACTGGTGTAAGTATAAGGATCGTTGGGGTGAAATCCAGCGCGGTTCCAACAGCAAATACGATCAACATAAGGATGATCATAAACATCATCGGATTGTCCTTGAAAGGTTCAAGGAGCGAGCCGACCTGTGCTGGAATGTTCGCCTGTGCGATCAACCAAGCGGATACCATAGCTGCCGCCACGAGGAACATTACAACAGCTGTCATTTTTGCAGCTGCAATGAGCAAGGGAAGGATGTCTCCGATTTTTATCTCTCGGTAGCAAAAGAAACCGACGACGAAAGCGTACACTGCAGCAGTGACACCGGCTTCAGTCGGGGTAACAATACCGAATTTTATGCCACCTAGTACGATCAGGGGCATCATCAACGCGAGAATGCCATCGAAGCCGGCCTTGCCGCGCTCACTCCAACTTGCCTTTGGCAGTTTTTCGAGATTCTTCTCACCTCGAACGGTAAAATACCAAGCCGCAATCAAAGATGCGGCCATCAGCAGACCCGGGAAGGTGCCGGCGAGAAAAAGCTGTGTGATAGAAACGTTGCCAGCCACACCAAAGATGATAAAGCCGATAGACGGGGGGATAACCGGTGCGATGATGCCGCCGGCAGCAATAAGGCCCGCAGAGCGGCCTGCCTCGTAGCCGGCCTGACGCATCATCGGAATGAGCAGCGCCGCTATGGCCGCAGTGTCGGCTGCCGCCGATCCGGAAAGACTTGCCAGAATAAGTGCAGCGAAAATTGCAACATATCCAAGACCTCCATGTATGTGGCCAGTGAAGGTCATAGCGAAGCGCACAATCCTGCGTGAAAGTCCGCCAGCGTTCATCAATTCACCGGCCAACAGGAAGAAGGGCACGGCTAGAAGCTGGAAGTTATCCGCTCCGACAATTAGATTTTGTGCGACGATCTGCGTATCGAAATGACCGAGATGCAGCATCAGCACAACTGCTGATACAATCAAAGCGAAAGCAACCGGAAGTCCAAGAAGCATCGTGCCGCAAAGAACGCCGACGAATAGGATGATGGTCATTCCAAGCGCTCCTTGATGTGAGTGCCTTCAGCCGCGACGTCTCCGGCAAACCTTCCAATCTCTTCCTCGACAAGCCGGCCCGTCATGAGAGCAAAAAGTCGACCGAGTGCGATAAGACCAATCACGACGCTCGTAAAAAGCCCAATGCCATAGACATAGATCATCGGCATGCCGCTAATCGGCGCGACATTAGAGGCGTTGATGCTCGCCTGTTGCCAGGTTCCAGCGAAAAAGATTGCACAGCAGCCAATAACCATGACATCGACCGAAGCCATGCAAAAGAGGCGGCCTGCTCGGGGAAGCATTTGTACGAGCATGTCGACACCGAGGTGGCCATGGTCACGATGAGCGACAGCGGCACCAATGAAAGTCAACCAGACAAAAAAGTAGCGGGGCATTTCATCCGCGATGTCGATGCTCGCGTCGAAGAAATAACGCGCGACCACATTGGAGAATACCAAGCCAACCATGCCGGCCAGCAGCAAAGCTATAATGATCTCTAGACACTTGAAGAATGTATTTACGAGCGCAGTCATGGCCCCTCCCTGATTTACGCTGATTATTCGTCGCTGACGTGCTGGCTTCCTCCCATCACGTCGCGATCTGCGCAACTTCCATCGTCTAGCAAAAAAATATCGTATCGTATAGGAAATTTTTTGCGGTTCCTTTGCAGTCATCGAGGCGCTGGTTGAGGCTGTTGAGCCGCGGATACGCGATTTAGATGCCGAACTCGTAAGCGCGAGAATCAATGCTGATCGATGTGAGAGGCATTCCGGCCGACACCGCGGAGCGTAGGGCTCCCGGCCGGAGGGCCTGTAACAGTTGAACGCCGCCAGGTCGCCAATGTCTTTCGTTCGTTTGCACCGAGGCAAATCAGAAGGTTAGCGGCGAAGCCAAGAAATTGGATCAAAGACCCAGGGGTGGCGGCCTGTCGAGGCAAGGAAATCCCCCGCATTTCATAGGATGAGGCGAAAGCGCGCTTACCAAAGTTATGCTGCTGGCGCGGTTTGGCGCCATTGTAACGCTCGAATGGCGGGTATTGAAATGGGCGCTCTCTCTCGAGAATGGTGCCGAGCCTCATTCGGCATGCGCCACCACTCTTAACCTGTGGCTGGGAGCGCTGGGCAACCCAACGTTTGTCGTTTGTCAAATCTGTTTTGCATTGACAGTAGAAACCCCTGAAGCCAATATCAGATATGATCGTAAATACGATTGGTAAGTTTTACACTTGTTTCCAAGATTATGTGGGAGGAGGAAAGATGAGCTATCTCGTTGGTATATCGAGTGTTCTTTTTGACAATGACGGCCATACACTCTTTGATGGCGAAGTGCTGAGCCTGTTGAAACAGGCGTCGCCTGAGATAACATGGGAGAAATTTGAGGCCGCGGATAAAATTACGCCGGAAATGACCGAGCGATACGACGCTCTCTACGTTTTCCTTGAACGCGTTTCTGACGATTCATTCAAATCAAACGCACCACGGACGAAGATCATCGCGCGGCATGGCGTCGGTTTCGATACTGTCGATCTCAAAGCCGCGACAGATCGGGGCATTCTGGTGACAAATACGCCCTTTGCAGTGCGCAAACCCGTTGCCACAATGGCACTGACCTTCGTCCTGGCACTGGCTCAGAAGGTACTGCTAAAAGATAAAATGACCCGCGAAGGTGAGTGGGTTCAGGCCAACAAACATGTGGGCATTGGATTAACAGGACGGACAATTGGGATTGTCGGCGCAGGTGGCATTGGTCGGGAGCTCGCTCGTCGTGCGACGGCATTCGACATGGAGATTATCGCGGCCGATCCGTATGCCAATGCAGATCTCCTTGCGTCGGAGGGGATCACTCTTGTGTCGCTCAATGAGCTGCTTGAGCAGTCCGATTTCGTTGTTCTCACATGCCTCCTAACTCCAGAGACAACGCATCTCATCTCAACCCCACAGCTCAAGCTGATGAAGCCTTCGGCATACCTCATAAATGTGGCGCGCGGTCCTGTTGTGGACGAGCCCGCTTTGATCGCAGCGCTTGAAAATCGCGAGATTGCTGGTGCCGGCCTGGACGTGTTCGAGCAGGAGCCGGTGTCGCAGGACAACCCGCTCCTCAAAATGCACAATACAATCGTTACTCCCCACGGCCTATCGCTGACTGACGAAAGCTACAACGAAATCGCGCGCACCGCACTGTCAAGCATAGTAGACCAGTATTCTGGCCGAACTCCTCCGCACCTCGTGAACAAGGCAATGCTGGCAGCGAAGTAAGTTAATTGACTGTCATCGATCCGCGAGAGTCGTCAAACTCGCGGATCGCAGGGCGTAGACAATTGCACTTGTGGTCCAGCGGTCGGCGCTGCGATGGGGCCGACGTGATTTATCAGTAATAATGGCCATATCACTGACCTTGCATCGTCACCAAGTCATAATTCTCCTGCCATGTTCTACTATCCGTGCTTCCGCAGATAGTTAATGACAGAGAGATGATCTCATCAGAAAGCTAATTGTGTTTCGACACCACGGCGCAGGGTGTTCTGAGTGTTTGATCTGTGAAAGCCAACACGCGACCCATAATCGCTTGTCAGCTTCTAGAATGAAGTATGGGACGCGCGGAACCAACGTTGGAGTTGGTGTCACAAGCCCAGGAATTGGCGCAGTTCAGGCGTGCGTGGTTCGGAGAAGAACTGCGTTGGCTCGCCCACCTCGTGAACTGCGCCTTGATGCATGAAAACGACGCGCGAACAGACGTCACGTGCGAACCGCATTTCATGGGTCACCATCAGCAACGTCATTCCGTCGGACGCCAGTTGCCGCACGACCGCAAGAACTTCAGCAACCAGTTCGGGGTCGAGCGCGGAGGTGATCTCGTCACAAAGCAGGATCAGCGGGTCCATTGCCAGGGCTCTTGCGATTGCAACGCGCTGCTGCTGCCCGCCCGATAGCTCGGAAGGCTTTGCGTCGCCCCGATGGCCAAGGCCGACCTTTTCCAGCATCGCACGGGCTTTCTCCCGAGAATGCGGCTTCGTCTCCCCTCGTACGATACGTGGTGCAAGCGCCACATTATCCAGCGCCGAGAGATGTGGAAAGAGATTGAAGCTCTGAAAGATCATCCCGACCTTCATTCTCAGTGCGCGCAGGCTCTGTTCCTGATGCGTGAGGGAAACGCCATGGACCGTGACGCTGCCGGCACTCAGTGTTTCCAAACCGTTCAGGCAACGCAAAAATGTCGACTTGCCGGAGCCGCTCTTGCCGATGATGGCAATTACCTCGCCGGCTTCGACCTCAAGATCAATCCCCTTCAGAACCTCGATACTGCCGTAGGATTTGCGGACCCTATTAATGTTGATGAGCGACACGGAGTTTCCTTTCAAGTTGGAAGCTGAGCAGCGCCAGAGGCCAGCAGATCGCGAAATAGATAAGCGCGACTGTGCCGTAGACTTCGAAGGGGCTGAATGTGATGTTCGTGATCACCGTCCCAGCTTTAAGAAGATCCATAAATCCGATGATTGATGTAAGGGCGGTACCCTTCACGATCTGGACCATGAAGCCGACGGTCGACGGAGTGGAAACCAGAAGCGCCTGGGGCAGGACTATACGAAACAGCGTCTGATACCATCCGATGGCAAGGCTGGACGCAGCTTCCCATTGGCCCTTTGACACGGACTGAACACTACCCCGCCAAATCTCGGCAAGGAAAGATGCAGACCAGAGCGTGAGAGCGAGGCCAGCCGCCAGCCAGGCTGGGACGTCGATACCGAAGAGCGCCAGGCCGAAGAATGCGAGAAACAGCTGCATCAAGAGCGGTGTGCCCTGAAATAGCTCGACGAAAATTTTGGCAAACAGGCGCAGGATGGCGGAGCGCGAAATCCTTAGGATCAAGACGAGGAAGCCGATTGCGCCGCCGCCGATGAAAGCAACGATCGAAAGACAGATAGTCCATCGCGCGGCAAGCAGGAGATTGGAAAGGATTTGCAGATAGCTAAAATCGGTCATCGTCTTACCTCTGCGCCGAGAAAGCGTTTGCCGAACGTATTCAGAATTGCACGCAGCAAAATCGCGAGCACGAGATAGATCAAGGTCGTCACGAGGTAGACCTCAAAGGCCCTGAAATTGCGCGACTGGATGTAGTTGGCAGCGAAGGTCAGATCTAGGACGGAAATCTGGGACACAACGGCTGAGCCCAGCATGACGATGATGATCTGTGATGTCATGGCCGGCCAGACCCGCTGAAGCGCCGGTACCAGCACGACGCGCCAGAAAACCTGGTTAGGCGACATGGCGAGACTTGCACCAGCCTCCCATTGCCCGCGTCCCGTCACCTGAATGCCGGATCGCAGGATCTCGCAGCCGTAAGCGCCGAGATTGACTGCCATAGCAATGTAGGCTGCCGTATTCTCATGCAATTTCACACCGAGCTGCGGAAGGCCGAAGAAAATGAAAAAAAGCTGGATCAGGAACGGCGTATTTCGGATGAGCTCGACATAGCTCCCCACAAGGAGCTTGAGCGGTCTGCTACCAAGCGTGCGCACCCAGGCGCAGATCACGGAAATTGCGAAGCCAATGACCGCGCCAACCGTGAGCAACATCACGGTGACCTGGATACCGGTCAGCAAGGTCGGCGCATATTGAAGCGCCCAATCGAAACTGAATTCATATTTCACGAAAGTCTCTCCGGTGGGGTTCGACGCCACCCGGTGACGCCGAACCCGATCCGATCAAAGGTCAGCGGGGAGCGGCTCGCCCAGCCACTTTTGGGAGATTTCGTTCAACGTCCCGTCCCTCTTCATTTCGGCGATGGCTGCATCGACCGCCTCTACAAGTTTCTGCTCACCCTTCGCGATGCCGACATAGAGAGGAGACCGGTTGATGACGAATTTCATCTCGGGGATGCGTGGCGGGTTTTTCTTGACGATTGCCTTGACGACAAGGTCGCCGGTGCCAATCACGTCCACCTGGTTGGAAAGGAACGCAGAGGCCGTGGCGTTCTCGTCTTCGAAACGCTTCACATTGGCATCGGCCGGAGCGATCTTGGTGAGCTCGAGATCAATAATCGTTCCGCGCGTGACGCCAATCGTCTTGCCGGAGAGATCAGCGGCACTTTTGATCGCGACGTCTGACGGCGCGAAGATGGCGTTGAACAGGACGGCATAGGGCTTGGAGAAATCGAGGACCTTTTCACGTTCGGCATTGCGGCCAAGGATGGCGATGATCATGTCGATCTTACCGGTCTGAATGTACGGAATTCGATTTGCGCTGGTTACCGGCACAAGTTCTGCCTTCACGCCGAGCTTCTCGGCGACCTTCTTGGCGACATCGACGTCATAGCCGAGCGGTTGCATGTCCGGCCCGATGCCGCCGAACGGCTGAAAGTCCTGCGGTACTGCAATTCGGGCAACTCCATTCGCTTTGATGGTTTCAAGCGTGTCCGCCTGCACGGATGTTGAAATGGCGCCTGCAGCGATAACGGTTGCAAGAACAACGAACTTAAATCGAGAAAGCATTGATCACTCCCAGTTTGTTATAAGAGCCCTGCAACTCCTTTGTGCCGGAGAGGCTCGAGCCCAGTCGCGCGTCGCACCGGCCATGTCGCACGGTCGGTGGTCGTGAGAAAAAAAGTATGGAATCCTAGTAACCCATCATGAAGAGGCTTCCCTAGCTGCGGGAGCTGTCCACGTCGTTCACCCTGTTGCCGTCGCTTTGTGCGATCTGGTCTTCATCTTCGGGCGCATGTGCTGGTCATGCAACTATTCAATCTGCTAGTTCGGAAGCGCTCACATTCGCGAGCAAACGGATGCAGCACGAAGTCGCGCGGTAACCTAGGAGTACGGCTGAGCCGCCATGGAGCATTAGTGGCTAAAGCCGCTTCAGCCATGCACATGCATCGAGCGCGTGTGCGGTCACTTCATCAAGCTGGTTGATCCACTTGAGATAACCATGGTTGAGGCCGACAGCCAGATCCATAGATGCGTGCTTCAAACGGCGAGTAAAGTCGGTGCCTTCGTCACGGAGGACATCGAACTCAGCAACTTGAACGTAAGTCGGCGGAAGATCATCAAGGTCGGCCCTGTTGGGAGACACTTCCGTCGGGGGAGTCTTTTCGAGGCTTCCAAGAAATGTGTCCCAACTCCATCTCATCTGGCTGGCTGTCAGGCCAAATCCCTCGGCGTAGGTCTTATAGCTTTCGTGCAGGGCGTCGTAGTGGTCAGTAACTGGATAGAACAGGAGGAGTCCCGCTATCGGCTGCTGGATGGGATTACGTCGACGCAGGGCCGTCATGATGGCCATATAGCCCCCAGCGCTATCGCCGGAGAGTGCGATCCTTGAAGAATCCACTCCCAGCGAAAGGGCGTTCTCGAATACCCAATCGGTAGCCTCCACACAGTCGTCTATACCAGCGGGGTACGGATGTTCAGGGGCGAGCCTGTAGTCAACCGAGATGATCGTGCATTCGCCGTAGATGGACAGGAAGCGGCATATCTGGTCATGCGTGTCGATATCCAGCAGGCAGAAGCCGCTGCCGTGAAAGAACATCGTCGCAGCCGTTTTCGCCTTTGTCTTCGGTCGATAAATGCGAATTTTGATGTCTCGATGGGGCAGTTGCAGCGTGCGATCTTCAACTGTGATCTCGGGTAGATCCGCCCGATACAGGTAGTCTTTCTTCGCGCGTGCCCTCGCATCGGCTATGGGCAATGTTTCATATCCGGGCAGCCCGGATGAACTGCTTATGATGGCAGCGATGTAGGGATGGAGCGGCATTTAGTTCTCCTGTGTGATGTGCGCAGCTGGATAGACGTCCACGCATGCGCTCAAGCTGCCCATCCTGATCTGGCTACAGCCATGTGCTGTTCCTCGTGGCGTGGCCCAGATTGGCCACGCCATGCCGCAGTCACCTAACTGCGCCTATGAAGATGCGGAGTTTGTCAACTTGCGCTTGCCGCAAGTTCGCCCATGGCAAGGTTGACCCAATATTCGACCCCGATCGGGAGTGCATCATCGTTGAAGTCATATTTGGGAGTATGCAGTTGATGAAACGTACCGTCTGGCTTAGATCCGTTCCCGAGCCAGAGAAACGCTCCTGGACGAACCGCCATCATGTTGGCGAAGTCCTCACCACCACAGGTTCGCTGCATATCGTCATCGAAGTTTTCCGCACCGACGGTCAGCTTGGCGGCAGAAGCCGCTGCTTCATATGGTTCCGCTGAGTTGATCAAAACGGCAGTAGACCTATTGAACGTGAAGTGCGCCGTGCAACCCCACGTGCGTGCGGTCGCTTCGGCGACCTCGCCGATCCGCTTTTCGATCATGTCGCGGGTCTCCGCGCTGAAGCTTCGTGTCGTACCGCCGATCACCAATTCGTAGGGGATCACGCTTGGGGCGACGGACGACCCGCCGTGAATGTACCCCACGCTGATCACGCCGGTCTCGAGTGGAGCGAGTGACCGACCAACAATACCCTGCAATGCGAGCACGAATTGGGCCTGGGCGTAGGTAATGTCGGTTGACTGGTGCGGTGCAACGCCACCGTGCCCGCCGACACCTCTGAACGTCACTTCCCAGAAATCCGCGGCGGCCATCAATGGTCCGTTGCGACCCGACATCTTGCCGACGGGGGCACCCGGCTCGTTGTGCATGCCGTATATCGCCTCGCAGGGGAAGCGATCGAAGATTCCGTCGGCCAACATCGCGTTGGCCCCGCCACGACCTTCCTCGGCGGGCTGGAAGATCAGATTGAGCGTGCCACCGAAATCAGGATTCTGAGCAAGATACATCGCAGCGCCGAGCAGCATTGTCGTGTGGCCGTCATGGCCACAGGCGTGCATCACACCCTTGTTCTTCGACTCGTAGGGCAGACCCGTCTCCTCATGGATTGGAAGCGCATCCATGTCGGCCCGCAGACCAATCGATCTCTGCCCAGGCTGCTTTCCCCGGATTATTCCGATCACGCCGGTCTTCCCGACATTCTCAATGACTTCGATGCCAGCCTCGCGCAGAAGCTCGGCGACGATCTTTGAAGTTCGAACCTCCTCCATTCCAAGTTCCGGATTTGCATGAAAATCCTGCCTGATCTTGATCAGCCGGTCGCGGTTCTTGTCCATCCACTCATTGAAAGCGGTGTTGGCCATGTCTTTTCCTCCTTGATGTCATGGATGAATGCAAAGTCACCTCTTCAGAGGCGATAGACGCGCTTTGCGTTGTCGTGAAATAGCGCGCGCTGTTCGTCTTCGGAGAGGTCGATCACGCTTCGCTTGAAGCTGTCGTAGATCTCGTCGAATGTCATCTGTATGCGTGATACCGGATAGTCGGTCCCAAACATCGTGCGTTCGGTGCCAAAGCTTTCGATGCACTGACGGACGACGTCAGTGATCGACGCCTGACTTCGAACAGGGTCATACCCGCCGGGATTCGAGATCTTCAGAACAATATTGGGCTGCGAGGCGATCTTTCGCAGGCTGTCCCGCCAGCGCTGCATGCCTTCCTCGTTGCGATCAATCGGGCTGCCGCAATGATTGATGACAATCTGCAGATCGGGGAAGGTTTCGGCGAGGTCGAACACTGCCTGCGCTTGGTAGGGATACATCATGAGCTCGAGATTGAGGCCACACTTGTACAGCCTCCTGACATCGGCTCTCCAGGCTGGATTGTAACCAAGGTGTGGGTCGGTAATGAAACCCTTCTTCGGGTCAGGATGGCAGCTCAGGATACCCCTGATGCCGACCACACGCTCGAAACTTGCCTGTTCCTCAATTATGGCGGCGGCCCCAGGCTTGCCCAGCGCAGCAGCGGCCACATAGCGCAATGCGACACCCTGTCGCTTATCGAGCGTCTCGAGCCACCGCGTTTCGTCTACGGGATCGCCAACCCACAACGCCTCGATATGTACCGAGGCGATGACGTTATGTGGGGTAGAATCACGCACGTAGTCATCGACCAGATAATCGTGGGCGATCGTATCAAGGCCGGGAACTGCCTGCGCGGTGGGGCTGTCGGGTGACATCCAGGTATGATTGCCGAGGGATAGATCCCAGAGATGATGATGCGGATCGATAACGGGGCCGGAATACATCTGGAGCCTCCTTATGCTTTTGTGTTCTGTTCAATGCCAAGGCGCGTTCGGATTCCGCTTGGGATCCAGACCTTCATCGCCGAAAGCATCCCGGTGATACCGCCCGGATAGATCAGCATGACGCCGATGATCAGCAAGGCCGTCAACATGGGGCGCCAGGCGCCGAAGTCAGCCATGGCTTCCGAGAATATGGTCAGGATGAAGCTGGCAATGATGGCGCCGTAGATGGTGCTGGTGCCGCCGAGCAGAACCATCGACAGCAGGACGGTGGCTAGGCTCATGCTGAACACCTCGACCGATGCATTGCGCTGGTAGGATGCGTAGAAGGCACCGGCAATCCCGGTGAAGAAAGCGCTGGCTGCCAGTGTGATGAGACGCTGCCGAACCAGGGAGATGCCCCGGCTGACGGCGTATTCTTCGTTATCGCGAAGCGCGACGATGCTGAGACCCGTGCGCGAGCGAACGAAGGCGCGCAGGAAGATCGTGCTCGCCGTCAGCATGGCCAGCGCCAGGAAGTAGTAGGCCAGCTTGCCGTCACGCACCATGTTATGATCGAACAGGTAGAGCCCGGGAATCCGGACGATACCCTGTGTCCCGCCTGTATATTCCGACTGGCTCAGTATGATTTGCATCACGAGTTGCGCAAAGCCGAAGGTCACAAGGATGATGTAGATACCCTTGAGCCTCAGGATCGGTACGGTGACGATCACGGCGGCGATGACGGCTGTGATGCCGCTGCAAGCAAGGGCGAACCATGGGTCGAGACCAAGAAACTTCGTCGATAGGCTGTAGGTGTAGACTCCGATGCCGAACAGGGCGAGGTGCCCGAAGTTGAAAACACCACCATAGCCGAGGCTGAGATCCCAGTTCGACGCGACGACGGCGTAGATGAAGATCATGATCAATATATGCCGGCTGTAGCTGTCGGTCAGCACGAAGGGCGCCAGGCAAAGGATCAGAGCCGCGACAAGAAGTCCGAAGCATTCATGACGGGCCGAAAGGCGGCCCGGTTTGGAGTCACGTGCCGGCACGGCTTGTTTCGCACGGTTGTCCAATGGAGTTGTTGCCAAATCGCTCATGCCAGCCCCCGGCTACGTCCTGATGAAAATACACCTTCGGGGCGGACCATCAGCACGATGATAAGCGCCGCGAAGAGCAGCGTGGGCGTCCAGTAGAGCCCGAAATAATAGGCGCAGACGGCTTCGAACAGGCCGATCAGATATGCCGAGAAGATGGGTCCGTTGATGCTCGAAATGCCGCCGAAGACGACGACGATCAGCGCCTTGAGCAGCGGATCAGCGCCCATGGCAGGGGACATGAAGCGATAGCCGCCGAGAAAAATGCCGGCGAGCGCCGCTAGACCTGCAGCAATTGCAAAACACAGACCGTAAAGCAGCTTCACGTTGAGCCCTACGAGGCGGCTCGCATCTTCGTTCTGTGCAACCGCACGAAGCGCAAGGCCCATGCGCGTCCGGTTCAGGAAGTACCAGAGCGCAGCCAATACGAAAGGAGTGAGCAGGATGATGGCGATCTGATGGCGGGATGCCCCGATTGGACCGATCGCGATATTGCCTTCGATCAGCCCCGGGATCTGCTTGGAGCGTGGCCCCCAGATTTCCAGCACACCATTTTCGATCAGAGAACCTGCTGCGAGCGTCGTGATCACAACGACCAGAACGAGGTTCGACCGGCCGATCAGCGGACGCACTACTGCAGCCTGCAGGAGCCATCCGGCGCCGCCCATGATGACCACTGTCGCAGGAAATGCAACGAAAGCGGGGAAGCCCAGGTTGACCATCTGCCAGGCGACATAGGCGCCCAGCATCATGAACACACCATGGGTGAAGTTGAATACGCCAATCGTCGACCACACCAGCGCTAGCCCCACCGCCATCATGGCGTAGAGGGAACCCTGGAAGAGGCCGCCGAACAAGATTTCGGAAAATGCGCTCACGTGATCTCCTCGTGTCCGAAGTACATTGCCATGATGTCGGAATGGGCGAGTTTGTCGCCTGGCTTGATTTCCATCTCAACCTTGCCGTGGTTGATGAAGTAGAGGTGCGGGCTGACGGCCAGCAGGAACTCGACATCCTGTTCCACGACGATCAGCGGCACGCCTGTGCCGGAAATTTCCAGCACCGAATTGCACAACTCTTCTTTGATCTTCGGCGCGAGACCCAGCGTAGGCTCATCGAGGATCAGAAGTCGAGGCACGCTCATCAGGGCTGTTGCGATGGACACCATCTGTCGCTCGCCTCCCGACAGTGTCCGCACCCGCTGCTTCCACCGTTCCTTAAGCTTCGGGAAAACCCGTAGGGCATATTCACGGCTCTCTTCTTCCTGCTTGCGCGCGCGCGTGGAGTAGGCGCCAAGCGTCATGCATTCGGCGATCGTGAGATCGGGGAACAGCGTGTTGCCCTGCGGCACATGGATCAGCCCAAGTTCGACGATCGCCTTGGAGCTCAGGCCGGAAATTGGCTTGCCGTCGAATGTGATTTCTCCGGCTCGTGTCTTGAGAAGGCCGGAAATCGTTCTCAGAAGCGTCGTCTTCCCGTGCCCGTTCGGTCCGAACAGACCGACATTGCCGAAAGAGCCGGCCTGCAGAGACATGTCGTCCAGTACGGTGACGCTGCCATATCCGGCTTTGACTTTGGAAACATCCAGCATAGCGTTCGTCACGCGACCCTCCGACTGCCGAGATATGCCTCGATGACACGGTCGTCGCCGATAACCGCTCGCGGTTCGCCGAGTGCGAGCACTTTGCCCTGGTTGAGAACGAGCAGATGCTGAGACAGGCTCATGAGGAATGTCAGGACGTGTTCGATCAGCAATATCGTGATGCCGAGGTCAGCGATCTTCCGAATAAGTTCGATCGAGCGGTCGATCTCGGGTTTGGTGAGACTGGAGGCAGGTTCATCGAGCAGAAGCATCTTCGGCTTCATGGCGATTGCCGTCGCAAGCATCAGGCATTTTCGGTCGAACACAGACAGTTCACCCGCGAGCCTGCCTGCCTGATCGCCGCCCAAGCCGACGACGTCAAGCGCCTCATAGGCCGCGTCATGAATGTTGGCTTTCGTCGTGCTCTGCCCGAATTCAGCGCCGAGAACCGCGTTCTCGAACACAGTGAGCCCATCGAAGCTCGTCTCGCGCTGGAACGTTCTCGCCAGCCCGATCCTGGCGATAGCGTGTCCGCCTAGCCCTTTGAGATCCACGCCATCGAAACGCACAGTGCCGCTATCCGGCCCGAAGGGGATGCCGGATATGACATTGAAAAGCGTGCTCTTTCCACTGCCGTTCGGCCCGGCGATTCCGAAGATCTCGCCCGGCCGGACGTCGAAGGACACGTCATCCACGGCTTTCAGCGAACCGAAAGCCTTGGAGACGCCCTGTAGTTGTAAAAGTGCCATGGCCCTACTTCATCCAAGGCTGTGTCTTGTATTCGCCCGTCGCGTATTTGGCGGGCGAGATCAGGATGCGCTTGCCGTCCCAAACCTGGAAGAAGGTAATCGGG
The DNA here is from genome assembly GCF_057798995.1 of Shinella sp. 20P9.1.1. NCBI lineage: Bacteria > Pseudomonadati > Pseudomonadota > Alphaproteobacteria > Hyphomicrobiales > Rhizobiaceae > Shinella > Shinella sp. 20P9.1.1. Next base: position 43,466 of record NZ_JBYOLC010000014.1, read on the forward strand.
ATGTAGTCATCGCCTTGCATAGACAGATGGGTTGCCTGATCGAACTTCAGGCGGCCGAGAGAGGTCTCGCGGTCGGTCTCGGAAATGGCCTTCATGACGGCCTCATGATTGGTCGGATCTCCGACCTTCTTCAGTGCCTCGAAATAGGTGTTGACCATCTCGTAGTTGATGAAGGCGTAGGTGCCGCTGTCGACATTGTGCTTCGCCTTGATCTTGGTTGCGATACCACTCGCGAGCGGTGTCGTGAGAGGGCCGCCGAGCAGGTTGTAGATTACGCCGTCGGAGTTCTTCTTGGTAAGTTCCACGAACTCGGGAACGCTCGGTGCATACTGAAGAAAGACAAGGCTTTGTGTCGGTTGTTCCATGAACTGGTTCAGGAACGATGCCGAATTGCCCGGAAGATAGTCGGTGTTGATGACGACGTCCGGCACGTCGGCGCGGACTTTGGTCAAGATCGAACGCCAGTCCGTGACCTCACCCATCGGAACGAGCTCATCCACGCTGATGGTCCAGCCCTTCTCAAGAAAGGTCTTTTTCATGCCTTCGGAGATCGTCTTCGAATATGCGTTGTCCGAGGAGATTATGGCAACCTTCTTGCTGGTCAGCTTGAATTTGCCATCGGCTGCCAACTTCTCGACGAAATAGGTGACGTCGGTGTTGTAAGCGTCAAATGAGGGAGAGATCGACCAGCAGCACATGTACTTGTCAGGCTCGGGAGCGATGATGTCCTTGGTCTGCTTGGAGGTCGCCCCCAGCATGTAGGGCATCCCGGCCTCTGCCATGGTCTCGATCTCGAAGTTCGTCAGGCTGGCATAGCCTGTGAACATGAAGTGGACATCCTCGTCGCCCAGAAGCCGCTCGACGCTCGACGTGACGTTTCCTGCTGATCCATCCTTCACGTCGGCGATGACGAGTTCGAACGTGTGTCCGTTGATGCCGCCTGCGGCATTCATCTCATCGACGGCCAACTGGGAGCCGCGTACGATGTCCTGGCCCTCAGCTGCTGCGGGGCCCGTGAGTTGGACCAGCAGTCCAAGCTTGACCGTGTCGGCCCAAGCCTGGGTAGAGAGGAATACAGTTCCCAAAGACGTGCTCAACGCCAGTGCGGAAATCAGGCTCTTAAGAGTCCTGCGATTCAGAATTCCCATTTCATTCCCCTTTTGTTTGTGGAAATTTGAGGTGACGCTGGTTACATGCGATAGAGACGCATCGCGTTGTCGTGAAAGAGTGCTCGTTGATCAGAGAGTCGAAGCTTCGCAGTCGCTAATTTGAAGTTGGTGTAGACGTCATCGATCGTCATGTTCAGTCGCGCCACCGGATAGTCGGTGCCAAACATGCAGCGATCGATGCCAAAGGCGCTGATGCAGCCAAGAACCACCGCCTCGATCGACTGGTAGGTCCAGTTCGGGTCGTATGCGCTGGGATTGGAGATTTTCAGCGCGACATTGTCGCAGGCGGAGATCTGACCAAGACCTGCCCGCCAGCGCTGCATCCCTTCGACATCCCGATCGATCGGGCTGCCACAGTGATTAACGATGATCTGCAGATCGGGAAAGGCTTGCGCCAGATCCGTGACCGCCTGCGCCTGGTAGGGGTACATCATAAGCTCGAGATGAAGCCCGAGCTTCTCCAGAATAGCGACATCGCTTCGCCATTGCCTATCGTAAGCCAGATCGGGGTTAGTTACGAATGTCTTCCCGGGATCCGGATGATGGCTGACTATGCCACGAACGCCCACAACACGATCGAAAGACGCCTGTTCGTTGAGGATGCTGCGTGCACTGGCCGTGCCGAGTGGAGCCGCAACAACATAACGGAGGGCCACATCAATCGATTTATCAAGTGTTTCCAGCCATTGGGTTTCGCCAACGCAATCGGCGCTATCCCATAGCGCTTCGACGTGCACGCTGGCGACCACATTGTGACGCGCTGTGTCGGCCGTATAGTGCTCGGGGAGATAGGAATAACGAAGCTTTTTCAGGCCCTCCAACGGCACGCCCGCGCTTGTCGGAGCGAGCCACGGGTGCTTGTCCATCGACAGATCCCAAAGGTGGTGATGGGCATCGATAATCGGTCCGTCGTACACGCGCGATCCCCCGCCGAATTCTCGGCATCTTTCAGATTGGTTGTCGGCCACGGCCAGTGTGCGCTCAATCAAGTCGTTCGGAATGTGTGCGCCATCACCGGGTGTGCGGATAAATCGTCTATGACGAATCTGGCACGCAGGTTTCATCCGCTTAAGCGTGAAACTGCTCCCAAACCGCTCGTGCGGTACCTGCATCTTTTGTCATTCGTTCACCCATTTTGTGTCGCGCTTATTCGCGTGATCTGATGAACGATTTTAGGATCGGCTATCGTGTAGGCAACTATTCACATTGCTAGTTTTGATGCCAAGGGCGCTACATCAAGCCTCGCTTCAATGCCAAAGCAGCAGCATGCGCCTTGTTGGATGCGTCCAATTTTCTCATCGCTTTTTGGAGATGATATTCCACAGTGGGCCGGCTTCGCCCGATGATCTGGGCGATTTCCCAGGATGTCTTGCCCTTGAGGGTCCAGCTAAGGCAGATGCGCTCTTGGTCGCTTAGTACGATCCCGTCGCCCGTAGTCGTATGCTTGTCAATCTGACGGATCGCAAAGGCGTGGACGAATGGGGCGAGTGACACGAGCCACTCATACCCGTCGCGCCAACTCGCAAGGTTCTCTCCTTTAATGTCGGCATACACTCCACTGAACACCGCCAACTCGCCTCCGGTGCCCCGCAAGGGGATCGTGAAGCCCTCGGCAATGCCGAAATCCATGGCCTCGAGCAGAAGACTTCTGGGATACTTTCCCAGGCTTTTGAGATAGGCGCGTCCTCCCCACCGGAACGGAACACATTGGTTTCTGCACTCTGCGAGCAGAGGATCTCCTTCGCGATAATCGCATGCGCGGTATTTCGATAGCCATTGAGATGAGTAGTCGGTGAGTATGATGCCCGACTCGCCATTATACCTGGCCGTCGGCGCGATTGCGAAAGAGAAGTGGTCGAAGCCAAGACTTTGGACGAAATCGGATATAAAGTCGGCGGCCATGCTGGCGCTGGTTTCCGGAGAGACCAGCGCTGCAACCGTCGATGTAAATCCATCGCTGCCAGCTAGATGTTGACGAGTGATTTGCAACGCCACAGCCCTTTAGATTGCGTGGTAATCGGCACTTAGTTTCGTTGCGAAATCACTGCACAGACCGACAAGCGTGTCTTTCTCAAGAAAGTCACCGTTTCAACAAGAAGGCCATTCTCGCGCAGGAGTGAAGAAACAGTCGGTGTTGACGAACGGATACATGAAGCTGGGCCGCGCTATGCGCGAAATCGCTTGAAATCCAACTTTTCGAAGAGATTGTCTTTCTCACCCGAAATCGCTTCCGCCAGCAGCCGTCCGGTTGTAGGCCCCAGTGTGAAGCCTTGGTGGCCGTGGCCAAAATTGAACCAGAGATTGCGATGCGATGGAGCCGGTCCGACTACCGGAAGCATGTCAACCATACACGGTCTGTCGCCAAACCATAAGGGTTCCTCGACGGCGGGTCCAAAATCAAACAACTCGCGGGCGGAGGTTTCCGACTGCACGACTTGGGGCGGTGTCGTCTTCGATGTCCTATGGGTTAGGTCTGCACCCGTTCCTATGCGCAGACCTTTACGCATGAGCGACAAAAAAGCCCCGCGCTCCGCGTCTAGTACCGGAAGTTTCAAATCGGCTGGTGGATGATAGTGGCGATGATATCCCCGCATGTTGAACATCGGAACGGTGTAGCCGAGCCGTTTCAGGGCATTTTTAGACCATGGCCCCAGTGATACGACCGCCTGTCCTGCCTCGAGTAATCCGGATTTTGTCTGCACCTGCCATCGGCTATCGACATTCGTCAACGTGGCCGCATCGCCAAGGTGAACCTCACCCCCGCGTGACACGAATAGATCACTGTATGCTTTGACAAGTGCACCCGGATCCGAACACCTCCACGTGCCTGTCCAATGGATCGCGCCCTCAAGGCTTCTCTTGAGCCCTGGTTCTGCAATTTCAAGCTCGCGAGCCGACATAGTTCGGCTCGCGACTCCGTAGTGCTCGCGGATGCGTTCTGCTTTGGCGACAGCAAGATCCATTGCAAAGGATGTTCGATAAACGGCTCGATAGCCATCGCGCCGTAACAGGGCTTCCGCACCTGCTGCTGCGATCAACGGCGCGTGGTCCTCCGTGGCGCGCCGGGTAAGTTGGCTATATACTTCGGCAGCCTGGCGGAACGTTTCGGGCCTGGAGTTTCTATAATATGCGAAAAGAGGCCACAGATATTGCGGCAAATCCGCAAGATGCCAGTTTACGTCGTTCGTGGTCTTGCGGCCGACAGCAAGCAGGGCTTTCAGCGAGCGTGGCGCAGGATGGGGTTCAGCCGCTTCTGACTGGATAAGTCCTCCGTTGCCATAGCTCGTTTCAAGCCCTGGCGCCTTTCGATCCACCAGTACAACCCGATGCCCGCGAGCCTGCAGCGCGAGCGCCGTCGAGACGCCGACCATTCCGGCGCCGATCACAATCGTATCCACGATGTCTCCTTAATGCCTGGAACTCGAGTATTCCAGCAAAGCTGGTCGGCCAGGTGGGGCTTGGCGGAGCGGACGAGCCGCCTTGCTGTACTAGGCCTTGTGGGCCATGACCTGGATCTCGACCTTGAGGTTCGGATCGCTCAGGGGTGCGCCGACGCAGGCGCGGACCGGTGGGTTCTTGGGGTCGATCCACGCATCCCAGATCTCGTTCATGGTGTCGAAGTCCTTCACCACATCGGGCAGCCAAACATAGGCTGAAACCAAGTCAGACTTGCTGACGCCTGCTTCTGCAAGCAGGCGGTCGGTCTTGGCCAGAATATTCTTGACCTGCCCGATGAAATCAAGCGAGCGATCGTCGGATACTTGACCAGCAAGCACGACCATCGAACCCGACAGGGGATAGGTCACGACCTGGCTCATGCGGCTGCCCGTATGAAGACGTTCAATCATCGATTTTCCTTTCAGGGTATTTGGCGGCTCGGTTTGAGCTGCCTACAAGTGAAATGAGGACGTGGAGAGGAACTCGGCCAGCCGCGCGGATTGCGGGTTCCGAAACATCATCTTCGGATCGCCCTGCTCATGGATCTGGCCGTTGTTCATAAAGATGACCCGGTTCGACACGTCGTGTGCAAATCGCATCTCATGCGTCACCAGAAGCATCGTCATCCCGTCGTTTGCCAGGCTTCTGACGACGTTGAGAACCTCGTTTACGAGTTCCGGATCGAGTGCCGAGGTCACTTCATCGAAAAGCATGAGCTTCGGATTCATGGCCACCGCCCGCGCGATCGCCACACGCTGTTGCTGGCCGCCTGACAATTGTGCCGGATAGTGATCTTTGCGCTCAAGCATCCCGACACGATCGAGCCACTTCTCGGCGAGGCTGACCGCAGCGTCCCTTTGCATCCCGAGCGTCTTGACCAGTCCGAGCATGACATTGCCCAGCGCCGTCTTGTGAGGGAACAGGTTGAACTGCTGGAAGGCCATCCCAGTCAGCGCCCTGTGCGACGCTCTGGCCCGCTCGGATAGCGGCACGCGGCGATTGCCATCGCTCCGATAGCCGATTTCCTGGCCCCCAAGCCTGATCGCGCCGCCGTCAAATTCTTCAAGGAGATTGACGCAGCGCAGCAATGTCGTCTTGCCTGACCCGCTTGCGCCGATCAGCGAGACGACTTCGCCCTTGGCGACGTCGATGTCTATGCCTTTTAGCACCTGGAGTTGACCATAGCTCTTGGTTAACCCTTTGATTTCGAGCAATTTCTCAGTCATGTGTCTTATTTGTCCTTACTGTCACTGGTGCGCCAGCGCTCGCTCAACACGCTTGCCAACCGCCGACAGCGTAAAGTTGACGGCGAAATACAGAATCCCGGCGACAATGTAGAATTGGGCGTTCATGAAGTTTCGCGAAACGATTTGCTGTGTGGAAAGCAAAAGTTCGGGAATGCCGATGACGGATAAGAGGGCGGATGCCTTCACGATCTCGATCGCCGCAATGGTCCAAGCGGGAAGCGCCTGCCGGAGCGCCTGGGGCATTATGACGTGGATCAGAATGCCCGAAAAGGTCAACCCGATGCTCTTTGCGGCTTCTGTTTGGCCTGCGGGCACGGAGGCAATTCCCCCGCGGATCACCTCGGCCACATGCGCACCGCAGAATGCGGCCAAAGCAAGCATTCCGGCGCTCATGGCGCTCAGTCCCCAGCCCAGCATTGGCGTTATGTAGTAGCTGGCCAAAACTAGAACGAGAACTGGTGTGCCCCGCATGATGTCCAGATAAAACCATCCGAGTAGGCGGAACGGCAGGCGGCTATAGTGCATCACCAGGCCGACGAGGCAGCCAATCACGCTTCCGATGGCAATCGACCACAGCGACACGAACAAAGTCGTCGCGGCGCCCGATAGAAGTCGGGGCCAGACATTGGAAAGTTCAATTGCGAACTGGGCAAGATTCATCAACGCTGTCCCCGCAGCTTTATGCGCCATTCGGCGAACCGGAGAGCGGATGCAATCAGGAAAGTGGTTGCAACGTAGAGCGCGGTCGTGACGAGCCACGTCTCTACGATCCGATAGCTCTCTCCATTTATCTTCCGGGCGTAGTATGTGAGTTCAGGCACCGCGATCGCGGCCGCCAGCGACGTATCTTTGAAAAGCGAGATGAAGCTGTTGCCGACGCCGGGAAGTGCCGCGCGTAGCATGACGGGGATTACGATGTTCACCTTGATCTGCAAAGGTCTTAAGCCGATTGCGAGGCCAGCCTCTGAAAGACCCTTCGGAACCGAAAGCAACCCGCCTCTGAACACTTCAGCAAGAATGGCTCCCGCGTAGATCGCCAGCGCAGCGATGCAGGAGGTTATCTTACCCCAACGCACACCAATCTGTGGCAAGGCGAAAAATATGAAAAACAAGATGAGCAACACCGGTATGTTGCGCAGCACGACGACATAGAGCTTGCTGGCACGAGAGATCAGCGAGTTCTTCGAGACCATGCCGAATGCGATGAAGAAACCGATGATGACACCGATGCCGACGGCGAGGACGGCGATCATCAGGCTTAGCGCCAGCCCTTCCAGAAGCCTGTCGAAACTTCTGAAGACAGGATCGAAATTCAAGGAATAGTTCATCGGGGTCCATAACCTCGTGGCGTCAGAGATCAGTGCCCCGGGGTTCGGGCCACTGATCTCACAGGCGAGTGCGATGCTGTTGCGGACTATCTGTACTCTACAGGAACGCCAATGGCGGGCGGAGTGAGCTTGACCCCAAAGTACTTCTCATACGCGGCCGCATAGTCGTCGAAATCTACGCCGGCGATTGCTTCATGGATGGCAGTGTTGACCCAGTTGAGCCATACCTGATCGCCCTTCTTCACAGCGCAAGCATAGCTGTTCGGCTGCCAGTAGTAGCCAGCGTCGAGATATCGCTCCGGATCTGTCTGGAGGAGCCACCTGATGTTGGAGACATCGATAACCGCGCCATCAAGACGGCCGCTGTTCAACGCCTGAATTTCAAGGTCAACGCTTTCGTAAAGCTCGACATTTGCTTCAGGAAGGGCTTTGTGGACCCAGCTTTCGCCAAAGGGTGTTTGAAGGATCGAAACCGTTGCAGAACTGCCGGCGGCCTTAACTTCTTCAAAGCTCTTGTACTTACCGTTCTTGCTCAGGAGCAGGCCCACGCCTTCGCGATAATAGGGGATCGTGAACTCGACCTGCAGTGCGCGCTGAGACGTTACAGTCATGAACTGGCAGGTAATATCGACCTTATCGGTGATCAGGTTGGCGATGCGGGCATCGGCAGATTGATCAACAAATTCGACCTTAGTCGGGTCATCGAAGAGGCCCTTGGCAAGGATGCGAGCAATCGTGATGTCAAAGCCCTGCAACTCACCCTTCTCGTCGAGGTAGTGCCACGGCGCGTTGGTGCTGCCAGTACCGACGACAATATGTCCCCGCTTCAGAACCGTATCGAGCGTGTCCGCCCGTGCATGTCCTGACGGTATCAAGGCGACTGCTGAAGCGATGCAGAAAGCCAAAAGTGACGTTTTCATAAAGTTCCCCCTTTTGTCTATTGTAGTGGACTTGTGATTATGATAACAGATTAATGTTCACCATAGAGGAAGATGTCTGTCAACTGTCATAATTTTACTTTCGATTGGCCGGCGGACGGGAGATGGACTGGGAAGGGTTCACGGGGTATTCGCAGATGAATTTGAAAGCGTTAGGTTGCGGTCTTTCTGAAAATTTGAGCCGCAGCCGGTGCTGGAACTTGGGGTAGATGAATGTCGGATCTGAAGAGCAGTGAGGTCCAAAAAGGATTTGGAATGCAGCGCGCAAAGGGAACTGAGCGGATCTTGGACCTCTTGGAGTACTGCGAGACATTACAAGAAGCCGTCACACGGAACCAATTGGCTACGAGTTTGCAGTGGCCACGATCGACGGTTTACGCATTTGTCGATCAGCTTGTCGCACGGGGTTGGTTGACGCAGAAAGCGGATGGCGGCGTAAGTCTTGGATATCGCTCCGCCCTAGCGGGGCTCGCTTATTCACGGCAGGCTCATTTTGAGCAGACGTCGCGAAAAGTCTTGCAGAGGCTCGCGCAATCGACGGGAGAGGTCGCGGAACTGAATATCGTCGAGAACTGGAAGCAGTTAATATTGCAGAGCGAAACCGGGCGGGGACACAACTATTTGCGCGCAGTCGAAGGATCGCGTCATCCACTTCCGCAAGCTGCATCAGCGCGGGTGCAGCTAAGCGGCGTGCCAGTGGATACGTTGAAGCGATGCATACCCTCGTCCGACTATGTTTTCGGCAATGGTAAATCGGTTGATTTCGATGAATTTGTCAACGATATCACTGAAGCCGAACACCGCGGCTTTGCTGTGGGTCGAGGCCTGGTTGACAGTTTCATCGGAACACTGGCTGCCCCGGTTTTCAACAATACCGGACGCTGTATCGCTACATTGTGTCTCATGATGCCGATAGCCGAACTTGAAAGCCGGCTCGAGGAACTGGCGGCGGTCCTTCGATCGCATTGCAGCGAACTCACTCAAATCCTTAAAGACGTTTACTGGGAGCTAGGTGAGCAAGCTATCAAAAGGCTGGATCAGCGCATCACGTGATGGGATGAGGTGTTTCGCCCATGAAGCACACACACGCCTGGCGCCAACTAAGCGCTGCGGACGCTGATGACAGATCTGCTGACTGTAAATGGACTTTGTGACGATGGACATCGACGTTCAAACCCTAATGTTACTGAGCGTGAGCTTGCTTGCCGCCGGCGCTCTAACCGGTGTCCTGGCTGGTCTCTTCGGTGTTGGCGGAGGCACCGTGATCGTGCCGGTGCTCTACGAGCTTTTCGACTATCTCGGCGTGCCAGATGAAGTGCGCATGCCGTTGTGCGTCGGCACGTCGCTGGCCATCATAATACCGACATCGATCAGGTCGTACCGGGCGCATCGGGCGCGCGGGGCGGTGGATGTGGCGTTGCTGAAGCTCTGGGCGCTTCCGATCGTTCTGGGCGTTGCCGGTGGTAGCGCGATTGCCCGCTATGCCCCTCCAGAACTATTCAAGCTGGTCTTTGTCGTGGTTGCTGGCGTCTCCGCGATACGGTTACTTTGGCGCAGCAACTGGATGCTGGGCGACGAACTGCCCGGCAGCATGACGACGCGCGCGAGTGGATTGGTTATCGGCGTGCTATCGTCGTTGATGGGAATTGGGGGTGGTCAGTTGTCGACCATGTTCATGACTTTCTACAATCGTCCCATTCACCATGCTGTCGCCACGTCCGCCGGTGTTGGCGTCCTGGTTTCGGTACCTGGCGCGCTTGGTTATATCTATGCCGGCTGGCAGCGTGCTGCGGAACATCAAATGATCGAAGTGCTTCAGCCGCCGCTGGCGCTGGGCTACGTGTCGTTTATCGGCTTCATCCTGTTCGTGCCGACCAGCCTGCTCGCAACACCTTTCGGAGTGAAGCTCGCACATGGTCTTTCGCGCCGCCATCTCGAGATAGCCTTCGGCACGTTCCTTTTGCTGATCTGCCTGCGTTTCCTCTATTCCCTGGTCGGATAGGTGATGCCGACAAGGCGTGCGAGGTAATCTTCAATACGCGCAGCCCCATAGCCGAGTGCTCACTCAGCGGTGACGCGGTGCAGGTCAGCAATTCCCTGAGTGAGGGCTCTCTGGTAGATGAGTTGATCCAGGCCAAAGGCGATGATCTTGAAGCCGAGATCCCAGTAGCGACGCGCAGAATCTGAGTCTGCGACCACCACCGCAGCGGCGACGTTGTTCCTGCGAGCGGCCTCGGAGATCCGCTTAATTGCGTCCTCGAAGAGCTGGCTGCTGAATTGCCCGGGAATGTCAAGAAAATTTGCCAGATCCGTGTGTCCAAGCCAGAGTACGTCCACGCCCTTCACGAGTGCAATTTCCTCGACGTTGGACAGGCCAATTTCGGTCTCAATCTGACAAATTACGACATTGCGCCTGTTGGCGCCTTCGATCTTGTCAATGATCGGACCATCGGAATAGTCGTCGTGTGCGGCCGAGAACATCGCACCGCGTCGTCCATCAGGGGGATATTTGCAGGCCGCCACGATAGCTTCCGCCTCTTGGCGGGTCTCGACCATCGGCACCATGATGCCATGAGCTCCTATGTCGAGTGCGCGCGCGATAAAGTGATACTCGCCGGTTGGCACGCGCACGAGAGGTGTAATCGGCAGACCTCGGCAGCATGCGATCTGGGTCTTGATCGTTTCCAAGCCAATTCCGGAATGCTCCATGTCATACATAATGAAATCAGAACCGCTCGACGTAACAAGCGCGGCAATGCCGGGCGTTACGAACTCCACGATCATGGTCCCGAACAGGGCCTCGTTGCGTTTCAACCGTTCTTTGAACATGTCTCGTGCGGGCTGCTGTGTCATGCTTCTGCCGGTCCTCTGCCGATCTAGGAACTGCTAACGCCGATATCAGCTGCTATAGTCCGGCAGACTGATATCGGGGTCTTTCATCGAGCAACGGTAAGCCACGGCCGTTTCCGGCCGCGGATCTCCACTGATTGGGTGTTGCTCAGGTGGCGTTTGCCTTGAGGAGCTTTCCAAGCCTCGTGATGCCGTCAACAATTCGTTCATCCGTCTGGTTCGAATAGCTGATGCGCGCATGGTTCGGCCGCGCGTCGCGAGCGAAGAAAGGCGCGCCTGGAACGTAGGCGATCTTTGCTTCAGGGAGCAGCTTCTCCTTCATGAAGCGGCCGGCATCGAAGCCACCCTGGAAGGTGAGCCACGTGAACATCCCACCGCTCGGCTCTGTAAAGCAAACCTCCTGTGGAAATGTGCTGCGGATTGTATCCAGCATCAGATCCCTTCTGCGGAGATAGGTCTGGCGGATATTGGTAATGTGCTGCTCGATGTCATAGGTTTCGAGGTACAGCGAGACCGCCGCCATGTTCAGGGTGCTGCACTGGGTATCTGCTGCCAGCTTCAGCAAACCCAAACGCTGGGTGATGTCGTCTGATGCAACCGACCATCCCAGACGCAGGCCGGGCGCGAGGATTTTCGAGAAGCTGCCGAGATAGATGACCCTATCCTCGGTATCGAAGGTCTTGATTGGGGCGATCGATGTGCCTTCGAAACGGATCTCACGGTACGGAGAATCTTCCACGATCATGATATCGTATCGATTGGCCAGCTCGACGAGCTGCTTGCGGCGTTCCAGGCTCATGGTCACGCCGGTCGGATTCTGGAAGTCGGGTACCGTGTAGATGAACTTCGCGTCGGGGTTGGCCTTCAGGGTCTGCTCGAGCGCGTCGATGTCCATGCCGTTTTCGTCCATCGGGACGGTTGCGTAGCGTGGCTCGTAAGGATTGAAGGCGATCAGCGCTCCGAGGAACGTCGGATCTTCGGTGATGATTACATCGCCCTTGTTGATCAACAGCTTTGCAACCAGGTCGAGGCCCTGCTGACCGCCCTGAAGAACGAGAACATTGTCCTCGGTGCAGCCAATGCCTTCGCCGGTCATTCGGCCGGCTATCTGGGCGCGCAGCTTCGGTGTGCCGTTAGACACGGTATACTGCAGAGCATCGCGCCCCTTTTCGAGAATGGATGACGTGAAGACGGCGTTCAACTGCTCGAGCGGAAAAAGCGTGGCGTCGGGATAGCCGCCGCCGAAGGAGATGACCGAGGGATCCGAACCGAGCTGTAGAAGCTCCCGAATTGCGGATGGTTTCACGTTGATCATCCGATCTGCGTAATGGACTGTCATTTTTCTATTCCTTTCTCGAGACGGTTTGCGCGCAACGGCGCGCGTGGTTCCGTCGAAACACGGGTGTTTTTGTAAGAGCGGCAGATCACGTGGCGTCAGTGCCACTGGCTGCTGGCGTCAATGGCGTCCGAAACCGATGCATCTTGCGATGGACTTTCAGAATTGCCACCGCCGTGCCTGACGTCCGTCAGGCTGGATGTTCCTCGGTTCGTGCTCACTTACCGGCCGAATTCGGCATGTCCTTCTTTCTGACTCTGACCTTCGAGAGGGGCTCTGGCAGGATACCTTCAGGACGAAACCGCAGCACCAGTTGCAGCAGCAAACCGATCAGAAAGATGCGACCGTATTTGGCCTGGAGGGCTATTGCAGACGGAAGCATGTCGGTGACGAATTCGGAGGCTGACCAGATTACCCATACGACCAAGACACCGAGCAGGACGCCACGGTTGTTTCCCGACCCGCCAAGAATGACCATGATCCAGATCAGGAACGACGACACCATAGGATCAATGGCATCCGGCGTAACACCGCGGCTAAGATGGGCATACAGCGCGCCACCAAGCCCCATAAGAGCGGCGCCGAGAATGAATGCCTCAAGGCGGCGTAACGGTACGTCCTTGCCCATCGCGGCGGCGGCCTGCTCGTTGTCACGAATGGACCGCATCATCCGACCCCAAGGGGACTTTGCCAGACGCTCGACCAGAAGATAAACAACCAAGAGGATGGTCGCAGCGACCGCCAGATATGCCAACTGCGCTTGTGCATAGGGCAGATCGCCGAAAGGACGGGGAACATTGCTCACGCCCTGTGTCGACCCTGTGAGCCAGTACTCAGAGCGTGCGACCAGGCGAATGGCTTCCGCCACGCCGATCGTGACGATCGCGAGATAGTCGCCGCGGAACCGAAGGCAAATCTTTCCTATTGGCCAGGCGATCACGGCTGACAGCAACATCGCACCGACAATCCCGACCGGCGCCGGTAGGTCGAACCCGCCCAGCCGGTCTGCAACGTCGGGAGACGTCAGTATGGATGTCGTATAGGCGCCAACGGCAAAGAAGCCTGCGATGCCGGCGTTGAACAAGCCAGCATAGCCCCATTGGACATTCAAGCCAATGGCAAGGAAGCCATATATGCAGATGAAGATCGCAAGGTAGACCGGATAATTTAGTGCAGTAAGCAGATCCATTGCCCGCCCTCCCTAGAGAATTTTTCCGCGAAAAATGCCCGTCGGTCGGATGAGAAGCACCAGCAGAAGCACGGTGAACGAGCTCAACGCCTTATACTCGGCGGGGATAAAGAGAACTGAGGATTCTTCGATGATACCGACGATCAGGCCGCCCACAATGGCGCCTTCCAGCCGCCCGACGCCGCCAAGGATTGCAGCGGCGAATACGGGGAGGAGAATGTTCCACCCCATCATCGACTTCAGTTCGGTGTTCATTCCGAGGAAAAAGCCCGCGGCCGCACAGAGGCCGCCGACGATGAACCATGTAAGAGCCACAACCTTGGCATTGTCGATGCCGGAGAGGAGCGCCAGATTGCGATTGTCCGACATTGCGCGCATTGCTTTGCCCCATTTCGTACGGGTCAAAAAGGCGATCAGCGCAAGAACGATAACGATCGTCGATCCCAGCGTCACCAGTTCGGCATTTTTGATCCGCAAGCCAAACCAGTTGTTCGGACGCGAGATGCCGGCAACATAGACCGATGTATTGACGCCCCAGACGATCTGGATCACGGAGCGAAGCATGAGTCCGATGCCGAGAGAAGAGATCGTTGTCAGGATCTTCGGCCGATTTCGCAGGTGCTCATAGAACAGCCTGTCGATACCGATGGCCAGGACGCCGGTTGCAATCACTGCAACTGGCAACGCGAAATAGGGCGATACGCCGAAGGCTGCCACCACCGCGAATGCGAGGAATGCGCCCAAAGCCGCCATGTCGCCATGCGCGAGATGAGCGTGGCGCATGATCGAGAACACCAGAGTGATGCCGATAGCGCCAAGCGCATAGATTGACCCAATCACGACGCCGGGAATGATATGAAAATTTACGAAGCTCAGAAAGTCCATCGTCGCTCTGCCTACCCACCCAGAAACATTTCAGCGACTGCCCGGTCGGCAAGAAGCTCTTGGCCTGTTCCATGATGCCGGTTGGTCCCGGCAGCGAGAACGTAGCCGCGGTCAGCGAAGGCGAGAGCCTGCTTCGCGTGCTGTTCGACCAGCAAGATCGCAACACCAGTGTCGCGTATGTTCCGGCTGATCTGGAAGATTTGTTCCATGTACTTTGGTGAAAGGCCGGCCGTCGGCTCATCGAGCAGGAGCACTTTTGTATCGAGCATCAGCGCCCGGCCCATCGCCACCATCTGACGTTGCCCTCCCGACAAGCTTCCTGCCGCCGCTTTCCGCTTCAGTTTGAGGTCGGGAAACAACCCGTAGACCCTGTCGCAGGCTGCCGAGTAATCGCCTTTTCGAAGGAAGGCGCCCATCTCAAGGTTTTCATGCACCGACATTTCGCCGAAGATGTTATCGACCTGAGGCACATAGCTTACGCCCTGCTGCACGATGCGGTTCGGAGCCCAGCCGGTGATGTCGGTGCCGTCGACCTTGATAGCGCCGGCTCGCACCTTCAGCAGTCCGAAGATGGCCTTCATGGATGTCGATTTGCCGGCTCCGTTTGGTCCGACGATTGCGACGATCTCACCAGGCGAGACTTCCATCGAAACATCTATGAGGATGTCAGCATCGCCATAGCCGCCGCGAATATTCGACAAGGTAAGGATAGCGCTCAATGGAGCACCTCCTGGCGTTCGCCGAGATAGGCCTCTAGAACGCGAGGGTCTGATCTTACGGTTTGGAAATCGCCTTGGATAAGGACCTTTCCTTCGGCCATGCAGATAATTGGACCACAGAGCTTCTCGATCATTTCCATGTCATGTTCGATCAAAATGAACGTGTACCCTCGTTCTCGGTTCAAATACTGGATCTTTTCCTCAAGCTTCCTGAGCAAGGTGCGATTGACGCCAGCGGCGGGCTCATCGAGCAGAACGAGCTTGGCGTCGGTCATGATCGTCCGTCCCAGTTCCAACAACTTCTTCTGCCCTCCGGACAACCGACCGGCGCGCTCGTCCATTACATGTGTGAGTTCCAGGAATTGAAGGGCTTCCATCGCGCGGGCATATGTCTGCTGCTCGACCTCGGCGACCTTTCTTGGCGAAAGCCAGTTGTTGAACAGCGTCTCGCCACTTTGCCGTGGCGGCACCATCATCAAGTTTTCCAGCACGGTGAGGTTGTGAAATTCATGTGGAATTTGAAATGTCCGAACGAGGCCCTTGTGAAAGCGCTTATCGGTGGTCAAGGCGGTAATATCCTCGCCTTCGTAGACAATGCGGCCGGAAGTGTTGCTAAACGCCCCGGCTATCATGTTAAACATTGTGGACTTGCCAGCGCCATTGGGCCCGATCAGGCCCGTTATGGACCCTTGCTCAACCGAGAAAGAACACTTGTCCACCGCTCGGAATGAACCAAACTCCATGGTGACCTGATCGCATTGGAGCATCGCTTTCCATCTCCTCAATTCGGTGCGGACCGGCTGCTTGGGAGGACAAGCCGGCCCGCTGCTTTGGGCGTTCAACACAACGGAGGCACGCCACGTTCAAGTGCGCGGACATCAGCCGTCGAGGATGCCGAGAGATAGAGAAATGCGTTGACACCCAATCGGACGTGTCAGAGAACGCAGTCAATAGCTTTTTCGGCAGCCCCTCGACTGCTCTTTGTTGCGAACAATCTAGTAGAATTGCTAAGTAATAGCTTGCGCCAAGAGGCCGCAAATATCATCTGAAGGACGTCACAAATTGGCTGAAGGGAACCACGCGACTCGCTAACACAAGTTTGGCCCGCCACCGGACGATGGCGTGCATCCTCGATGAAAGCCGCGCCTATTGGCGGAAATGCTGCCGCCACTTGTGGGGCGTCATGCCAGTTGCATGTTTCAGCGCTGTGGTCAGATGACTCTGACTGGAGAACCCGCAGACATCCGCTACCTCGCAAAGCGGGGCGTCGGTGCCCGCAAGTAGCTCCTTGGCCCGATCAAGGCGTCGTTGCATCAGCCAGCGATGTGGAGTTTCACCAATTTCCTCATGGAAACTGCGAGCAAAATGACGTCTGCTGAGCCCGGCGGCATCAGCGAGTTCATCTAAATTGAGTTCGCGCCCCAAATTCGCGTCGACGAAGGCCTTAACGCGCTTCAGACGCCATTGTGGGAGAGCGACTGATGTGTTGCCATCAAGGTTCGTGCCCGCCTTAATAAGCAACTGGGAAAGAATGGAAATAATTATACCGTCAGCCAAAAAAACGTCTGCGGCTTCCTTGCCGGCAGCGGTATCCCAAAGACGCGTCATCATCGCCTCGATGAATGGGTCTGACCAAGTATTAAGCGAGAGCTTCTCGAAGGCACTGCTAATTTTTGATGGACAGGACGGACCGAGGATAGATCTTATCGTCTCGTTAGGCACTACCAGTGCCAGCAGCTTTCTACTCCCGTCCACCTCCCAGACGCTCTCAATGTCGGAGGGGACGACTAGCATTTGACCGACCTCTGCCTTCTGGCGGTGTCGAGTGTCACCCATCGTCCAACTCCAACTGCAATGTTCTTCGACTGCGAGAGGAAGCGTAAGGATTGTCTCTGGCAACATCGGGTCGATGAAACTGTGAGGTCCTTGATCGACCTGAATCATTCGGAATCCGAGCCGCCCTAGCGACTTTCGGTGTTCTTGAGGGAAGGTTGCATAGCCTGACCCTCTATAAAAGTCCGAGTAGTCTCTCCACGTAGCCGTCATGGGATGTCGTCCTAGTGCGCGTCGAAGACCAGTGTCTTACAGCTGAGGCAATCTTTCGATGATGAATTCTACTGCACGTGCGGAAGAATACGCAATATCAAACTGGTTCGATGCTGTTGAGAGTGCGTTGCCGTCATAGTGAATACGGGCACGGCCCCCAACCGTACTCGTGAGGGCATGACTGTAAGTACAGTATATGTGATGTCGACTGTCGCTCAACCAGCGTTGGTCGTGCTTTGTGCGATTGTGTTGATTGGCGAATTTCATGCGCGGAAGCATCACATCTGGATGCGCTCTGCAGTCTGCAGTTGAGTGGGCGGCTGCGAGCGACGTGCCTACCCGTTTGAAATTCCGACGGCCGCAAGAGCCACCATAACGGCAAATGATGAAGCGTAACGCAACCCAAAATAGCCGGCGCGAGCGCATTTGTCTGCCCGCTTCGGCAAAATATGTGTCCCAGCTGCACCGTCCGCCGTTTAGGTTATGTTTGTTAGGCTGCTTGCGAGTGTGGCCACGGATCGGTTTTAAAGCACGGATGGGCGGTGGCGCGCGGTCGCCGGGAACTCGCTCACAGTTAGACATAGCGCTCCATGAACCTTTAAAGCAGCTCTTTCCTATAGTTTGACCGATGGGTTCCCCGGAGCTTTCGTTGTGCTCCGCGAGTATTAAGGTATTAGCACAGTCTCCCTTGCTTTCAGTCGTGAACCGCACTAGGTTTAGCTGGCTTTTCCGGAATAAACGCTTGCGAACAGAATAACACATTGGCGGCGACTAATCCGAGTAGGTCGAGCAGTTCTCGGTCAACCTCTGCAGAGTTCTTTCGGACCCGAACAGCGCTACAACCCAGTATTCAACAGGTTCTACGGTGCTCCGAGTGTTTTGAACCCGCTCCTCGAGTGAGCCCCCTGTCATCGTTGACACGAACGCGTTGTTGGGGACCAGAATGTCATCAGCGGCCCGGCGCAACGTTTCAAGCTCAACACTGCTGGCTGTCTGTAGTATCGCTGTCGGCCATGACGACATTCGTGCTAAGAAGTCTTGTGCTTCATTCTCGAAATGGACTAGTTTGAGCGAGATGTTGGTCAGATCACTGACCAACCCTGTCATAGTTTCCGCAAGTGCAACAAGCATTACCGACGTTTGGATGTTGCGATTGATTACGCAGACGAACCTGTAATTCTCATTTAAAATGCTCATTTGCGTCCCTCAACCAGATAACCCGTCGATGCGATTTCGCGTTAGCCAATGTTACTTTCCGAAATGACAACGTCAGGAACCAGTGTCGCCTGCGGCGAGCGCCTGCTCCAGACCGTGGAAGGTATATTGGCCACAGTGACGGTGATACATTTGGCTTAGAGATGGCAACCCGGCTCCAGAAAAGAGGCCGGGTTGCTCATATTCGAACGATAGTCTAGTGGCGATGTACAGACGAAAATCGCCAGGTATATGGTGGGAATAGTCGGCTTCTACCAGTCGGTGGCGATATACTTTGCTTCCATGAATTCAAGCATCCCATGATGAGCGCCTTCACGGCCGAGACCGCTCTGTTTGACACCGCCGAACGGAGCGGCAGGATCAGAGACAAGACCGCGATTGAGCGCCAGCATGCCGGCCTCGATGCCTTCAGAGACGCGCAGGCCACGAGCGAGATCGCGTGTGTAGACATATGCAACGAGCCCATATTCAGTGTCGTTGGCGCGTTCGATGGCTTCTTCTTCCGTATCGAAGACATAAATGGGGGCGACCGGCCCGAAGATCTCTTCCTTAGCCATCGCGGAGTCGG
The DNA here is from genome assembly GCF_057798995.1 of Shinella sp. 20P9.1.1. Taxonomy (NCBI): domain Bacteria; kingdom Pseudomonadati; phylum Pseudomonadota; class Alphaproteobacteria; order Hyphomicrobiales; family Rhizobiaceae; genus Shinella; species Shinella sp. 20P9.1.1. Next base: position 62,394 of record NZ_JBYOLC010000014.1, read on the forward strand.
CAGATACATTCGTCAGGACTGTAGGCGGGTAGAAGTAGCCTTCGCCCTCACCGCGCTTCGCGCCGCAAAGAACATTGGCTCCCTTGGCGATCGCCTCATCGACCAGTTCCGATACCTTTGCAACGGCAGCAGCATTTACCAGCGGTCCGCAATCGGTATCGGCGAGGACGCCGTGGCCAACCTTCATCACCGACATGCGCTGAGCGAGACGCGAGGCAAACTCATCAGCAACACCGCGCTGGACGTAAATCCTGTTCGCCGCAGTGCAAGCCTCGCCGCCGTTGCGCATTTTCGCAACCATAGCGCCCTCTACCGCCTTGTCGAGATCAGCGTCATCGAAGACGACAAACGGCGCGTTGCCACCGAGTTCCATTGAGCAATGAATGATCTGGTCCGCCGCCTTGCGCAGAAGGACACGGCCCACTTCTGTTGACCCGGTGAAGGAAAGCTTACGGACTCTCGGATCCTCCAGCATCGCATTGACGATCTTAGATGTTGTCGAGCTAGTGATGACATTAACGACACCATCCGGCACGCCGGCTTCCGCGAGGATTTTGGCAACGGCATAGGCCGTCAATGGCGTCTCCGTTGCGGGCTTCAGAACGCATGTGCAACCCGCCGCGAGAGCGGGTGCGATCTTGCGGGTGGCCATCGCAGCCGGAAAGTTCCATGGCGTGATCATCAGCGACACGCCAATAGGTTGGTATTGGACCAGGATGCGGTTTGCGCCTGACGGGGCGGTAGAAAGATCGCCGTTGATGCGCACAGCCTCCTCTGCAAACCAACGGAAGAACTCAGCTGCGTAAGCAATCTCGCCGCGTGCGTCCCTTAGCGCCTTGCCGTTTTCCAACGAGATCAGCTCTGCCAATTGTTCGGCATCGCGTGTCATGAGCTCGAAGCATTTGCGCAGTATCTCAGAGCGCTTGCGTGCGGGGGTTGCAGCCCAGCTCTTTGCAGCTTCGCTCGCTGCGTTGACGGCGTCAATCGCATCCTCGATACTGGCATCTGCAACGGCTGCAATCGCTTGGCCGGTTGATGGATTGAGTACATCAATTCGGTTTTCGCGGCTGCTTTTCCGCCATTTGCCAGCGATGAAAAGCTCGGTTGGAACATACGAAATGTCGGTCATCTTAAACCTCTTATAGGTATCGGCAGAACGTTAAGCGCCCTTTAAGGCGTTGACGAGGATGGAACGGATTGCTGTCGGGGAAAGGGTAGCAGGATTGTTTTCCACTAACCGCGCTGCGTTCATGGAAAGTTCCGAGATTGCGTCAAGTCGCTCTTCACGGATATCGATATGCTTCAAGCTGGACGGGATACCGATCTTTGCAAAAAGTGTGCGGACCGCGACAATTGCAGCGTCGCAAGCCGTCTCGTCGGAATCCCCCAAAGAGGCAACACCAATTGCTCGGCCGATCTCGGCATAATCAGCCAAAGCGGCGGTTTTGTTGAAATCCATGGTGTAAGGCAGAAGAATCCCAATGCCCAGCCCATGAGCCGTATGAGTTTCCGCACCCACGGGATATTGGATGGCGTGAGCAGCGCCCGTTCCGCCGCTGCCAAAGGCAAGACCAGCATATGTCGAGCCGAGCATGATGTGCGAACGTGCGGCGAGATCATCGGCATGTTCGACGGCTCGTTCAAGATGGGCGAAAATCAATTTGATTGCAGTGAGCGCATAGTGATCGCTGAGCGTGTTTTTCCCGACAAAAACTCGAGTCATGGCCATCTGCGGGTCGGCTGTGCGCGCTACTGCAGCAAACGATTCAATGGCATGTGATAACGCGTCTGCGCCAGAGATTGCGGTGAGACCCTTGGGGCAGCTCAGTGTCAGTTCTGGATCGCAGATTGCGGTATGCGGGATCAGCGAAGGGCTGGATATCCCGACCTTCATGGTTCTTTCCGGATCGGCAAGAACCGCGACGGGTGTTGCCTCCGAGCCGGTTCCCGACGTGGTTGGGACGGCGATAATGGGACGCACGGGACCGGGGACCTTGAACTCGCCGTAGTAGGTGGAGAGGGGGCCGGGATGAGCGAAGGACAGGCTCACCAGCTTGGCCAAGTCCATGCAGCTACCGCCGCCGAGGCCGATTACGACTTCTGGATCGAAATCGCGATAGCGGGCCACGCAGTCAAGGATGCTGGCCAAAGGCAGTTCGGCTTCGGTGCCATCGAAAACACGGGCCTCGACGCCATGTGCTTCAAGGTCATTAATGATTTCCCTCATGACCTCCAGCTGCGCAAAACGTACATCCGTGCAGATCAAGGCACGCTTGCCCAGATCAGCGGTTGCCCGGCCGAGGGCTCTGCGTTGACCTGCTCCAAATATCAAGCGCGAGGGCGCGCGGGTGACGCCGTAATCAGGCCTCATGATCATTCTCCCATTCTTTCTGACCGGTTGGTCGGTCCTGCATATTGTTGTATCTTGCTCCAGATCTCTGCTGGCAGCTGAATCTCCTCAATGACCCGTTGACCACGGGTCAATCTCGCGCGATCACCGGGAATTCTTACGGGCACGGCCGGATCGATTGCGGGTGAGTTGCGCAAGTCATCCATGAATTGGGAAATCACCGGTCCGATACCTGAATACGGTTCGATCACGATGAAAACGTCACCTTTGTTGCAAGGCATGGTCGAGTCGAGCGTGCCTTTAACCGCGGTGCCTATGGCGGCACCTGTCAGACTGGTAACCAAAAGCTCAAAGGCCAGACCAAGGCCATACCCCTTCGCGCCGCCAAAAGGTGCGATTGCGCCGCTTTTGGCGGCCGTGGCATCAGTGGTGGCATTACCTTCAGCATCAAGCGCCCAGCCCATCGGGATCGGAACGCCGCGATTGGCGTGGTCGTGAACCTTGCCCATCGACACTAGGCTAGTTGCCATATCGAATACAAAAGGATCGGAATCCGTAGGTATGCCGATGGCGATTGGATTGGTCCCAAGCATGGCTTGTCGGCCTCCCCATGGATGTACGAGCGCCTCGCTAACCGTGAGGGCGATCAGGATCTGGCCACGTTTCGCCACATATTCTGCATACCACGCGAGCATGCCAAGATGATCGCAATTGCGGATCATCGCCGACGCAACACCTGTCTCGGAGGCACGTTCGCAAATCTTGTCGAGAGCCTTCCTGGCAACGACAGGCCCGAGACCCTGTCGCCCGTCGACCTCAAGCAACGCTGTTGCACGCCAGTTGTAAATGGCGCTGATCGACGGATCAGTTGCCCCGTTCTGAATTCGTTCAATGACGCGCGGCAGGCGCAAGAGACCATGAGATGCAACACCGCGCAACTCCGCTTCCAAAAGTAGAGACAATTGGATCTCAGCGTTTTCGCGCGATACCCCCGCGGTGGTCAGCGCCTTGAGTGCAGTTGACTTTATCTCTTCGATATGAGGCATGGTCACTCCCTTTCAATGAAACGCTTGCGATCTCAGCTACAGCGAAACGAGCGGAGATGGTTTGCGTCGATGTCGTGCCCTTCAGAGCGGTCTTTCTTGTTGCGATCCACGGACACGTTGCTCGCTAGCGAACGGCATGCGGAAACCGAAGTGCATTTATTATAATATTTCCGATACGATATTATGACTACACCATAAGATCCTTGGTGGCAAGAATGCTCGATTAAACTTTCAAGGCGCAAAGATTACGGTGACCGATTGGCGAATACGACGTTAAGAGCGTGTGAGCGCATAGCGGGATGTGGCCTGCAATCGAGTCCCCGCTTCCGGGCGCCATCCCAAGTATGGCCGACGGATTGCTGCGCTCATGCCGTTGTCACAATGTCCAGGACAATTCCTGGACCCCGCTACTGCCTCTCTAAATGGTGCCGTGTAAACTGCGCACCGAACGGAGAGGCTTCATAAGCGTATGCTGTGATTGTACTTGAGTGCGGATGGCATCCGACGCTGCTGCCTCACACATAGCGTCGATGATCGCGAGATGCTCCTCGAAGGCCACGACCGCTAGTGTTGAAGATAGCGTAACCGGAAAAGAGGCACGTACGTGGTGAGTCGCCTCAGCTATTCAACGATCGACTCGATGCCAGACGATTTCGCAATGATTTCATAGGCCTTGGCATCCATAACGGCGAATTTCCCATACGTCGATTTTCATTATTCGCCAAACGGGGCGCCCGACTCTTCGCTGATATGATGCAAGCGATTGCGGTGCGCATAAGATAGCCTCTGGGTTTCGATGGCGGCAGCGGGGTGTAGTAACATCAGTAAGTCTCAGATGGGACGAAACCGCTCGCCTGTGGGGATTGGGGCAGCGCTAAAGCCAGTATCATGCTTTCAAACCACCAACCTTTCTACTTCTAGCTTAATGAGCGTCGCTCGGATCGGAGTTTGTGAGACCACAAGATTATGAACAACTGAACAGATGGATAGTTTGCCACTTGGCGGTAACCTGAGAGTTATCAACTGTCTCAGCAATGCCTCGTAAACCTCTTCTCCGAGTGACGGATGGCTGCCGAGAGGAAGACTCGAATAGTCATTGTTGTTGGTAGCAGAGGGTTGCTCTTCGCGGTGTCGAAGAGCAACCAGATTTTTTTCGCTAGCCGGCGCTGTTAATTTATCTTTTCGGTTTTGCGAACGATGTCGAGTGCGACGTCGACGATCATGTCTTCCTGACCGCCGATAAGTCCGCGCTTGCCGATCTCGACAAGAATTTGCCGTGCATCGATGTTGAATTCGCCTGCAATCCGTTCAGCGTGACGAAGGAAGCTTGAGTATACACCGGCGTAACCGAGCGTCAGCGTCTGGCGGTCGACGCGCACCGGGCGATCCTGGATCGGTCGAACGAGATCGTCCGCTGCATCCTGAAGCTTGAACAGGTCGCAGTTATGCTCCCATCCATACAGGTTCGCGACGGCGATGAATGGCTCGAGGGGCGTGTTGCCTGCACCGGCACCCATACCGGCGAGAGACGCATCGACGCGCCGCGCGCCGTTCAGTACTGCTGTCACCGAGTTGGCCACCGAAAGAGACAGGTTCTCGTGCGCGTGGATGCCACGGTCCATCGTGGGGCTCAAGGTGCCATGGAGCGCCTTGAAGCGATCCTCGATCGCTTTCATCGTCATCGTTCCTGCGGAATCGGCGACGATAACGCCATCGGCACCATAGCTCTCCATCTTGGCGGCCTGAATAGCGAGTTGCTCAGGCGCGCACGCAGAAGACATCATCAAGAAGCCCCAGACCTCCAGACCCATCTCCTTGCCAGCCGCGATATGCTGTGCGGAAACGTCGGCTTCGGTGCTGTGGGTCGAGATGCGGATTGACTGGATTCCAGCATCACGAGCATGCTTCATGTCTTCGATGGTACCGATGCCTGGGAGAAGCACGGTAGTTAGTTTCGCGCGCTTTACGACCTTGGCTGCTTCTTTGATGTACTCGACGTCGGTATGCCGGCTGAAGCCGTAGGAGAGGCTCGATCCTTCGAGGCCGTCGCCGTGACCCACTTCAATGCCATCGACGCCAGCTTCGTCAAGTGCCGCACCGATCTCACGGATATGACCCAGGTCGTAACGGTGGCCAATGGCATGCATGCCGTCACGGAGCGTTACGTCGGAAATGTATAGTTTTGTCATGTCGATTATTCCGTCCAGTTGCGCAGTTCGGCCAGACGCTCGGCTGTCCGGAGCGCTGCAGAGGTCATAATGTCGAGGTTACCCGCATAAGCCGGAAGGTAGTGGGCTGCACCTTCGACTTCGAGGAAGACGGTCACTCGCAAGCCGGTGAAAGGCTTTTCCAGGCCTGGCATTTGCAGCGGAGCATTGTCTCCGATCCGCTGGATCTGGATGTCTTGCTTGAGGTGGTAACCGGGAACAAAGCTCTGGACCGAAGCGATCATGTCGTTGATGGATGCCTTGATCGCGTCCTCGTCGGCAAAATCGCACAGGCACTGCACCGTGTCGCGCATCATCAACGGCGGCTCGGCCGGATTGAGAATGATGACAGCCTTGCCACGTGCGGCGCCGCCAACTGTTTCCAGGGCCCGAGCTGTCGTTTCCGTGAACTCGTCGACATTGGCACGCGTTCCCGGACCCGCCGACTTTGAAGCGATCGAGGCAACGATTTCGGCGTAGTGAACTTTTGCGATCTGGCTGACTGCGGCCACGACCGGAATGGTCGCCTGCCCGCCGCACGTGACCATGTTCACGTTCTGCGCGGAAAGGTAGTTGTCCAGGTTGACAGTAGGGACGATGTAGGGACCGATGGCGGCCGGCGTAAGGTCGACGACTTGCTTGCCGTGCTGCTGGAGAATCTCGTTGTGACGCTTGTGAGCACCAGCCGAGGTAGCATCAAAAATAATCTGAATGTCTTTAAACTCAGGCATCTGTACGAGCCCGTCAATTCCTTCGTGCGTTGTCGCGACCTTGAGGCGCGCGGCGCGCGCGAGCCCCTCGGAATTCGGATCAACTCCAACAAGTGCCGCCATCTCAAGGCGATCGGAGTTGCGCATGATCTTAATCATGAGATCGGTACCGATATTGCCGGAACCGATGATGGCGGTTTTGATCTTGGGCATTTAGAATCTCTCAATCAGGATGAAGTTCAGCCTGATGAGATCCTACCGAGCAGAGGGCCTTCGTGCTTCCTGCATAGAGCCAATTATACCAGTAAACTGCCACTGACTGATGCTGCGGAAGCTGACTGTTGAGGCCGGCGGTGTGAAGCGGCATGCAATCATCGGAACACCGTGCTCCGACTTACTGCCAGCGCTACGAGCCGACCGGGCGCCAGATTTTCTATCTATCAACTGTGGTGCGGCAAAACATGATCGTAGGCCGGTTATGCGCTGCGAGATCGGGCTTGTCACAGGATTAATGTGGTGTTTAGCCGCTTGAGAGTTTTGCGGTCGGCACTGTTCGCGTGCGTACTAATCGACTGATGGAATGTTAGCGGTGGACGCGGTCGTTGGTCATCCTGTTCAGTTCCCTTGTTTTCGTCCTTCCTGTGAAAAATTGGGCACTGGTGAAAAATATCACGATCCGCCTCGTCATGTATCGTCCAGCGTCGTTGGATGACGTCATGTCATCTCGTCAACGCAAAATTGAGGGGGAACAGAAATGAAACTAAAGACCTCACTTTGCCTTGCCGCTTTCTCTCTTGGTGCTTCCTCAGTCGTAGTGGCTGAAGACAAGGGGTTGTGGCAGGTTTACGACCAAAGCCTAAAGAGCGCGAAGTACATTGAACTCTCGCACGTCATAACGCCGAAAATGCCGGTTTGGATCGGCTTCGGAACGCCCACTTTTGCCCAGACTAAATCCGCGGTTGATGTCGAAGGCTATTCCAAGAAAGGTGACGTCTTCACTTTCGAAAAGCAAGGATTTGAAGGAACATCATATTTTCTTCCTACAGACCAGCTCGGAACGCAGCTGGATCCTCCCGCGCATTGGGCGCCGGAGTATCCAGGTATTGACGAACTTCCTGCAACTTACACGCTACGTCCGCTCGTCGTTATCAATATAGAACCTCAAGTGGCCAAAGATGCCGGATACCACTTGCAGGTGGCGGACGTTGAGGCGTTCGAAAAGACTCACGGCAAGATCCCTGAGGGTTCAGTCGTCTTTATTCGCTCTGGTTGGTCTGCAGGCTGGTCCGATCCGGATCTTGCTAAAAAGCGACCTTTTCCTGGCGTAGGCCTCGACGCCCTAAAGTTCCTACATCTTCAGCGCAAGATCCTCTTTCACGGCCACGAGCCTCTTGACACCGACGGCACACCGACGCTGGAAGGCGAATACTGGCTGATGCACAACGGCTATGCACAGGCCGAAGGATTGAACAATCTCGATAAGGTCAAGGAGACCGGTTGCTTGGTTGCGATCGGATTTCCGAAATTCAAAGGTGGCGTTGGCGGTTACGCGCGTTATGTGGGCATTTGCCCTTCCGACTGGAAATATGGCGTATCGGTTGGCGAAATCCCGGAAGCGCCGCTGCCCAAGTTTGACAAGCCACTCAAGTGGTCGGACGCCGCCGGAACGCGTGTTCGCGAATAGCACGGATCCGTTACGACAGTGTGGCTTCATTTCTAAGCAAGCCGATGAAAGGAAGACGGCTCTCAACGACAATTAATCGGAATTTCAAACCAACACCCAATGGGGAACAAAAATGGAAAATGGTATGAAAAAATATCTCGCACTTGCTTCGATCCTCCTCGGCGCTTCAGCGTTGAGCACGCCCGCGCTCGCGGACCAGAAAATTGGCTTGCTCGGTGGGATCACCGGCGGTACTGCGGCTCTCGCGCCGGAGATCATGAAGTCCTATGAGTTCACCGTTAAACAAATCAACGATCAGGGTGGAATCCTCGATGGCGAGAAGCTCGTAGGTGTGATTGCCGACGATGGTTGCAGCCCGCAGATCGGCGCAGACGCGGCAGGAAAACTTGTGAATGTATCCGGGGTGATCGCTCTGATTGGGCCTTGGTGCTCAGGCGCGACGATCGCTGCTGCCAACCAGGTCGCGATCCCAGCCGGCGTGCTCCTCGTGTCGCCCAACGCTACGTCTCCCGCCATCACAGCACTCAAAGACAATGATACTGTGTTTCGAACAATGGCGTCGGATTCCTACCAGGGCGCAGTCTTGGCCCGCACGCTGCTTGAGCGCAATGTCAAGAAGATCGCTGTTTCCTATCTCAACAACGACTATGGTAAGGGGTTTGCCGAATCCTTCAAGGCCGAATACGAAGCGAAGGGCGGCGAAATCGCTGGTTATGCTGCTCACGAAGAGAACAAGCCTTCATATCGGTCGGACCTAGCCGAACTCGCTAAGGGTGGTGCCGATACGATGCTCCTGATTGATTACGGTGCAACGTCTGGCTTGACGGTCATGCGTGAGACAATCGAGAATGGGTTCTTTGAGCATATCTACGGTGGCGAAGGCATGCGAGACCCTGCATTGATTAAGGTCATCGGCGCCGACAATCTTGCGAATTTCCTTGTGTCCTCACCAATCGGAGAGGAGTCGGATTCCCTGAAGTGGTTCAATGAGGAATTCAAGAAGGCAGGCGGCGATCCGACTGCTTTCTCGGTGACAAACGCCTATGATGCGGTATTCATGGTGGCGTTGGCGATTGAACATGCTAAGGGCGACAAGTCGAAGCTTTCGACGTCACTGCGCTCGATCTCCGATGGAAAAGGAGAGCTTGTTTCAGCGAGTGAGTGGAAGAAGGCGAAGGAGCTTATCAAGGCCGGTAAGGACATAGATTATCAGGGAGCATCGGGTAGCCTAGACTTCGATAAGGATGGTGACGTTCCTGGTAGCTATGGTCTCTACAAGGTTGGCGCTGGCGGCTACGAATTCGTGCAAAAGATGCAGTAAGTACGTGCAGGTGCCCGGCTGTGTCGGGCACCTTCTCGGTCTCTACATCGGTGTAAGACGAGTTACCTTAAAGTCAGGCGATTTCGGCCTCGACTTGATGCTATGATATAATATTTGGCTTCGGTCCGCTGTGTGATGTCCAGCCTTAGTGAACTGCGAAAACATCACCTCGTAAAGCACGGCTATCGCTCGATCCCTTGAGATCGAGATCATTCGGAGTTTCGAAAGCCCTATGTTGGCGAACGGAACAGTGGAGATGCGCAGCTACACCACTTCAATTGGTGCCATGGATCACGAGTTGATCCGAAACTCTATCCACCCACACGAGATGATCAACAAAGCGCTGTGGCTACGTCGCAATCCACTCATCTCACCGCACGCATTCGGGTTTTTGGTTAGCCACTTTCAATAAGTCTCCGCTACCAAGTTCGGCCACGCAGTTTGCGATAGTAAAAAATAACCATATAGGTGATATCGAACTAGTCAGGACGCCGCACAATTACTGAGAAACCGAAAGATGCATCTGGAGAGTTTCCTTCAATCCGTCCAGGTCGTAGATTTGTAAAAGTCCCAAAATACGGACATGCTCATCGTAAACTTTCTCGAGTTGGCCCGAAGACATTTCTATTGTGCGGACTACCCGATCATATCTTGATCTCATTGATCTATAAGCGTCCACAAGTACTTCATTCCCGCTCATTTCAATTATTGCGCAATGTAACTGCCAATCTAGCGCGATGAACTCTAATTGATCGTCTTGAGATAAGGCAGTTTTCATTCGCCGCATTTTTTCGATGAGTTCGCCCATAACCGGCGGGACTGGAATACGTTCACGGCAGATAATTTCCAGAACGCCTCCTTCTATTAGCATTCGAGCTTCGAACAAGCCCTGAAGTTCTTGTACACTCGCCTGTCTGACCAAGGCTCCTTTTCGTGGGACAAGATCGATGTACCTCTCTGCCTTCAACATGTGGAAGGCCTCTCGGATTGGGGTGCGTGAAACGCCTATACGTCGCGCGATTTCCTCCTCTTCGATAAAGGCACCGCCAGAGAATTCCCCAGTGAGAATAGCTCGGCGAACATACTCGTAAACGCGTTCTCGCGTCGGGCGCTCTGAAGGGGTGCTTCGTAGCTGCCCTGCTTTTCCGTCCGCGCCCATAGTAGTATCAGGCTCTGCGGCTCGTCCCTGCCGGTTGAAAGCAGCCATTAATATCCAAAGTCCTTTTAGTCGGCGACGATCTCAGGTCGTGCCTTGATATACACACTTAGTGTCTACGACGAGTGTTACGTTTTGTGCCAGCCTCATTTGCAGGGCCGTCACTGCGGCCGGTAGCTTCTGTCGAAGCTGCCTTACGCGACATTTACTTCTGCCTGCGAAAGAGTTTGGGCTTAGATCGAACTTAAGATTGTTCAAGTGATCAGAGAATGTTCAGCAAGGTTGCGGGTTAATCAATCTCCGATTGTTGACAAATGGATTGCGGTTTCACTTCTCGTTATGGCCAGGTCCGTTGCGGAAGATGACTACTTGCTGCACTTGCCGTCGTCCTCAGAGAAGTGTTTCGTCCGCTTACTAAGATGCTCATCCTTCATTCTCTGTTGCTCTTGGCCTCCGATTTCATGGCGCTTTAGTGCACCTAGCACACTTGCATTGGAACGCTGGCGAACAGTGAGGCGCGGTGTCACTGAAGAGCTTAACGACGCTAGTTGTGGCAAGCCTGACCCGCGTCCAGTTCCACGTGTCGCGTACCATTGAGGCATATCAAAGAACAAAAAAAATGACAATGCAAATCCGTCACGTATACGTGACGTGCACAATATGGCAGAGATTCTTGGCGACTATGGGGGGCTTTCCGCCAAAAACGCTCTCCTAAATCTAACGTGGTTCTGGTGCTTTCAGACGAAAGCGCGCGATTATTCAACGCGCTCGCATGGCGTCTATAACCTGAAATATAGACACGAATACCTGCTAAACCTTGGATTTTGGTGTCATTTTCCAGCCTATTCGCTGCTATCGAGCTATTAATCCGCGATCCTAGGTGCTCGTTAAAAATCCCATCCTCGTCTCTTTTTCGAGACGGTCTGAACTGACCGCCGTGGAAAATATCAGTTGACACATTGTATCAAACGCTGTCATTACGGATACATGACGTACACACGAAGAATTTTGAATGAGGCGCGGAACAGATATGGCGACTGAACTCTCTGATGAGGTGCGACTTAGCCATCTCCCCTCGGCCTTTGCCATGACAGCTCTCAAGGGCAATCCCGTCATCATGATCGCTATGGGAAGCCAAGAGAACCAAGGTCCTCACGCGCCAATGGGTGACTATCTGTTGGCGGAAAGCATCGCGCTCGAGGCTGCGCGGCGCGCACGCGCGGTGGGAGTGATCGCGTACGTAGCGCCCGTTATTCCGTACGGCGCTGACGATTTTTTCAGAAAGTCCATTGGTGGGCTAGTTGTTGAGCCTCAAACCTTCACCGCTCTTCTCAATGATATTGTGATGTCACTGATTGGCAACGGATTGACCAATATCATTCTCCTTAATGGTCACGGCGGCAACTCAGCGCCGATCGCTGAAGTCACTAAGAGTATTTACCGCAAAGAGGGCATTCTGATCCCCAATCTCTACCTGTGGGAGGTAGCATATAACCTTCTGGTTGAGGAGGCAGGCGCAGATGCAGCCAAAGCACGCGGAGGCCACGGCGCAGATCCTCTTGGTAGCGTGGGTCTACATTTGCTTCCAGAGACTTACCATGAGCAGTACGTTCCCAAACAACGCAATATGAATCCGGACCCAGTCCTGGGTTTGGATTTTATTATGTTGGGCAAGGCTCGGCTTGGGAAGGTAACCGTCGGTATGCCTAGCGATTTCACTGAGATTCATAATGACGGAATGGGAGGTGGTGACCCCAACTTATGTGATGCGGAAACCGGTAAGGTTTTAGTTGATGAGATCTGCATCGCAATCATCGAGCTCGCGAAGCGCATGAGCCAAGTCAGAACGAAGCCTTAGTCGTTAAGTCGAAGTGAGGGAGCCGGCACGAGGTTCTCTAGCGTTCGCCGTAAATAAGGCACGTCCTAAATTCTGCATTGACCAAAAGTGAGAGTGTACGATGACAGCAAAGTACGAGCGCGGTCCTAAACCTAACCCCCTCAGCGGTGAAGTTCTGGACCTTTTGTCCCAGTGCGAAGTCGCAACCATCGGTCACTGGCGCCAGTGGGGTTTCTGCGATCGAAGAATTCAGCCTCTCCTGGGTCAGCGCCGGGTTGTTGGGCGAGCGATAACGGTCTCTATTCCAGCCTCTTGTTCTTTGATGCTCCAATATGCAGTCGACACGCTGGAGGCTGGCGATATTTTGCTAGTTGATCGGCTGGGCGACGATCGTTTCGCATGTTGGGGTGGTGGACTAACCATCGCAGTCAAAGCGGCAGGAGCTGTTGCCGGTGTCGTAGACGGCCCCTGCACTGATCTTGAAGAAATCAGGGAGTCCGACTTTCCCGTCTGGTGTACTGGGATGTCTCCTATCACTACACGGCGAGACGATCTAGGCGGACGACTGAACTTCGCGGCATCGATCGGCGGGGTGGTTGTTACCCCGGGGGACTATGTTCTTTGCGACGAGACGGGTGTGCTGGTCCTGCCGCCTGGCGACGCAGAGAATGAAGCACGCCGCGCGATTTCGATGCAGCACGACGTGCTAAAAGCGCAAGAGCGCATTAAGCATGGCGAGAAACTTTCTGAAATATTTGGGATCAAGGCCAAAATCGACGCCGCCTTATAAGCCGTCCTATCAGTCCGCGAAGAATGATTCGCAGCAGATCTCAGCAACGTAAGTTTAAGCCCCCTCATCGGATATCAAGTAATGAAGATCTATCGATGGGCCAATTAGAGATGGGAAGTGACATGTACTCTGGGCCGATTATCGACGCGCATCATCATCTCTGGGATGTGTCCATGGGTCGTCATCCTTGGCTTTTCCCCAAGGAGGGAGCGAGCAATCTAGCTAACCTTGCTGAAATCGCTAAGGATTACTTGGTCGAGCATTATTCTCGGGATGTGTCGGGCCACAATATTGTTGGGTCAGTCCATATCGAAGCATTGTGGTCTGGCGATCCTGTTGATGAGACCCGTTGGCTCGAATCGTTGGACAAGACGGACAATATCGCGACTAGATACGTAGCGGCAGCGCCACTCGGGAAGCCCGAAGCGTCGCGCGTGATTGAGGAGCAAGCCCGGTTCAAAAGAGTGATTGGTATTCGGTCGGTTCTAAGTCACCACCCAAATCCCGCAAGGTCTTTCATATCCGATCCAAATCTCGCCTACTCCCCAGAGTGGCGCCGTGATGTTTCTACCGTACAAAGCTGCGGACTCCACCTTGAACTGATGATGTTTCCTTACCAGGCTCAAGCAGTCTATGATCTGGGCGTTGCATTTCCGGACATGCCAATAATCATAAATCATTGTGGCAGCCCAATCGATCGGGATGAAGAGGGAATGCGAAGGTGGCGGGACGGGCTGAAACGCATTTCCGAGCTTCCGAACCTGGCTCTCAAAATCTCGAATCCTGGAGCATACGATCCCGAGTGGACCTTTCATAGCATCGGCGACGTCGCAAGATTCTGCATAGAATGTTTTGGTGTCGAACGGACGATGTTCGGAAGTGATTATCCGGTTTCGCGCCGTCGAATGACATTCGAGCAAATATACCACGCTTTCAAACTATCTGTCGTGGATATGTCATTGGAAGAACAACGTAAGCTTTTTCACGACAACGCGCAAAAGTTCTACCGGTTCTAACTTGCCCGTTTCCGATGCGTTTACCGTGAACCAACACACGAGGACAGTCCTATGAATGTTGAAATCGAAAACTGGCTCGCTGAGAACCTAAACCAGTTAGTTGCTATTCGTCAGGATATTCATGCACATCCTGAGCTGGGCTTGGAAGAGTTCAGGACTTCGAAACTGGTAGCTGCGGCACTGCGTAAAGCTAATGTCGAAGTCACAGAAGGGGTTGGTGGAACCGGCGTCGTTGGTGTTATTCGTGGTACCCGCTCAGGTCAACGCTCGATAGGTCTGCGAGCCGATATGGACGCGCTTCCGATTATCGAACAAACGGAACTGCCATACGCCTCCCAGAACGCGGGTTGCATGCATGCATGCGGTCATGATGGCCATACCACCATGCTTCTCGGTGCAGCTCTCTATCTGGCGCAGAACCGTGATTTTGCTGGTACCGTCAATTTTATCTTCCAACCAGCAGAGGAAGGGCGAGGCGGCGCAAATGCAATGATGGCTGATGGCCTATTTGACCGCTTCCCTTGCGAGCACATCTATGGACTTCACAACCGACCTGGTATTCCCGTAGGTGTGATGAGTGGTCGTTCAGGTGCATCAATGGCCGCAGCTGACTTTTGGGAGGTTCGGTTCCGAGGGGCCGGTGGCCATGGAGGTGTCGCACCTCACCTGACGAATGATGTTACTTATGCACAGGCCCAATTCGTTCTGGGCTTACAAGGGATAGTCGGCCGGTCGCTTCCACCTCTAGAAACGGGGGTAATAAGTGTAGGCTATGTCCATGGCGGCTCAAATGGCGCAGCTAGCGTTGTCCCATCTGAATTGGTTCTAGGCGGCACCACTCGTAGTTTCAGTGCAGAGACCCGTGACGTGATCGAAACGAGAATGTCGGAACTCGCCGATCTTACTGCGAAGACTTGGGGCTGCCGCGCAGAATTCAAGTTCAACAGGCTTACGAGCGTACTCATAAACGCTGAGTTGCCGTATGCGGTCGCTTCGGGTGCCGCAGCCAGCACTGTTGGCGAAGACAACTACAAAGACAATCTATTTAGATCATGTGGCGGTGAGGACTTTGCAAATATGCTGGAGGTCCGACCAGGTGCATTTCTATGGATTGGAAACGGCTCCAATCCAGATGGCTCCGTGAATGGACTGCACACCCCCCTCTATAACTTCAACGACGAGATCATCCCCATCGGCGTCAAATATTGGGTTCGCCTCGCACTTGATGAGCTCGGGACACCTGAGAGCTCAACGCAGTAGCAATTAACTTCATCAAAACCTGCACTCTAAACCTGACGGAGACGCATACATGTTGAAAGTTCCTCATCTTCCTAAAGCGGTAATCCTTGCTGCCCTTGCTGCCCTTGCTGCTGTGCCGGTTCCGGCCTTTGCGCAAGAGGTGCCGATGACAAAGTTTAATCAGCGAATTCAAGATTCGCTGCCGAGTAACATCAAAAGTGCTGGTAAGTTGCGCCTCGTGGCGACCATGTTGCCTCCGTATGCATACCTCAAGGAAGATGGGAAAACCCTTCAGGGTTTGAACGTCGATATGACCGAACAGTTCAAATCGATTCTGGGGATTGATGTGACTGTTGATATCGCCCCCACGATCGCCGATATCGCGACGGGGTTCTCCTCTGGTCGTCATGATGCGAGCATTGCACCCTTGTCGGATCTCCCTGCGACACAAAAAAGTTTTGACTTCGTCGACTGGCTTGCTGAATATGTCGTGTTTCTAGTGCCGGCCGGTAATCCCAAGGCCATTAGCTCCCTTGAGTCTACGTGCGGCAAGAAAATCGCTACGCTCCAAGGTGGTACGGCCGAGAAAGTCATCATAAAGGCCAGCGAAGACTGTGTTGCGGCGGGAGCCGAGAAAGTACAGATCAGCACATTTGCAGATCAAAATACCGCAGTGCTCTCGTTGAAGTCAGGGCGTACCGATGCGGCATTTGCCTCTCAGATTCCCCTGTCCTACTACGTGCAGCAAGCGCCAGGAAGTCTTGAGCTCGCCGGAGCCAACCAACTGAACGGTTTCCCGGAGTTCTGGATTGGTGGCTACACGCCGAAGGGCTCTCCTCTGACATCGGTAATGCTCGAAAGCTTCAAAGCCATGAAGGAATCGGGCGCCTACGATGCACTTCTTAAAAAATATGGCATCGAGAAAAACGCACTGAAAACGTTCGGCATCAATCTCGCGACAGCGAAGTAAGCGCTGCTCGTTACACTTCAGACTGGAAGGATTGCTGTGAACATATCTCTGACAAAAGTCGACGTGGCCACTGCCCGTCATCGAAGCCGACCCTGGCAATGGCTTGCGACGATAGTCGTTTTAACTATCGCAATCGCCGTTGTATGGCTGTTTGCAGTCAATCCTACCGTCGAGTGGGACCTTATAGCACACTATTTTCTCTTCCCGAGTATTCTCGAGGGGCTTGTAACGACATTGTGGCTCACTGCGGCCGCAATGGCCATCGGTACTGTCGGCGGGGTTATCCTCGCCGCTTGTCGGTTGTCCCCGAATTGGTTACTGCGCGCCATCGCCGGGTCATACGTCTGGTTCTTCCGAGGTACACCACTGATAGTACAGCTTATCTTTTGGTATAATATCGCCATCTTCATACCACGCATCACAATCGGCGTTCCCTTCACCGAACTCGTACTGGTAGATTCGTCCACCAACGATTTAATCGTTCCCCTGATGGCCGCGTTGCTCGGGTTGGCATTGAACGAAGCTGCCTATATGTGCGAGGTCGTTCGTGGAGGTTTGCAATCTGTTTCACCGGGTCACGCGGAGGCGGCTGCTTCGCTTGGACTGTCTTCGCGTCAGTCGTTCATGCAGATCATATTGCCACAGGCAATGAGGGCCATAATACCACCAACTGGCAACCAAGTTATCACTCTTCTGAAGGGGACATCACTGGTCTCTGTGATGGCGGTATACGATCTATTCTACTCGGCTCAAGCGATCTACACAACGAATGGCAAAGTCATTCCGCTTCTGATCGTTGCAAGCTTCTGGTATCTCATCATCACTTCCGTGCTCTATGTGTTGCAATCCCGGATCGAGAAGCGTTTCGGACGCGGTTTCGTTCGTCGTACGATGAAGAAGGATGCACCCGAAAAGTCTCCAGACAACGAGGAATCAGCAAAATGAGCAAGCCCACCACCCCTATTGTGCGGGCAGAAAATGTCAGCAAATTCTTCGGAAACTTGCAGGTGCTTCGCGACGTTAGCCTGGACGTATATCCTGGTGAAGTTATGGTTCTGATCGGGCCTTCTGGTGCCGGGAAATCTACCTTCCTACGCACCATCAATCAGCTGGAAAGCATTGATAGCGGCGCGCTCTATGTCTGCGATGAACTCGTTGGCTACGAGGTTATCGACGGTCGGGTTTTTCATCGGAGCAAAGCCGATATTACCCGTCAACGCCGCCGGCTTGGCATGGTGTTCCAACAGTTTAATCTATTCCCGCACATGACCGCGTTGCAGAATGTCACTCACGCACCGGTCAACGTACGTCGTGTCAAGTCCATCGAAGCGGTAAAGCAGGCGATGGCATTGCTTGATCGTGTAGGACTTGCTGATCACGCCAGTCGGTATCCTTCAGAACTTTCTGGCGGGCAGCAGCAGCGGGTCGCCATTGCCAGAGCACTCGCGATGGAACCAGAGGTTTTGCTTTTCGATGAGCCGACATCTGCGCTCGATCCAGAACTTGTTGAAGAGGTGCTCCGCGTTATTCGAGATCTCTCTGCGCAAGGGCAGACTATGATGCTAGTCACACATGAGATGTCGTTCGCTAGAGACGTCGCCGATCGGATCGTATTCATGGCAGATGGTGCAATTCAGAAAGTGGGAACGCCGCAGCAGGTGTTTGAGGACAATGACAATCCCCGCCTTAGGACATTCCTGCGGGCGATCGGAAACTCCTGAACAAAAAGCGTTTGTAGGGTGAAAGACATAGATGGCGAGCGAGGTTAATCCCCTTAGCTACCACAGTGGCGTGGCGGCAATGCCTCGGTTTTCGTAAGTAAGTAAAGCCGTTGGGAAAGTTGACGCGATTATACGAAAGTTGGTGAATGTGCGCAAGTTCCTGTCTTTACCCTTGGTCGGGGTCAAATAACGAACGGAAGCTGGCGAACAGCCTCTGTCCAAGCCACCGATATTTACAGGCACTCGCTTCTCCTTGACCAGTCATTAAAAATTGAGAAAGTGGGTGTGTGCAGAGCAACTCAGGTTGGACGTCTCGATCGTCGGTCATCAGGAAAGAGATTATTACGATGATCTGCGACCTGTATACGTGCTGTGGTGCGATGAAACCCAAACCAAGCTTTACGGCGAAGCCGACTTGTCGGAATTCCCTGCATTTACCGATAGGGCATTCTGCCTCCTCTTGCGCGATTTGTGCGAAGTGGCGCTTGATAACGGCATTGACACGCTGATTTCCAATTACGAACCGACATGAAAAGTATCTATTAGAAGGCTGGCGCCGAGTTGAATGAGCTGGGCCGAGCGGACGGATATGGCCGCGGACCGGTTTGTTGCGAGACATTCGAAGTCTCCGAACGCGTATCGCGGCGAATGCGTGCCAAGCTTGGAAACGTCGAGCCGATCTATCGGAAACCTACATTGTAGCAAAACATCCCGATGACCAACGGAACGCCGAACCACAGCGCAGCCGTGGACAACCTCGTGACGGCGCCTCGCGTCGTCGTGGCGCAATCGAAGCAACGCAATCCCGCTCTTCAGTAATGGCGTCCTGGCCCAAGTCCGGATCTTCCACGATCAACCCGCAAGGGGTCCGCTAGCAAGCTGCGGCCGCTCGGCTACGCCGTCGCGGTGATCGCGCCCGTCCTCAGGCCTCTTGAGGAGCCATCGAGCGGGAATTGGCCCGCTCCCGGATGGAGCCACTCAAATGTCGCAGGACCTTTCACTCGCAAACTCTCACGCATTCCAGCTTTCCCGTGACCTCATGGTCCCGGTCACCGTCTTCGAGGTCGACGGTGAATACGGCGTCCTGCCCTCCGACGAGATCGACGCAAGCGACGACCTCGACATCCTGCATGAGTTCTTGCCTTGGCCGGCTCATTGAGCCGGAAACTGCCGTTCCGGGTGCCGCTGGCGACCTGCCGGCGGCAAGGGAAGCTCCGCCGCGGGCGGTGCAAATTTGCACCTTGCTTCCCGCGCCCTTGCCCCCTCTGCTCTTCGCGGCTGCCGGGAAATGTCCCGCCAATCATGCGGGGAGTTAAATCGAGGAGCGATCGGAAAAATCATGAAGAGAGAAGAAATCGAAAAAATCCGCGAGGCCGTCAGCTGCGCCGCCGTGCTCGAGCAGGCCGGTTTCGCACTCGATACTAAGGAAAGCACGCGGCGGGCGGTGAAGTTCCGCAGAGGATCGGAGATCGTCATCGTTACGCATGACGGCCGCGGTTGGTTCGATCCGCTGAGCGAGGACAAGGGTGACGTGTTCACCCTTGTCGCCCTACTCGCGCATCTGTCATTTCCAGACGCCGTCGATCGCGCTGGCGAATTGATCGGCTATCAGGCGGCGCCTGTGGTCTGGAAAAAGGCCTCGACCAACTCCGAACCCGTGGACCTGACCACCCGTTGGCAAGCGCGCCGCTTCCCGGGGGCGGGTTCTGGCGCCTGGCGCTATCTCTGCTGGACGCGGGCGATCCCGACCTCGATCCTTCGTGCTGCCATTAGTCAGGGCCTCATGCGGGAGGGGCCGTTCGGGAGCATGTGGGCGGCCCACCGGGACAATTCCGGATCGGTGGTGGGCTGGGAGGAGCGCGGGCCCGACTGGCGCGGGTTTTCGACGGGCGGCAACAAAGTTCTCTTTCGCTTGGGGCGAGATGATGCTCTCCGACTTTGCGTCACAGAGGCGGCCATCGATGCGATGAGCCTTGCCGCTATCGAGGGCCTGCAGGATGGCAGCCTTTATCTTAGCACTGGTGGCGGTTGGTCGCCTCGAACCGAGGCGGCCTTGGTCGACCTGCTTGCTCGCCCGGAAGCCCTTCTCGTCTGTGCAACCGATGCCAACCGGCAGGGCGATACCTTTGCTCAACGACTTCAGGCTCTGGCCGCGCAGCACAATCGTCGATCGGTACGCCTGCGGCCACTGCTGGAGGATTGGAACGAGGTCCTGAAAGATAAGAAAAGAGAAAAAGCCAGAGATGAGAATGAAGAGAGGCGTGCCGCATCGCCATCGACCGCATCAAGGGAAGCTTCGCCCGGCTGAAGCCGGCCCTTGACCCGGCCGACGGGCAAGCCGGCGTTCCGGAAGGCGTCATGAGGGACTGAAAGGAGTTGATCGAAGCGGTCATCATCTGGTCCCAAAACCCTGAAGGAGCCAGAGATGAACACCGTTTCCCCGATCCGCAAAATCTTTGAAGGCGTTGCAACGCGCCCGCAAATGTTCCGCCTTTTCGATCGACATAACCAGCGCCCCGACCGGTGGCAGACCGACTCAGCACCGTTCTATTCCGGTGAGTGGTTCGAAATCGACGAATATCTCTATGACTACATGCTGAACATCCTGCCGCCGCTGTGGATGCGTGGCCCGATCTTCGCGCTGCGTGAATTTCTGACAGGTTCGATCACCAGCGTCTTCTTCGCGCTCAGGATCGACGGGAAGACCAGATACTTCCACGGCTATTGCGATCTCTCCGATACGAGCTCGGTCGAGACGATGCGGGCGGCGATCTTCGAGCGCGAGACGCAGCCTGTTCGCGCCATGAGCCGCGAGGAGCGGCTCGAGCATATCTGGAGCAGCACCGCAGACGCCTATCGCGGCCATGCCGGCGATCGCTTTCCACCGGGAGTGAAGGGTCGGCGCACAGTGATGCTGTGGAGCACCGCCAGAGGCACGATCCTGAAGCTCCTGGACGATCTCACCGATACCGAGATCGCAGCAAAGCTGCCCGTTCACATGCGGCATCTGCCCGGCATCGCGGCTTAATCGCCGCCCATTCCCAAACTTCTCCGGCCTTCTCGACCTGCCCGCCACGACGGGTGGTCGATGGCGCACGCCCGAAAAGGAGCGCTCCTCATGAGCAATGATCCGTTCACCTTCGACATGTTTGGCAGCTCGGCACTGTCGTCCGGCCTCGGTCTCGGCGTCACCGCCTTTGGCGGTTTCGATACCGTCGCAGCCAATGATGACGATCCCGATCCCACGCCGCCGGCCCCTGCCCCGGCGCTGCCGGTGGCCACAGCGCCGAAGCGCGTAACTGGCCAGCGCCAGAACTACGTGCTGACGGAAGAACGCGGCCTCGGCATTTCCTGGAAGGATCGCGCACGCGCCAATGTCGCGGCGATTCTGGTCGCGGATGGCATTACCAAGCAAGAACGGTCAGCGACCGAGAAGGAACAGGCTCAGCTGATCCGCTTCACTGGCTTCGGCGCTTCGGAACTTGCCAATGGCATGTTCCGCCGGCCGGGCGAGGTCCACTTCCGTGACGGCTGGGACGCACTCGGATCGTCGCTCGAAACCGCAGTCTCGGAAGCCGATTATGCCTCGCTGGCCCGCTGCACGCAGTATGCGCATTTCACGCCGGAATTCATCATCCGCGCGATCTGGTCCGGGATCCACCGGCTCGGCTGGCGCGGCGGCCGGGTGCTTGAGCCGGGCATTGGGACGGGTCTCTTCCCTGCCCTTATACCTCAAGACTATCGGGAGACCGCCTATGTCACCGGGATCGAGCTCGATCCGGTCACGGCGCGCATCGTCCGCTTGCTGCAACCGCGGTCTCGGATCATCGAAGGCGATTTTGCCCGCACGGACCTGGCGCCGATCTACGATCTCGCCATCGGCAACCCGCCCTTTTCCGATCGCACGGTTCGTTCCGACCGAGCCTATAGGTCGCTCGGCTTGCGGCTGCATGACTATTTCATCGCTCGCTCGATCGACTTGCTGAAGCCTGGCGCGTTGGCTGTGTTCGTCACCTCGCACGGCACTATGGATAAGGCCGACACGACCGCCCGCGAGCACATCGCCAAATCCGCCGACCTGATCGCAGCAATCCGCCTGCCTGAAGGCAGCTTTCGCCGCGACGCCGGCACAGATGTCGTCGTCGACATTCTCTTCTTCCGCAAGCGCAAGACCGGCGAACCCGAAGGCGACCAGACATGGCTCGATGCCGATGAGGTGCGATCGGCCGCGGACGATGAGGGAGCTATTCGGGTGAACCGGTGGTTCGCGCACCATCCGGATTTCGTGCTCGGCACCCATGCTCTTACCTCCGGGCGATTCGGTGGGACCTACACATGCCGGCTCCGCGCCGACGTGGATCTCGCCACCGCCCTCGCGGGGGTGATCGATCTTCTTCCGGCCGGGCTATATGACGGTGAGCCGACCCCGATCGACATCGATCTGGAGGACGAACTCGCCGAGATCGTCGATCTCCGACCGAAAGACAGCCCAGTCCGCGAAGGCAGCTTTTTCATCGACCGAGCCAAAGGCCTGATGCAGCTGCTGGACGGTTCGGCCGTTCCTATCGCCGTGCGCAAGGGCCGCTCCGGCGATGGCATCCCGGAAAAGCATATCCGGATCGTCTCGAAGCTCATCCCGATCCGCGACGCCGTCCGGGAAGTGCTGAAGGCGCAGGAGACCGATCGACCGTGGCGCGATCTTCAGGTGCGGCTCCGCCTCGCCTGGTCGGCCTTCGTCCGCAACTTCGGTCCCATAAACCACACCACAGTCTCGGTTCAGGAGGACCTTGAGACCGGCGAGGTCAAGGAAACCCATCGCCAGCCGAACCTTGCGCCGTTCCGCGACGATCCGGATTGCTGGCTGGTGGCCTCGATCGAGGACTATGACCTGGAGACCGACACGGCAAAGCCCGGTCCGATATTCAGCTCCCGCGTGATCGCTCCGCCGATGTCGCCGGTCATCACCAATGCGGCAGATGCATTAGCGGTCGTCCTTAACGAGCGAGGGCACGTCGATCTCGATCATATCGCCGAACTGCTGCATTATGACGTCGTAAAAGTCATCGAAACGCTCGGCGACGAGGTGTTTCAGGATCCTGCCAGCGGTATCTGGCAGACCTCGGACGCCTATCTCTCTGGCTCAGTCCGCACCAAGCTCATCGCCGCGCAGGCGGCGGCAGAGCTCGATCCGGTCTACGAGCGGAATGTCCGCGCCCTGACCGATGTCCAGCCGGCCGACCTTCGGCCATCGGATATTACCGCCCGTCTCGGCGCCCCATGGATCCCGGCGGCGGACGTTGTCGCCTTCGTGAAGGAGAGGATGGAGGCCGAGATCCGCATCCACCACATGCCGGAACTCGGCTC
This sequence comes from Shinella sp. 20P9.1.1, assembly GCF_057798995.1. Classification (NCBI taxonomy): domain Bacteria; kingdom Pseudomonadati; phylum Pseudomonadota; class Alphaproteobacteria; order Hyphomicrobiales; family Rhizobiaceae; genus Shinella; species Shinella sp. 20P9.1.1. The sequence goes on from NZ_JBYOLC010000014.1 coordinate 85,805, forward strand.
CTGGTCGGTGGAAGCGCGCCAGCTTGGCTGCTCCGCAGCCGGCACATCTGAATGGGGCACGAGCCGCCGGCATGCCGGCGAGCTGCTCGCCGATGCGCTGAACAGCCGTGTCCCGCAGATCTTCGACGTGTTCAAGGATGTCGATGGCGAACGACGCGTGCTCAATGTCGTCGACACCGAGGCTGCGCGCGACAAGCTGCAGCGGATCAAGCAGGCGTTTCAGGACTGGGTCTGGACCGATCCCGACCGCACCGACCGGCTGGCGCGGGATTATAACGACCGCTTCAACAACATCGCCCCGCGAAAATTCGACGGCTCCCATCTGAAACTTCCCGGCGCCTCAGGCGCCTTCACTCTTTATGGGCATCAGAAACGCGGCATCTGGCGCATCATCGCCGATGGCTCGACCTATCTCGCTCATGCCGTCGGCGCCGGCAAGACGATGACGATGGCAGCCGCGATCATGGAACAACGCCGGCTCGGGTTGATCGCCAAGGCGATGCTGGTCGTGCCCGGCCATTGCTTGGCGCAGGCGGCGCGCGAATTTCTGGCGCTTTATCCAAACGCTCGAATTCTCGTCGCCGACGAGACCAACTTCACCAAGGATAAACGCGCCCGCTTCCTGTCGCGGGCTGCCACCGCGACGTGGGACGCAATCATCATCACCCATTCGGCGTTCCGCTTCATCGCTGTGCCGTCTGCTTTCGAACAGGCGATGATCCAGGATGAGCTGCAGCTCTACGAGGATCTTCTGACCAAGGTCGATAGCGAGGACCGCGTCTCGCGCAAGCGGCTCGAGCGGTTGAAGGAGGGCTTACAGGAGCGGCTCGAGGGACTTGCTACCCGCAAGGACGATCTTCTGACCATCTCGGAGATCGGTATCGACCAGATTGTCGTCGACGAGGCGCAGGAATTCCGCAAGCTGTCCTTTGCCACCAACATGTCGACGCTCAAGGGCATCGATCCGAATGGCTCGCAGCGCGCCTGGGATCTCTATGTGAAGTCCCGCTATGTCGAGACGAAGAACCCAGGTCGGGCGTTGGTGCTCGCCTCCGGCACCCCGATCACGAATACCCTCGGCGAGATGTTCTCGATCCAGCGCCTGCTCGGCCACGAAGCGCTCCATGAACGCGGTCTGCACGAGTTCGATGCCTGGGCGTCCTGCTTTGGTGATACGACGACCGAGCTGGAGATCCAACCCTCCGGCAAATACAAGCCGGTCAGCCGCTTCGCTTCTTTCGTCAACGTGCCGGAACTGATCGCCATGTTCCGTTCGTTTGCCGATGTGGTCATGCCGGATGACCTTCGTCAGTATGTGAGGGTGCCGAACCTGTCGACCGGCCGCCGGCAGATCCTGACGGCCAAGCCGACGGCGCTGTTCAAGACCTATCAGCAGACGCTGGACACCCGGATCAAGGCGATCGAAAAGCGCGAGGGACCAGCCAAGCCAGGTGACGACATCTTGCTCTCCGTCATCACCGATGGCCGCCATGCGGCGATCGACTTGCGCTTCGTCATGCCGGCCGCCGGGAACGAGGATGAAAACAAGCTCAATCTGCTGATCCGCAATGCGCATCGGATCTGGCAGGAGACGGGCGACGCCATCTATCGCCGCCCCGACGGCAAGGACTTCGATCTGCCGGGGGCCGCACAGATGATCTTTTCCGATCTCGGCACGATCAATGTCGAAAAGTCCCGCGGCTTCTCGGCCTATCGGTTCATCCGCGATGAGCTTGTCCGGCTCGGCGTGCCGGCGGGCGAGATCGCCTTCATGCAGGATTACAAGAAGACCGAGGCCAAGCAGAGGCTGTTCGGCGATGTCCGCGCCGGCAAGGTGCGCTTCCTGATCGGCTCATCCGAGACGATGGGCACCGGCGTCAACGCGCAGCTTCGGCTGAAAGCCCTCCATCATCTCGACGTGCCGTGGCTGCCGTCTCAGATCGAGCAGCGCGAGGGCCGGATCGTCCGCCAGGGTAACCAGCACGACGAAGTCGATATCTTTGCCTATGCGACCGAAGGCTCGCTCGACGCCTCTATGTGGCAGAACAACGAGCGCAAGGCCCGGTTCATCGCGGCTGCCCTTTCGGGCGACACCTCGATCCGCAGGCTGGACGATGTCGGAGAAGGGGCCGCCAACCAGTTCGCAATGGCCAAGGCGATCGCCTCCGGCGACGAACGGTTGATGCAAAAGGCGGGGCTGGAAGCCGACATCGCACGGCTCGAACGCCTCCGTGCCGCGCACGAGGATGATCAATATGCGGTTCGCCGGCAGATGCGTGATGCCGAACGCGAGATAGAGGTCTCGACCCGACGTATCGTTGAAGTCGGTCAGGACATCGAGCGCTTGCAGCCCACATCCGGCGACGCCTTCAGCATGACCGTGCTCGGCCAATACCATACCGAGCGCAAGGAGGCAGGCCGAACCCTGATGAAGGAGATCCTTACCCTTCTCCAGCTGCAGCAGGATGGCGAGGTTCACTTGGCGATGATCGGCGGCTTCGATCTCGTTTATGAAGGCGAGCGTATCGGAAAGGGTGATGGCTATCGCTACCAGACCCTCCTCCAGCGCACCGGCGCCGAATACGAGATCGACCTGGCCATCACCGTGACACCGCTCGGCGCGATCTCGCGACTGGAGCATGGTCTCGATGGGTTCGAGGAGGAGCAACGTCGTTATCAACAGCGTCTGGAGGACGCAGAAAGGCGACTGAGGTCGTATCGGTCGCGAGATGGCGGCTCCTTTACGTTCACTGGCGAGTTGGCAAAGAAAAGGCGCCAATTGCGTGAAATCGAAGCTCAGCTGGCAGTCGACATCGACATTGAGGACAAGGCGGTGGCTGCATAAGGCCGGCCCAAGAAGTCCTCCACTTTCAAGATACTTGCCTTGCACACCTGAAGGGCCGCGGTTTTCCGTCGGCCCTTTCTTATTGACTCGGATGCACTGCGCACCGGACAGAAGCACATCTAACGGCGTGTGCGTGCCGCCAGCAGTGCGAAAGCTATCAGAACAACGGCTGCGATTGCGAAGTGGCCGCTCGCGGATGCCTCCATTCCCAGCAGCTTTATGGACAGGTAGTCGATTGGATCTTTCACGGCGCACCTCTCAGCAAAAAAATAAGCGCGCTGCCTTGCTGCCGCATATCGCCTGAGGCGACGTTTCGCGCAAGAAATCCCATTTCTCGGCGAAAAGCGTGGTCTTTAAAGACCCTTCAAGACGGGTTCAAAAGGCATTCAAAGGGGCTTCAAAGGAAAAATGCGCTTTAAACCTCAAACGCTGAATTATTTTCCTACAATAAAAAGGAGGTTTGGAAAGAGAGAATGAAAACAGAGAGATATCGGTCGCAGGTCGGTCCTCCTGTCGCCGCGATCGCTCAACCGCCGCCTGCGCGATCCCGGTCGCTCGTCCATCGCAGGGCTGAGGCCCCGCTTGTCCTTCCCGTCAGGGATGCTCGGCCTCAGTTGCGGCAGTCCGGCCGCCCCGCGGTCCGGGAGGTGTCTTCGGAAAGAAGTGAAGACAGGAAGGGCTGGCAAGGCGCCGGCTCGCTGAACTCCCGAAAGGACTTCTCCCATGCAAATCATGAAGGTCGATCCCCGAGCGTTGAAGGAAAACCCCGACCGCATGCGCCAGACGAAGTCGTCGCCCCAGGCAGATGCGTTGATGCTTGCCACGATCAAAGCCGTTGGGATCGTTCAGCCGCCGATCGTTGCCCCAGAAACGGGGGGCGGCAATGGCTACATCATCGATGCAGGCCACCGCCGGGTGCGCCTTGCGATCGCCGCCGGCCTCGAAGAGATCGAGATCCTGGTTGTCGATGCCGCTAACGACAACGGGGCCATGCGCTCGATGGTCGAAAACAGCGTTCGTGAGGCTTTAAATCCCGTCGACCAATGGCGTGGCATCGAGCGGCTCGTCGCTCTCGGCTGGACCGAAGAAGCGATCGCTGTCGCTCTCGCCCTTCCCGTCCGCCAGATCCGAAAGCTGCGGCTGCTGGCCAACGTCCTGCCGGCGATGCTCGAGCAGATGGCACTCGGCGACATGCCCTCCGAACAGCAGCTGCGGATCATCGCCGCCGCGGGCGAAGTCGAGCAGAAGGAGGTGTGGAAGGCACACAAGCCGAAGAAGGGCGACACCGCGGCCTGGTGGTCGATCGCCAACTCGCTGACGAAAAAGCGCATGTATGCAAAGGATGCCAGCTTCGGCGACGATCTTCGCGAGGCCTATGGCATCGAATGGGTGGAAGACCTCTTCGCACCGGCCGATCAGGATAGCCGCTACACGACCAATGTTGAGGGCTTTCTTGGCGCCCAGCATGAATGGATGACGTCAAACCTTCCGAAGCGCGGCGCCATCGTCGAGGTGAACACCTGGGGCCAGCCGGAACTGCCGAAGAAGGCGAGCCAGGTCTACGGCAAGCCCTCCAAGTCCGACCACACGGGCGTCTATCTCGACCGCGATGGCAAGGTCCAGACTGTCCACTACCGCATGCCGGAGGCAGCGAAGCCGAATGGCGGCACGACGCCGGGTACGGTCGGCTCTATAGATGATGAGAGCGTCGCAACGCCGAAGGCACGCCCTGATGTCACGCAGAAGGGGCAGGACATGATCGGTGATTTCCGCACGGACGCCCTTCACGATGCCCTCAGCCACGCACCGATTGAGGACGACATGCTGATGGCGCTGCTTGTACTCGCTTTCGCTGGGTTGAATGTCCGGGTCGATTCCGGCGCCGGCGGTGCGCTCTATGGCGGCGCCCGCTTCGGCCGCCACGCGGCTCGGCTATTCAGCGAGGATGGCAGGCTCTCGTTTGACATGGATACGCTGCGGGCTTCGGCGCGGGCAGCTCTGATCGATGTTCTGTCGTGCCGTCGCGGCATGTCGAACAGCGGCGTGGTCTCGCGTGTCGCAGGCGATGCGATCGGCGCGGATAGCTACCTGCCGAACATGGGTTCGGAGGACTTCCTCGCATCCCTGTCGCGCCAGGCGCTCGAAGCCGTTGCCAAGGATGCCGGGCTCGAGCCGCGGGCGCGCGTTCGCGAAACCCGGTTGGCTCTCGTCACCCACTTCGAGGGCGAGGCGAAGCTCGTCCATCCGTCTGCCTTGTTCGCGCCGGAGCCAGCTGACGTTTCTGCCATCCTCAAGCATCTCGACCAGGAGGAAGGCTCGCAGGAGGAGGTCGAGGCGCCGGATGGGAGTGCCACCGGCATCGACGCCGAGAATGAGGATGCCGACCACGGTCTCAGTGGCTCCAATTTGGACAATGCCGATGATGATGATGAGGCGACGCTTGACGATCACGAGACCGCTTACGGGATCGCGGCTGAATAGCCGCAAACCTCTTCAGATCACGCTTTGCTCCGCCGGCCCTTGCGCCGGCGGTTCGCATTTCCAACAGCCTCTATGAAAGGAGCCCGGCAATGAGCGGTCCTTCAATCGCGCCTGCCATACACCCTCTATGCAGCAATTCTGCCGCCGACCGTGTCGAATTCGGGACAAGCGCCGACGGGTTTCTCGTTGCTCGTATTGGCGACGTCCTTCTCGGCCTCGTATCCAACGGAACCGGCGATTTCTTTCTCGCCAGCGCCTGGCGGTTCACCAAGCCCTTGGCCGAAGTGCGACGCCATCATTTCTATCGTCACGATGGTCGTGTGGCCGACGAAGCGGCCTTCCGCCTGCGCGCAATCGAGACTGCAGAGCACATGTCGGAACTCGCGGCGCTTGCTCGTGTCCAGACGCGCATGACGGCGAGCACGCCCTGGGGCGGCTCGCAGATGGCTACGATCTATGTCGAGGGGATTGTCAGCCACTCGACGTCTGGCCACGGCGGCTTCCATCTTTCTTCCGATCGAAATCGCTCTGTCGATGCCTCCGTTCGCAGCGAGGGCGGCTGGTACGAGGAGGATTGCGAATGGGCAGTTGTCGCTATCACGTTTCCGGGCGTGTTCACTGGATACGAACGTCGATGCGCCGAGGAAGTCGCCAAGAACACCTTTCCGGCCTTCTGGGAAAAGCTGCGCGGTCGTCGGCTCGAGCCTGGGGAATCCCGGACGAAGGATCGCGCGTGTTTCGATCGCGCTCATGCCAACGACTGGATCGTCATCTCGGCGATTGCCTCATCTCACCATGTCGGCATGATCGAGGTTATTGCCACCAAAGGCGGTAAACGCGAATTTAGCCAGGATGAGCGACGCTTCCTTGTTCCCGACACGGAATACAGCAAGCGCAGCAGCTTCGGTTTCGTCATCGATCTGCAACTGCACGCGATCTATGAGGGGCCGTCGAGCTTCGCCGGCTGGAGCGCGAGGGCGGCATGATAAGATCAGTCATGTCTCCCGAAACCCAGCTCTCCCGCATGGAGGACGCTCGCCGTCAGACGCAGAAGCAGCTGCAGATTATCGAGCGGCAGATCACCCGTCGCATGACAGCGATCATGCCGCAGATTGCCAGGCGGCAAACTGGCTACCGCAAAGGCAAAGCACCCGATGGCCGCACCGTGCTCGAACGCTATCGCGCCAATCTCGCTGGCATCACAGCTGAACGCCAACCGGAGGTCGACGCACTCTCGTGGAAGCTGGCTCGACAGGACGCAGCGATTGCAGCGCTGCGGGGCAATCTGCTGGCGGTCGACGCGCAACATCACTCGAACCGGGAGGGCTGGCACCATGTCGACCCTTGGCGACCTTGAACGGCAAGCCGGGATCGGATATTCTGATCTCGAGCGCACAGCGTTCTGGCTGCGGTTTCATCATCTGGAGGGCAAGGCCTGTCTCGACGCAGGCGTCGCCGAGCTTAAGCGAATGATCTCCGAGCGTGACGGGACGGCGCTGCAACCCGTGAAACAGACACGCACGCGATTGCCTGTCCTCAGCACCGATCAGGAAGCGGAACTCCTTGCCTATGCCGCCAGGCACGGCCGACGCTGGAAGAGCATTCTCAACAATGTCTGGATGGGTGGACCGCCGCATGACGATGGTGGGATCCTGCGGGGGCTTCGAAACACCCATGGCCCGACCTGGCTTCAATCCTACCGATTGCCCAAGGCAGATACGAGGAGCCGACCTGACGTGAAGCCAGCGGTATCGAGCGAGCACACTGGTAAGGTCGAGGAATAGCGCGGGCTGGAACCAGTCCCCTTCTCATGTCCGGTGGTGGCACCGTGACGGTTTGTCCTTCGGTTTTGCTGCGGTCTGAACCAGCGGCCGTTCACTTCAAGGCCGCTATCGCGCCGCGGGGCGGCCGGAACCCGCCATCCTTCGCGGAACAGCTTCGCTCGACATCACAGGGCTTCTGCCCTGCTCGCTCGCAAATCGGTTCCGCTTGGCTTGGTCAGGCCCGGACCCTGAAGCGCCCGTCTTCCGCCGGTTCGGGTCGACCGCACCGAAGGGCAAGCCGGCACGGGGCCGGAACCGCTTCGGCTTGAAAGGAAGAAACATGGCCAAGCCCGCAAACAATCCTCGCCAGACTGCCCGCCCAGCCGCACGTGTCGTCCAACTCCGGAAGGGCGCCACCGTCGAAATGGTCCGGCTCACCTGCCCCGACAGCGCCCAGGCGATCAAGATCGCCGAAAGCTTCGGAACCGCGGTCATCGACAGCGACGGGATCCGCGATCTCCACGAGCGGCTCATTTCCGAGACCGCGGATGCGCTCGGCGAGGGCCTTGGCGAACGTGCAATGCAGATCCACCTCCAGCGGATCGTCGGCGCCTATGTCGGCTCCGCCCACGGCGCCGGTCAATTCTACAGCAATGCCGTCACCCAGGCACGCGACGCCACCGCCAAAGCTGCAAACGATGCCCGTGACGAGGATCTCGACGGCCCCGTCGGTTACGATAGTGCCGCACATCGCAAACGGGAGTTCGCGGCCGACATGGGGATCCAGGCCCATGCGCTGCGCATGGCAGCCGAAGGTGCTGTCGCCGCCTACAAGCACATCGTCGGTGAGAGCTGGAAGCCCTTCGATCGTCCGGTCGAAAACCCCGGACAGTCCGTCGATCGCAAGGCCGCCGAGGCACAGATGTCCGCTTTCGACTGAGACCATCACGGCGGGGCTCGCCCCGCCCCATCTTTCAAGGCCGTCCCGTTGGGGCGGCCTTTTCGAATGTTCACTACCGCCGGAGGGAAGCGGAAAAGGATGCTGACAGCGCCAATGCTACCCGTCTCGGGCGTCGGATCTGCAGGAGCCGCCGGCGCCAGGCAACGGCTTCGCCGTCCTTCACGTTGTTTCAGCCGTTCCGGTGCTTGGCCCCCGTCTCTGAGGCTCCTGCCTTCTTCCTCCGCGACGGGACCGCGATTGGCGCGGTTCCAGAATGATGGAGACAAGAAATGAGCAGGAACCCGGAATCAAAGCGTAGCGACATCTATGACAAGATCACCGACAGGATTATTGAGGACCTGGCAGAGGGTGTCCGTCCCTGGATGAGGCCATGGAGTGCGGGCAATACCGAGGGCCGAATTACGCGCCCACTTCGGCACAACGGCACTCCATACTCAGGGATGAACGTGCTGCTGCTCTGGTCGGAACAGATATCGCGCGGCTTTGCATCGTCGATGTGGATGACGTTCAAGCAGGCACTCGAACTGGGCGGCGCTGTCCGCAAGGGCGAGACGGGCTCGACGGTCGTCTTCGCCAGCCGCTTCACGAAGTCTGAGGCAGATGGGAACGGCGGCGCCATCGATCGCGAGATCCCCTTCCTCAAGGCCTATTCGGTCTTTAACATCGAGCAGATCGACGGCCTGCCGGAGCATTATTTCGATCAACCTGTGCTTAACGTCGATCCGGTCGAACGGATAGAAGCCGCGGAGCGCTTTTTCCATAATACCGGCGCGATCGTCCGGCACGGCGGCAACCAGGCCTTCTACGCCCCAGGGCCGGATCTCATCCAGATGCCGCCGCTTCAGTCATTCAGGGACGTCGCGAGCTATTACGCGACCTTGAGTCATGAGGCGACCCATTGGACGTCACCAAAGGACCGCGTCGGGCGTGACCTGTCTCGCTATGGGAAGGATCGCAGTGAGAGGGCGCGGGAAGAATTGATCGCCGAGCTCGGAAGCTGCTTTCTATGTGCTGACCTCGGCATAGTGCCCGAACTCGAACCTCGGCCGGATCATGCGGCGTACCTTCAGTCCTGGCTATCGGTACTGGCCAATGACAAGCGGGCGATCTTTCAGGCGGCGGCCCATGCGCAGCGCGCGGTCGCATTTCTCCACGGGCTACAGGGGAACGAAGCCGAGATCAGGGAGGCTGCGTGATATGGCCAGTTAGAGATGATGCTCTAGGAACGGTCGCCAGCGACAGTGGCGGCCGGCTCATCTGTCCGGTCCATCGCGGGTGAGCAATCATCCACCATCCGCAAGTCCAACGAACCCCATATCGACGGCTTTTGGCTGCCGATTTTCAGCTTTCGGGACTGCTTGATCTCTACGATGAACGGTTTCGTCTGCTTTGCCATAAATCCTCCAAGGCGACGAATCGCCCGGCAACTCTACCGAGAAGGGATGAGGCCGCAAGCTGTGCTGGGTGGGTAGGTTGCGAATATGTGGTGCCTGAATGAGACGTCAGTGATCTGGCCGATCCAGAGATGCGTCAAATCGGGGCCATGTGTTCTCGGGCGCCATTGCCATATCCCTATCCCTTGACGACAGGGCTCCATTCGCGGGCTCGATGAGGCATGTCTGGTCGGAGAGCGGCTTCGCCTCGATCGTACTCCCGCAACGGCGCTCCATCACTTTCATCCCCTGTCGGCTGGCGCCGCCATTCCTCGCGAAGCAAGAAAGCGATTCCGCGCCGCCCTTCACGCTGTTGCGGCCCTACGGGTGCGGTCCGATCGTCCCCGGCCTTTGCGACTGCCATCGAGGCCGCAATGGAGCGGCCCGAAACAGCGAAAAGGAATACGACAATGGCTACCATCGGCACCTTCACGTCCACCGAAAACGGCTTCACCGGCTCGATCCGCACCCTTGCCCTCAACGTAAAGGCCCGCATCGCCCGCATCGAAAACCCCTCCGACAAGGGCCCGCAGTTCCGCATCTTCGCGGGAGCCGTCGAACTCGGCGCCGCCTGGCAGAAGCGCTCGAGCGAGAGCGACCGGGACTACCTCTCCGTCAAGCTCGACGACCCGAGCTTCCCCGCCCCGATCTACGCGACGCTCTCCGAGGTCGAAGGCGAAGATGGTTACCAGCTGATCTGGTCCCGCCCCAATCGGGACTAAGGAGCCCGGCCCCACCCGATAGGGCGGGGCCATTCCTTCGGCGGAGATCGAAAGCCGGATCAGGCATTGAGCCTGGTCCGGCTTTTTTGGTGGCACACGAGAGGGAGGGATAGCTGCTCAGAAACCGGGAGTGTGCCGCTCGCGCCTGCCGGCCTCAAGGATGAGCGGTTCCCCCAATTTTTTCCGGACGCCGGCGGCGCCCTCCAAAAATCGGCTCCCCCACTCCCCGGCTCCGCCGGTCGCTCACGCGATCCCTGACCCCGCCATACCCTCCCAGCTGGTGACGTCGTCTTTCACACATAAGGAGATCAGACGATGACCTACGATATTGAAATCCAGATCGAGGAACTGCGGGCCGAGCTGCGTAACACGTGCGACGCCGGCGAACGTCGCCAGATCCAAGCCGAGCTGGAAGTCGCTCAGGCAGAGCTTGACGCCCTTGTCGAAGACGAGCCGCCTCATTGAGGGCGGCTTACGAAAACCGGAACGCTGTAGGCCGCCTTGCCCGCGCCTCTAAAGCAGGCGCGGGCAAGGCGGCGCACGTTCCTGCAATCAGTTTGGTGTTTGCGTGCTGGGATCTAAGGCTGTCAGCTTCCAGCTTTCATCGGGGTCATCGAGAAGACGTTCGAACCCCTCCCAAGTATCCTTGCCATCTACCCAAAACTGCTGGATCTGTTTCCACTTGCGATCGGCGAGAACCTGCATTTTGGCAATCATTTCGAGTTGCGAGCGTGAGAAGATAACGTCGTCAAGATCCTCGATTTTAAACGTAATGCCCCCGCTGGCGTCGTAAACGACGCGAAACAGCTGCATGTCGGCGTCAAGGATGAACATCGATACCATCGGATCGCCATCCTCGCTCTTGGTAACGATCAGGGTGTCTATTCGATAGCCGCGCGTCGCCATGAGCAGTGCGCTGTCGATCGTATCGTTCATTGGTCCAATTCCAGCTGAAGCTGGCCCCTTTGATTGGTGGATCATCTTATACGGCGGGCCCTGACCACGGAACCCATCGCCAATAATCGACGTATCTGGTGACCCGAGGGCGCTTTGTCTGGGGCAGCGGATAGCACTGCGGGGTATCATCGACTGTTGCGGTTCTCCTGTGATCCCATTTCATCGACATCAGGGATGGTGCGGATCAATCGACCTGCCGCAACCTGATGCCGCCATAATTTTCCCCGCCTTCGGCTTCCTCGCGAAACATCAAAATTCAGTCTGCCTGAGGTCCTCCGCTACGCTACGGCCGTCCCGGTGCAGCACTCCTTCCCGATCCGCAATCTCATCCCCGCGATGAAACGCAATCACAGGAGAAACATCATGCAACAACTCGCTAAATTCTTGCGCCACACCGGCCGCCGTCTTCGCGCACTTGGCAAGATCACCGGCCACTTTCTCCGCAAGGGGAAACTCGGCCTGAAGGTCGCAATCAAGATCCCGTTCTTCGTCGACATCGAGGTCAACTTCGAGACCGATTGGAACCGGCGCTCGTAAGGCGCCAACCGGCCCGCTCCGGCGGGCCGGTTTCTCAGCACCATGGTTGGCGCTGGCCTGACCATGTTCTTGCCAGTCCCTCGGCGACAAGACGGTCGCCAAGACTCCTGCCATCTCGGACGAGGACCCGAAGCTTGCGGCCGTAGCGATCTGTATCGCGGCCGGGCCAGGCCTGAAGCTGGAACGGTCCTTCATTGACGAGCTCGATCAAGCGGTCCGTCGCCCTATTCCCAAGTGCAAGCTCAGAACTGCATCTCGGGGTACTGATCTCGGGTGCATCGATGTCGGCAACCCTCACTTTCTGCCCGTTGAGCCAGAGCGTGTCGCCGTCAACGACACAGTTTCTTCGAATGCTGGAAGAGCACTTTGCGAAACGAGCAGTGACTGTGGATTGCGCGGCTTCCACGAACGTCGAAAGCGATGTTGCGCCTAGAATGAGTGCAATGAAAGCACAGCTTATAAAGTGTCGGCTCAACGGGTCGCCCCCTGCTCCAGGATGTCAGAGATCGCGGAACCAACCAGCTCACGGTTCATTGAGCATCTCGTTCGATAACCTCGCGCCCGCTTCTGACGGGTCAGGTCCAGGAAAAGGGTGACGGCATCCTGCTCCCGCTCGAAATGGTGGATCAAAGTCTGGCCCTTGGCGCCGATCCGACCCCATCGTCTCGTCAGGCAAAGTTCGCCGAAGAGGTTGGCGTCGATCGACATCGCATAGAAGCGTGCCATGTTCTTGGCGCGATCCGTGCGTTCCACATAAAGCTGGTAAGGTTGTGCGATCATGACCCAGAATCGCGCGATCGGAATCCAGGGTCCAACGACTTTTATGAATCGGTTTCGGGTCATTGATTCAATCGAGTGAAGGGTTGCCAAGGTCATATTCCGGGCGATCCGCCTTCGGCGTACGGCTCTATTCGCCAGGGCGAACGAAGCCCGCAAGCGGTCTTCGCCCATTCGGGTTACGATCCTTTCGCGATCGCGTCTGTGGCGCTCAGTACCCGAGATAGCCGAGGATGTCGCTGCCATAGTATTCCCCTTCGTCATCGGCATCAGCGATCACGTCGCCGGTCTCGGTGTCGACCAGTGCCCGGTCACCATCGCGGACAGCCGCGACGATATGATGGAGGCGGCATTCCGCGATCGCCTCCTCTGCCGTGACCTGCGCTTCACATGCTTCCCAATATCTCATTGTCGGCATCCTGCATTCGGAGCGGAACTCACTCTTCAACGTCAACCGGTTCAGGCTTCTTGTGGAAGCGGTTTTCGCCAACACATGAGGTCATGTCATTCCGGCGAAACCACATGGCGCGACCGCATCGAAGCGGCGCGTTTCCACCCGTGAAGACGATCTGCTCGTCGGCGCGCATCCGGAGAACTTCATGCGGCTGGATCAGAGGACGGCTCGCAAGTTGCTTCGACCGCGTTCGCGACGAACCGCGCGCCTGGAAGTTCCGGCTCACCTGATCGATCTCGACCGTCGTCGTGCCGCAGCGACGGGCGATATAGTCGGCCGTTTCCGGATCGTTGATGGCCGCAAACGATATCCAGCTCGCGCTTTCGAACCACTTGCTGGTCGCGTCTCGGCCGCCGTAGGTTTCGCGCATCTGGCCGATGGACTGATAGATCATCGTCAGAGTGATGCCGTATTTGCGGCCCGCATCCCGCGCTGTCTCTAGAATGCGCATGAAGCCCAACCGCGCGACCTCGTCGAGAAGGAACAGAGCCCGTCCCGGCATCGATCCATCACGATTGTAGATCGCGTTCAGAAATGAACCGATGATCACACGCGCCAGGCCCGAATGGGTCTCAAGTGTCTTCAGGTCGAGGGCAACGAAGACATCCGTCTTTCCGTTTGCGATGTCGTCTGTCGAAAACGTCGATCCCGAAACCAGGCCCGCGTAATTCTGATAGCTCAACCAATGGGTTTCCTTGATCGCGTTGGCATAGACGCCCGAGAATGTTTCCGGCGTCATGTTCACGAAAGCGGCGACGTTTTCCTTCACGAAGTCTGATCCGGAATTGTTGTAGATCTCCTGCAGTCTTGCTCTCAGCATTGGCTCCGGTTCGGACAGGTTCATACGAACGGTTCGCAGAGTCTGGCGCTCCTTTTCGGTATGGCCGGACAGGCAGACATCGGCGATTATTGCAGTCAGCAGTTGGAGGCCCGAAGCGCGAAAAAAATCATCGCGCACGCCGCTGGCGCGGCCGCTATCGCTCATGATCCAGGAGGCGACCGCGGCGATGTCCTCTTCCTTTGTCCCACCGTGCCGGCCGATCCAGTCGAGGGCGTTGAACCCAACATCTGGATTTTTTGGATCAAGCACGACGACATCACGACCCGCGGCGCTACGATGTGCTTTGACCATCGGCGCCACTTCGTTTGATGGATCGAGCACGATCAGCGTGCTGCCCCACTTAAGCGCCGTCGGGATCGTCACCGAGGTTGTTTTGAAGCCGCCTGAACCCGCAAACACGATGCCGTGGCTCGACCCGAACGATCCATCAAAGCAAAGGAGCGGTGATTTGCCTCCAGCGCCCCAAGTCTCTTTTGCATCGGCGCGAAACGAGATTGCGGCCGTGCTGTCACGGTCGACGCGGTAACGTTCGCCGACGACAATGCCACCACCCTCCCCGAACAGCTTTTCGGCTTGTGGCAATGCCATCCATTCCGCTTCGCCATGCAGCGCCCGCTTGCCGCGGATGCGCTTTGGTTCCGAGCGCGCAAAAGCAGCGTTGCCCAGCTTCGCGACACGGATCGCAAACAAGCCGCAGAAGAGGGCAGTGGCTGCACCGCCAATTGCGCCAGGATCGACATAGGAAAAGACCGACCGCCCTGCCGGCACCTGTCCGGAGAATTGCGCGAGCCGCACGCCTTCGCGGATGGCGGCAATCGCAATAACGGCTGCCGATCCCAGCGCTGCGCCAAATCCGGCCGTCTTGATGTTGATCGAACCATTCGCGGCAAAGAGAGCAATGACGCCGATTGCTGCCGCTAACGCATAGGGCATGGACAAGCCGATGCGCCCGAGCGTCATCTTCGCTTTCGCCGTCGATCCGAAAGCCGCAATCCACTGTTCGATCCCCGGCAATGACAACGCAACGGCGATCATCACCAAGGGCGGGAAGACAGCAAGAAGGGTCCTATTCACCGTCATTGCCAAACGCCTCCGCGCCGATTGCAATCAGGCGGGACCGCTCGTCCTCATTGCCGGCAATCGCCTTTTGCGCTTCGATCAGAACACCCAGAAGGAGTGCGCGCTTTTCGTAGCGAAGGCCTGCTTTTACGATCAGGCCGCCCAGCTCAATCTTCTCGCGGGCGTCTTTCTTTCTAGCCTCTGCTGTCGTGAGCCGCTGCATGCGTTCAAGCCTCGCCACCCTGGCCCGAAGCCGCGCCAGATGTGAGCGGCGTGGTTTCCGACTGGCCGCTTGCGCCAGCCCCTCCCCTATCCTTCCCGTTCGATCCGCCCTTGCCAGCAGTCTTGTCGAGGGGAAACCGCTTCACCACGTCCTCGAACGCGGCCTGAAGCTCTCCGTCCTCGATTTCTCCAAGCCCTGCCTTCAACGCGATGCGGCCGATGCGTTCGGCATCGCGTGTTTCCGCCTGCTTCAACTGTTCCTGCAGCCGAGCAAGTTCTTCACGGATTTTGGAAGTCGGTTTCTTCATCGCGATTCAATCTCCAGTCGTCTTAGTAATGGTGCTAGCAAAGACTCTTCGATTTCCGTGCAGCAGGACAGGTACAAATTTGTAGCTCGCCAAAGCGCCAGCATTTGGCGAATGATCCCGCCGTTCCGAAGGAGCGGATCCAAGGGCGCAATTATACGTCGCTGACGCGACGCCCTGCTTGAAGGCCCTGCCATGGGGTGACTTGGGCCGGATCTCTCCCGAAGAACATGTTGAATTCATTCGGAAGATGGAGCGCCTTACCCGTGGCAGTCCCGCATTTTTCAGTCACCGTCGTTGCGCGCGGCTCCGGCCGCAGCGCGGTGCTGTCTGCGGCCTACCGTCACTGCGCCAAAATGGACTACGAGCGCGAGGCCCGCGTGATCGATTATTCCCGCAAGCAGGGACTGCTTCACGAGGAATTCGTGATGCCGGCCGACGCCCCTGAATGGCTTCGCGCGATGATTGCGAACCGCTCGGTATCTGGAGCCTCCGAGGCCTTCTGGAACAGGGTCGAGATGTTCGAGAAGCGGTCGGACGCGCAGCTTGCCAAAGATGTGACGATCGCTTTGCCGATCGAACTTTCGTCCGATCAAAACATAGCCCTGATGCGGGACTTTATCGCGCAGCATATTGCAGCCAAAGGCATGGTCGCCGATTGGGTCTATCACGACGCACCCGGCAATCCGCATGTGCATCTGATGACGACCCTGCGGCCGCTGAGCGAGGATGGTTTCGGGGCCAAGAAGGTTGCGGTTGTCGGTCCCGACGGCAATCCCGTTCGCAACGATGCCGGCAAAATCGTGTACGAGCTTTGGGCCGGGGGCGCCGAAGACTTTAACGCCTTTCGGGACGGCTGGTTTGCTATCCAGAACCGGCACCTGGCGCTTGCCGGTCTCGATATCCGCGTTGATGGCCGTTCGTTCGAAAAGCAGGGCATAGACCTAACACCAACGATTCATATCGGCGTTGGCGCGACAGCGATCGAGCGGAAGGCAGAGACGGCGCACGTGGCGGGCGCGGCCCCATCCCTGCAGCTCGAACGGATCGAGATGCAGCAGGAGCGCCGCACCGAGAACGCCAGGCGGATCCAACGCAATCCGGAGATCGTGCTGGACCTCATCACCCGGGAGAAAAGCGTCTTCGAAGAGCGCGATGTTGCCAAGGTTCTCAACCGCTACATCGACGATGCGGTGCTCTTCCAGGACCTGATGGCGCGGATCCTGCAAAGCCCGCAAACCCTCCGGCTGGACCGTGAGCGGATGGATCTCGCCACCGGTGTGAGGGCGGCTGCGAAATTCACGACGCGGGAGCTGATCCGTGTCGAATCCCAGATGGCCAATCAAGCGATCTGGCTGTCGCAGCGATCCTCTCATGGCGTCAAGTCGACGGAACTGAGTAGGGTCTTCTCTCGCCATGATCGCCTGTCCGACGAGCAGAGAGCTGCGATTGAACATGTCGCGGGACAGGAGCGGATCGCCGCCGTGATAGGCCGCGCCGGCGCCGGCAAGACGACGATGATGCAGGCGGCACGCGAAGCCTGGGAGGCGGCCGGATATCGCGTCGTCGGCGGTGCGTTGGCGGGCAAGGCGGCCGAGGGTCTGGAGAAGGAAGCTGGCATTACCTCCCGCACACTTTCCGCTTGGGAACTCCGGTGGGACCAGGAGCGTGACCGCCTTGATGAAAAGACCGTCTTCGTCCTCGATGAGGCCGGCATGGTTTCGTCCCGGCAAATGGCGCTGTTCGTCGAAACAGTCACGAAGTTAGGCGCCAAGCTCGTTCTGATCGGCGATCCAGAACAGCTGCAGCCAATCGAGGCTGGTGCTGCATTCCGCGCCATCTCCGAGCGGATCGGCTATGCGGAACTCGTGACGATCTACCGCCAGCGCGAGCAGTGGATGCGCGATGCTTCCCTAGATCTGGCGCGTGGAAACGTGTCGGCTGCGCTCGACGCTTATGCGCAGCGGGATTTGGTGCGGACCGGGTGGACGAAGGGCGACGCGATTACGGCACTGATTGCCGATTGGGACCGCGAATACGATCCGGCGAAGGCGACCCTGATCCTCGCCCATCGCCGTGTCGATGTGCGGCTGTTGAACGAGATGGCGCGCGGCAAGCTGGTCGAGCGAGGCGTGATCGAGCCCGGCCATGCGTTCAAGGCTGAAGACGGGACGAGGCATTTTGCGGCTGGCGATCAGATCGTCTTCTTGAAGAATGAAGGGTCTATCGGCGTCAAGAACGGCATGTTGGCGCGTGTCGTCGAGGCGCGGCCAGGACGGATCGTCGCCGAGATTGGCGGCGGTGAAGATAGACGCCAGGTCGTGGTCGAACAGCGCTTCTACACCAATGTCGATCACGGATACGCCACCACCGTCCACAAGAGTCAGGGCGCCACGGTTGATCGCGTCAAGGTGTTGGCGTCGAGCACGCTGGACCGACACCTGTCCTATGTCGCCATGACCCGCCACCGCGAGGCGGCCGAGCTCTATGTCGGCTTGGAAGAGTTCGCGCAGCGGCGTGGCGGCGTGCTGATAGCCCATGGCGAAGCACCCTACGAACACAAGCCGGGCAACCGGGCCAGCTACTTCGTGACGCTGGGCTTTTCCGATGGTCAGGAACGGACCGTCTGGGGTGTCGATCTCGCGCGAGCGATGGAAGCGTCTGACGCCAGGATCGGTGATCGCATCGGACTCGAACATGCCGGCTCACAGCGCGTCACGCTCCCTGATGGCAAGGAGGTCGAGCGAAATTCCTGGAAGGTCGTGCCGATCGAGGAACTGGCGATGGCCCGCCTCCATGAGCGACTCTCCCGTACCGGATCGAAGGAAACGACGCTCGACTATCAGCACGCCTCGCACTATCGCGCTGCGCTTCGCTTTGCAGAGGCGCGTGGCCTCCATCTCATGAACGTCGTCCGCACCGTCGTACATGACCGGCTGCAATGGACCGTCCGTCAATCGTTGAGGATCGCCGCACTCGGCGCGCGCCTTGCAGCCGTTGCGACAAGGCTCGGCCTTGGCGGAGCGACGTCAACCGCATCGACAACATCTGCAATCAAGGAGGCAAAACCCATGGTCTCAGGTACGACGACCTTCCCCAGGTCGGTCGATCAGGCGGTCGAAGATAGGCTTTCCGCAGACACTGGCCTGAAGGACAGCTGGCAGGAGGTTTCCGGCCGCTTCCATCTCGTCTTCGCGGATCCGCAGGCCGCCTTCAAGGCAGTCAATGTCGATGCCATGCTGACGAATGAGACGGTTGCCGCGACGACGATTGTGCGGATTGCCGAGCAACCGGAAAGCTTCGGTGCGCTGAAGGGGAAGACCGGGCTGCTTGCAGGAAGCGCCGAAAAGCAAGCGCGTGATATCGCATTGGTGAACGCGCCGGCTCTTGCCCGAAACTTGGAGCGTTATCTCACCGTCCGCGCCGAAGCTGAGCGGAAGTTCGAAACTGAAGAGCGGGCGGCCCGGCTTAAGGTCTCGATCGAGATCCCGGCCCTGTCACCATCAGCCAAGCAAACGCTGGAACGCGTCCGGGACGCGATCGATCGCAACGATCTTCCCGCAGGCCTCGAGTTCGCCCTGGCCGACAAGATGGTGAAGGCTGAGCTTGAAGGATTTGCCAAAGCCGTGTCGGAGCGGTTCGGAGAACGAACCCTGCTACCGATTGCTGCGAAGAGCGCGGATGGCGAGACGTTCCAGAAGCTGACGGCCGGAATGAACCCGGTTCAGAAGAGTGAGGTGCAGTCGGCTTGGACGAGCATGCGCACGGTCCAGCAACTTGCCGCGCATGAACGAACGACGGTGGCGCTCAGACAGGCAGAAGCTGCCCGCCAGACGCAGGCCAAGGGGCTGTCCCTCAAATGACGGTCACCAACCACCACTCCATCTTGAAATATCGCCAACGTCATGTCGCGTGCGCCATACTTATCGTGGCAACAGGTTTCTTGTTAATCGTCCTCGCCGGTGGCGCGCTGTTCGGTCTACGGATCAATACGACGCCGAGTGAACCGCTCGGCCTATGGCGCATCGTTCCGATCTCCCCGTCCTCCATCCAGACGGGAATGACTGTGTTCGTCTGCCCACCCCGCAACGAGAGGATGCTCGAGGCTCTTAGACGTGGCTACCTACGGCGCGGCCTGTGCCCAGGAGGATTCGGGCCGTTGATAAAGACAATCGTCGCGGTGGCCGGCCAGCGCATCGAGGTGACGGATCACCTGACAGTCGACGGTACAGATCTCGCCGGGTCGCGGATCGTCGATATGGATGGACAGGGCCGCTCGCTGGTCCCCGATACGAGCGGGACCGTACCGCCGGGATCGGTCTATCTCCATTCGGCTTTTCCAGGATCCTGGGACTCACGCTATTTCGGGCCAATTCCCATGTCAGGTGTTATCGGCATGGCGCAGGAGGTGTGGACTTATGCGCCGTGAAACCCTGCCGACCGTCATTCTCATGTCAATGTCTGTTGCAATCGGCGCGGTCGGATGGAGCGGACAGGCCGAGCTCCTTCCCGTTGCAGTCCTCTTTCCGCTGGTCTGGTCCAGGTCCCCGACACGGGTCGCGGCGGCGCTAGTCTCCGCCGGATATTTCCTGGCGGCGTCCCGTGGGTTGCCGGTCGGGGTTGCCCAGTTCTTTGGCGCGGATCTATGGGTAGGTCTTTGCTTCTGGATCGTCGCCGCGGTGTCCTTTGTGGCAGTCCATTCTGCGCTATGGGCCGGGTCACAAGGCTTGGGGAAGGCACTGCGATATCTGTTGGTGATGGTGCTCATGGCTGTGCCGCCCTTCGGAATTGTGGGGTGGGCGCATCCGTTGACCGGCGCCGGCCTTCTGTTTCCGGGTTGGGGCTGGTGGGGACTGCTTGCAATGACAGCCGGCCTTACGGGCCTCGTAACCCGAAACGGGCCGGCTATCGCCATCGGCCTTGCAGGTCTTTGGCTCTGGTCCGCCGCATCGGGGACGCAGCAGATTCTAACTGAGGGATGGCGGGGTGTCGATCTCGAAATGGGTGCGAGCCTTGGTCGCGATCAGTCTCTTTTTCGGCAACGCGATCTGGTCGAAAAGGTTCGTATTGCGGCTGGCGGACAAAAAGCAGTCATCGTTCTCCCGGAAAGTAGCCTTGGCTTCTGGACGCCGACGCTTGAAGGCTTCTGGCGTAACCAGCTGCGAAACGCCCAGATCACGGTGATCGCCGGTGCGGCCCTCGTCGATCCCGATGGCTACGACAACGTCATGGTGGCGATCGATGCGCGAGGAGGGCGTATCCTTTATCACGAGCGCATGCCGGTTCCGGTGTCGATGTGGCGGCCGTGGGAGCGCTGGACCGGCCAGGTCGGTAGCGCACGAGCCAGCCTTTTCGAGAAACCTGTGGTCGAGGTTGCGGGACGGAAGATCGCGCCTCTGATTTGCTACGAACAACTCGTTCTATGGCCGGTTCTCCAGTCAATGCTGCATCGACCTGATGCCATCGTGCTGATCGGTAATGGCTGGTGGACGGCCGGCAGCAATATCGTCGCGATACAGCGCGCAAGCGCTAAGGCGTGGTCCGATCTGTTCGGAACTCCGCTCATCATATCCTTCAACATTTGATCTTTGGAGCCATCGTCATGGACCCTGCCTTCATCAAGGAATGCGCTGACCCAGGGCTGAAACCTGCTATTGTCGAGCAGTTCGTTTCAGCAGTCGGTTCTGGCGATCCGCTCGCGATAACCGTCAAATCGGGAGGACGGCTTATCCTCGTCCCCAAGCCGAAGAACCCCGCCGAGGCCATGGAGGTCGTCAGACAATATGTCGGTCAGGCGGTGGTGCGTGTCGGAGTGACGCAATTCCCGGCGGGTGTTGGCATCAAGGATGTCTCGGAACTCGGACCAGAACTCGTCGAGCCCTGCGAAAATCTTCGCAAAGGGTCGGCCATGTTCGCAAAGATCCTCCGGATCGTGAGCAAGTGGTACGGAAATCCCACAAATGCCGAGGTATTCCCGCAGGTGTTCGAGGATGCGATCTACGCTTGGAACACCGGTCAATTCGAAGGCCAGGCCGTGTTTCAGGCGGAGGACCCGGGTGGAGCTATCGCGGAACAGGGAGACAGGGCAAAAGCGGTGGAGCCTGGACCTGCAGATGAAACACCGTCTGAAAGCGAGGCGGTGCCCTCTGCTGAAAAAGATGTCGGAACGGCAGGGATCAGGATTGATCTCTCGCGGATCAGCGGCCAGAAGTAGCTCCGAGCAGCAAGTTCCGATGTCAAGGATCGACGATCGCCACATTGAGGTCGTCGAGAACGCTGGCGAGACCCGGCGCTCGTATCAGCCTGGTCGCACCGACCGTTTTCAGTCTGCCGACAGACCGGTCGAAAACCGCAAGATTGGTATGCCCATTCAGCCGCGACGGGTAGATGATCCCATCAATTCGATCGGTATGGTCATGGAAAGCGACAGCCCACTCGCGTGCGAGAGATTGTCTGGATGACTTCGCCACATCTGTCGGCACGCCCATCTTGATCGGACCATCGTCGCGCAGATCGACCATCTTCAGCGGCTCGACGACCTCAATCTGCGCGTATTGTCTGTCGTGGAGTTCGCTCTCTGCGATTGGAAGATCTCCGATCAGTCCGTCACGCTGGTCCCGTAGCACGGCCTCGAGGAAGCAGACCTTAACGGTATCCCCGAGGTAGAGAACGCCGAAGCGATTGTCGGCCTTGCGGCGGCGCGGATCGCTGAACCGGCTCGGCGTCTTTCCAAAACCAAGCGGATCAGGGTATCGAGCGAGGTAGATGCGGCCGAACAGTGATCCGGGCACAACGACTTGCAGGTGCAGGTTTGATGTTTCGAAACCGGCAGGCGGTACAATCTGTACCATTTACCGGAAATCTCGTCCGACGCTTTCCGCGGCGCTAAGCACTTGCTCAGTCCGCCCGCGCTCCAGAGCCTGGCGGCCGGTCATGCCATCCAGTTCGCTTTGTGGTTGGATCAAGAAACGATACACCGCCCATGCCCCACCCAGTCGTTCATGTAGGATCGGGAGCGCAGAAAACGGCTTTCCATCGGAATCCATTTGCCAATCGGGGAAGCGATATCCGCGCTTGGCACCGTCTAATCCGAGGATCTGGCCGTTTTGCCGTTTGGTGTTGACGGTAACCCGTGTCGTTCCCAGCAGGCGCGCAAAGTCCTCGGCACTGAGCATGTCGGCGCCGCCTAAGATCTCCGCTGCCTTCGAGCGCCCGCGACCACGCGCTGCTGCGAGTGCTTGCTCCAGTTCTGCATCCGCACCATCGCCTTCCTGTACGAGTGCCGGCACAACCGTCGCTTCCTCTTCGACGGGGGTAACGACCATCTCACCTTCCGGATCGACATCGACGCGAAAGCTCACACGCCGGCCGGCGGTGCGGCTTTTTGAGATCGCCTTGCCATACTGCTGCAACAGCGCCTGCACGCGCTTCGGCTTGTCGGACAGCACCTTGGACGCATTATCCGGGACATTGATCTTGAAGCCGCTCATGCCTTCCGGCAACGCGCCGGCGCCTGTAGCCAGAAAAAAGGCCATCGAACGATCACCTGCTTCGCGCTGACGTTGAGGGCCGCTTCGATCGCCGGACTTTGCCTTAGGGGATGCCATAACGTTGCCTCCGTGTGTCTCGCTATATGGCAAATTTCGTCAAGTTCGTCAAGTTCGTAAAGCGGCGGGGCATGTGATGATCGCAATCGGCCGCGAAAATCCATTTTGTCCGGCCGGAAAGTAAATCTAATATTTGATTTCAAACAAAAAGCGATTAGAACCCAAGGTGGAATTGTCACCTAAAAGCGGTTGAATATGCTTCGATCTTCGCAAAAACACTGTTTGATCGCACCACAGTCGGTTTGACTGTGGATGCTTTCATTGAGCTAGACAGGATTGCGATCGATAGAGGAGAATATACGTGACCAAGTGGGTCGAAAAACTTCTCGATGTCACGGCAATAGGGAATGATCAGTCAATGCTTAAGGGAGCATTGGCCAACCTTGCCGACAGATTTGATTTTGTGGGATACGCTTTCGTAAACCTGCGACCCGGGCAGACATATGCCGTTTCGAACTACGATCTCGAATGGCAGCAGATCTACGATCAGCTCGACCATCGGTTTATCGATCCAGTCATGCGGAAAGCTCAGCTCGTCAAGCGAGCATTCGCGTGGTCAGGCGAGCACGATAAGGGCGCCCTTTCCAAAGAGCAGAAGAAATTCTTCTTGGACGCATCCGACTTCAACATTCGGTCCGGAGTCTCGATACCGGTCGCGACTGCCAACGGTGCCATGTCCATGCTGACCTTTGCCTCGTCGAAGCCGGTAATCGCAAATGATACTGAAATCGACGCAATCATGGCTGCTTCTGCGGTTTCGCAACTGCATACTCGCATCGAATATTTGCGGGTCACTCCGTCTATTGAGGAAAAGGTGATCCTGACACCGAAGCAGGCAACCTATGTGCGATGGCTTTCACTGGGGAAGACTGTCGAGGTCATCGCCGAGCTGGAGCAGGCAAAATATGCCGGCGTGCGGTCCGCGATCGACGACATCAGGACGCGCTACAATCTCTCAAACCACGCCCAAGTCGTTGCGTTGGCGATCCGTCGCGGACTGATCTGAGCATGCCTCAGTCAAACTTTCGGCGTGTAACCGAGTAGATGTAGCAGCGTTGTTAGTGCTGACATCTGAGCGTGCATTCGGATTGTGGCCTCGAGATAGGTGGTGTGGGCCTCCCCACCCGCTTGCTTGCCAGCCTTGATTTCTGCAGGCAGTGCGTTGAACAGGGTTTCCGCCTGTTCAACAAGATCCCGGTGTTCCCGGATTGCGTCGATCGTTAGCTTCTCAACGATCGACGTCGGAAGCCCATCGAGCAAACCGATAAGCGGTTTCAGATCGATCAGATCCCTATTCAATCGTTCATTGCCGTCCATCGCTACTCCAAATCAAGAATGCGCGGTACGCCCCCGCATTGATCCTGACCCCTGGCGATCGGGGAGTTTGTAACCGAGCATACTCAGCCCATGGACCTTTAGTTCCGAGGAACCTGGACATGCGTCCACGGCTCCCCGACCATAGGTCGAGGAATCTGGAGCCCTAACGGCGGGCACCAAACCGGTATGCTTCGGGTTACAAAGCCCGGAGGCAGCGCGTACTGCCACATCCGCGCTTATAGCGAGATCGCGCCGCCCGCGCCACCGCAGATTTGCTGCTGGATCAGGCATCGAATCCGCGAGTGTATTGATGCCCAATAGTTATGAGCTTCTGGACTTGCATTTTTTGTTGCAGTGCAGCAAAGAGTTGCAGCCTCACAGGGTCATGCGCGCAACTGACGCACGGTTAATACTTTGGCCGATCAAATATATCTAGCGCAACCCGCTCACGCTCATGGAATCCCAGATTGCAAAAGTCGAAGGTAGATTATGATGAGATCGCAAGTCGGGTGTCTGAGGTAAGCTTGGTCGCCGATGCTCTGGAGATAGTGCAGTCCGCCTACTGCATCGACTTCGTCACCTATCATCTAGCGTCCACGATCGTCGGCTCCTTCGATGCGCCATTCGTTCGGACGACCTATCCGGAGGCATGGGTTTCAAGATACCTTTTGAATGGATATGTCAGGATCGACCCCGTCGTGCGCGAGGGATTTCTCAGACAGCTATCCTTCGATTGGCGGGAGCTCGAACTAACTATCGAGGCATTGCCTTTTCTTGAAGACGCTATGCGACATGGCGTCGGGCCGTTCGGCCTATCAATTCCCATTTCGGACAAAGCTGGCCGCCGCGCCATTCTCTCTCTTAACTCGAAGTGGACTGCTGACGCTTGGGATCAGCTTGTCGAGACATATCGGGGTGACTGGCTAGATCTCGCGCAGCTTGTCCATCAGAAGGCAGTGTTCGAATTGCATGGTGAAAGTGATCCCGTGCCGGCAATCAGCGCTCGGGAACGGGAATGCCTTTACTGGAGTGCGCTTGGAAAGGACTATAAGGATATCGCGTTAATCCTCGATATATCTCATCATACAGCCCGGACCTATCTGAAGTCGGCCCGTACAAAACTTGGCTGCGCGACAATATCAGCAGCAGCCACGCTCGCTCTGAAGCTACGCTTGATCACCATCTAAACTTCGTCGCGCGAAGGCACTGCAATACCCGCATTTGAGCGAGCCCATCTGCGGGAATTTAGTCTCCAGCACGTTCGAAGCATCTTCCAGCCGCACAGAAAAGGCTGGAGAAATCGATGTTCATTTTGATTGAAGCTCATCAATACGCACGGTACGAAAACCTGATGAAGCAGGCCTTTCGCCTACGCAAGCGCGTCTTTCACGATCAGCTTGGATGGGCTGTGAAGATCACCGGTGACAGTGAGAAAGATGAGTATGATGCACTGCGGCCGGCCTACTTGATGTGGTGCAATGATCGTTGCGATCGGCTGTATGGCGCCGTTCGCTTGATGCCGACGACCGGGCCGACCCTTCTTTACGATGTATTCCGTGACACTTTTCCTGACGCCAGCCTTGCGGCACCTGGCATCTATGAGGGGACGAGGATGTGCATCGATGAGGCGAACCTCGCGGTCGACTTCCCAGCCCTCGACAGCAGCAAAGCCTTTTGCATGCTCTTGCTCGCGCTTTGCGAATGCGGGTTGGCGCATGGGATCAAGGCTCTCGTCTCGAACTACGAGCCTCACCTCGCCCGGATATATCGCCGTGCTGGGCTGAGAGTCCATGAGGTTGGTCGTGCAGAGGGATACGGGCGTTCACCGGTTTGCTGCGGGATTTTCGAGGTATCGGAACCGGTCCGAGTGCGTATGCAGCATTCTCTCGGCATCAAAAGCCCGCTGTTCAGAGGATACCGCGCACGGGGCTTAGCTACAGGTCAGGAGCCTGCTAGGGTCTCCGCCTAACAATATCGTCTATTGGCATGTCGCAGCCTGTGCGACATGCCAGCTCAATTCGAATAGATGCCCGGGAATACGATATCCTGGTCGACGAGCACGTTGAATTTGTATCCGGGCCGGATCTTAATCGTTGGCTGGACATTGAGGTTTTTCGAGATTGTCTGCTCCGCAACTCGGCCGAAGGTCTCAGCGAAATTCCGACGAGCGGCGTCCGATGCGGTGTCTTGCGTGGCGAGTGTTGAGCTTTGCGGGACAGCCATATCAATTCCCGTCCCGATAAGCGCGACCAACACTGCTGAGCCGAAGGTTCGGAAGTAATGATTGTCCACCTTGTCGGAGAACCCGCCGTAGCCCTGCGAATCTGTTCCAGCCATCCCTCCAATTTGGAGGGTCGACCCGTTGGGGAAAATGACGTCGGTCCACACCACAAGGACCCGGCTTTGACCAAAGGAGACCTTGCTGTCATAGCGGCCGAGAAGTTTCGTTCCTTGCGGCACAAGCAGGTAGTGTCCGCTCGCCGTGTCGTAGATGTTCTGGCTAACTTGTGCGGTGATGCGACCAGGCAGATCCGAATTGATGCCGGTTATCATCGTGGCGGGGATAACGGAGCCTCGTTTCAGCTCATAGCGAGACATTTGCGGTACGACGCGGTTTGGCAGATATCCCAACTTTGCAAGATCTGAGTTGAAGAATTCTTCTTTCGCAGTTTGGCCGTTCGGGTCGATGTTTTGACCCGTGAGACCGGATTTCATTGCCGCAGAGTAAAGGTCCGTTGCGCTGTTTGCCGCAGTTGCGTCAGATATTCTGCCCGATGCCCGGCCATCTGTTTTCAACTCCTGGATCTCTGAAATGTCGACCGTTAGCGGTGAATCCAAGGCGGTGGCGCGGGCTTGGAGGCTCGCCATGCGCTGGCGCTGCTGCTCGCGAAATATCTGCTCGCGCTGTTCACGGAGCATCCTGGCGTTCCACTCTTCGTCCGTCTCCGTGCGGGGGCGGCGATCTTCCCTCGGCTGCACCTTCGATTCCACTTCCAACGTCTGGACGGTATCCTGGCGCTGTGAGACCGGTGTTGGCTGAAACACCTGAGGCGTTTCTTCCAGGTCGCCGATGATACCATCCTTCACGCCTCTCTTCAGTTGATCGGCGAAAGTGGAAGCAGGGGTGCTTGAGCCATTTTCATTCGGGTTCGGTTGGCCGAACCGCAGTCCCCGTGAGGATAGTCCGTATACGAGGACCGCAAGGAAGAGGACGAGGATCCCTATGCCGAAAAAAAGAGGTATGCGATTGAGGCGCTTCATCCCTTTGTCGTCAGCGGACCGATTAGAGGTTCCCAGTTCCAGCGATTGGACCATGATCGTTTCCGCCTGTCAGTTTCGCTTCATGAGGGAAAGGGGGCTTGCCGGCGTCGCTACGCCACTGCTGACCGAGTAAGCGCGGCCAAGCTCCATCGTATCGGTCGAAAGGCGCGCGAGAACCTGACCCTCGGCCGAGACAATCGAATAGGCCAACTCGACGGGCTTTGGCCCGTCCGTGGAGGTTGCGCTCATGTCATCGGTCAGGACTGAGTAGCCCCAGCCTTTCAACGCGGCCTCGAGTGCGACCGCAAAGTCGGACGTGTCCTTGTGAAGCTTGATCGGCATTTTTGCCGGGCCGGCCTGCTCCGCATATCGCCCGGCCAGGTCGCCGGCGATGGAACTCGCAGCGGGACCGGTGATGTCTGCGGGCGCGGCACTTGTGGACAATCCATCGGTCGCGGTCTGGCATCCGGCTAGGCCGAGGGTGAAGACGATCGGGATGGCAATTTGAAACCGCATGGCCTAACCTCCCCGCTGGATGGTGATTTTCTGCTGGTGCCGCCCGACCCCTGAAACCAGGATTGCCTTGTCGATATTGTAGTCGACGATCATCATGTCGTTCTTCATCCGGTAGTTGACGATCCGGTTCTGGCCACCCGATACGACGAACAGGACCGGTGCATCCTGTCCGGAGATCGTACGAGGGAACTGGATGTAGGTTTTCTGCCCGTCGGAATAGATGCGCTTCGGCCGCCACGGCGCACTGCCGCTCATCGAAAATGAAAAGGCGAGCTGCTCTGGCGCGGTGCCACCAGCCGGCCCACTAAAAGCCTGGATACGTGCGTTGATGTCGGAAAGCTTGTTCGCGGCATCTTCCGGATATTCGAACCCTACCCGTGCCATGTATTGAGAAGGATGCGATTTCAGCTGGATATGATAGGTGCGTCGCGAGGTTGTCACCACCATAGAGGTGACAAGGCCGGGCTCCGAAGGCTTCACAATCAGGTGGATAGCCTGGCCGCCGGCCGCACCCGACGTGGCCGGTTCGACTTTCCAACGCACAGTGTCTCCGACGAGGACGTCGCGGACGATTTCGCCGCCCTGCAGTTCGATATCGCAAACCTGCAGAGGTGAGCAGACGACGGAGGGCTGCGTTTCACCGAAGAGGAAAATGACCTTGCCATCCGGTCCACGCGTCACGAGGCCCGCCTGCCCGCGCCATTTGCCGGAGAGGTTCGTGCCTTTCACTTCATTTCCGGTCAGGCTTTGCGCCATGGACGGCGAGGAAGAACTAGCCGATATGGCAAGCGCCATCATGCAGCGAAGCGCTGCGCGTTTGTGTTTGGTCCCCATTGCAGATCCCCTGCTCTTAAAGTTGCGCGGTCCAGTCGAAATCGGTCACGTAGACGCCGATCGGATTGAGCCGAATAATTGCTTCGTCCTGCGGTGATGTTATCGACACGGTAGCGATGCCTCTGAAGCGGCGAGTTGCCACCTCTTTGCCTTTCCGATCGCGCTCGTATTCGGTCCAGTCGATCTGGTAAGTCTGGTTGGACAGCGCGACGATGTTGTTGACCTCGATCGCCACGGTCGCGTTGACCGCTTTTTCGAAAGGAGAATTCCCGCGAAACCAGGCATTGACCTTCTGCGTCGAGGGATCGCTGGTCCGCAGCAGCGCATAGGTGCGATCGATATATTGCTTCTGGACCACGGCATCCGGTGTGATGGAACGGAAGCTGGTCACGAAGTTGCCGAGCGTCGCCCGCACGACCCGTGTATCCGCATATTCAATCTGCTGCGGGAATCCGCCGGAGACCGTGTTCCCGAGCTTGTCGACTTCGACAATATAAGGAACCAGCTTGACCTGCGTGCTCAGGTATAGCGCGTAACTAAATCCGATCACGGCCATGCCAAGGCTCAATATTCCAACGGCCCGCCAGGCGGAGGCGGCCTTGACATAGGAACCATATCGTTCCGACCATTCCTGCCTTGCGGCAAGGTACGGGTTCTCGGGTGCGGGTTGCCCTGCCATCTCTTTTATCCTGTCCGTGAATTATGGTTTGCCCGGCTTTTCCGGGGAGGTCGTGGGAGGCGTTGGCTTGCCCCTTGCCTGGTCGAGCTTCGCATTCGCCAGACCCAGCAGTGAACCGGCATAGGCACCGGGCGAACCGATTGCCTTTTCCTTGGCGGCGGAGCCGGCGGCCATCGCGCCAGAGCTCAAGCTCGCGCCCATGCCCCGCAGCACGGAGCCGGCTGTTGAAGACCCACCGGCGCGGGCTGCCTGTGCGGCCGCGAAACCGGCGCCGACCGCTCCGGCCCCAAGAAATGCCCCGCCCGCCGCAAAAGATGCGGCCTGTCCGCCGTGGCGGATTGTTTCCATGCCGCCCGTGACCGATGCCCCCTGCACCACACCCTGGACAATGCTCGGGACGTACATGGCGATGATAAAGACGACCACTGATATGCCGGCGATCGCGAGTGTCGTGATGAACTGATCGCTTTGGGCTGTCGGTGCCTGCGCGAGCCCAAGCAGGACATTGGACCCGATTTTGGCGATCATGACGAGCGCCATCAGTTTCATGCCAACGCCGAAGGCGTAGACGAGGTAGCGGATCGCGAAATCCTTGGTGAAAGACGAGCCGCCAAGCCCCAGCATGATCATGCCGGCCAGCAGGCCAACATACATTTCAACCATGACCGACACGAAGATGGCTGCAACGAGCGAGAAGCAGATCACGACGACCGCCATAGCAAGGACGGCGGCGATTGCCAGTGCATTATCCTCGAATACGCCGAACTTCGCCTGCTCCGACATCTGCGATGCGACGCGGATGCCGGCATCGAACACTTCCGCAGGCGAAGCGGAGCCGCCACCCGCACCGATCTGGAATAGGCTATCGACCACGGCCCGTGCAAAGGTTGGCCCTTGCGTAAGGACGAAAGCGAAGAAGCCGATAAACATGATGCGTCGGACCAGCTCGGCGAACCAGCTATCGAGCGAAGCTGCCTGGATCGCCAGCCAAACCGCGGCTATGCCGACTTCAATTCCGGCGAGGATCCAGAACAGAGATCTCGCCGCATCCATGATGGTGGTCTGCCACCCCTTCGCTGCGGCCGACACCTGGTTTTCGAGCTCGGTGAGCACTTGGCCCTGCTGAGCGAATGTTGGAGCTGCATGGGCAATCAGCGCAATGCCGGTAAGGATCAGCAAGGACTTTCGGTTGGGTTTCACCATCTTGGCCGCATCTCCTGACCTTTTTCGATCGGGGGACGCTCCTTGCCAGAGCCGAAGAACTTCTCGCGCGTCTCGCGCTGCTCTTCGCTCATACCCGGGGCGGCAGGGGTCGCGCCGCGAACAAAGATGACGGTGGTGACCGTAGCGATCCCGGCGGCGATGACGCAAAAGGCGCCGATAAAAGCAGCGCGGCTCACCAGCGGGGCTCCATCTTCTGGCCAGTCGGGATCGACTGAACGTCAGCGTTGAAAAACTTCTCCCGACGAGCCTGCGCCAGATCCTTATCCGTCTGCTCGCTCTGCATCCAGGTGCCCATCATCGTCGACTGCTGGGAAACAATCCCGCGCAGCTTCTGCATCTGTGCGACCTGCTGGGCGGCGATCTGGTGGCCGACCTGGAGCGCTTTCATCTGGCCATCTGCCGATTGAGACATCGTGCGCAACTCGCTCATCGTGTCCTCCTCGCTATCGAACTGCTCAGCTGTGAGGCTTGCAGCCTTGAGTGTGCTGGCGATCGTGTCCCGGTTCGTGTTGGACCAGGTCTGGTAGGTCGACGAAAAGCTGTCGCCGTTTGGGAGGCTGGTCTTCAGGTCCGCGTAACTCTTGAACCGCTGTTTCAGGAGATCATCTGCGTTGCCCATGGAGAAGGCGATGCCCTGTCCCTGGTTGACGATATCCCTGAGTTGATCGAGGTCGCCCTCGACCTGGCCCCATATGTGGTTCGGAAGCTGCGCGGTGTTCTGCAGCATGTTCTGATAGATGTTGAGCTGGTTCTGAATCTGCTCGGCGAGCTGGGAAATTTGCGTAATCTGGTGATTGATCTGCTCGGTTGAGTTGGTGACTTGGGCAGCCAATTCAATGTTGTTGAGCTTTTGGGTTAGCTCGGTCGCGCCGGTTACGGCGCCACTGGCGAAGGTTGACGTTGGCGTGGTCGCTACGCCGATCGCCACCAAGGCCGTCACCACTTCTTTTGCCAGTTTGGAGAACCAGATCGATTCATTCATAGCGGTTTACCCCTCTTTCGGTGAGCCACTGACCCGGCCATTCTCGGCCGTGTGTCGAGGAAAGTGCCCGGATGCGCGCAAGGTCTGCTTTGCCGGAAGCGCCAACGAAGGAGAGCGTGACTGGTCCCAGCGACATGTCGAATAGCCGGCGACCGTCTGGAGATGTCACGTAGTACTCGCGCTTCGGAATGGCATTGGCGACGATCTCGATTTGCCGCTCGTTGAAGCCGAGCCGCACATAGAATTCACGTGTACCGGGCTCCCTCGCGCCTCCGTTCGGAAGGCAGATCTTGGTCGGGCAGGATTCTTTCAGGACGTCGATGATGCCTGAACGCTCGGCGTCGGAAATTGATTGCGTTGCCAGAATAACAGCGCAGTTCGCCTTGCGGAGCACCTTCAGCCATTCACGGATTTTGTCGCGGAAAACAGGATGGCCAAGCATGAGCCAGGCTTCGTCGAGAATGATCAGGCTCGGCGAACCGTCCAGTCGTTTCTCGATGCGCCGGAACAGATAGGTCAGGACGGGCACGAGATTGCGCTCGCCCATGTTCATGAGTTGCTCGATTTCGAAGCACTGGAAACGGCCAAGCGTCAGCCCGTCCGCTTCCGCATCGAGCAACTGGCCCATCGGTCCATCTACCGTGTAGTGGTGAAGAGCATCCTTGATGTCGCGCATCTGGACGCCGCTGACGAAATCCGACAGCGATCGGCCGGGGGCTGTCGTCATCAGCGCGATCTGGCGTGAGATCGCATTTCGGTGGTCAGGTGCAATAGTCACGCCCTGAAGGGAGACAAGGGTTTCGATCCATTCGCATGCCCAGGCCCTGTCCGCTTCACTCGAGAGCTCCGCGAACGGGCAAAATGCAAGATTTGCACCATCGCCGCTTTCGCCGGCGATCTCATAATGGTTGCCGCCGACGCCAAGCGTGAGCGGTAGCATCGAATTGCCTTTGTCGAAGGCGAAGACCTGCGCCCTCTCGTAACGGCAAAATTGGGCGGCGATCAGTGCCAGGAGCGTCGATTTTCCCGAGCCAGTCGGGCCGAAGATAAGCGTGTGGCCGACATCGTCAAAATGGAGGTTCAAGCGGAAGGGTGTAGAGCCCGATGCCACCTGCATCAGCGGTGGAGCGTCAGGCGGATAAAAAGGGCATGGCGCGGCCGGATGCCCTGACCAGACGGAGTTGAGAGGAATGAGGTCTGAGAGATTGCGCGTATTGATTAGCGGCTCCCGGATATTGCAGTACCAGTTTCCAGGTAAGCTACCCAGGAAGGCGTCGGTCGCATTGAGCGTCTCGATCCGGGCTCCAAAGCCCTCCGCCTGGATAAGACGGCGGACTGCTTCAGCTTTGTCCAGCAGGGCTGCACGGTTTTCGTCGAAGAGGATGATGACTGGCGTGTAGTACCCGTACGCCACCAGCTGCGATGACGCCTCGGCGATCGCATCCTCCGTTTCGGCGACCATCGCCATCGCGTCTTGATCAACGGAGCGCGATTGCGTCTGGAAGAGCTGGTCGAAAAACGGCCTGACTTTCTGCTGCCACTTCTTGCGGGTCCTCTCGAGACGTTGCTTGGCCTCCTCCGCATCGAGGAAGATGAAGCGAGAGGACCACCGATAGGTCAGCGGCATGAGGTTCAGGCTGTTCAGAATGCCCGGCCAGCTTTCTGCTGGTAGACCATCTATCGCCACGACACCAAGGAAGCGGTTTTCCACGCGCGGGGTCAAACCGTGTTCCAGTTCAGCCGTCGCGAGCCAATCCAGATACATCGGGATCTCTGGCAGTCGGACAGGATGATTTTCGCCGGTGATTGCAAATCGGATGAACTGAAAAAGCTCGTCGTAGCGCGCGACACGCGTCCCTTCGCGCTCGGACACTTCACGGGTTTGCATCCGCTGAACCGAGAGGTTGTTGCCGAGATACTGCTCGATCTCACGGGTCGATCGGCGGAACTGGTCAAGGGCCGTGTCGGCATATTTTGCCGACCGGCTTTCGGTGTCCGAATAGATGTAGCGCGTCAGCCCGGACCGCCGTCTCTCCGGTGGCCTGTAGGTGAGGATCAGAGCATGCCGACTTTCAAAATGTCCGCTCTCCTGACCAAAATGCCGGCGGCGCTCATCATCGATGAGACGCGTGACGGTATCGGGAAAGTGGCTACGTTCAGCCGATGGATAATCAGTTGTCGGGACCCGCACCGCTTCGACCTGGATCATCCAACCCGTCCCGAGCCGCGACAGTATGGCATTGATCTGACGAGAGAGTTCGTTGCGCTCGAAGTCTGTAGCACTTTCGGAGTCAGGACCGGCGAAGTACCAGCCGGCCATCAGGCTACCGTCCTTCAAAAGCAGGATACCGTTTTCCACCAGACCCGCATAAGGAACGAGATCTGCAAACGACGGCGCGGTCGATCGAAATTTGTTCAAGGCGACCATCAACGGCTCCTAATATCGACGCCAGGGTGCTGATGTCGGGAGGTAGTGTGCCCGATACCGCATGTGGCGCGCATAGACTTTGCGCATCATCGGATCGGCCTTTGCCATCATCCGCAACGCGCCGACAACGACGATCCAGATCGCCACGCCGAAAACCGCAGAGTAAATGGTCAGCACGACGAAGATCAGGATTACGGCCGCGAGGCCGGTCAGCAGCACGAGTTCGCGATCTGCTCCCATCAGAAGATTCGGGCGCGAAAGAGCACGATGGATTCGGTTGCGGTGAAGGCGGGAGCCGGCGTCAGCCATGACGCCCCTCCCCTCCCCCGATGACGTTCTTGTAAGCGGACGCGGTCTGTTCGGTGGCACTCGCGCCGCCGATCGACGCACCTGTTGAACCAAAGAGACCGACAATGGTCGTCGCACCAAGAAGGATGCCGGCGACAAGGACGACGTACATCAGGCGCCGCGCGAAATCGTTGAGCTCGCCGCCAAAGATCAGCATGCCGCCGGCGATCGCAACGGCGGCTAGAGCGATGTAACCGGCAACCGGACCTGTGATCGATTGCTGGATCTGCTCTAACGGTCCCTCCCAAGGCAAGCTGCCACCTCCTGAACCCGCTAAAGCGGGTGCGGCGAGCGCTGCAAGAAGCAACGTGGTCAGCAGTCCGGTCTGATAAACGCGTTTATGCTGCATGGATGTCCTCATCGATTTGTGCGTAATGTTCGGTCTGGTAGCGGGACCCGTTGAAACCCTCGACATTGATTACCTCGCGCACACGCCGACCCCTTCCCGCGCGTTCGATCGAGATGACCAGATCGACGGCCTCGCCGATCACGGCTTGCATGGGTTGCTGGCTGACTTCGGATGTAAGCTGCTCGAGGCGCCGTAGTGCGGACATGGCCGTGTTGGAGTGGACTGTCGTCACTCCTCCCGGATGCCCAGTATTCCAGGCTTTTAGAAGAGTGAGAGCGGCGCCGTCGCGTACCTCACCTACGATGATCCGATCAGGACGAAGTCGCATGGTGCTCTTCAAGAGACGCGCCATGTCGACGGTATCGCTGGTATGAAGGCAAACCGCATTCTCGGCGGCGCAACGTATCTCAGCCGTGTCTTCGAGAATCACCATGCGGTCATCCGGCGCAGATGCAATCATCTCCGCGATGACGGCGTTCGCGAGCGTAGTCTTGCCCGAGCCGGTTCCACCGGCGATCACTATATTAAGGCGGTTTGCGATCGCATTTCTTATTACCGCGGCCTGTGCCTCGGTCATCACCTTGTCGGTGACATAGTCGTCGAGAGGGATCAGGCGAGACGCGCGGCGACGAATCGTGAAAGTCGGCGACGCAACGACTGGCGGCAGTAGCCCCTCGAAGCGGTGGCCTCCGATCGGCAATTCTCCTGAAATGATCGGTCGTTCATCATCCGCTTCCGATTGGAGCGCATGCGCCACCGAGCCAATAATCGTCTCGGCGGCCGCCGGCGCCATTTCACCTGCCGGAGCGATCCCCTGTCCCAACCGCTCGATGAATACCTTGCCATCCGGGTTGAGCATGATTTCCACAACGCCCGGATCGTCAAGCGCGACGCAGAGGCGATCACCTAGAGCCTCCTGAAGCTTTCTAACTAGGCGGGAATGCGACTGAAGCATTTGCGGCCTTCTCCTCGCTGATTTGTTTTCGAGAGGAAAAAAGCTGCGTGACGACCTGCTGTCCACGTACAAATTTGTGGGTCGCGGCCGCCGAGTGATTCCGTCAGGCTCGCGAAGAATCAACGCCGCAAGCGTCGTCGTGAAATCAAAAGTTGAATTGAGTCACAGGAAAATTGCGTGAGGATAAAAGAATGAGCAGGATGTAATGCACTGGAAAATATAAGCTATTTCCGACGCGAATATCAGCGCGCCATGCATCTTAAGACTTTGTTAACTTTAAATTCCTTGTCGCCTGGGTGGAATCGGAGGATAGTTGCGCAAATGATGGCTTCAGGGCCATT
The DNA here is from genome assembly GCF_057798995.1 of Shinella sp. 20P9.1.1. Lineage (NCBI taxonomy): Bacteria > Pseudomonadati > Pseudomonadota > Alphaproteobacteria > Hyphomicrobiales > Rhizobiaceae > Shinella > Shinella sp. 20P9.1.1. The sequence continues at coordinate 122,003 of NZ_JBYOLC010000014.1, forward strand.
TTTTCGAAAGTGAAGCCACTCAGGAAATAGTTTGCAAA
>NZ_JBYOLC010000015.1:0-85595 GCF_057798995.1 Shinella sp. 20P9.1.1
TGGCTTGAATACCGTTCAATGTCATGGACGGCCGATAAATACTGCCGAGCCGGGGGCATTCGCTATAAATCAAGGCGCGCGATAGCTTTGATGAGCACTTCTGCCGATACGGCGCCGGGATCGGGATGGCCGAGCGAGCGTTCGCGCAGACGAGCGGCGCGGCCTTTGGTTGCGATCATGGTGGCCGTGGCCGTCGCGCCGTTTTCCGCAGCGATCTCGACGGCCTTCCAGAAATCCGACTTTGAAAGATTGTTGGTAACTGCCGCGGTCGCTACTTCGGCAACCGGCAACCAGACGTCGAGCATCGTCTTATCGCCGCGCTGCGCCTTGCCGCGGTCGCGAATTCCCTCGGAGATCGCAACCAGCATATCGCGGAAGGCGGCAAGGTCGAGTACGTCGCGGCCAGCAAGCATCTGGGCGGCACGGCGAAAACCCGTTGCATAGAGTGGGCCGGTGGATGCGCCGACGGCATCGAGAAAACCGCTTGCCGCCGTCGAGAACACTTCGGAGGGGCTAGCAGTTTCAAGGTCCAATTTAGCGAGCGCAGCTGTTACGGCCTTGAAGCCGATCGACATGGTGATGCCGTGATCGCCATCGCCGATGGCGCCATCGAGTTCGCTAAGATGGTCCTTCTCGGCTTCGATCACCTTTGACATCCGTTCGAACATTCGGGCAAGCACCCGTGCCGCAGTTTCCGACATGTCTTCCTCCCCTTGGGCGCTGGCGGCCTCAACCCTTTGCCGCTTCGTCCGTCTCCGGCGCATTGATGGTCAGGATCGCCGTCCGGCATGGATGGTGCAGTAGATCCGTCAGCTGGCGGTCGAGATGCAGGATCGAGATCGAGGCGCCCACCATGTCGAGCGATGTGCAATAATGGCCCACCCAGTTCGCCTCGATTTCGATGTTCTTGGCGGAAAGCCGCTGTTCGACCCGGCGATAGAGAATGTAGAGTTCCATCAGCGGCGTGGCGCCGAAGGAGTTGACGAGAACCGCCACCTTGTCGCCGGGCTCGGCCTTCATCTCCTTGAAGATGTTGTCCATGATCGCATCGACGATCTCGTCGGCGGTGCGCACGCGCTCGCGCGACACGCCGGGCTCGCCATGGATGCCCATGCCGAGTTCCATATCGTCGGGACCGATCTCGAAATTGTGCCGCCGCGTCTGCGGCATGGAGCAGGATTCGAGCGCAACCCCGACCGTATAGGTGCGGTCGTTCGCCTTGCGGGTAACGGCCTCGCATTCGCCGAGCGTCATGCCGAGGTCGCAGGCCGCCCCTGCCACCTTGAAGACGAAGAAATTGCCGGCGACGCCGCGCCGTCCTTCCTTGTCCTCGACGGGCGAGGAGGCGATGTCGTCGGTCGTCAGCACCGTGCGGATCAGGATGCCCTGCTCTTCGGCGAGCTCGGCGGCCATCTCGAAATTCATGACGTCACCGGCGTAGTTGCCATAGACGAACAGCACGCCCGCGCCGCCCGAGGCCGCCATGGCGCATTTGACGATGGGGTCTGGCGGGGGTGAGGAAAAGATGTTGCCGATCGCCACAGCATCGGCAAGCCCCTTGCCGACATAGCCGACGAAGCAGGGCTCATGCCCCGTGCCACCGCCGATGACGAGGCCGACCTTGCCGGGGCGCGGGCCGCTACGTGCGACAAGCGCACGACGGGAATTGCCGATCGGTTTGAGATACGGCCTATGCGAGGCGATCAAGCCATCCAGCATCTCCTCGACCACGTCATTGGCGTTGTTGAGGAACTTCTTGACGTGCGTGCGGTAGCTGTTGGCGACCGGTGTACTTTTCTGCCGCTGCAAGAGTTTACCGTCGAAGCTGGTCACGCCATCGGCGCGCAGGATGCCGGCGCCGGTCGCTGCATCCGTGACCAGCACATTGGCATAGCCGCCGCGCAAGGCGGCGAGAAGGGCAGGGACCTTGTCGAAGCCACCGGCCACGGCGACGCGAGTGCCTATGCCACGCAGCATTTCGAGCGAGATGCCGATGGTGCGGTCGTCGAGAGGGCCTGCGACGGGCCGGCCGCGCTCGTCGATGAAGCGGCCGGCGAGCACGCCGGCTGCTCCCTTTGCGAGGTAGTGCTGCAGGGGCACGGATTCGAAGAAACCGCTGGTGTGGATCGTCGAATTGGGGCGCAGCGAGGAGATGCCGAAGACGATACGATTGGCGCGGGCGAGCGTGTCGAACTGTTCGCGGATCAGCGGCTCGGCAAGCAGCATGTCGTGCATTTGCGCAGAGGCGACGACGGCGGGGGCGGTGATATTGACGCAGCGCGCGGAGATCGCGCGCGCAACGGCGGCAGTGGTCAGCTCCGGCGTATAGGCGAAGCTCGCGGTGGTGCCGCCTGTCGCCTGCACGACGGTGACATCCTGCAAAGCACCCGTTTCGAGATGTTCGCCGACCGACAGGATCGTGCGGCCCCAGGCGACGGCGAGCGTGTCGCCGGACTTGATCATCTTGGAGAGCGCTTGTGCGCCGGCGGCCCCCAGCCGGCCGATCAGCGGGCGCGAATCGTCGTCGTTCGGCACGACGAGGCAGTCGGCGAGGCCGAAATGGCGCTTCAGTTCCTGCGCGATGGTGAGAGAGGCGAGGCGGGCGGGCTCGATGGAGATATTGACAATACCCTTTTCGCGGGCGTCGGCGAGGTAGCTGTTGACGGTGGCGCGCGACACGCCCATCGCCTCGGCGATCTCGCCTTGCGTCATGCCGTCTTCGTAGTATAGCCAGCAGGCCCAGACATAGGGGTCGTCGCCATAGCGCAGCGGAATCGTCTCGAGGCCCTCCGGTCCATTGCCCCGGCCGGGGCCGCCCTTGCGCGGTGCGGAAGTCTTCAATGCCATCGGTTTCGCCGGTCCCCCATCAGGCGGCGACCATGAAAGCAACGCCGCCGGTTTGCAACATGCCTCGGCAAAAAAGCGGTGCGCGACCCGTCACGATGGACAGGCCGCGCATCCCGGGAGGAACTTTGCGCCTGTCTCAGGCAAGACGGGCGCGCGCGCCGTCGGAAAGCTCCTTGAGAATGATGGCGCAGGAGGTGGCGCCTGCATCGAGCACGCCAAGCGAGCGTTCGCCGAGGCGGCTGGCACGGCCGATCTTGGCGACGAGGTTTATTGTCGAGTCGCGGCCGGTTTCCGCTGCGGTGACGAGAGTTTCCAGCGCCTCGCCGAACGACTTGCCGTCCGCCGTCGCCGCGTCGAAGGCTTCGACTGCGGGCACCAGGGTGTCGAGCAGCGTCTTGTCGCCGACCTTGGCCGATCCGATCGACTGGATGCCGGCAAGGCCGGCATGCAGCATCCTGCTGTAGGCGGCCGCGTCGATCTTTTCGACGCTCTCGATGGTCTCGGCGAATTCCGTGAACATGACGCCGTAGAGCGGACCCATCGAGCCGCCGATCTCCGTCATCAGAACGGTGCCGAGCGTATCGAGAGACTGGGCAAGCGAGGCGTCCTTGCCCTTCAGGCGCTCAGCGGCCATGCCGAAGCCCTTGGCCATGTTCACGCCGTGGTCGCCGTCGCCGATCTTGCCGTCGATCTCGCTGAGATAGGCGCGGTTCTCAACGATCCGTTCAGCCATCGACAGCACAATGGCGCCAGAGGAGGCATTGTCGAAAATCTGCATCTTGTCTTCCTCCGTTACAGGATCATCGTGCACCGCGTCTCGACCTCGAGCAGCGTCTTCAGTTCGTCGTCGAGCGCCATGACGGTCAGCGTCGCGCCGACCATTTCCAGCGAGGTGAAGTAGTTGCCGATCCAGGTCTTCACGATCTTCAGGCCCCGAGCGGAAATCTCGCTCTCGATCGTGTCGTTGAGGATGTAGAGTTCGTTGAGCGGCGTCGCGCCCAGGCCTGAGACGAGCACGGCGACTTCGGTGCCCTCGGGCAGGTTGTGATCGTCGAGCACGATCTTCACCATGTCCTTGGCGACCTCTTCGGCCGTCTTCAGTTTTTCGACGCGCACGCCCGGCTCACCATGGTGGCCGATGCCGACCTCCATCGTGCCGGGCTCGATCTGGAAGTTCGGATGGCCGACGGCCGGCAGTGTGCAGGGGCCGAGGCCGACGCCGATCGAGCGGCAATTGTCGATCGCCTTCTGCGCGGTGGCGCGGACCTCTTCGAGGCTGGCGCCGGTCGCGGCCTTGGCGCCGCCCATCTTCCACATGAAGATTTCGCCGGCGACGCCGCGGCGCTTTTCGCGCTCGTGCGGCGGGGCGGAGCAGACGTCGTCATTGGCAACGACGGTCGCGATCTCGATCCCGTCCTTGGCTGCAAGCTTCGTCGCCATCTTTACGTTCATGTTGTCGCCGGCATAGTTGCCGTAGAGCACGACGACGCCCTTGCCACCATTGGCTGCGCGGATCGCATCGTGAAAACTTTTCGCAGTGGGCGAGGAAAACAGTTCGCCGACGGCGACCGCATCCAGCATGTTTTTGCCGGTATAACCGATGAAGGCCGGCTCGTGGCCGGAGCCGCCGCCCGTCACCACGCCGACCTTGCCGGCAAATGGGGCATTCTTTGCGACGACGACGCGCGGGTTCTCCGCAAGGCGCACGATGTCCGAATGCGCCTTGACGAAGCCTTTGACCGTATCCTCGACCACGAGGTCAGGATCGTTGATGAAACGCTGCATGGAAACTCCTTGAACTTCGCGGGTTTATAAAACCCGAACATCTGCCAACCTTGAACGCTCGCGCGACCGGGTGCGAACCCTCTCTTCATGTTTGCTGCTCGTATGCGCCGTGACGGACATCTGTCCGGCGGTGTGGCACTGCGTCGCCGACAAGACGTGACGAAGGGGTGCGGTGGGAATTGTCCTGCAGTGCCATGGCAACCCACTCCTCCTCGGTGCCCGACGAAACTTTCTGATTTCGGGTTTACAAATAACATAAGTTGCTAGACAAATGTCAACATAGGAGAGCGACAGATGACGAAATTCGGTTGTCATATGTAGAGAGTTAGGCATGTGGCCCGATAGCTTGAGGCGTCGCTTCCCTCAGAAAAGCTGATTTTTCAGCATCGTTGAGTGGTTTTGGCGGGACTTCGGCAGCGGCTTCATCGAGCTATTGACAAGCGCCACTACTATCTGACAAATGTCAGAGCATGATGATCTGTCGGCACGCGGAAGACCATGGAGGCATGGCAACTCGGGCTGAAAGCTCATGGAGGAGGATCGATAATGAGTTTGCGACTGGATCGGCAGACGCTTTTTCTGGCAGCCATCAATGGCCTCGTCCTGGTCGCCGGTGCGTTCCTGGCCGGGCGCGGCTTCCTTGACAGCTATAACTTGCAGTCGATGGCGGCTCAGGTTCCGGAGCTCGGTTTGCTTGCCCTTGGCGTGATGCTGGCCATGGTGTCCGGAAGCGGTGGTATCGACCTCTCTGGCATCGCGCTTGCCAATCTCGCTGGCATCGTCGCGTTCGGCATTGCCAAAACGCTTGTCCCCGTAGCCGACGATCCGCTGCTCTTTTCCTGGACATTCGCCGCTCTGGCGCTGGTGATCGGCCTCGCTGGTGGTTTCCTGAACGGGATGATCATTGCTTATGCTCGCCTGACGCCGTTGATCGCCACGCTCGGCACGCAGCTTCTGTTCACGGGGCTTGCGATCTATCTGACCAATGGCTCCGCCGTCGGCATGGGCTATATCGAACCGCTCGATGACTTTGGGAATCTGCCCGTCTTCGGCATTCCGCTCTGCTTCGCCCTGTTCCTGGTCATCGCAGCAGCGCTTGGATTCAGCCTCATATACACCCGCTTCGGCGTGCAGCTGATGCTGCTCGGCAGCAATGCGAAAGCGGCCCGCTACGGCGGCATCAATGAGCGGCGCATGCTGCTGGTGACTTACACGATCTGCGGTGTTCTGGCGTCGGTTGCCGGTATCATCATTGCCGCGCGCAATTCATCGGTGAAGTGGGACTACGGCAGCTCCTACGTCCTGATCGCTATCCTCATCGCTGTTCTCGGTGGAGTTAAGCCCGAGGGCGGTCACGGTAAGGTCATCTGCGTGCTTTTGGCGTCGACCGCCCTCCAGATCCTCTCCAGCCTGTTCAACTTCATGAACATCTCGAACTTCTTCCGGGATCTGGCCTGGGGCCTGCTGCTGCTCATGCTTCTGGCATCGGCGCGCGTCAATCTCGGCGTCTGGCTCAAACCCAGTCGCTAGCCGGTTTCCGGCGGCGATCGCCCTCGGGCGCTCGCGATACCAAATCCCGCAACCGCATCTGCCATTCGGCGAGACGGGGAGCGGAGACGTGAATTTGCTCACTTAAACGGAGGAGACGTATGAGCATGATCTCGAAACTCGCAGCCGGCACCGTGCTGGCAGGCCTCATGGCAATCGGCGCTGCGCATGCCGAAGACAGGCCGACGATCGTGACGGTGGTGAAGGTGACCGGTGAAAACTGGTTCATTCGCATGAATGAGGGGGTCGATGCCTATGGCAAGGACAATCCGGGCGTCGACGCGAGCCAGATCGGCCCGGCAAAGGCAGACGCTGCCCAGCAGACCCGCATCATCGAAGACCTGGTGGCCAAGAACGTCTCGGCAATCGCCGTCGTTCCGATGGACCCTTCGGCCCTCGAAGGTGTTCTGCGTCGTGCTTCCCAGCGCGGTATCAAGGTCATCACCCACGAAGGCGACAGCCTCGTGAACACCGACGTCGACATCGAAGCCTTCGACAACAAGGCGTTCGGTGCCCGCATCAACGAAAAGCTTGCCGAGTGCATGGGCAAGTCCGGCAAATGGTCGAGCTTCGTCGGCTCGCTCGGCAGCCTCACGCACAACCAGTGGGTCGATGCCGGTGCTGAGAATGCCAAGCAGTACCCGGAAATGGAGCTGGTTGCCGAGAAGAACGAATCCTTCAACGACGCCAACCGCGCCTATGAAAAGGCGAAGGAAATTCTGCGCAAATACCCTGACATCAAGGGCTTCCAGGGTTCTTCCGCCATCGACGTCATCGGCATCGGCCGTGCGGTCGAGGAAGCCGGTCTTCAGGACAAGACCTGCGTCTACGGCCTCGGCCTGCCGAAAGACACCGGTCCGTATCTCGAAACCGGTGCCGTCGACCAGATCTTCTTCTGGGATCCGAAGGATGCCGGCTATGTCATGAACAAGGTCGCCGATCTCGTCCTGAAGGGCGAAGAGATCAAGGACGGCATGGATCTCGGCGTGACCGGTTACAACAAGATGACTGTCACCAAGGGTCCGGGCAAGGGCATCATCATCCAGGGCCAGGCCTGGGTCGATGTCGATAAGTCCAACTACAAGAACTACCCATTCTAAGATCGTGTACGGACGCGGCGGCTTCAGTCGCCGCGTCCGCATTTCCGCGCCTTTCAGTCTTAAGCCGTTCAGGATTTCTCGATGAATGCCGTCCCGCCATCAGCATCGGCCGAAAAACCGCCCTTCCTCGAGATCAGGAACGTCAAAAAATCCTTTGGCGGCGTGCGCGCCCTCAAGGACGTCAGCCTGACCATCGAGGCCGGCAAAATCTACCATCTGATGGGCGAGAACGGCTGCGGAAAGAGCACACTGATCAAAATCCTCTCGGGCGCGCAGAAGGCCGACGAGGGGGAAATCCTGATAGACGGACAGCCGACTGGTGCCGTTGCCGGCGACCTCGGAGCGATCGGCGCCTTGGGCGCCGGTATCGAGACGGTCTATCAGGATCTCTCGCTGCTTCCCAATCTTTCGGTTGCCGAAAACGTGGCCTTCACGGAGCAGCTTGTGGCGTCTTCCGGGCGCCTTGCCCGGCGTCTCGATCTCGCTACGCTGCATGCGACGGCGCGCCAGGCGCTGGCAGACGTGCACTTGCCGACAGACCGCAGTTTTCTGACACGGCGAACGGACACGCTGCCGCTCGCCACCCGGCAGCTCGTCGCCATCGCGCGTGCGATCGCATCCGATGCGCGATTGGTCATCATGGACGAACCGACCACCTCGCTGACCCGGCAGGAAGTCGAGAACTTGATCAAGGTCGTCGCCCGCCTTCAGGAGCGCGGCGTCGCCGTGCTTTTCGTCACGCACAAGCTCGATGAATGCAAACAGATCGGCGGGCGAGCCGTCATCATGCGCGATGGTATGAAGGTTACCGAGCTGGACGTCGCCACGCACAGCAAGGCCGAGTTCAGCCATTGGATGACGGGCCGTGAGATCAGCGAAACGCGTTACCGCACCGACCCGAAACTGGGGGATGTGCTGCTCAAGGTCGAAGGCCTTTCCAAGGGCGTCGCCTTCGCGAATGCGACCTTCGAAGTCCGTCGTGGCGAAATTCTCGGCATTACCGGCCTGCTCGATTCCGGCCGGAACGAGCTTGCTCTTGCACTGGCCGGTATTTCACCCGCTTCTCATGGCACGATCCGGCTGGACGGCAAGACGATTGCCCCGCAATCGGCTGCCGAGGCGATCAGCCACGGCATCGGTTACGTGCCGGAGGACCGATTGACCGAAGGTCTGTTCCTGGAGAAGCCGATCCAGGACAACATCACGCTGCCGATCCTGGATCGCCTGAAGAATGCTTTCGGCATTATCAGTGCCGGCAGGGCACGCCGCACCGCCGAGGAAAGTGTACGTGATCTCCAGATCGTCGCGCCTGACGTCTCCGCGCCGGTGCAATCCCTTTCGGGCGGCAACCAGCAGCGCGTTCTCATCGGTCGTTGGCTGACCATCGATCCGCGGCTTCTGGTCCTGCATGGCCCGACGGTGGGCGTAGATGTCGGATCGAAGGACACGATCTTCCGCATTATCCAGCGGCTCGCCGATGACGGCATGTCGGTCATCATCATCAGCGACGACCTGCCGGAACTGCTGCAGAACTGCGACCGCATTCTCATCATGCGCCAGGGCCGGATCATTTCCGACGATAGTGCCGTGTCCCTCAATGAGGACAGCATCTATCGCGCCATGGCCGGACATACGAAGGAAACCATCTGATGAGTGACGCGATTTCCGTCTCCGATGCGGGCGATCAGCAACGGAGCCTCGGTCGGCGATTGTGGGACGTTCTGGGTGCACGCCCGGAACTGTTCACGCTCATGCTCGTGGTGGCGACATGCGTTGTCGTAATCATTGCCAATCCCGATTTTCTGCAGATGAGCAATCTGGTGGATATCCTGCGCGCCTCCGTCGTGCGTGGTCTGTTCGCGATGGGCGTGCTTGTGGTTCTGGCAGCCGGTGGTATCGACGTCTCGTTCACCGCCATTGCCGCATTCGTCATGTATGCGCTGACGATGCTCGTCATCAATGTCGCGCCGGGCATGCCGCTGGTGGCCATTCTCGTCATCGCCGCAGCCGGTGGTGCCGGGCTCGGCGCACTGAATGGCCTTCTGGTGCACAAGCTCAGCGCGCCATCGCTCATCGTCACGATCGGCACACAATACGTTTATCGCAGCTTCCTACTGACCTTCGTCGGCACTGCGCTGTTCATGAACATTCCGGCGGCGATGGACAGCCTGGGCAAGGCGTCGCTCTACACCCATGTCTCGTCGAATGGGGTCGCCTCGGCCTTGCCGGCGACGGTGCTGGTGCTTACCGTCGCCGCCCTCGTGACGTGGTTCATCCTCGAGCGGACCCTGATGGGGCGCGCCATCTTCGCGGTCGGCGGCAATCCGCAGATCGCCGAGCGGCTCGGCATCAAGCTGTTCACCGTTCGCGTCTTCGTTTTCGCCTATGCGGGCCTGCTGGCGGGCGTCGCCGGTGTCGTTCATGTCGCGAGCAACCGGCTGGCGAACCCCTTCGATCTCGCCGGCATGGAGCTCGAAATCATTGCAGCGGTGGTTCTGGGCGGGGCGCGCATCACGGGCGGATCCGGCTCGGTGATCGGGACGCTCCTTGGCGTTCTGCTCATCACCCTCGTCAGCAACGTCCTGATCTTTGTCGGCATTCCCAGCACGTTGCAGCTCTTTATCGTCGGACTGTTCATCCTGATCGCCGGCACGATCTTCACGCTGCGCAATCGCGGGTGAATATATTTGAGAATAGGAGGTTTTCGTGGCTCATGATGTTTCCGTCGTCGGGCTTTACATTCTGGACGTGCTCGGTCGGCCGGTCGATGCGATACCGGAAGGCGGCAATGTCGATTTCATCGACGAGATCCGTCTGACGGTTGCAGGCACGGCGGGTGGAACGGTTGTCGATCTGGCGAAGCTCGGACTCAACTGCCTGGCGGTCGGCGCCGTCGGCGAGGATGAAAAAGCCGATTTCGTTCTGGCCACCTTACAGCGCTTCGGGGTCGATACCACGGAAATGCAGCGCCTCAAGGGCGTGCCGACGTCAGCCACCATCCTGAACATTCGCCGCAACGGCGATCGTCCCGCGCTGCACGCCCGCGGCGCATCGGATCATTTCGACGTTCCCGCCGACCGCCTCGATGCGGTGCTGGCCGCGCCCATCGTGCATCTCGGCGGTACGGGGCTTCTCGCAAAACTCGACGGCGAACCGAGCCGCAGGCTACTGGCCGCAGCCAAGCAGCGTGGCCGAATCACGACGTTCGACCTGCTTGGCGCCAATGATGGCACGCTCGGCCTCATCGAGCCGCTGTTTCCGCATATCGATTATTTCATGCCGTCCATCGAGGAGGCCAAGCAGATTTCCGGCGCGGCCGATGTCGAAAGCGCGGGACGGTTCTTCCTAGATCGCGGCGTAAAGCATTGCGTCTTCACACTCGGGGGAGATGGCGTCTGCTTCATGGACGCAGCAGGCGCCGTCGTGCGCGAGCGGGCCTTTGAGATCGAGGTTGTTGACACGACCGGCTGTGGCGATGCCTTTGATGCAGGTTACATCACGGCGCTTCACCACAAGATGGATCTGACGACGGCGCTGAATTTTGCACAGGCGAGTGCCGCGCTCGTCGCCACCGGTTTGGGTTCGGATGCAGGCATCCGCTCGTTCGATGAAACGCTGGCCTTCATGAACAGCGCGCCGCGCAAGGCTGCATGACATCGGCTCATAGGGCGGCGCCTTCCGTCGCCCTAGTCCTGAAGCAGTCGCTCGGCGGACGCCATATCAGTGACGAGATGGGTGGCATAACCACCCTTCAGGACGGCGCGGATCGCATCCGTCTTGTTGGCGCCGCCGGCTATGCACAGGCGGCGTGGCAGTCTGCGCAACTCGTCAAGCTCGATGCCGATGACCCGACTGTCGAAATCGCGGGTGATCTGCTGGCCCGTTTTGTCGAGGAACCGGCATATGAGCACCGCGACTGCGCCTTCTGCGGCATATTCATCGATCTCGGTATTGTCGGTGACATCGGCGATGCGCATCGTGCTGTCGGACCCCAGCGCGCCGACGCCGAACACGATCAGATCGGCTTGGCCTATGCGTTCGAACTGACGACGCAGCACCGGTTCGGCCATCAGCGCATCCCGCAATCCTGCCGAACTCAACACCGCCGGAGCGACCATGTTGACACTGACGGCTCCCAGATTGCGCGCCATGATGGCGGTGCAGAATTCAGCCGAGAATGCCTTGTTGCCGGTCGATGCGCCGGTGACCTGCACCACGCTCAGCCCTTCGAGCGGGCGCGGCAATTCGAGGGCTTCTGCGACGGCGAGAACCGTTTGTCCCCAGGAAACGCAGATCGTATCGCCGGGCTTCGTCAGGCGTTCGATCAGGCGTGCGCCGCCGGCGCCGAGCGCCTTGAGCATCGCCGTCTGGCTTTTATCCTCCGTACCTGGAAGCACCATGACCTGTTCGAGGCCGTATCGTTCTGCGAGCCTGCGGGAAATGTCCGTGCGGGTGGCCACTTCCGCATTCATCAGAATGCGCACGATCCCGCGTTTTCGCGCTTCCTGGAGGTAATTGACGATGGTCGCACGCGAAACGCCCAGAAGTTTTGCAATCTCGTTCTGGGTGAGTTGATCCTCGTAGTAGAGCCACGTCGCCCACACGACGGCATCGTCGAATTCCGCCGGAGTTGGTTGCGCAGTCGGCGCGAGGTCGTCCCGTTTCATGAAGCGTTTCCAGTGAGGTCTCCGCGATTGACTGACACGAATTGCGGAGTTGATCAACCATGTGACATGGTCCATTGACTAATGTCATAACATGATGGCAATTGTAATTCGAGCTGATTTGGGGATGGCGCGTTGCGACTTTGCCCCGCTGATAGGGCGCGCACGTCGTCCGCAAGGGAGTTCTTATGCAGTCGAAATGGTCGCAAGCAGAGTTTGATGCAGTCGTCGGTGCTTATGAGCAGGCAGGCGTGAATCGTGATGTTGCAATCCGAACCTATACGACACGCCTTCTCGGCTCGGTGCCGCAACTGGTGCTGCATGGCGGCGGCAATACGTCGGTGAAGACCACGCTGATCGACCATGACGGCACGCCGGTCGAGGTTCTTTGCGTCAAGGGAAGCGGGTGGGACATGGGCAAGATCGAGCCCGCCGGCCTGCCGGCCCTTCGCCTGGCGGAGCTGAAAGCGATGGTGGAATACGAGACGCTGAGCGATGATGACATGGTCATGCTTCAGCGCAGGCTTCTGCTTGATCCGGCTGCGCCCAATCCGTCGGTGGAAGCCATCCTTCACGCTATCCTGCCATTCAAGCATGTCGATCACACCCACGCCAATGCGATCGTCGCCCTGACGAACCAGCCGAAAGGGGAGGCAATCATCCGGGACCTGTTCCCGGAAATGATCGTCGTGCCCTATGTCATGCCTGGATTCGATCTCTCCAAGGCCTGCCTCAAGGCGTTTTCCAGCCGGCCCGATGCGCCGGGCATGATCCTACTTAAACACGGCATCTTCACTTGGTCGGAGGATCCGCGCGAGGCCTACGAGAACATGATCGCGGCCATCGACAGGGCCGAGAAGCGCATTGCCGAGGGGCAGGCCGCCCCCTTCGGCCGCTTCATCGCGAAGGCAGAGCCGCTCGCAGCCGTTAGCGACATCGCGCCGATCCTGCGCGGCGCACTCGCACTGCCAGAGCAGGAGGAAGGGCGTTTCCGACGCTTCATCCTCGAGCACCGCATGAATGACAATATACTTGATTTTTGCGGCGCACCCAATGTCGGCAACCTCGTACGGCGCGGGAACGCGACGCCTGAGCACGTTATCCACATCAAGCGCTACGGCATCGCCCTTCCTGCACCGCAGGCCGGCGATCTCCGGGCTTGGGGCGAGACAGTCGCTGTGGCGGTCGCTGACTATGCCGCTGGTTACAAAGCCTATTTCGAGCGCAACAATGCCCGCAGCGGCGGTGGCAAGACAATGCTCGATCCGATGCCGAGGGTCTTCTATATCGAAGGCATCGGCCTGTTTGCTGCCGGCCCGACGCAGAAGGCGGCCCGGATATGTGCCGATGTTGCCGAGGCGACCATCGAGGTCATCCGCGGCGCCGAAGGTATCACTACGTTCGAGGCGCTATCCGAGGAAGACCTGTTCGATATTGAATACTGGTCGCTCGAACAGGTGAAGCTGAGCAAGCAGGTTGAAAAGCCGTTGACGCGCCAGGTCGCCGTGGTAACTGGCGGTGCCGGTGGTCTTGGCCTTGCTGTGGCGGAAGTTCTGCGCGCGCAGGGCGCCGAGGTTGCCCTGATCGACGTCGATGCGGAGGGCGTCGGGAGCGCAGCCAAGCGTTTGGGCGGACTTGCGATCGCCTGCGACCTGACGGACGAAGCGGCGTCAGCCGCGGCGATCGCGAAGGTGGCCGATGTCTATGGCGGGATCGATATTCTCGTTTCCAATGCCGGTGCGGCCTTCCAGGGCGCTTTGCTCGATGTGGATGACAGCACCTTCAAGGCGGCGTTCGACCTGAATTTCTGGAGCCATCATTATATCGCACGCGCTGCGGTCAAGGTCATGCGCAAGCAGAAGACCGGCGGTTCGATCGTCTTCAACGTCAGCAAGCAGGCGGTCAATCCCGGTGCGGACTTTGGGCCCTATGGTACGTCCAAGGCTGCGTTGATGGCTCTGATGCGCCAATATGCGCTTGAACATGCTGCCGATGGCATTGCCGTGAATGCGGTAAATCCCGACCGGATCAGGACGCGGCTCATGACCGATGCGATGGTCGAGGAGCGTGCTCGGGCGCGCGGCGTGACATCCGAGGTCTACATGCGTGGCAACCTGCTTCAACGTGAGGTCAGTGCCTTGGATGTCGCCCAGGCGGTGCTGCATCTTGCAATGACACGCACATCGACCGGGGCCGTCATCACGGTCGATGGCGGCAATGTCTCCGCAATGATGCGGTAAGCCGATCATAACTTCGCCTCGGCGTGTTCGATACGGGTGTGCGTCTGGAAGCATATTGCTTTGGGAAGAAGTGGAGCGAATCAGCCGATTGGCCCACTTGCGGGGCGCAGCAGGAGGAGGCCTGAAAAGTAGGGTGGCAGAAGCCGAGGGGTCGAACCAATCGACCGATTGTGCCGTTCGGCCTGCGGAGGTCGTAGCGTCACCTCGCGTTCGTCGGCATGCGTTCCATGGCTGCTCCATCTGACAACGCCCCTGCTACTGCTGTTCGTGTAGTGTTTCAGCCGCCGTTTTGATCGACTAACGAATCGTGACGGCACTCGTCGGCTGATTGATATTCTCGCGAGCGGGCGCTTTGGTAGAATTGCCGGGACACGCTAACTTGTGATCATCGGCACATCTTACGTCGTGGCCTATCCCTCACTGAGACAACAATTCGAATTCTTCGCATCCTTCACGGCGGCAGGAACGGCCAGGCTCATTACCGAAAAGGGTATATCGCTCCCACCAGCGGGTTGATGGTTCGAATCCCATCAAGGCGAGTGCATACCGGGGAGCAAGGGTTGAGCTAGTGTTGTACCTGCTGTCACCGAGCACGACTTACCTAGCATTCAAAATGATATTCCAGAGTGGGGGCGGCGGCTGGAGGCGAAGATCAGATTCAGTTCCTCCGCAACCTCGTCGGAAGCCGTCCAAAGACGGCCCGACGCTGCTAGAGATGACGCTTGGTGTGCGCCAAATATCAGTGCGGCCAATTCCGCGATTGCGATCCGGGCCTCCGGGCTTTCGGTGCTGCGTGCCGCACCCTCCGGGCCGAGAGACCAGAGACCGCCATTGTCGGGGAACAGATCGTCTTCGACGGCGAGCGTTACCTGCCGCGCTCCACCAAAGCGGCGGGCGGAGAGCAAAGCCGCGAGATCGAGAGGCCGTATCCAGCTTTCGTCACGTTGACCGGAGATTTCCAATGTCCGAGGATTGCGCAAAAGCAGGGGCAACGGGTCATCGACCGGTCGGGATGGGAAAACCGCGCGATGCAGAATACGCGTTGGTTCTTGCCCAATATACGATGCCCAATCGTACATGGCGCCAACTCCACGCCTATATATTTATGTATTCGTGCTCTCAAGACACTCGGCAGAGACAGCCGCACAGATGCCGGCCGGTCCTCGCGGCGTCGATATGGATGATGACGAGATTTGTTTGGGAATGATTGACGATGCTGCGTTTCTATCCCGTCGATAGCGATCAAACACGAGGGAGCACTTCGCCGTTATGGATGGACGTTTTCAATCCCAGCGCCGATGAGGTCGCGCAAATCGAGAAAATGACCGGTGCGACGCTTCCATCCATGGGGGCGCTTAGCGAGATCCAGGCTTCGCGTCGCCTCCGGAGCGAACATGGTGTCCTATATATGAGCACACCATCCGCCGCGATGCATCCAGAACAACGCCGGGTGACGCCGCCATTGGGATTTGTCCTTTCTCGCGATCAGTTGATCACGGTTCGATTCATGGAACTGACGACCTTTGATGCCGTTGCCGGCAAATTCACGTCCGGACGGGAAGCGCCGAAATCGGGCCTCGATGTCTTTGTCCTTCTCTGCGAAGAGATCGTGGACCGGGTCGCAGACATCCTCGAACATCTGGCCGGGGAGCTGAATACTCTCGCCGTCGATACATTTCATACCGACGATACGCGCGGCCGACACGCGGCTCGCTCCAACAGGCTTCTGCCGGCGCAGCTTCGCCAAGTCGGCCGGCTGGGTGACAGGCTGTCGCAGGTTCGAGACGGCATACAGGGTTTGGCGCGCGTCGTGGCCTATGCCGAGCAAAATTGCGGCGGCTGGTTCACGGAAGCGCCGAAATTAGCCATCGCCAGCTTGCATCAGGACCTTCATTCGCTGACCGAGTATGAAGAGCAACTCGCAAACAAGGTGCAGTTCGTTCTCGACGCGCTCGTCGGACTAATCGGCATCGTCCAGAACGATGTGATCAAGGTCCTGACGATTGTTTCTATCGCCGGCATTCCCCCCTACGCTGGTCGCGGGAATCTACGGCATGAATTTCAAGTTCATGCCCGAATACGACTGGTTCTGGGGTTATCCCTATGCCTGGGCTGCAATAATCTTCAGCACCCTCATCCCCTTGATCTGGTTCAAATTCAAGGGCTGGTTTTAGTCCGGATCTTGGAGTTCCTGATCTCGTGCCGAAAACAAAGTGACAGGCCGGCGAGGGCTAGCTGAAATTCTGAGCCGAACGCGACTAGTGTCACGCCCGGGGGGGGGGGGGACGGCGCGCTCGACGTGACCAAATTCACTCTCCTCTTCGCCCGCCGCATGTTCGCCAAAACGGCCGGCCCACGCCATGGGTGAAACTAGGTTGAATGATTGAGCTTAATTGCCTTCGGAAATAAGATCAAATACCAACCTCCAGTTGCACGATAGTTCCCAATAGTACGAGAAGTTCCGTCTGGTTTACGCTAGAGGATTAAAATAAGACTATGGGCGGTATCGGCATCGCGTTATCGGCTACGCCGAACGATACCGGGCTGACACGCAAAGTCCTCGATCATCCCGAGCATTCATGGCTGCTCTGAACCAAATTCGCGAAGCTACGGGAGAACCGCAACAGCGTCAATATATGGCGACAATCGCGGCAGCACTCAGCGGTTCGCCGCTTCGTGGCATACTCGTTGTGCTTGCCGTGGGCGTGCTAGTGGTTATTCTTGCCACTGCTTACGGGCAGATAGTTCTCAATCGCTGGAACCGGCCCTTCTATGATGCGCTCCAGCAGCGCAATATGGCTGCCTTGCTGGCCCAATTGCTGGTCTTCTTCGAGATCGCCGGCGGGCTGCTCATTCTCAATGTTGTGCAACTATGGCTCAACCAGATGTTGCACCTGAAGCTCAGAGAGGCGTTAACGCGGGACATGATTGACGAATGGCTTCGTCCCGGGCGCGCCTTTCACCTGGCGCGGCGGGGGCAGATCGGCGTCAATCCCGACCAGCGGCTGCATGAGGACGCGCACCATCTGTGCGATTTGTCGGTGGATCTCGGCGTCGGCCTGCTGCAGGCGGGGGTTCTCCTTGCAAGCTTCGTCGGCGTCCTGTGGGCACTGTCCTCCGGTTTCGTCTTTCATCTGTGGGGGGCCGCCTTCCAGATACCGGGCTACATGGTCTGGGCGGCAATCCTCTATTCCGGCACGGCCTCCTGGCTAAGTTGGATGGTCGGCCGCCCGCTGGTCGCCCTTAACGGAGACCGTTACGCGCGGGAGGCGGATTTGCGCTATTCTCTGGTGCGTGTGAACGAGCAGATCGATGCGATCTCCGTTTCATCCGGCGAAACCGACGAGGCCCAACGGCTTCAGGGCGACCTCAGCGCCGTCATCGCCGCGACGCGCCGGATCGTTTCAGCGACGGTACGCCTTGCCTGGGTTACCTCCGGCTACGGCTGGGTGACCATTGTCGCGCCGATAATCATCGCCGCGCCGGTTTATTTCGGTGGAGAAATGACGTTTGGCGGGCTGATGATGGCAGTAGGCGCCTTTAACCAGTTCCACGCCTCGCTGCGATGGTTCGTCGACAATATCGGTTCCATCGCCGACTGGCGCGCGACCTTGCTTCGTGTTGCCGCGTTTCGGATCGCGCTCCTCGACGCTGAGGTTGCCGACGGTGGGGTCGATCGCATCGTCTTCGTCCGATCGTCAGAACCTGTCATCGTGCTCGACGGGCTGGAAATGGACGTGCCGTCCGGGACGGTGCGGCTCTCGGAGCCGCAGGTGATGGTCCACGCCGGCGAGCGCGTGTTGGTTACTGGTTTGATGGGAGCCGGCAAGACACTTCTGACACACACTATTGCCGGGCTGTGGAGCCGGGGCAGGGGCAGCGTCCGCTTGCCACGCGACGCCAGCGTCGCTTTTTTGGTGCGAGAGCCTTACCTGCCTTCCGGCACGCTACGCGCGGCTCTGTGCTATCCGCGCAACGCCGATGCCTATTCGACCGGGGAGATCGAAGACTGCCTGCGGCGGGCGGGACTGCAGCGCCTGTCCCTGTCGCTGGACCGCAGCGCGCGCTGGGAACATGAATTCGGCAACGACCAGCGCCGGATGCTGAGCGTTGTTCAGGTGCTACTCCACCGCCCCGGCTGGATCGTGATAGACGATATCGAAGACCTGACGGTCGGCGCTGATGGCGAAAGGGTCGTTTCCTTGTTGCAGAACGAACTGGCAGACGCGGCCGTCCTCGCGATGGGAACAGGGGAAGGGCAAGGCAGCCTCTTCACGCATATCCTTCGCCTGCTGCCAGGGCTCGATCAGGCCGATGGCTTGCGCTGAACCGTTCCATCGACATCGCGCCTGTAGGCTTGCGCGGCGAGCATGAGCGCTCCGGACTGGGCCGGATAGGTGTGGACCACCTCCGCCAGCGCCGCCATGCCGATGCCGGTACTCATGACGACGGCCATCTCATTGATCAACTCGCTCGCCCGCGAGGCGACGATGGTCGCGCCGAGAATTCTATCGCTGCCTTCGGCGACGTGGATTTTCACGAAACCGGTCTCCTGCCCATCCGTAATGGCGCGATCGACGTCGCTCAGCATCACGGTATAGCTCTTGATCGGAATGGATTGCCGACGAGCCTGCCAGACCTGAAGGCCGATATGGGCTATCTCGGGATCGCAGAAGGTGCACCAGGGGATGACCGAACCGTCGTACCGCTGTCCGGCCTGCTGCAGCGCGTTGCGCACCGCCGTGCGGGCCGAGAATTGCGCCGCGTTGGTGAATTTCAGCGCCAAGCATACGTCGCCAGCGGCATAGATGTCGGGATTCGTACTGCACAGCAAATCGTCCACCTGGATGCCCCGTCCCGGTTTGAAGACGATGCCCGCTGCTGCCGGATCGAGTTCTTCGACGTTGGGGACCCGGCCTGTGCAGACGAGAATTTCATCAGCTTCGATCTCGCCCCGCACTTCATTGTTGAGAGTCTCCAGAACCTTGACGTCCCCCTCACGCCGCGCCCCGACGACGGCGGTGTTCAGGCGAATCTCCATGCCATCGCGGGCCATCGACCAAGACAGGATTTCGGCGGCGTCGCGCTCCTCTCGAGGGAGGAATTGGGGATCGTTCTGCACAATCGTTACATGCACACCAAGCCGGCAGAAAGCCTGTGCCAGTTCGCAGCCGAGCGGTCCTCCCCCCATGACCGCAAGGCGCTTCGGCAGGGTCGTGATGTCGAAGATGCTGGCGCTCGTAAGGTAGCCGGTCTGTTCAAGGCCAGGGACAACAGGGATCCGCGGCCGGGCACCCGTCGCGATGAGAGCTTTCCTGAAGGCAAGCTGCGTTTCTTTGAAGACAAGCGTATGCGGGCCTGTAAAACGAGCGACACCGAAAAAGATGTCGGCGCCAAGTGCGGCAAGCTCATGAACCGAGTGATAGACCGCGACACGCGTTCGGATACGGCGCATGCGTGCAATCGCCTCGCCGAAATCGAGCGGGAGATCGTTCGACAGTGGTGCGCCGAAGGCGTCGGCCTCGCGCATCCCGTCCTGGACCTGAGCCGTTCGGATGATCGCCTTCGATGGCACGGACCCGGCATTCAGCGAGTTTCCCCCCAAATGGGCACGCTCGACGAGCGCAACGGAAAAGCCGCGCCGCGCCGCCCATTCCGCCGCCTCGAGCCCCGCCGGCCCCGCGCCGACGATCACCAGATCATAGATGGCCTTCGGCTCCGGATCGCGCCAGTCCGGCGGCCGCACGCGCCGTAGGAAGAGAGCGTCATCATCGGGCCAAGCCCGCGGTTTAATCGGTTGCATGTCTATAACCATCCGCCTTCGAACCCGGCTCGCGTAAGACCGTCGCGTATGTATCCACAACCGCGCATGATCTCCCAGATCAGGCCGGTCCGGTGATTTTCGAGCGACATGGCAAGAAGACCCTGGTCGAGCCCGTACCAACCCTCTGACAACCATCCACCCGCATCCCTGCTCAGCGTCGGGTTGAAGCCGCTGGAGAACCTGTCCTTGGAGCAAACCTGCGGATAGCATTCGAGAAGGCGGCGCGTGCCGGAAAGCGCCGCCTCCGGCGAAAAGGGCAGAGTCGCGAGCATCGCCCACGGAGAGATCGTGCCGTCGTCTGGGCCGTAGGGTACGCCACGCGACATGTAGCCAAAGAACCGGCGGTCCCACCCGCTCTGACGCAATGCTGCGACCGATGGTCCGTCTCCTGCCGTCACGCCCCAGAAATCGCGGCTATAGCCCGCGAAAGCGTAAGGATTGCGCTCGCAGTATTCACGCTGGATAGCGATCGCGCTTTTGGTATTCTCGAAATAATCGCTGTTCTTCTCGCGCATGAAAGCGTCGCGGATACCGCGGAAGTCGATCCACGCATGCGAAAACAGATGCGTGAAGAGCGGGCCGGAATAGAGCACGTTCCGGTCCATGAGGTTCTCCCACTGATAGGTGAGGCTCCATGTCTCATAGCAGCCGGCCGCCAGCGGAAAGGTCGGCGACCCGAGCCCGAGGACATACAGGATCAGCGCCTCGTTGTAGCCCTCCCAGCCATAGTGGAGAAACCCGCATTCGGGTTTCCACCCTTGCGAAAGGCCGGAAGTACCATTTTGCGCCCAGTGCCAATCAACACGACGATAGAGCGCATCGGCATGATCGCGGATTTCATTTTCCTCGCCGCCGCGGTCGAAATAGCCGGCCGCCACCAGCACACCGGCCATGAGCAGCGCGGTATCGATGAGCGACAGTTCGCACTGCCAGACGCGCCTACCGGTCTTCATATCGAGAAAATGATAGAAGAAACCCTTGTAACCCGTGGCGTCGGGCGCCTCGCTTTGGGAGGCATCATGCAGGAACCGCAGCACCCGCAGCGTCCGGTCGACGGCCTGCGCGCGCGACAGCCAGCCGTTTTGCACCGCGACGGGATAGGCCGACAAGGCAAGGCCGACCACTGCAATGCTGCAGGGTGAGCCGGGACGCGACGTATCCGCGACAAGGCCTGTGTGCTCGTCGGCATAGTCTATCAGATAAGAGAAGGCCGCCCGTTGGAGCCGAAGGACCAGCGCCGCGTCCGAAAGTCTCCGAAAGCCGCTCATCAAGCCTTTCCCGTAGTGGAATGGAAACGGCCAATCACGGGGCGTGAGGCCTTGAAGCTCGCCATATCAACAATGCTTCTGGACGCAACCTAGCCTGCCTCAACCTGTTTTCAAGCCATTCGTTCTCGATGAAACGACCTCGGAGCGGTCCCGCTTTTGTCCCAAGGGCGAAGGCACTCTATCTCTTTTTGCTGACGCAATCCTGGGCGCTGTACTGTTTCGCACTTTGCTGGAATTGCACTAGGCAAAGACAATCTTGTCCTGCCAGAGTCGGAAGCCGCCTTCGAAGGCGTGGAGGTTGCCGCCGCGCCGACAGTTCTTCGGCAACTCGTCCAGCATTTCGATGTTGCCGCCGCCGATGACGATATAGTCGGGGAGCATCGCGGCTTGCAGCTTTTCGACGACGTCGAATACGCTTGCGCGCCATTTTTTCTTGCCGCGACGCTTGAGACCGGCCTCGCCGACATAGTCTTCGAAGCTGCGGCTCTTGCGATAGGGCATATGGGCGAGTTCCAGCGGATGCGCGACGTTCTCCAGAACCAAGGCTGCTCCGAGCCCCGTGCCGAGCCCAAGGAACAACATGCGTCCGCCGCTATAACTGCCGATGGCCTGCATCAGCGCAAAGTTGACGAGTTTTGCGGGTTTGCCGAAGCTGGCCGCGAAATCGGCGTCAAGCCAGCCCTTTCCAAGATGCACCGGTTCCAGAAGCGCCTTGTTGGTACGGGTCGGCCCCGGAAAACCGATCGACACAACGTCGTAGTAAAGCCCTGATGCGAGGGTCTTCACGGCATCGACCATCTGGTTTGCCGTCATCTTCGGCCCGGAATCCATCCGCAAGGGCTTTGCATCCGGTGCGTTCGTCAGGATTTTCACGTGCAAGCCGCCAATGTCCACGGCCAGAACGATCGTCTGGTTTTCCGGCGGAACGTTTGGACATTGCTGTGACATTGGTTCTCCATCGCTCATTTGTACGGCCCCGACCTAGGCGTTTACAGGTGCGAACTTCGCCGTCGCCCCGGTCGGCCCCCAGGTGCGCGGCCGGTAGATGTGCGATGCGGAGGTATCGTCAAGGACGCGAACGAGAAAGCACCAGGCGATTCCGCTGGCATCTTGCGCGCTGTCGGATCCGGTTTCGGTCACGTTCGCTTCCTCGGTTCAAGAACGCTCATTTGCCGATTTTCGGCTTCTCATGGTGACCACCGAAGGCGAAGCGCATGGCTGACAGAAGCTTGTCGGCGTAGAGTGATTCGCCCTGCGAATTGAACCGCTGGAACAGCGCTGACGACAGGACCGGCACGGGAATGCCTGTATCGATCGCCGCCTTTAGCGTCCAGCGTCCTTCGCCGGAATCGGAAACCCTGCCGCCGTAGGCCGAAAGCTCCGGGTCCTGTTTCAGGGCATCGGCCGTTAGGTCGAGCAGCCAGGAACTGATGACACTGCCATGCCGCCAGACTTCCGATACCGCCGCCAGGTCGATGTCGAACTTGTAATATTGCGGGGTTGGCAGTGGGCTGGTTTCGGCATCGGCATCACGCAACCTTTTGCCCGCATTGGCGGCCTTCAGGATGCTCATGCCCTCGGCATAGGCCGCCATCATGCCGTATTCAATGCCGTTATGGACCATCTTGACGAAATGGCCGGAACCGCTCGGGCCGCAGTGGAGATAACCCTGGTGCGCCGTGCGCATGCCTTCGCTGACAACCGGCGCCGCGTCCGCATTGCCCGGAGCCAACGTCGCAAACACCGGATCGAGATGATGTACGGCCGCGTCCGGACCGCCGATCATCAGGCAATAACCACGCTCCAGGCCCCACACGCCGCCGCTCGTACCGACATCGACATAGTCGATACCCTTGGCTCGCAGCTGTTCGGCCTTGTCAACGTCGTCGTGATAGTGGGAATTGCCGCCGTCGATGATGATGTCGCCAGCCTCCATCAAGGCGGCGAGCTTGTCGACATTTGCACCGGTGATCGCCGCAGGCAACATCAGCCAGGCGCAGGCCGGCTTCCTGAGCTTGGCGACGAATTCCTCCATCGAGGCGGTGCCGGTGGCACCTTCGGCGACGAGGGCCGCGACGCTCGCAGGGTTGATGTCGTAGACGACGCACTCATGGCCGTCCTGCAAAAGGCGCCGCACCATATTCGCGCCCATCCTGCCAAGTCCCATCATTCCGATCTGCATAACGTGTCCTTTCGACGAAGCTGAGTTTCTTCAAGGCATGTCCGGCGGGACGACCGCGACGGAAAAGTCGATATTTTCCCAATTGCCACCGTCCGGCCAGAAGAAGGTGAACATGATGGTCTGTCCAGATTTCAGATCCCCGACCGGCAGGTCGAGCAGGTGGATGGCGAAGTCGTTTGCGCGGGTGGCATCGTCATGGCTGTTGGCCCAGCCGTCCGTGCTCCAATGCACTATGGCGTGCGCCGGCAACTCCAGCCGCAGCGTCTTTCCCGCCGGCATGGACCGGATCTTATTGTTGAAGCGCCAGGTCCGCAGCGTTGAACCGGTCTTGTCGGCGATATAACGCTTCGGCCCTTGCGGCGGCATGTCGAAAACGGCGTCATCGCGCAGCGAGCGCAGCAGCTTGATATATTCCGCATGCGCCCACACGAGCGGCATGGCGCTTCCCGTCGGGCCGCCACGCAGAAGTTCCCGATCCGTCAGGTCGTCACCATCCCAAACCTGCTCCGGCAACAGGCCGCCGTGTCCCGCACAGGCCTCGAAGGTGGCGAGCAGGCTTTCGGCGCTTTGTCTGCGCCCCGCCGCCAGTTCGTAGTGGGCGCGCTCACCCACCAGCAGCGGCCACGGCCGGCCCTTTCCTGTGCCGTCGAAGGGGGCGCCGTTTTCGTGCTCGCCGTAGCCGTCCTCAGTGTAGCGGTACCAGACCGGGCCTTGCGGCAGGTCGCAGCGCAGATGCGCATCGATGACCTTGACCGTATTGACGATGCGCGGGTCGTCCGCCGATCTCAGACCGAAGCGGACGAGCGCGAGCACATCGGGGCTAACGATCTGTTCAACAAACCGGTCCGTATCGCCAGGCGGCCGGTTCTTGATCGGCACGTATCCGCGGGAGGCGGACGAGGCGTCGGCGATATCCAGAGGTGCGATACGCACGTAGTAGCCGTCGATGCCGAGAGCGGTCGCGATATCCGTGCCGTTCACATAGGTCCAGCGCTCGACCTGGTCGTTCCAAGCGTCGGCGGTCTCGCGCAGATACGTCGCCATGGCGGGTTTGCCGCAATCCTCCAGAAAATCGGCAGCGGCGAGCAGCGCGGCGATCTCTACCGCCAGCGTGAAGGGCGAATATCCCGCATCCTCCTCCCACCGGTCCTCGCCGGTAATCGGGCCGTTGCGGGAGATGTAGCCGGCCGCCCCTTCGATCATCGGCAGGAAGGAGGGGAGGCTATCACGCGGCAGCGCGCCGTTTCGGCGAAGTGCGTCTGCAAGCAGGATCGGAAAACCGCATTCATCCATCTGGATACCGTCCCAGTAGGCGGTTCCATCCAGCCAGGCATTTTGCGGCCAGTGTCCGTCGCTCTCCTGGATAGTACGCAGATAGGAGAGAATTTCGACGGCTTCCTGGCGGGCTCCCGCCGCCAGGAAGCCGCCCGCCGTCTCAACAAGGTCGCGCGGCCAGACGAGGTGATATCCGCCGAGATCGTCGTCCCCCTTGTTAAAACCCCAGGGGATGGACAGGCTGGCGACGACCGGGCCGGGAAAGGCGGAGGAGCGATGGGTCGCAAGAACGGCGGTGCTGATGCGGTAGATATTCCTCCCGCTCTCGGCAATTCTGTCGAGTTTCTCCAGGCTGGCTTGCCAGGTCCGCCAGCCGGACACATAAGGCCTTGCCGCCGCGTCGAAACCAGCCATCAAGCTGGCGAGCGCGTTGTAGCCTGCCTCTTCCGGCTCGCCAGCGAACCCGAGGGAGAGAAACACCCGGTCGTTTTCTTGTGAGAAACCGATCTCGCCGGTGAGCGATACATTGCCCTCATCGGCACGCAGTTGGCCGGGCTCGAGCATGCCCTGGTTCACAAGCTGCCGCCAGCCGTCTGATACCCCGACATATCCGGCCGAACTGGATAGCCAGGGCAGGGACGATGCGAGTGCCAGCGAAATGCCGTCGCGGCCGGTCGCAAACAGCATCTGTGTTCCCTTGTAGTCGCCGATCCAGGCCGAGTTGCCCATGCCGCAGTTGAAAAGATGCGGAGCGAGCAAGACGTAGACACGATAGTCGCCGAGCTGGCCTTTGAGAGGCGTGAAGACGATGTCCTGCAGCACGGAAGGGCGCACCGGATCCGTCAGGACACGCTTTTCGATCCGATATGCGCCGTCCATCGCGATATTGCTCAGGCGATAGGCGGGAACGCCATTTTCGACGGGTTCTATCAGGTGCTGCGCGTGCCGCTTCTCTTCGGAGAAATAGCCCTCGGGACCCGTGACGATCAGGCCGAGATCACGCGTGCAGGCGCGGTCCACCCGCGGATAGTAGATCTCGTTGAGAATGCCGTGGCTGACAGTGAACCAGACACGGCTCGCCGACGAAAGAGCGGTGCCGACGCCACTTTTGGCACTCGACGTCCAACGCGCAGCTATCCCCCGGGGGTAGGTCGATCCCCCTTCATTGCTCATTCCGTTCTCCTGTCGGCGGCTGGATTTTTCGGCGAAGACTTGCGGTGTATAAAGTTCGCCGAAATGTGTTTGGCGATTGCGACATATCGATGTTGCGGTGGTCGATCTCGGCGCTATCCGGCAAATTCATTTGGTCCGACTTTCTCCGGCTGCACCGGTTATGCGGTTGCGGTTTTCGCCCGAACTTTCGGCAGAAGCGACTTCAGCAGATCGAACAACCTTTCGATCTCGACGAAGATGGCCGGCGTCATGAACAGTGTGAGGGCCTGACTGACAATCGGCCGCCGATGGCGGCAATGCCGAGCGGCTGGCGCAATTCAGAACTCGCGCCCGTGCCCACCGCGATCGGCACGGCCCCGAGCAGCGCGCAGAATGTCGTCATCATGATCGGCCGGAAGCGCCTGACGGCGGCATCGTGAATGGCCTCGATGGGCGGGCGTCCTTCATCTCGTTGCAGGGTCCGGGCAACGTCTACCATCATGATGGCGTTCTTCTTTACAATGCCAATGAGCATCAGGCGCCCGATCAGGGCGATGACGAAGAGGTCAATTCTGCAGAGCTTCAATGCCAGCAGCGCGCCGAAGGCGGCCGAGGGCAGACCGGACAGGATGGTCAGCGGATGCACCGGGCTCTCGTAGAACACGCCGAGCACAATATAGATCGTCAGCACGGCGGCGGCGATTAGCAGGCCCGTATTGTCGCTGGCCTGCTGGAAGACCCGCGCGGCGCCGGCATAGCTCGTCGTCACCGTCGAGGGCAGGGCGATCTCCCGCTTTAGCGCATCGATCCGGGCGGTCGCCGTGCCGAGGGAAACGCCGGCGGGAAGGTTGAACGACAGCGTGACGGCGGTCAGCTGGCCGGCCTGGCTGACGGTGACCGGCCCTGCCCTGCGCGTGATCGTCGCGAAGCTGGAAAGCGGCACGAGCGTTCCCGAAGAAGACGCGACGCGGATGGCGCCGAGCGCCTGTTCGTTCCAGTCGAGCGATTGGTAGTATTCCAAAGTACCACGAGGCCGATGGTGATCATCATCGTGGTTTCCACGCATCTGTCCCCGAAGTTTGGGTATTCGATGCATCCTCAAATTTACTCTTGTATTTTTTTTATTACATATGTATCCATTGCCGCGTGGGTTTTGGGAGCAAGCCCCCGATACAAAGCCCTCGTTCCATCACTCAGGCGGGAGGAAATTTCGCCTGCTCCAAGGGAGGTCATCATGAAGAAACTTGCCATGCTGCTGGCGTGCGCCGCCGCATTCGCTTTGCCCGTCGTCGCTTCGGCGCAGGACGCTGCCGGAACCACCAAGAAGGACAGCTATCGCTTCGTCGTCGTGCCGAAGGTCGTGCATCCGTGGTTCGACAAGGTGAACGAAGGCGCACAGGCCGCCGCTGCCGCGATCAAGGCGCAGACCGGCTCGAGCGTTGAAGTCATCTATTCGGCACCGCAGTCCGCCGACGTCGTCCAGCAGAACCAGATCATCGACAGCGCGCTCGCGACGCAGCCCGACGGCCTCGCGCTCGACCTGCTCGACCCTTCGGGCAACCGCGCCTCGCTCGAAGAAGCGCAGAACCAGAAGATTCCGCTGGTGATCTTCGATTCGATCCCGCCGGAAGGCATGGCGATCCCCTATATCGGTTCCGACTTCTGCGAGCAGGCGAAGATCGCGGCCCGCCGCCTCGTCGAGGTTCTCGGTGGTGAAGGTGAAGTCGCCATCATGCAGGGCGTGCCGACCGCGCCGAACCATTCGATCCGCGCCGAATGCCACCGCCAGGTCTTTGCCGAACACAAGGGCATCAAGGTCGTTGCCGAAGGCATCGACAATGACAGCATCGAGACGGCGCAGCAGCAGGCCGCCGCCATCATGCAGGCAAACCCGAACCTCAAAGGCTGGGTCGCGTCCGACGCCGCTGGCCCGATCGGTATCGGCCAGGCGATCGTCGAAGCCGGCAAGCAGGGCAAGGTTACCCTCGTCGGTCTCGACAACCTTCCGGAAATGCTCGACATGATCCGCGATGGCGTCGCTGACAGCTCCTCCGCCTCGCAGCCGGAACTGCAGGGCTACTGGTCGGTCATGCTGCTCTGGGCGCAGGCAACGGGCGCCAAGGTGCCGGGTTACCTCGACACCGGCAACGCGTTTCTCACCAAGGAAAACGTCGGCGGCTGATCCGGCAGAAACCGGATTGCCGCGAGGCGCGGGTTTTCCCGCGCCTCTTCTGTCTTCATCCTGCGCGCAGGTATCCCATGGCTTATCTCGAAACCCGCGGCCTTGGCCGGGACTTTCCCGGCGTGACCGCCCTCGACGGGGTCGATCTGTCGATCGAACTCGGCCGCACGCACATTTTCGCCGGCGAGAATGGTGCGGGCAAATCCACCCTCGTCAAGATCCTTACCGGCACCGACCGACCCTCACGCGGCCAGGTGCTGATCGACGGGCGTGACCCGGCAGAGGATGCGAGCCTCTACAAGAACGTCGCCTATGTGCCGCAGGAGCTCAATCTCTTCCCGCAGATGAGCGTTGCGGAAAACCTTTTCATGCCGTTCGAACGGACAGGGCATGGCGGGCGTCTCGTCAATCGCGGTGCGCTCGTCGAGGAAGCCCGGACCTATCTCGAACGCTTCGGCATCGAGGCCGATCCGCGCGCACTGGTCGCCAACATTTCCGTCTCCGACCAGCAGCTGCTGCAGATCGCACGCGCCTGCACCAATGCCGACATGAAGGTCCTCATTCTCGATGAGCCGACCTCGTCACTGACGCGCGTCGAGGTGGATCGGGTCTTCAAGGTCATCCGCGGCCTGCTCGACCGCGACCACGCTATCGTCTTCATCAGCCACAAGATGGACGAGGTCTTTGCGATCGGCGACGACTACACGGTGCTGCGCAACGGCGAGAAGGTCGAAAGTGGCCGGATTATGGACATCGGCGAAGCGGACCTGATCCGTGCCATGTCCGGCCGGGACCTCGCCTTCGACGAACATTTTCGCCCGCAAGGGCCTGCTACCGACACGATCATGGATGTGCGCGGGCTTTCCGGCGCCCGTTTCCACGATGTCAGTTTTACCCTGCGCCGTGGCGAGATTCTCGGCTTTGCCGGGCTCGTCGGCGCCGGGCGCTCGGAAGTCATGCAGACGGTCTTCGGCTTCCTGAAAGCCAAGGCGGGTGCAGTGACGGTCGACGGCAAGCCCTGGGCGTTGAACGACACATCCGCCTCGGTCGGCGGCGGCATGCTCTACCTCTCGGAGGAGCGCAAGCATCACGGTATCTTCCCGCTGCTGTCGCTGCGCGAAAACATCGGCATTTCCATCCTCTCGCTGACCAAGGGCTCGTTCGGCATCAGCCGCGGCCGCGAGCGGGAGGCGGTGCAGAAGATCATCGACGACTACGGCATCCGCACCTCCGGCATGGGCAAGCGCATCTCGCAGCTCTCCGGCGGCAACCAGCAGAAGGCCATCATCGGCCGGGCGATGGCGACGCGGCCGCGCGTGCTGATCTTCGACGAACCGACCAAGGGCATCGACATCCGCACCAAGACCGAGATTTACAAGATCATGAAGGGTCTGGCCGAGGAGGGCGTAGGCGTCATTCTCGTCTCCTCGGAACTCGACGAACTCAAGAAATGCGCAAGCCGCATCGTGACCATGCACCATGGCCGCATCACCGGCGAGTTCGACACCACGAACACCAGCAATGAAACCCTCGTAGGCGCCATCTTCGGCACGGAGGCGAAAGCCCATGCACACTAGTTCCACGCAAACCAGCGCCCTCGCGCATCTGGCGCGCAGCCCGATTGCCGGCGTCTTCGTCGCGCTGGCGGTCATCTTCACGCTGTCCGCGCTGGTCTCTCCCTACTTCCTTACGCCCTATAACCTGTCGGTCATCGCGCGCGGGCTGGCCTTCGTCGGCCTGATCACCATTGCGCAGTCCATGCTGATGGTGCTGGGCGAACTCGATCTTTCGCTCGGCGTGATCGGCGGCCTGTGCGGCGTCATCTCCGGAATCCTGATGGTGCGGCTCGGCTTCGAGCCCTATTCGGCCATGCTGCTGGCGATCCTGCTCGGTGGCTGCCTCGGCCTTCTCAACGGCCTCTTGGTGACGGTGCTGCGGCTGCATTCGCTGGTGCTCACCATCGGCACGGCCGGCATCTTCGGCGGGGCAAACCTGGTGTTGACGCGCGGCGTCGCAATCACCGGCATTCCGAAGGACGTGCACTATCTCGGCCGTGGCGACCTGCTTGGCGTGCCGGTCCCCTTCCTCATCATGCTCGTGGCGCTGGCTTTCGCCACCTTCGTCATGCTGAAGACGCCGTTCGGCCGCTACATGTATGCGATCGGCAACAACCAGGCCGGTGCGCGCATGCTCGGCATCAAGGTCGACAAGATACGCCTTCTCGTGTTCGGCGTGGCCGGCGCGATCGCCGGACTGGCGGGCGTTCTGATGGTCGCGCGCCTCGGCACCGCCCAGCCGTCGATCGGCGATACCTGGGTTCTGGCGCCGATCGCCGCCTCCGTCATCGGCGGGGTCGCCACGACGGGCGGCATCGGCAGCCCGATCGGGGCGATCTTCGGTGCCGGCATCATCGCCATCATCGAGAACATCATCGTGCTCTTCGGCGTCTCTCCCTATTGGCAGGGCATCGTCTCGGGCGCGATTGTCGTGCTCGCCATTTCCTTCGACGCCATTTCCCGCCGTTATCTGCGCCGTGACGCTTGACGCAAGCCGCCGCATCGATCTGACGAAAGACAAGAAAATGAACCAGGAAGTCAAAACCAAGAAGCTGATCAACGCGCCGGAAAACATCATCGCGGAGTTGATCGAAGGCATGGTCGGCGCGCATCCGGACATGCTGCGCGTGGAAGGGTCTACCGGACGGGCCGTCGTCGCCGTCGATGGCCCGCGGGATGGCAAGGTGGGCATCGTCGTCGGTGGCGGCTCCGGCCATGAGCCGGCCTTTGCCGGCTATGTGGGGCGCGGCCTTGCCGATGCCGCCGCCGTCGGCAACGTCTTCGCCTCCCCCTCGCCGTCACACATCGTCGAAGCCGCCCGCGCCGTCGATGGCGGCGTCGGTGTCGTCATGCTCTACGGCAACTATACCGGCGACGTCTTGAACTTCACCATGGCCGCGGAAGAGCTGGAACAGGCCGGTATCGCCGTGCGCCATGTCGCGGTTGCCGATGATGTTGCTTCCGCCCCGATCGAGCGCAAATCCGAACGCCGCGGCATTGCCGGCGACTTCTTCGTCTTCAAGGTCGCCGGTGCCGCCGCCGATCTCGGCGAGCCGTTGGCGCGCGTCGAAGCCTTGGCGCAGGCAGCGAACGAGGCGACCCGCTCGATGGGTGTGGCGCTCAGCCCGTGCTCGCTGCCGCAGACCGGCAAGCCGAACTTCACAATCGGTGACGACGAGATGGAAATCGGCATGGGCATCCATGGCGAGCCCGGCATCCGCCGCCAGAAGCTTGCGCCGGTGGACGAGGTGACCGACGAACTGGTCGATGCCGTCATCAAGGAGCTTGGCCTGAAGGCGGGCGAGCGCGTTGCCGTTCTCGTTAACGGTCTCGGCGCCACGTCGCAGATCGAGCTCTACCTCATCTTCCGCCGCGTCAAGCAGCGGCTCGATGCACTGGATATCGAAATCCATGCCTCCTGGGTCGGTGAATATGCCACCTCGCTGGAAATGGCCGGCGCCTCCGTTACGCTGATGAAGCTCGACGACACGTTGCAGGCGCTTCTCGATCATCCCTGCCGCACGCCGGCCCTCGTCGTCGGCGCCTTCGAGAAGACCGACGGCATTGCCGCGCGCAGCCGCAAGGCCGTCAAGGCTGCCGAGAGCACGGCAGCCGCACAGGAAAAGCCGCGCGAGCTTCTGACCGAAGGCGACGTCACGCCTGTCATCTTCAAGATGATGATGCATGCCGTCGGCAACGAGATCATCGCGGAGAAGAACTGGCTTTCCGAACTCGACGGCGTAATCGGCGACGGCGACCATGGTGTGACGATGGAGATCGGCTGGAAAGCCGTACAGAGCGCGCTAGAAGACAGCCAGGATGACGAGACGATCGAGGGCATCTGCAAGCGCATGGCGAAGGCCTTCCTCGATGCTGTCGGCGCTTCCTCCGGTCCGCTCTACGCCACCGCGTTCCTGCGCGCCGGCACGGCCGTCAGCCACCGCCTCAACCTCGATGGTGCGGGCATGGCCGAATGGCTGAGTGCCGCCTGTCAGGGCATTCGCGATCGCGGCCGCGCTGATCCCGGCGACAAGACGATGATCGACGCCTGGGTGCCGGCGGTCGAAGCCGGCCAAGCGGTGGCGAAGGACGGCGGCTCCGCGCTGGACGTGCTGGTTGCCGCGCGCGGCGGCGGCGAGGCTGGCATGAAGGCGACGGCGGCACTGGAATCACGCCGTGGCCGCTCGGCGAAGCTTGGAGAGCGCTCGGTTGGCCATATCGACCCCGGTGCGGCGTCGACGTTCGTGACACTGCGCGCCATGACGGCTGCACTTCAGAAGGCGCTTGCCTGATTGAATGCTCAGCGCGGGCCTTGCAGCAGGGCCCGCGCGACACCTTCGTTGGTGACAAGCCGGTTGACATAGCCGGCGCGCAGGATCGCCCGGATGATCGGGATTTTGCGAATACCGCCGGAAACCAGCACGGAAATTGGTTTCAGCTTTAGCTTGTCCGGCGGCAGCGCGATGATCGAGTCGTTGAGGAAATGATCGATCGCCTGGCCGCGCGCATCGAGAAACCAGCCCATGAATTCGCCAACCGCACCGCGCTTCAGCACCGTGTCGAGATTGTCCTTCACCACGCGGATCTGCGTCAGCGATGTATCCTGCGCCAGCGCGCCGCAGGATACGATGCCGATATCGGCGATCTCGGTGCGCGCTAGCACGTCCGTCAGCTCGTCGTTGAGCAGTAGGGCGTTGCGGCTTTCGGGATTGGCGCAATAGATTGGCGCCGTCAGATAGTGACATTCGACGCCGAGCGCACGCGCAAAGGCGGTTGCCACCTCGAACGTGTTGGTGGCCGAGCCGCTGGTGACGCCGCCGGTGAGGCCGACGACCCAGCTTTCCGATTTCGGTTTTGCCCGCAGGCTGCGCACGGCAAAGCTCAGGGTTCGACCCGAGCCGATGCCGACGCCCATGTCGCGGCCTTCGATCAGGTCGCTGGCAAGCGAGCCGGCCGCCTCACCAATCACCCGTTTCTGCTCGAGATAATCGTCGAGATCCGGCACCACGATGGCGTCGACGAGGCCGTAGCGGGCGGAAACTTTTTCGGCGAGTTCGATGCAGTCGGTGAGCGGCAGGCTGACATTGACCTGCACGAAGCCGGATTCGCGCACCTGGCCGATGATCTTGTTGACCTTCAGCCGCGTGATGTTCATTCGCTGGGCGATTTCCTGCTGGGTCTGCCCGCCGATGAAATAGAGCCATGCGACACGGGCGCGCTCCAGGTCCTCGTCGAAATGTCCCCAATCTTCGCTCATGCGGTGCGGTATTCCCAGATTCACTTCGTCCTCGATACTCACTTCATGTGTAGCGAGCAACTGGGCAAATGACAGAGAATGAGACGCTCTCATGATCACGCGTCGCCCCGTCCGGCATCGCCTCCCGCAGTTGGTCGATCTGGCGCTCTGATTGCGAAAAGCTGGACCGTTCATAACTTGAGTTTTCAGCCGTAATTTTCCCGCTGGGAAAGGAGCGGAAACATGAAGGCATCGACGTTGTGAGACGCCCAGAAGGCGTTCATTCGGCGATGGTAACGCGCATCAGGCCAGATGGTGTTTTGGCCCAGAATGCGTCGCAAGGCTGCTTTGGCCATTCGTTCGCTGCTTCAGCATCTCACTAAACTTGAAGAATATCAGGAAGCGACTTCACGTTTTGAAATGAACCGTCACCGAAAATGAGTTCCTATTGCCCGCGAGTGCGGGCATTCCATAGTGAAAGATGTCTGAGCCATTGCTCGACAATACGAATCAGAGAGCATGCAGCATGGATAAACCGATCGCTTTGACGCGCATCTCCGAGAACACTGTATTTCGAAAAGGCGACGTTTTCGTTCTCTTCGGCGAATTGTTCGGTCGTGGATATGCCACCGGCCTTCTCGACGAAGCCCGACGGGCCGGAATGCAGATCGTGGGGTTCACCGTTGGGCGACGCGATGAAAACAACGTGTTGCGGCCGCTTGATGCCGACGAACTGGCTGTCGCCGAAGAACGGCTGGGCGGCAAAATCATCAACA
Source organism: Shinella sp. 20P9.1.1 (assembly GCF_057798995.1). Lineage (NCBI taxonomy): Bacteria > Pseudomonadati > Pseudomonadota > Alphaproteobacteria > Hyphomicrobiales > Rhizobiaceae > Shinella > Shinella sp. 20P9.1.1. The sequence goes on from NZ_JBYOLC010000015.1 coordinate 34,136, forward strand.
TCCCGCTCATGGCTGGTTTCGACCTTGATGCACCCGCTGGAGGTCCTACGCCAACCGACCTCCTGTCCAAGATGACGCTTGAAAGCTGGCAAACCGACAAAGTCGACTGGGATTACGTAGAGCAATGCCGCGATATAGCCACGGCTCGTTTTACGGAAGCTCTTTCGCAAGCCATGGCCGTCCTCGACGGAATGGTCGCTGCCGGCCGCAATGTCTTCTTTGCACACACAATGGCTGGCGGCATCCCAAAAGCGAAGGTGTTTTTGGTCGTCGCCAATCGGATATACAAGGGGACCGGACCACGCCACATGTCGTCGCAGACGTTGCTGGACAGCGACATGGGCAAGCTCATCCTGCAGAACTTTGATGACGTATCAGCCAACACATTTCGCCATCTCATAGATCTCAGCGCGGCGATCCGTGGACGGGTAGAAGCTTCGGGCGGTCAGGTCCGCTACACGGCATACGGTTACCATGGATCGGCAGTACTGATCGATGGAAGCTACCGTTGGCAGACATACACCAACTACACCCAAGGGTATGCCAAGATGCGGCTTGAGAGCATTGCTGAGCAGGCTTGGGCGGCGGGAGTCAAGGCAACCGTCTACAATTGCCCCGAAATCCGCACCAATTCGTCCGACGTGTTCACGGGGATCGAGCTGCCGCTGATCCCACTTTTGCTCGCCTTGAAAAAGGAAAATGGAGGCGGGTGGGCCGACGAGCAGTGGCAGGCCGGTCAGGCACTTTTGGCAGATGGCCTGACCATGGAGGACGTTTTCCACAAGATCACCGATATGCAGGCCAGCGAGGTCATGCGTCCGTTCTATGATTTCTCGGCCTGGCCAATGGCAAACAGTCAAGCCCAGGCCGATCTGACAATCGGAACATCAAATGAAATCACCCAAATGCACCGGGACAGCAAGTTTATGCTCGGTGATCTCCTGAGCGGTCTCGTGGTGGAGGCGACCGGGCAGCTTATCTTCGGCGAATCCTCGGAGCCCTCCGGTCCTGTGCTGTGGCTCAACCACGATATCGTCGCTCGGCGGCTAAATGCTTCTCACACGCGTTCGAAATCGACCGATCCGATGATGGCAGATGACGTGCTTTCCTTGGCGCGCGAGATTGCTTGACAGCTCGCAGTTTAGCCTGGAAGCGGGCCCTTTTGGCAAGAATAGTCGGCATTTCCTTCACCATTGTGTGATCCGATAGGAATGCTCGTGTATGCTTGGCCTGCTGACGAGCGCTGGTGTTGAAAGCGGTGGCACCGATCGACATTCAGGATTCCGAAATCACGAGATCGCTGAGTCATAGAGCCCTGTGTTGAACCACGGAGGCGTTTGCGTGGGTATGAAGTGGTATGAGTTGAATGATGAACAATGGCTGATCAAGTTGGGGACATCACGCAAGCCCAGGCTCTTCTGTGACCCAGCGCGGAGATGCCGTTCTGGCGGACAAAGCCTATGATAGCAATGCCTTGCGGGATAGGATCACAGACATGGAGCCGAGGCGGTCGTCCCGCAGAGGAAGCCCTCTACAAACACCGCAACCGCATCGAGCGTTGTTTCAACCGAATGAAACACTGCCATCGTTTCGCAATACGTTACGACCGCCGCACAATTCACTTCGAGGGCTTCGTCTATCTCGTCGCTGCAATGATCTGGCTACGGTGAATGTCGATTCGCCCCAGCGCTCTTCGTTCAGGATTCCGGAATGTTCTCCCGGAAGATGACCTGAAGGCGTGGAGGATGGTGTTCCAGTTTTCGACCAAGGATGGTGTTCTTGAGCACAGAGATGGCTTCGCGCGCCTCCACGCGCGGGTTCTGGTCTATAACGGCATCAATGGTGCCGTCGAGAAGGAAGCGCTTGGTGCTTTCCGTAAGCTCGTGACCAACGAAGATGACGGAGGAAGCCATGCCCGCCTCTTGCAAGGCTTGCCCGATACCGGCATTGCCGGCGCCGATATTGTAAATCCCTGACAAATCTGGGTGGCGCTTGAGCAGAGCGACCGCTTCTTCATAGGCGCGCTGCCGGTCGTCGCGGACTTCGCGCAACTCGACGATATCGAGGTCGAAAAACTCTTCCATGATGACATGCCGGAAGCCCATTTCGCGCTCCTCGTGGCCGCGATAGGAGAGGGACCCTGCAAATAGTGCGATCTTGCGCTTGGTGCCGCGGCCGAGGAACCGGCCGAGCAGATAGCCGGCAAGCCTGCCTGCCGCGCGGTTATCGATGCCGACATAGCCCGTGCGGGGAACGTGGAGGATGTCCGAGGCAAGCGTGACGATCGGCATGCCGGAAAGCGAGAGTGCGCGCATGGCCTCACGAACCGTCGGATGATCGAGGGCAATGACGCCGACGCCCTGCGTTACTCCAATCAGAGCGTGCAGAGTTCGAGCGAGTGTATCCGGATTGAAGCCCTCGATCGACTGGATGCGGATGTCGAGATCGTCCTGCAGGGCGCCCTGATTGACGATCTGCGTCAGAAGATTGGCGATGAAGGTGTTCGTGCCAGCCGGCAGTACGAAATCGAGCCGGATTTTTCCTGTCGTCTCAGCCGCCTCCGAAAATGGCGCGGCGAGATAGCCGAGTTTTCGAGCCGTCTCCAGCACGGCGTCGCGGGTTCGTTCCCGCACGCCCTGACGGTTGTTGAGGACCCTGTCCACCGTCGCCGGCGAGACGCCGGCTTCACGGGCGATGTCCGTCAATGTCGAGCGCAAGGCCTGTCCTTTCAAGAAATGATGGGAAATGATGTATTTCTCTGCGAAGAAAATACAAGATGGTTCGCATATTCCCGACGCCTTTTCCTCAAGAAACCGCAGAAGCGATGGTCGGGAACTCCATCATTTCTCGTCAAATGGTGATAAGCTCAACGTCAAACACGTAAACGTAGCAGCCAAAAGATGTAATATGATTGCTTTTGATGTTGACATACATCATTTCGCCCTCCATTACTCGTCACGCTGACGGGTGAGGAGACCTCTCGGCATGGAGGAGAACATCAATGAGCGAGATTCTGACGGTCTCGCGCCGTGGCCTTCTGGCAGCCGGCGCGAAGACATTTGCATTGACTGCTGCCATCGGCATTGCACCGCAGTTCATCCGTCCAGGCCGGGCCTTTGCGGCCGACGCGCTCGCGTCTGGCATGATCGGCGGCCCGACCGGCTTCGAAGGGGCTGAGCGCTACCAGTACGGCGCCGACACGCCGGAAGGCCGTGCCGTTGAGGCTGCCAAGGCACTGAAGGCCGCCGGCAAGGCACCGGAACGTATCGTACTCGGCCTGTCCGACGGTTCGATCGGCCAGCTGACGCAGGCCTTCCCCGCCGGTGCGCCGTCCATCAAGGAGCTTTGGGAGAAGGAAACCGGCATTGCGCTCGACATTGTCGGCGTGCCGAACGGTCAGGAATTCACCAAGACGATGCAGGACATCTCCACCAAAGGCGGGGCGTTCGACATCTATGCGGTGGAATGGAACCGTCTGGGCGACCTCGCGGAGACGGCCGGCATCATCAAGCTAGACGAGTATGTCGCAACCCACAGGCCGGAATGGGACGATCCGGAGCGCGGTTACGTCAATGGCGCCAGGGGCGTGTCGTTGCTCAACCAGTATCGCGGCTCGACCTATGGCGTATCGCTCGACGGCGACTTCCAGACCTGGAACTACCGCACCGACCTGTTCAACGACGAGGCCGAGAAGAAGGCCTTCTCAGACAAGTACGGCTACGCGCTGGCACCGCCGCGCACCTGGAAGGAGCATGCCGACGTTGCGGCCTTCTTCCACCGTCCGGACAAGGGTCTGTTCGGCTCGACGGACCTGCGCAATCAGGGTTGGGGCTATACCAACTGGTACCAGCGCTTCGTCTCGATGGGCTCGCCCAACCAGTTCCTGTTCGGCGACGATGGCAAAGCGCTGATCAATTCCGAAGCGGGCTATCTCGCCACCCAGGAATATGTCGAGTCGCTCAGCCATCATTCTCCGGATGCCATTTCCTGGGGCTGGCCGGAGCAGTACGGCAATTTCGCCTCGGGCGGTGCGGCGATGACCTGCGCCTTCTCCAATCTGCCGAAGTTCCTCGACAACAAGGCGAACGAGGGCTCGAAGGTCACCGGCAAGATCGGCTCCATGCTACCGCCCGGCCGTGATGTCGGCGGCCAGCTCGTCAGCCGCTCGGTGCTGTGGCTCAATCTGTCGGCCTCGGTCTCGGCGCAGAGCAAACATCCGGAGGTCTGCTATCTGCTGCTGCAATGGCTGGGCTCCAGCCGCATCTATTCGTGGATGACGGCCAATCCCGGTGGCTACTTCGATCCGTTCCAGCTGTCTAACTTCGCCGATCCGCTCGTGCGCGAGACCTACCACGACTACCACATGGATGTCGTGCGCGAGACGGTGGCGCGCACCGTACCCTCGATCAACTATCCCGGCGCGACCGCCTTCCACAACGCACTCGACGAAAACCTGATGGCCGCTCTCACCAAGGCGAAGACGCCGGAGGAGGCAATGGCCGATACCGAGAGGCAATGGCAGCGTATCGCGCGGCGCACCGGCGAGGACAAGCTGCTTGAAGCCATCAAGTCGAACAAGGAGGCCTGGCCGACGGTTCTCGATCCGCTGGCCGGCTGAGCCGACATGACCCGACCGCCGGGCGGCTTATCCGCCCGGCGCCCTCTGACCGCTTTCGACAAGTGACCTTCGCGATCATGAACCGCTCGCTGCCTTTCGAGATTTTCCGCTATGGCGCCATTCTTCTGGCGCTGGCGGTCACGCTCATCCCGACGCTCTGGATGGCCTCGATGGCCTTCAAGCCGATTGCCGAATGGTCCGCCGCCGGCGCCGACCTGACCTGGTGGCCGAAGAGTCCGACACTCGACAATTTCCGCTTCATCTTCGGCACTTCGACGTCCGATCTCATCGTCGCGCTCGACCGCACCGCCGGCAAGCCGATCCTGGCGTCGCTGCTCTCGGCTGTCTTCGGCACGCTGATCGCCATGACGGCTGGCACGGCCGGTGCCTACGGCCTGTCGCGCTTCGGTTCGGGCCAGAACCTGCCGCTCGCACTCATCCAGCTCAGGCTCTTTCCGCCTATGGCCGTCATGATCCCCGTCATGATCATGTGGGCCTTCTTCGGTCTCGTCGATACGTGGTGGGGGCTTGCGCTGATCTACGGCATCGTCACGCTGCCCTTCGCCTTCTGGCTGATGAAGACCTTCTTCGACGACATGCCACGCGAAATCGAGGACGCGGCGCTGGTCGAAGGCTGCTCGCGCCTGCGCGTCTTTATGAAGATCACGCTGCCGATGATGCGCCCCGCGCTCGCCAGTTCCGCGCTCTTCGTCTTCATCCTGAACTGGTCGGACTATCTGATCGCGCTTCTTCTCACGACACGCGAATGGGTGACGATCCCAGTCTACATGGCCTCGCTGTCGTCCTCGATGACCGGGCAGCTCTATGGCGCCAAGGCAGCACTTGGCCTGATCGCCGCTATACCGCCCGTCATCATGGGCATCGCCATCCAGAAACATCTGGTGCGGGGCCTGACCTTCGGGGCCCTCAAGCAATGAGCATGCTCGCAACCGAGGAGAAAATCTCCGTGACTGGCGATCCGTTGACGCCCGAGACCCGCATTGAAGATGGTGGGCGCCGCCTTGGCCTGATACTGACGCTGCCGGCTCAGCTGCTGGTGCTCTTCATCGCGGTCTTTCCGCTCTTGATGCAGCTCTATATCAGCCTCACCGACTGGTCGCCGCTCGATGGCATCGGCTGGTGGCAAGCCTATGAACTTTGGAACAACTTCGCCAACTATACCGACCTTGCCATCGACAGCCGTTTCTGGGATGCGCTCTGCCGAACCGCGCTGGTGATGCTGATCTGCGTACCGGCGGAATTCCTGCTGGGACTTGGCCTTGCCATCCTCTTCATAGACAATTTTGCTGGCAAGCGGGTGTTTTACTCAATCATGCTCATTCCCATGATGGTCGTGCCCGCGGTCGCCGGCTACATGTTCTTCATGCTGTTCCAGTCCGGCGGGCCGGTGAACGATATCATCTCGACGCTGACCGGCCGGCCCTTCGCGCTCGCCTGGTTGTCGAGCCCCGGCACGGCGCTGATCGCCGTCATGATCGCCGATATCTGGCAGTGGACGCCGCTGATGTTCCTCATCCTGCTTGCCGGCCTTGTCGGCGTACCGGAGGACCAGATGCGAGCGGCAACGTTGTTGGGTGCAAGCTGGTCGCAGCGCTTCCGCACCATCGTCATACCAAAGATGAAGACGATCATCATTATCGCCCTGTCGATCCGCGTCATCGAGAACTTCAAGATATTCGACACGCTCTACATCATGACGGGCGGCGGGCCGGGCGTCGCGACGGAAACCATCTCCGTCTACATCTACAAGGTGACGCAGCAGGACCTGATCTGGGGATATGTCGCGGCCATCGCGCTCGTCATCCTGATTGCACTTTCCATTCTCGTCTCGCTTGCCATCAGCCGGATGAACGCGGCGAAGGAGGCCTGAGCCATGACCGCCATTCACCTTGAAAACCTGGTCAAGCGCTTCGGGTCCTTCACGGCGCTGAAGACGATGGACCTCGAAATCCGCGATGGAGAGTTCATGGCGCTACTGGGGCCTTCCGGCTGCGGCAAGTCCACGACCATGAACATGATCGCCGGCATGGAACAGCCGAGCGAAGGCCGCATCACCTTCGACGGCCGCGACATGAACGGGGTTGCCATGGGTCGGCGCGGCGTCGGTTTCGTGTTTCAGAACTATGCGATCTTCACGCATATGAACGTCTACGACAATCTGGCCTACGGCCTGAAGGTCCGTGGAACGCCTGCGTCCGAAATCGACCGCCGCGTCAAGGCGATGGCCGATTTTCTTCAACTGACGCCGATGCTAGACAAGCCCTCGGTGAAGCTGTCGGTCAACATCCTGCAACGCCTGGCGATCGGCCGTTCGGCCATCGTCGAGCCGGCGATCTTCCTGCTGGACGAGCCGCTTTCCAATGTGGACGCCGCCTTCCGCGCCGTCATGCGCACGGAACTCAAGCATCTCCAGCGCCAGTTCCGCCAGACCATGGTCTATGTCACGCACGACCAGCTCGAGGCGATGACCATGGCGGATCGCATCGCAGTGATGGATCATGGCGTGCTGCAGCAGGTCGGCACGCCGCTGGAAGTCTATAACGACCCGGTCAATCTGTTCGTCGCCGATTTCATCGGCTCGCCGGGCATGAACCTGCTCAAGGGTACGCTTGCCGACAGCGACCGGGGGTTGGTGGCTGATCTCGGGACGCTCGGCGTCACCGCGCCGCTCGATCCCGCATTGTCCGCAATCGCGCGGGCATGCGGCGTGCGTGAGGTCGTCTACGGTTTTCGCCCGGAACGGGTCGTGTTAGCCGGGGCGGGGCAGGGGCTTGCCATGCCCATCACCTTCATCGAGCGCATAGGCGCGCGGACGGTCGTTCACTTCGGTGACGGAGAGCGACGCGTCAAGGCGGTGTTCGACAATGATGTCACCGTCCAGACAGGCGAGACCGTCCATGTCGCCGTCGAGCCGGGCTTCGCCCGGCTGTTCGATGCCGCGACCGGCGTCGCGATCCGGGAGGTGTAAAACATGGCCGGTATTTCCTTCCGCAATGTCACGAAGCGTTTCGGCAAGACGGTTGCCGTCAACAATGCGAGCTTCGATATCCAGCCGGGTGAGTTCTTCTGCTTCTTCGGACCGCCGCTTTCGGGCAAATCGACCGTCCTGAAGCTAATCCTTGGGCTGGAGACGCCGGATGAGGGAGAAATCCTGATTGGCGGCAAGCCGGTCAATCGGGTCTCGCCTGCTGACCGCAATGTGGCGATGGTGTTCCAGAACCTCGCGCTATTCCCGCATATGACGGCGGGCGAGAATGTCCGTTTCCCGCTTGTCGAGCGCAAGGTGCCGGAAGAAAAGATCCGCGCGCGCGTCGAAGCTGTAACGGCGAAGCTTCATATTTCGCACCTGTTGCACAAGCCGCCGTCGCAGCTTTCCGGCGGCGAGCGCCAGCGCGTGGCGATTGCCCGTGCGCTTGTGCGCGATCCCGTCGCCTATCTCATGGATGATCCAATCTCGGCGCTCGACGCGAGGCTGCGTGAGGAAACTCGCGTCGAGCTGAAGCGTATCCAGCGCGATCTTGGCCAGACGCTGATCTATGTCACGCACGATCAGGAAGAGGCCATGTCGATCGCCGATCGCATGGCGATCATGGAAGAGGGCGAGATCCGCCAGATCGGTTCGCCGACCGACATCTACGATACCCCGGTCAGCCGTTATGTCGCCCGCCTGCTCGGCGCCCCCATGATGAACATCCTGCCCGCGGTGCGCGGCAAGGCGCTAGAAATGGCGGACGGCACGATCAGTCTGCCGCTCGAGACGGTTCCGGATGGTGCCGCACATGTCGGCGTGCGTCCGGAAGACCTCAAGGTCGAGCCGTGGAACGATGCGCGTCCGGGGCGGCCGGCCACGGTCTACGAGATCGAACCGCTCGGCGGCTACACCGTGGTAACGGTCGATACCGGGGCGGAAAAATTGAAAGCGCTGATGCGTGGCCAGCCAGATATACGGCTGGAAAGTGCGGTGGCGCTGAGCTGCAATCCGATCAAAGCGCATTTCTTCAATCTGGCGGGTGAGGCTGTCAGCCTGTGAAAGAGCATATCTAACGGGAGGTTACCATGAGCGAAGCCAGGGGTTTTGCGCCCGATCCGCAGGTGCGGGTGAGGGATTACAAGATCGGCTGCATCGGCGCCGGCATGATCATGGCGGAATGCCATCTGGCGGCCTACAAGGAGGCCGGCTTTCCGGTCGTCGCCATTGCCTCGCGCACGAGGGACAAGGCGGCGGCGGTTGCCGAGCGCTGGGGCATCGCCACCGTACACGACACGCCGGATGCGCTGATCGCTGATCCCACCATCGACATCATCGACATCGCCTTCCCGCCGGATCAACAGCCGGAGCTGATCCGCAAGGCGCTCGCCCAGCCGCATATCAAGGGCGTTCTTGCGCAGAAGCCGCTTGCGCTGACGCTGGAGGACGCCATCGAGCTGCGCGATGCCGCCGCCAAGGCCGGCAAGATCCTCTCGGTCAACCAGAACATGCGCTACGACCAGTCGATGCGCGTACTCAAGCAGATCCTCGACAAGGGGGAACTTGGCACGCCGGTCCTGGCGACGATCGAGATGCGCGCCATTCCGCACTGGCAGACCTTCCTTGAGGACTATGACCGGCTGACGCTGTCCAATATGAGCGTGCACCATCTCGACGTGCTGCGCTTCCTGTTCGGCGACCCTGAGACGATCACGACGCTGACCCGCACCGACCCGCGTACGACATTCGCCCACAAGGACGGCATCACCGTTTCGACTCTGACCTTCCCGAGTGGCGTCATGGCCGTATCGATGGAGGACGTGTGGTCCGGTCCGCGCGAAGAGGGGTTCGACAGCGACATCTACATCAAGTGGCGCGTCGAAGGCACGGACGGTGTGGCGCAGGGCACCATCGGCTGGCCCGACGGTTCGCCCTCGACGCTGACCTATGCCTCGAAGACGACGACCGGCGGCAAGTGGGTCACGCCTAAATGGGACACGATGTGGTTCCCGCATGCCTTCGTCGGTGTGATGGAGCAACTGCAATATGCGGTCAAATCCGGCGAGCCGCCGGCGCTCTCCGTCGCCGACAACGTCAAGACCGTGGCCCTGGTCGAGGCCGGCTACATGTCGATCGACGAAGGCCGCACGGTCAGGCTTTCCGAAATTTCCATCAATTCATGAATAACGAGGGAGGATTCTCATCATGATGCAAACAGGTATTTTCACCGGCTATTTCCCCTATGCGCTGGAAGAGACGGCGAAGAAGATCCGGGCACTCGACTTCAACACCGTGCAGCTCGACATGCACTTCAAGGATATCGATCTCTCGGCGGGCCAGATCACCAAGGACAAGTGCGTCAAGATCCGCGAGACCTTCCGCGATCACCACCTGCCGATCTCCTGCATCTCGGGCTACACGAACATCATCCATCCTGATAAGGCCGAGCGCGAGCGCCGCGTCGGCTATCTCAAGGAAATCATCCGTAACGCGCGCCATCTCGGCACGCCCTATGTCATCTCGGAAACCGGCACCTACAACACGGAATCCGACTGGGTGCATCACCCGAAGAACAAGACGGAAGAAGGCTTCGAGGAATGCCGCAAGGTCATCGCCGATCTCGCCCAGCATGCCTATGACCACGGCGCGGTCTTCCTGCTCGAAACCTACGTGAACAACGTCGTCGGCTCCGTCGAGGAGACCGTCAAGATGTTTGCGCAGGTCGATCATCCCGGCCTCGGCCTGCTGATGGATCCGACCAACTATTTCGAGACGCACAATATCGACCGCATGGACCAGATCCTGAACCAGGTGTTCGATACGCTCGCCGACAAGATCAAGATCGGTCATGCCAAGGACGTGAAACGCTCGGGCGACGACAAGTCGGAGAAGCATGCCGATATCGGCGACGCGGATGCACTGGAAAGCCACACCTTCCGCGGCGTGGGCGAGATCGAGCTGCCGGCCCCCGGCCTCGGTTCGCTGAACTATGATCTCTACCTGAAGCGCCTCAGCGAGAAGCACCCGAACATCCCCATGATCATCGAGCATCTCGACGAGAGCGACGTGCCGCGCGCCAAGAAATTCCTCGACGGCAAGCTGCGCGCTCAGGGCCTTTGACAATCCGGCGGCCGGGCTTCGGTCCGGCCGCCTCTAGAGACAGCATGACCTGCCTGGCAGGGAGAAGGAACAACACGATGGTCGAACTATTCGGGGAAGCGAAGTCGCGCCGCGATATCGCTGCCAGCGCAGGACGTTTTTCGCAATTTGCCGGCGTTCGGCTTATGACGTTGTCCGACGGTCTTGAGCGTGGCATCCGCATGCTCGAGTTCCGCAGCGGCACGGGCCTGCGTTTTACGGTTCTGGTCGATCGCGCCCTTGATATTGCGGACTGCGAGTATCGCGGCATGTCGATCGGCTGGCATTCGCCCTCCGGCTTCCGCCATCCGGGCCTGCACGAATACGAAGGCGAGGGCGGTCTCGGCTGGATGCGCTCCTTCTCCGGCCTGATGGTCACCTGCGGCCTCGACCATATCCTCTTCATGTATGACGAGCCGGCCGACCACTATGTCTATGGCCCGAAGAAAACGGTGAAGCACTCCATCCACGGCCGCGTCGGTACCATTCCCGGCAAGCTGGACGGCTACGGCGAACGCTGGGACGGCGACGATTGTTATCTCTGGTGCGAAGGCACCGTCACGCAGGGAACGGTTTTCGGCGAACATCTCGAACTGAAGCGCCGCATCGAGATCAAGGCGGGCACCAACGATATTCGTATTGCCGACACGGTGGTCAATCGCGGCTTCTACCGCACACCGCACATGTTCTGTTATCACATCAATGTCGGCCATCCCGTTCTAGCCGAAGGGTCGCGCTATCTGGCACCTGTGCGCGACGTCGTCTGGGCCGCGCATGCTGGGGCAGATTATGAGAAGCAGGGCGTCGGATACCGCACGATGCCCGCGCCGCAGTTCGGCTTCCACGAGCAGGTCTGGCAGCATGAAATGGCGGTCGACGAGAAGGGCGAGGTTCCCGTCGCGCTGGTCAACGATCGCCTGGGGATTGGCTTCGAGGTCGTCACCCGCAAGGATCAGTTCCCTTGCATGTATGAATGGCAGAACCTGCAGGCCGGGCAATATGCTGTTGGCATCGAGCCCTCGACCAACCATGTGCTCGGCCACGGCGCCGCCCGTGACCGAGGCGAGCTGATCTGGCTCGAAAATGGTGAAGAGCGCCACTACGACACGACGTTCCGCATCCTTCCCGATGCCGAGGCGATCGCGGCGAGCGAAGCGCGGATTACGGCCATTGCCCGCCAGCCGGATGGCGATTTCCCGCAGCCTTCGGGCAACCACGTTGTTCTGGAGGGCCGGTCATGAACATGCAGGCACAGCAGCCCGTGCAGAAGGAGAACTCCATGATCTCGGTCGCTGGCAAGGTCATCCTGTATACCGGTGCGGCTGGAGGGCTCGGTGCGGAGACCACGTTGAATTTCCTCCGGGCCGGCGCAAAGGTCGTCGCCCTAGACAACGATCCCTTGAAGAACGCGGCCTTGCAGACCTCGGCGGACAAGGAGGGCCTCGGCAATCTGGTAATCCAGGCCATCGACCTCTCGGATCTCGCAGCGTTGCGCACGTCTCTCGAAGAGCTGTCGCGCGAGGTCGGCGGCTTCGATGTGGTCATCAACAATGCCGCCATCTATCCCTCAAAACCATTCGAGAATTATTCCCTTGAGGAAATGCAGCGGGTCCAGCGCATCAATGTGGATGCCGGCATCGTCTGCGTTCAGGTGGCGCTGCCGCATATGCGCGAACAGGGCTGGGGGCGTATCATCAACATCGCCAGCGTCACCTCGAATGGCGGCTGGGCCAACCTTTCGCCCTATGTCCAGTCGAAGGGCGCGCTCATCGGCCTTGCACGCGCCTGGGCACGAGAGTTCGGCGCCTATGGTATCACGGTCAACGCGGTTTCGCCCGGCGCCTTCCCGACGGATGCGGAGAAGATCCATCCCGATCCCGAGGGCTACACCCGCTTTGTGCTGGATCATCAGGCGATCAAGCGGCGCGGTAGCGCCAGCGACATTGCCAACGCCTTGATGTTTCTGGCGTCGGATGCTGCCGGTTTCATTACCGGGCAGACATTGAATGTCGATGGCGGCTGGGTGATGAACTAGCGCCAAAGATGCGAATATGCCATGTCGGGCCAGAGCATGACCGCGCCCCGTGATGCCTGCAGCACTGGACTTTTCGCATGAACCAACCTCTTTACCTCGCCGTCGGATCGCTCAATCGCGAGGCACCCTATTTCCAGGGTGCCCGCGGCGAGGGGCTCACCATCTTTTCCTTCGACGAGGATGCGCTGGGCTGGACGCGCCTTGCCAACACGTCGACCATCGACAATCCCACCTTCCTGAGCGTCGACGCCGCCTCTGGCATAGTCTACGCCAATTCGGAGGTGTTCGGCTGGCATGAGGGCACGGTCAGTGCTTTCCGTTTTTCACCTGCAACGAAGACGCTCACCTATATCAACAAGCAGCCGACGCTCGGCAGCATTTCGGCCTATAACATGGTGTCGCGTGATCGACGTTTTGTGCTTGTCGCCAACTACTCCATGGGCAGCGATGGCCCGGACCAGTCCGTTGCGGTTTTCCCCATCCGGAAGGATGGCGGTCTTGCACCGGCTGCGACTTCGGTGCGGCTTGATGGCCCGCTCGGCCCGTTCGCCGACCGGCAGGAGCGGCCACATGCCCATATTGTAAGCGAGATTCCCGAGGGAGGCGCTGTGCTCGTCGCCGATCTGGGCCTTGATCAGGTCGTGGAATATGCACTTTCGAACGACGGTACGCTCATGCGATCCGCCAGCGTGACGCTGCCGGCAGGCGCGGGGCCTCGCCATGTCGCGCAGCATGCGAACGGTCGTTTCATTTATATTTCCAACGAGTTGGATTCCACGGTGTCCTTCGTTGCACGCGACGCTGGCAGCATGACGCTCAAGCAGACGCTGTCAACGATCCGGCCCGGCGTGGAATCTCATGGCGCAGATATTCATCTGTCACCGGACGGGCGTTTCCTCTATTGTTCGAACCGGGGCGAGGACAGTATAGCGTGTTTCATGGTCGATCAGGCGACGGGTCAGTTGACGCTGCAGGATATCCAACCTTCGGGTGGCAAGACGCCGCGCAATTTCGCGCTCACTCCGAGCGGTCGCCATGTGCTGGTCGCCAACCAGAACGGTGATGCGATCGTGATCTTTCGGCGAAACGAGGAGACGGGTGCGCTGACGGACAGCGGAAAGCGTATCGAGATCGGCACACCCGTATGCGTGCGGCCCTTCATCCCGTGACGGAGGAAAAGCAGCCTGCAAAACGTGGCCGCCGAAAGGGCTCAGGGGTGACGATGGCGGATGTCGCCGCCGCCGCTGGCGTCTCCATGCAGACGGTTTCACGCGCGCTTCGCTTTCCCGATACCGTGACACCGGAAAACCGCAAGATCATCGACGATGCGATCAGGAAGACGCACTACGTCCACAATCTCGCGGCTAGTCATCTTGCTTCGCATAAGAGCAATACCGTCGCTGCCGTCATTCCGACGCTGTCGGCCTCCGTCTTCGCTGAGACCATGCAGCACTTCTCCGAGGTCCTGCATCGCGAGGGCTATCAGATATTTCTCGGCAACACCGATTACCGGTTGGACCGCGAGGAGGAGGTGATCCGCAGCCTGCTCGGACGACGGCCGGATGGCGTGTTCCTGATCGGCGCGCACCACACCCGCGCCAGCGTGACCATGTTGAAACGTGCCGGCATTCCAGTCGTCGAAGGCTGGGACATGACGGAAAAGCCGATCGATCGGCTCGTCGGCTTTTCCAACACGGTAGCCATTGCGGAAATGGCGCGGCATCTGGTGCGCTCTGGGCGAACGAACATCGTTTTTGCCGGCGTTCTGCGCAAGGGCGACAGCCGCGCGGCCGAGCGCCGGGACGGGTTTGCTGCCGTCATGGAGGAATTGTTTCCCGGTAAGACGCCGCGCATCTCCATATCACGCGACCTGCCCTTGACCATGGCGTCCGGCGCGGACCTGCTGCGCAAGGCACTTGCGCGCTATCCCGAAGCGGATGCTGTGATGTTTTCGAGCGACATCATTGCCTCGGGCGCGCTGCAGGAAAGCGTGCGCATCGGGCTCAAAGTGCCGGAGCGACTTGCCATTACCGGCTTTGGTGATTTCGAGCTCGCCCGACACCTCATTCCGTCGCTGACAACAGTATCGGTGCCCTCGGCGGAAATCGGCCGTGAGGCCGGGCGCCTTCTTCTCGAGGGCATGCGCGGCATCCAGTCCGAAACCACGCTGATCGACATGGGCTTCAAGCTAATGATCCGCGATAGCGGTTAGCGCGCTGGAATGCCCGGACGGTGCTCGAAGTCGGTGAGCACCTCGCAGCCGGTCGACGTTACCCGCAGCATGTATTCGAGCCGCACTCCGCCGATGTCAGGATCGAGCGCTGTCGGCTCGACCATGATCACCATGTCTTCCCTCAGCGTCTCTCGTTCATAGGCCACCAGGCGTGGCCATTCATGCACGCTCGTACCGATCGAATGGCCGGAATGGTGCGCGTAGGAATAGCCGTGTCGGGTGATCGACGCCTGCAGGCTCTGGTCGAGCGTGTCGATGCCGAGGCCGGGGCGGATGGTTTCGATTGCCAGGTCCAATGCAGTGCGGGCGGCGCTGAAGAGCTTTTTGAAGCCGGACGACGGTTGCCCGATCATCGCGGATGCACAGCTGTCGCCCCAGTAACCGGCGACGCGCGGTGCGAGATCGCAGATCAGCGGATCGCCTTTTTCGAGGATGCGCTTGCCTGGCCACCCCATGAACTGCGACGTACGCCCGCGCCCGGAGATCATATCTCCAGTCACCGGCAAGCGTTCGCCGGCGCGGGTTTCCATGGCCAAGCGGACGGCGGCGAACACGTCAAGTTCACTCATCCCGGCACGGGTCGTTGAAAGGAACGCCTTCTGGCCCTCTGAGGCCGTCAGCGACGCTTCGCGCAGCAGGCCGATTTCGGTTCTGGTCTTGATGGCGCGCTGGCGCCGGAAGGCTGGCTCCACGGGAACGATCGCGTTGCCTTCCAGCAGCGGGAGGATCGAAGCGGGTAGAGCGTGGTGCTCGACCGCGATTTTTCCACCGACCTTTAGGCGTTGCAGCAGGCCCCTCGCCTCCGAAACGTAGTTCGCGAAGATATCGGTCGGCTCCTTGAACGAGAAGCCCGTATAGGTGACGACGAGATCGGCCCAACTGCCGGTCCCTGCCTCCAGATTGGTGACGAGCAGCCCGGTTTCACCGTTCACACCGACGATGCCGAGGCTGGGGCCGCCTGCGAAAGGCGAAGGGCCGGCCTCGATGCCGGAGATATGGCCAAGCGCATAGGCGACGCCGTCGGGAGTGGTAAAGAGGCCCCAGTCCGCGCCGGATTCTCTGATCGCGGCGATGGTTTTTGCAAGTCGTTCGTCCATGGGCCTCTCCTCAGATCAGGTTGCGGATGTGCTGGTCGCGTCCGTAAGCCGCAACCAGCAGGAGGATTAGCAGGCCGAGTGCGGACTGAACCAGCGCCTCCGACAGGCCAAAGCCGATCAGCACCGTGCGCAGTTCGACGAGGACGATGGCACCGGCGACCGTGCCGACGAAACCGCCGCGTCCGCCAATCAGCGCGGTGCCGCCGATCACCACCGCTGAAACCGTCTGGAACAGATAGGGCGTGCCGACGGTTGCGCTCGATGAACCCGTAAATCCGACAAGCAGGATACCCGCAAGGGCGGCGAAGGCCGCACTGAGTGCAAACGTCGTCGTCCACATCGCAACCGGTCGCACGAGGGCAAGTTCCGCCGCCTTCAGGTTGGAGCCGAGCGCATAGAGGCGACGGCCGTAGACCGTTCGCTGCAAGACAAAGACGCATCCGAGTGTCAGCGCGAGCGTGAACGGGATCAGCCAGGGAAAGGGCAGCGGGCCAATCGTTCCGCCGAGCGACACGAAGTCATTGATAAACGGCGGCGCCGAGCCGGTAGGAAGGCCGCGTGTCCAAAGCTGCACGGCGGCCTGAACGATCGTGCCGACGCCGAGCGTGACGATCAGCGGGTGGATCGAGAGGCCAGCCGATAGCGCGCCGGACACCGCGCCGATTGCGCCAGCGCAGGCGATGACGATGAGAAAGGCCGGTAAAGCCGGCATGCCGCTGCCATACAGGCTGGCGAAGACGACGTTGGCGAAACCGATCACGAAGGGGATCGAAAGGTCGATGCCGCCGAGGATCATGACGAGCGTCTGGCCGAGGGCGGCGATCGCCAAGAGCGATGCCAGGATCAACATGGCACGCACCGAGAACGCGCTGCCGAAGCCCGGAATGAAGATCGTTCCGAGCAGGAAGACGACGACCACGCCAATGAAGGCGATCAGGGCGCGGTTGGAGAAGAGGGCGGTCGTCATCGGCTGGCCTTCCAGGTCTGGAACCGTTCTTTGAGCGTTTCGGAATTGAGGCAAACGGCGAGCACCAGAACGAGGCCATAGGCGGCCTGCAGCATGAAGGTGGAGACGTTGAAGGAGGTCAGCACGTTCTGCAGCAGGAAGATATCGGCCGCGCCGATGAAGGCTGCCGCCAGCCCGCCGACGCCGCCGGCGAGACTGACGCCGCCGAGAGCGGCCGCCGCAATGGCGATCAGCGTATAGCCGGGCCCGATGTTCGGGTCGCCGGAACCGATCAGCGCGGTTAGCGCAAGGGCCGCGACACCTGCAACCAGACCGGAAAACACATAGGCGAAGAACCGGATGACGGGCACATTCACCCCGGCGGTAAACGCGGCGCGATCATCGCTGCCGACGGCCATCAGAAGCTCGTAGAATGGCAACCGCTTGAAGAAGGGCCAGGCGACGATGACGACACCGACGGGGATGAAGGACAACGGGCCTGAAAGCGCAGACAGCCATCCCGGCACGGTGCCGGACGGCGAGGGCAGAATGGAGAGCGCAAGGCCGCTATAGATAAGATAGGTCGCGAGGGTCGCAACGATCGGCTGGATGCGCAGGATCGCGGCCAGGAAGCCGTTCAGGGCACCGGAGGCAAGCCCGAGCAGGAGAGCGGCCGGAACGATGATCCAGGGCGAGGATATGCCGAGATCACCGATGACCACCTTGATGAGGATGACGTTGATGAGGCCCATGAGTGGGCCGACCGATACATCAATGGAGCCGCGACCGGCGAGGAACGGCAGCGTCGTCGCCATGGTTGCAAGGATCATCGGGGCGGCGAGGCCCAGTACGGTCGACCAGTTCGCCGGGGAGAACCGAACGGGGTTGAGAACGGCGTTGAGCAGAATGAGTACGACGAAAAGGATCGCTGCGAGGCGTGTTTCGCTGCGATCCCAGAAGTGCGGTTTTTTAAATGTCATTGGATCGGTGCTCATGCCTGCACTCCTTCCTGACCGAACATGGCGGACATGACGCGCTCCATCGACATGGAGGCGCGGTCGAGAACCGTGCTGCATTCGAAATCCCGGAAGATCGAGACCGTGTCGCAAAGCGTGAGGATTTCCTCGATCTCGCTCGAGAGGATGACGAGGGCGATGCCGTTTTCGGCCGCGAGCTTGCGGAATGCTTCGTAGAATTTGAGGCGCGTGTTGAGATCGACACCGCGCGTCGGGTCGTTGAGCAGCATGACGCGCGGCTTGAGCGCGAGCAGGCGCGCCAGCAGTACCTTCTGCTGGTTTCCGCCGCTAAGTGCGGAAATCGGTGCATCGGCGGAGGGGTAGCGGATCGACAGGAAGTCCGTGTAGGCGGCGAGTTCGTCCTTCAGGCGCTTGCGGTTCAGGATGCCGGCCAGTGAAAAACGCGGCATGGATGGTATTGCGAAATTGTCCAGCACGGAGAGGACGGGGAAAATGCCGGTCGCCCGCCGGTCGCGCGGCAGGTAGACAACGCCGTGCCGCGCCGCTTCGTAGTGATCGCGATAGCCGAGCGGGCCGCGATCTGTCGTCTCGACGGTAATCGCGCCTTCGCGGATCCGGCCGAGGCCGGCCAGTGCCAGCAGGAATTGCTCCTGCCCATGGCCTTCGAGGCCGGCGATGCCGGTGATCTCGCCGGCACGGATGGCGCCGGACAGCGGCGCCCTTCCGGGCGCGAGGACGAGGCTGTCGTAGCGCAGAAGGATGGTGTCGTCAGGCATGGATCGCCGCCTCCGGGGCCATGAGCTTCAGGAGCCTCTCGGCGGTAATACCGTCCCGCTCGAGCGTTTCGACGATGTGTCCGCTTCTGAGCACGGTGACGTGGTCGGACAGACGGCGTACCTCTTCAAGACGGTGAGAAATGAAGATGACGATGTTGCCGGCAGCCGCATAGTTTTCGATCGCATTGAAGACGAGATCGCGGTCGGCATAGTCGAGGGCGGCCGTCGCCTCGTCGAGCAGCAGGATGGACGGCAGGCGGACGAGGGCGCGGGCGAGAACGATGAGTTGCTGACTTGCGAGCGGCAGTTCTCCGGCCGGCGCCGACAACGGGATGGGGAAGCGCGAGATTTCCGCAAGCAGCGCGTCGGCGAGCGGCGCGCGCGCGGATTTCGCGATCCGCCGCTTGAGCGGGCCGTCATAACCGAGAAAGATGTTTTCGATAACCGTTCGATGTGGCGCGATCAGCACTTCCTGGAAGACCGTGGAAAGGCCGAGATCGTGCATGTCGCGCGGCGTGCGCGGGTTTATCGCGCGGCCGTTCAGGGCAACGGTGCCCTCGCTTTGCGCAACAACGCCGGAGAGGATCTTGAGAATCGTGCTCTTGCCGGAGCCGTTTTCGCCAAGGATCGTGTGGATGCCGGCCGTGAACGTTACGGATGCGTCGCTGAGGGCCAGCGTTTCGCCATAGCGCTTGGTCAGGTGGCTGACAGAGAGTTCAACGCTGCCCTCGCGATGGGGCGTTGCCCCGCCGTTCTCGGCGACGACGCGATGGATCCGGGACGTCGCGACCGCCAGTCCGGACTGCGGATGTGTCGTAGCAAGCATTCAGAGCAGCCTTCTCATTGCCGAACGCGGCGGGACCACCGCCGGGCATCCGGCGGTGGTCCTCGCACAGGCGATTACTTCGCGCAGGAGGCCGGGACCTTGGCGAAATCGTAGAGCGGCGTTGCCTGACCGTTCGAGAAATAGCCGTTGAGCAGCTCTTCCGAGAACGGGTCCTGCGGCGGGATCGGAAAGATCGCGGCCGAATCCGGCTTCATGCAGTCCTTGTACCAGGTCGGCAGGTCGGTCTGCGTGATGGTGGGCATCGGCGCAATGATCGTGTTCACGATCGGCTTCTGACCCGAGATGATGCGCAGGGCGACGCGGAACGCGTTCTGCGCGGCAACATGCGGCGAGACCTCGCCGCCGTAGAATTTAAAGGTGTCCTGGTTTTCGTGCCAGAAGCCGAGCGCATCGCCCGAAATGGAGCCTGCGATCAGTGGGAGAGGTCGGCCGGCCTGCTGAAAGGCCTCGGCGATGAAGCGGGCCTCGCTGCCGGTGGACCACACCGCATCGATCTGCTGCGGCGTTGTTGCCAGCGCCTGTAGAACGGCGGACTTGGTGGTCGTGCCGGTCCATTCGCCGCTCACCTTGCGGGCGATCGTCAGGTTGCCGCTTTCGGCAACGGCCTTGTCGAGGCCTGCATTTTCCTGCTGCACCAGCGGGTGACCGGAAATGCCTTCGACCTGAAGGATGGTGCCGCCATTGGGCAATGCCTCGGCTATGCCCTTGCCCATCTGGTAGCCCCAGAGGTTCTGGTTGTGCATGACATTGATGGCAGCGGGCGTCGTTACCGCGCCTGCGGACGTGATGACGGGAATGCCTGCCTTCTGCGCGTCTTCGATGACGGCATTGAGCGCAGTCGAGGAGCCGGCAATCGTGGTGATGACCGAGCAGCCGCGTTCGATGAAGGAGCGGATCTGCGAGATTTGCTGCGTGGCGTCGCCGTTGGAGTCGGAAACGATGAACTCCGAGACATCGCCGGCTTCCTTGGCGCCGTCGACGAGACGGGCGAGCTCGTCATTGAAGGTCACGCGCCAGGGGTTGCCCATATAGGATTCCGAATGGCACCAGCGCCACGGCTTGGCCGGCGCCTTGAAGTCGGCGAGGGCGGCCGGCGCTACATCGACGGCGTCCGTATAGAGCGCGCGCACGTTTTCCGGCAGAGCCTGCAATGCGTCGGACCGGGCGTCTGCGTATGCGGGTACTGCGGCCGACGAAAGCAGCGCGGCGGCAAGCAAGCTCAGGCGAAAGCCTGACTGAAACGTCTTCATTGATTTCCTCCTCCAGCGGCGCTTGGGCCGCTCCACCTTTACCAATGAATTATCTATTCATCATGCATCCGTTGGTCAATATCAAAGTTAGCGCTCATCAAGTCACGCTTGATAATTGCCATGATGAACGGATCATTGTGCCGAAGCAATTCAAAAATAGTTAGCGCTCACTCTGGACAGGCCAAATTTATCCGCTAAGTTGCCGCCAACTTGAAGGCTTGCAGGAGAGCGACCGCATATGGGTGTTTTGTCGGGTATCAGAGTCCTGGATTGCTCCATCGCCATGGCGGGACCGTTTGCGGCCCAGCGGCTTGGCGATCTGGGCGCGGACGTAGTCAAGGTCGAACCGACGACGGGTGAATGGCAACGCCATGTCGCGGCCGGTGGCGCTGGCGGCAATCGCGTCAACGTCTCGTTTCTGTCGCTCAATCGAAACAAGCGTTCGCTTGCCGTCGACCTCAAGTCGGAAGACGGCAAGAAGGTCTTGCTGGATCTCGTGAAGACGGCTGACGTCTTCCTGCAGAACTATCGTCCCGGCGTCGCCAAGCGCCTCGGCGTCGATTACGAAACGCTGTCGAAGATCAATCCGCGCCTCGTCTATGTGTCGATGTCGGGTTATGGCGAAGACGGCCCCTATGTGAACCGTCCGGGACAGGATCTCGTTCTCCAGGGCATGTCCGGCGCCATGCTGTCGGCCGGCCGCGAGGGCGAGCCGCCGACGGCCGCCGGTCAGTATCTCGTCGATGCGATCACGGCTTATACGGCTTTCGAAGGCGCGCTAGCCGCACTGTTCCATCGCGAACGGACCGGTGAGGGCCAGCTTGTGCAGGTCAACATGCTGGATGCCATCACGACGATCCAGATGCAGGAGCTTTCGGTCTTCACGGTGGGCGGCAAACCGCAGCAGCGCTCCGCCGAGCCGCATGCCCATGTCTATATCCGCGCACCCTACGGCGCCTTCGCCACCAGCGACGGTTTTATCATCGTCGCCTTCCCGAAGCTGAAGACGCTGGGTGAGGTGATCGGCGAAGACAGTTTCCTGACGATGGACGACGAGGTCGATAGCTGGGCGCGGCGCGACGAAATTTTCGCCAAGACCCGCGACCGGTTGAAGGCCAGGTCCTCGGCCGAGTGGCTCGAATTGCTGCGCGCCGCCGATATCTGGTGCGGCCCGGTCTACGGCTATGCCGATCTCGTCCAGGACGAGCAGATCAAGCACAACGGCACCTTCGTCGACTACGATCATCCGACGGAAGGCCGCGTCAAGACGCCGGGTTTCCCGATCAAGTTTTCTAAAACCCCGTCCACGGTCGAGCGTGGCGCGCCCGTTACTGGCCAGCACACGCACGAACTGCTGAAGGAGGCCGGCTACGACGACGCGGCGATCGCCGCGCTCGTGGCGAATGGCGCTGTTGCGACGGGAACGATCTGACCATGGCGACGATCAAGGCGCTGACCTGGGACCATCCGCGTGGCTTCAACGCGCTCGCCGCAGCCGCAAAGCGTGATGAGGTGATTGCGGCCGGTCTCGATATTCAGTGGGAAAAACAGCCGCTCGAAGGATTCGAGTCGCATCCGATCGCCGATCTCTGCGCGCGCTACGACCTCGTCGTGCTTGATCATCCGCATGTCGGTGAAGCGGTTGGTGGCGATTGCCTGCAATCGCTCGAAAGCGTGTTCGGCACGGATGTGGTTGAGGCCCTGGCGGCCGAAAGCATCGGCCCTTCTCTGTCGAGCTATCGTTATGCCGGCCAGCACTGGGCGCTGCCGCTCGATGCCGCGACGCAAGTGATGGCGCTGCGCGCCGATCTCGTGGAAGGCGAGGCGCCGGAGACATGGGCGGCCGTGGCCGAGCTTTCCCGCCGCACGGGCAAGGTTGCGCTTTCTCTTGCGGGGCCGCATGCCGCTTTGAGCTTCCTGTCAATTGCTGCTGCCCATGGCGAGCCGCCGGCCGAAGCCGACCCCGATGTTCTCGTTTCCGCCGAGACTGGAAAGACGGTCTATGACCTGATGACCGAGCTGGCATCACGCAGCCCGCGTGTTGTTTTCGAAAAGAACCCGATCGGCATTCTCGGCCATATGGCCGCTTCGGATGACGTATCGCTATGCCCGCTCGTCTACGGCTATGTGAACTATTCCGCACCCGGCACCGGCAAGCCAGTCACCTTCGCGAACGCACCACGGCGCGCTGCCGGCGGTCGCCCCGGTTCCACGCTTGGTGGCACCGGCATCGGCATCTCGAAGCGTTGTGATCCGACCCCCGAATTGAAGACGCACCTGCTCTGGTTGATGAGCCGCGAGGCGCAGATCAATTTCATTCCCGCCCACGACGGCCAGCCCTCGCGGCGCGAAGCCTGGTTCGACAACGGCGTCAACCGGCACTGGAACGGCTTCTACCGCCAGACGGCCGAGACGATCGAGGCGGCTTATGTCCGTCCGCGCCATGACGGTTACATCGCCTTCCAGAGCAAGGCATCCGCGCTGCTGCGCCAATCGTTTGAAACAAAGGCTGCGGCTGCGGGTGTGCTCGCCCAGCTGCAAGTCCTCTACCGTGCCCACAGGCGCGGCGGTGAGGAACGATAGGAGACGACATGACGGAGGAAATCATTTTCTCGGTGGACGGCGCGATCGCGACGATCACTCTGAACCGCCCGGCCAAGCTGAATGCCGTCACGCCTGAAATGGCCGATGCCATCGTGGCGGCGGTGAAGGAGTGCAACGACAGCGACACGATCCGCTGCGTCATCCTGACGGGAGCCGGGGAGCGCGCCTTCTGCGCTGGCTCCGACATCCGCGAGCTCGATACATACGAGACGCCCTGGCAGTTTCGCAATCGCGACGACTATTGCGACGCCATCCACGCGCTGCTGAAGCCGACGATTGCTGCCGTCAATGGCTATGCATTCGGTGGCGGGCTTGAGACGGCCATGGCCTGCGATATCCGCATCGCGTCGTCAAACGCGCAATTCGCGGCTCCCGAGATCAAGCTCGGCTGGATCGGTGGCGGGGGCATGGCGGCGGGCCTAGCTCATTCCATCGGTCCGTCGAATGCCGCGCTGATGATCATGACCGGCGATCCTATCAGCGCGGAGAAGGCGCAGCAGTGGGGTCTCGTCAGCGATGTGGTGAGTTCCGAGGAATTGCTGCCGCGGGCGCGTGCCATCGCTGAAACCATTGCCTCGCGCGCACCGATCGCGGCTGAAACCGCTAAGCTCAACCTCAAGGCCGCGGCTTCGATGCCGTATGAAAAGGCCGTCGAATACGAGCGCGATCTCCAGACGATCTGCTTTGCCACCGCCGACGCCCAGGAAGGCCGGCAGGCCTTCAAGGAAAAGCGTCCGCCAGTCTTCCGGCGGCGATAGGAGAAGGCGCATGAACACGGGTCTTGTCGCGCTGAAGCGTCTCGGACGCCACCGCGAAGCATCGGTTCTGCTGATGCTTTTGGTGGTTGCCGCCTACCTTTCCTTTGCCAGCGAGTATTTTTTGGCGCCGCGCAACCTCCTGAACGTCGGCCGGCAGGCCTCGGTCGTGGCCATCGTCGCACTCGGTCAGGCGCTGGTCATCATCGGCCGCGGCATAGACCTTTCGGTCGGTTCGGTCATTGGGCTGTCCGCCGTCGTGGCCGCCGTCGTCATCAGGGATACCGGGTTTGAAAGCGTCGGTCTCATTGCGGGCCTGCTCACGGGCCTCGGCTGCGGCATCATCAACGGCCTGCTCTATACGCGGCTAAAGATCAATCCGTTCATCGCGACCCTGGGCACGTTGTCGGTCGCGCGCGGCATCGCACTCCTGATGACGGGGGGCATTCCCGTGCCGATGGGTGGCTTTGCGGAATTTGTCGGCGCAGGCCGCATCGCAGGCATTCCGGTCTCCTTCCTGTTGATGATCGTGCTGGCCGTTGCCGTTCATGTCTTTTCCGTTCGCACCGTAAGGGGCCGCGAGATCTACGCGATCGGCGACAATCCGAAGGCGTCGCGTCTGGCGGGTGTCGATCTCAAGGCAACGCGGCTCTTCATCTTTGCGTTCTGCGGGCTGCTTGCCGGTCTCGGCGGGCTCATCCTGTCCGGAAACCTGGCAAGCGCCGATCCCAATCTCGGCGTTGGCTACGAACTCGACGTCATCGCCGCCGTCATTCTTGGCGGCACGGCGCTCAGCGGCGGCCGAGGCTCGATTGCCGGTGTCGTCATCGGCGCGCTGCTGATGGCGCTGCTTAACAATGCTTTCGTGCTGCTCGGCATCTCCGCCTACTGGCAGGTCGTCACCAAGGGACTGGTGATCATCTTCGCCGTGGCGTTGGACGGCCTGCAACGCGGCAGTGAAGACGATTGATCAATCCAGTGGAGGAGATGAACATGACCAGAAAAATCACGAAACTGACGGCTGCGGCCGCGCTCGGTCTCGCATCGATTTTTTCCGTGGCGAATGCGGCGGAGCCACCCAAGGGCGGCACGGTCGCCGCCGTGGAAAACACGAAGGGGCCGGTGAAGATCGCCTTCCTGTCGTTCCAGAATAATCCGTTCTGGACGCCGGTGACGGATGGCGCCAAGGCCGCCAACGACTATCTCAAGGGCTTCAATGCCACCGTCGATTTCGTTGATCTCGGCAACGAGCTTTCGGCCGAAGCGGTTGTCGCCGGCATCGAAGGCGCGCTGGCCAAGCAGTATAACGGCATCGTCGTCGTTCCGATCTTCGACGGCACGGCCCGCATCATCAACGAGGCGACGGAAGCCGGTGTGCCGGTCTTCAACATCGTCGCGGAAGGGGCCGCCCCCTCCGAACGCCTCGCCTTCATCGGCCAGGACGCGACATCGGCCGGCGAGCAGATCGGTAGGTTCATTCAGGAAAAGATGAACGGCAAGGGCAAGCTCGGCGTGATCACCGGCTACTTCGGCGCCACGCAGCACACCCAGCGCATGAACGGTGCGGTCGATTATCTCAAGGCCAATGCGCCCGACATCCAGATCGTCGGCCCGTTCGAGAACAAGGACAAGGCGGAAGAGGCCTATTCGCTTGTTCAGGACATGATGACGTCCAATCCGGATCTGTCGATGGTCTATGTCACGGCAGGTGGCCCGTTCGGCGCGGCAAAGGCCGTCAAGGATCTCGGCCTCACCGGCAAGGTCGGCGTCATCGGTTTCGACCATACGCCTGACAACATGCAGTATCTGAAGACCGGTGAGATGGTAGGCCTTCTCGACCAGGCGCCCTACCAGCAGGCGCTCGATGCCAGCGTCATGCTCTACAACTATCTCGTTGCCGGCAAGGAGCCGCCGGCCAAGGTCATCCCGGTTGTTGGTAACCTGCTGACCCCCGCCGATGCCAAGTAAGATTGCCGAAACCACGACCGGCGCGCCTCGCGCCGGTCACGATGGCCGCGAGCCGCTCGTTCGCGCCCGTGCGGTTGCGAAGGACTTTTCCGGCAATGCGGTGCTGCATTCCGTCGACCTCGATCTCTATCCGGGCGAGGTTATCGGATTGCTTGGTGAAAACGGTGCAGGCAAATCGACGCTCATGCACATCCTGTCCGGCGGACTCACTGCCGATTCCGGCACGATCGACCTTGCCGGCGAGACCGTTCGTTTCAGCAATGTCGGTGATGGCATTTCGGCGGGCATCAGCTTCGTCCACCAGGAGCTTTCGGTTGTCGGCGCATTGTCCGTGGCAGAAAATCTCTATCTCGGGCGCTTTCCACGCACGCCGTTCGGCTTTATCGATAAGGCATTGATGCGTGCCTCCTCAAAGGCCTTGCTGGAAAGGGTAGGGGCGGGCGGCCTTGATCCGGCGCAGGAAGCGAGCGGGCTTCGCGCAGGCGAGCAGCAGTTGATCGAGATCGCCAAGGCGGCGGGACGGCAGCCGCGCCTGCTGATCCTCGACGAACCGACCTCCTCTCTGACCCCACATGAGGTGGAAAGCTTCTTCTCCTATGTCCGCAATGCGCGGGAAGCCGGTACGGCGATCATCTTCATCACGCATCGTCTGGAAGAAGCACTCGGCCTCTGCGACCGGCTGGTGGTTCTGCGCAACGGCGCCATCGTCAGTGAGCGCAGACCGACGCAAACGAGCCGGGAGCAGTTGATCGCAGACATGACCGGCAAGCCGGCAATCTACGATTACAAACCGCGCGCCATCGATGAGAGCGCCGTCGCGCTGTCGCTCAAGAACGTCTCTGATGGTGCGCACCTTAAGGATATCAGCCTGGACGTGCGGCGAGGCGAGGTCCTTGGCTTGTTCGGCCTTGTCGGGGCAGGGCGTACCGAACTGCTCGACGTGATCCATGGCGTTCGCCCCGTAAAATCGGGACAGCTCACGCTCAATCAGCAGCGCTTCGCGCCGCGAGACCCGAGTGATGCGGTGAAGAGCGGTGTGGTCCTGGTGCCGGAGGGGCGCAAGACGGCGGGCATTCTCCCGCAGCATTCCGTGCGTGACAACGGCGCGATTTCGAGCTTGCGGCGCTTCGCCGGCCGCGTCTTTTCAGATCGCAGCGGAGAGGCGGGTCGCATGGGGGCCTTCGCCAGGAGCCTCGGGATACGCATGGCCAACGACATGCAACCGATCTCGACGCTCTCGGGAGGCAATCAACAGAAGGTCATTTTTGCCAGGGCACTCATGGCCGAGCCGCAGCTTTTGCTTCTCGATGAGCCAACACATGGCGTGGACGTGGGTGCGAAGGCTGATCTTTACACCATCATCGCTCAAGCGGCCGAGCAGGGGCTGACGGTCATCATGGCCTCGTCCGAGGTGCCGGAAATTCTCGCGCTTTGCGACCGCGTCGCGGTCCTGTCGAAGGGCCGGCTCGCCGGCATCCTTGAACGCGTGGAGATGAGCGAGGACAGAATTTTGACATTGGCTTTCAGGGAGCACTGATCATGGTGACCTATATTACTTCAAGCTTTGCAACGGGATGTTTCGTCGGCCGGGCCTGGTCGCCTGAGGTCGAAGGGCCGATCATAGTGACGATCCGCGGCGGGCGTCTCTACGATATCACCGCAAAGGCCTGCGCCACCGTGCGCGATCTGCTGGAGTTCGAAGCGCCTGCGGATTTCGTTCGCAACGCTCAAGGTCGCGACCTGGGCCCGCTCGAAAGCCTGCTCTCGCTTAACGAGCCGCATCGCTCCCGGCTTCACCTGCTGGCGCCCATCGATCTTCAAGCCGTCAAGGCGTGCGGCGTCACCTTCGCCCGTTCGATGATCGAGCGGGTGATCGAGGAGCGCGCGGCGGGAAATCCCGCACGCGCTGCAAGCATCCGCGAAAAGGTCTCGCAGATTATAGGGGCCAGTCTGCGAGACCTTAAGGCCGGGTCGGAGGATGCCCAGAGGGTGAAGTCAGCGCTCATCGAGGAAGGCTTGTGGTCGCAGTATCTCGAAGTGGGCATCGGCCCGGATGCCGAGGTCTTCACGAAGGCTCAGATCATGGCATCTGTCGGCACGGGGGCAACCGTCGGCCTGCATCCGATATCGAGGTGGAACAATCCTGAACCGGAGATCGTGCTTGCGGTCGACAGCGAAGGCCGCGTCAAGGGCGCGACGCTCGGCAACGATGTGAACCTGCGCGACGTGGAAGGGCGCTCTGCCCTGCTCCTTGGCAAGGCCAAGGACAACAACGCGTCCTGCGCCATCGGCCCGTTCATCCGTCTGTTCGACGAAACCTACACGATCGACGACGTGCGCAATGCGGAACTCGATCTACGTGTAGAAGGCAAGGATGGCTTCGTTCTGCATGGCAAAAGCTCGATGAAGGAGATCAGCCGCGATCCGCTCGATCTCGTTGCCCAGACGCGCGGCGCTCATCATCAATATCCCGATGGTTTCGTTCTGTTTCTGGGCACGCTTTTCGCGCCCGTCGAAGATCGCGATGCACCCGGCGAGGGTTTCACGCATAAGATCGGTGATGTCGTTACGATTGCGAACGACAAGCTCGGCGCGCTCGTCAACACCGTGAGGCTCTCCACCGAATGCTTACCTTGGACCTTTGGAGCCTCTCATCTGATGCGAAATCTTGCCAGTCGTAAACTCATTTAGTTGGTGTGGGTCCTGGGATCGGGACACGCGTTTCGTCGGGCGGCCTCCTCTGCCACGGGTGGTGCACCCAACCATCGGAAGATTGCATCCAGGGCAATGCGGATCTGTTGTCCAAGATCTCCCTTCAAATCTCCGACTAGCCGGCAAGCTTGAGCGATTTCTGCCCAGTCGATGCGACCGTTCAGGAGAGGTGGTACCCTACGATGAGCGATGATTGTGACGAGATACGCCTCGCATGTTGCTCAACGAGCGTTTCGATGCAACTGGCGAAATGCGCTCGCAGAATTTCGAGATCTTGCTCTGAAAATGACGTGATGAAAGGTCCGGTTTTGACATGTTTGCATTCCCGTTCGCTCGGCGCCCATGCCGAGGGCGCGCGGGGATACGGGGTGTCATTTAACAAAGAATGTACCATCGGCAGCGGTGTAAGATCGCGTGCCTCTCCCTTGGGAGAATTAGTTCCGTGCTCTTCTGCTGTGCGGTTGAAATTTATTCGGCTCGCAGTTTTTTTCGAAAATTTGTTAAAAAATTTAATTATTGATGCAAAAAACTCCTCTTGCTGCACTTATTGTGAATATCGGAAATTCGTAATTATTGACGACTGCAATCTAATAAATCGATCATATCATGTATAGAACTGCAATATTGATATAGAATTCCTTCAGGAAAGCAATTACCATAATTTCAACCCCCACTGAACCAATCTAACTTGCGGAAGCCGCCGATATTTGAAATTATCTCAAAGCCCGTTGATGCTGTTCGGATTACCGCCTTTTTAAAACCTGCCGTAACTCTCGTGAGCGACCCAAGCAGTGAGTGTGACTTTTGTGCCGTAACCGCGCTTACAGTAGCGAGATTAGATGCTGCCGGTGGTTTCTTTGACTTCGGTAAACATACGCTTCGAGATGTCACCCAAACAAAACAGCGTTACGCTCGGCATGATAGATTACCGCAGCACCACAGGCGATGCGATGTGTAGGTTCTATCCGAAGAAAGGCCAAATCGGAGTAGACCTTTTAGCGGTTCTTTCGTAAGCGTCCGGTGAAGCTGCCTTTGAGATTTCCCACGAACAGCTGAAGTTACGTCACTAATTCCGTCATTAGAGACGTCATCGGGGATGAACTATGGGCCGCATGGAGATTTTGACAGGCGTCGAGCGTTGGCGTGATTGGTCCGACGACGAGAAGCTTTAGATACTACAAGAGGCGGCGGACCCGGATGCCAGGATCGCCGACGTCGTTCGGTGGCACGATATCAAACCCCAGCAGATTTACACCTGGCGACGGAAGTTTGCAGCGGAGCATGCTGCGCCAGTGGTTTCTTTCCTGCCGGCCGCATTGATCGCGACGCCATCGAGCGACGAGGCTGAGCGTCCGGCACCAGTGGACAAGCCTACCACAAAGCGCTCGGTACGGCCCATACGGATCGAGATCGGCTGCAAGGGCGGTCGCGTTTTGAAGTTGGAAGCCAACATTGAGCCTGATGTCCTGAAGGCACTGATCCGCTCGGTTGAAGAAGCATGATTGCGCCAGGCGCAAATGTGCGCGTCTATCTCGCCTGCGGTGTGACGGACATGCGCAAGGGGATCGACGGCCTGATGTCGCTGGTGCAGTCGTCACTTCGCCAGAAGCCCGCGTCGGGTTCGGTGTTCGTGTTTCGAGGCCGTCGCGGTGATCGCATAAAGCTGCTGTTCTGGGATGGCCAGGGATTTTGCCTCTACTACAAGGTCCTGGAGAAGGGTCGCTTTCCCTGGCCGTCTGCGACCGACGGCACGGCCCGGCTGACGGCCGCGCAGTTGTCGATGCTGTGGGAGGGTATCGACTGGCGGCGACCTGCCTGGACATCCGCACCGACACGGGTAGCTTAGAGTAGAGGCCAATCTTTACAGACAGATAGGTGGCATTCTGACGCCAAATCAGGTATAGATTTTGGCATGGAAGAAGGCCATTCGAACCTGCCGGATGACGTCGATGCATTGCGAGCCATTATCGCTGCGCAGGCCGATCAACTGGCTGAACAGGCTCGAAGGCTTCAATCCCGCGACACCCTGATCGACAAGCTGAAGGCACAGCTTGCGGTTTTCAAACGGGCACGGTTCGGCTCGTCGTCCGAAAGATGGACCGCGCCATCGAGCAGCTCGAACTGGCGCTGGAAGATATCGAGGCCGCCGAGGCGCAAGCGATGATCCCGGCGCTGTCGTCGATATCAGGTGCGGCAAAGGCCAAGCCCAGTCGCCAGCCGCTGCCTGATCACCTGCCGCGCCATGACGCGACACATCAGGCAACTTGCGCATGCCCGGTCTGTGGCGGCTCAGACTTCATCCGCGCTGGCGAGAGCGTCAGCGAGGTTCTCGATTATGTCCCGGCCTCGTTCCGTGTCGTACGCCATATCCAGCCGCGCTTCACCTGCAAGGGCTGCGATAGGCAGGTCCGGGCCGAGATGCCGTGGCTGCCCATCGAACGAGGCAAGCCGGGACCGGACCGGGTCTGGTTGCCCACGTGCTGATCGCCAAATATTGCAGATCATCTGCCTCTCTATCGCCAATCCGAGATTTACGCGCGGGAAGGCGTCGATCTTTCCCGCTCGACCATGGCCGACTGGATCGGCAAGGCCAGCACATTGCTTGAGCCGGTGCTGGTGAAGCTGGGACCATGTGTTCGCTGGCCATTGACGTCATGGTGACGACACGCCCGTTCCGGTTCTGGAGCCAGGCAAGGGCAAGACCAGGACCGGGCGGTTGTGGACTTATGTTCGCGATGGCCGTCCCTGAGGTCACACGATCCCACCTGCAGTCTACTACTTCTTCAGTCCGGATCGTAGGGGACTGCATCCCAGGCAGCATCTTGCCACCTTTTCCGGCGTGCTGCATGCCGATGGCTATGCGGGCTTCCGTGACCTCTACGAACCACACAAGCCAGGCGGCCCACCGACCATCCTGGAAGCCGTCTGCTGGGCGCATGTAAGACGCAAGTTCTTCGATCTGACAACGTCGGGCAAAGCGCCGATTGCAGAGGAGGCCCTGAGGCGGATCGGCGAACTCTACGACATCGAAAAGGCCATTCGTGATGAGCCGCCAGATGTGTGGAAAGCTGCGCGGCAACGGCCTCGATCCGGAAGCCTACCTGCGGGAGGTCCTCACCCGCATCGCCGATCATCACATCAACCGGATCGACGAACTCCTGCCGTGGAACCTACAAGTTCCGTCAGAAATGCCCTGACCTGACGCTTACGTTCAGTCTAATGGTCAGATCATTGGTCTGCTCCAGCGTCCCGCCCCCCGCTTTTAGGAAAAGCTAACTACCGATTTCTAAAAAGTAAGGAAAAATTGAAGCCTGTTAAATTCCATGTATTTAGCCGATATCAGATTCGAAGTCTGGTTCATATCCTTTCAAGAGCATAAGAAACAAGATTTCTTGAATGACGCTATTGGTGAAAAAACCAAAAGGGCGGCGGTCTCCAGCTGGCCAGTTTCATGTCGATGTGTAGTGGTCGGTCGACACCGATCCTATCGCGACAGGCGACCTTCGTCGTCGATTAGCGTCAGCCGGCAAGGCGCCGCATCGCTCCACGTCCAAAGAACTAGATTGGCATCGTCTCGGGCCGCGCCGGGTGCAAAGCTCCTCACGATCAATCCATGATAGCCGGCAGCGGCAAGCCGACCAGCGAAGGCTTGCGTCTTCGCCTGTCCGGCAGTTTTCATCTGATCGCGCCATGTGGGATCCGCCAAATCCGCATCGTCCATACCTTCAGTGCGCAGGGCGATATCGTCCCGCGTATCGAATATGCGTTCGAAGACCGCATCATAGGAGACGAGTGTCGTGGGTTGCAGGGAGCCGGCCTGATTGGCTTCACGCAAAGCCGTGACGATTGACAGCGACGTATAGAGTGCCGGCGTCCCCTTTCGGTTGAACCGACCTCCATAGAGTTCGGCGCCGCGTCCCGACATCGGCTCGCGCGCATAGATCGGGTTGAGCGCCCGGTAGAGTGTTCCTCGAAACTCCATCGGCACGGTCAGGCGTGAACGCCTGCATCGACGGCGTCGATATAGTCGAGAACCTCGTCGGCACGGCCGTCGCGTACGAGCTGCATCGCCGTGAAGCCTGAAAAGCCGGGCAACGGTTCGGAGCGATACCAGGCATAGGCCATTAGGGCGGAGCCAAACCGAGGCTCGACCTTATTGACGATCTCGGTCATTTCCCGAAGACGCCGCTGCGTCTTGTCCGAGCGAATGCGATCCTGCCGCTGGATCGCGTCCTTCCCGAGCCCTGCGGTCCGAGCGATCTCTTCGCTCGTGGTGCGCAGGGCGCTGGCGATCTTGCGCGGCGAGAAAAGCCCGCCATCGGCGTATTGGCCGAGACCCATCTCGAAAACCTCCGTTTGATCTACCAATCATTGTGACGCAATATAGCGTCAGAATTTGCGGAATTCAATGAAGAGAGGAGGGGCAAAAGAGATAAGAATCGGAGAAAATGCTGCTCGCAGATCGGGCGAACTGCTGATACAGGCGCCTAACCGTGTTTCATACTCCCGGCTGTCGCCTTGCGCAACGCTGTAAGCCCTGCTGGGCGGGGCAGGAAGGGGAGGCTCGGCCGCACTTGCGCCATCCCGTCCGCTCGGCGGCGACGGTCTCGATAACAGTAGGAGTTTGCGTTGAAGTTAAGCTTCAGATCGCGGATCGTCGGTTCGGTTCCTTTCAAGAGCTTGGACGTGAGGGCAAGGACTTTAGAAAATCGAAAAACGCGCGCATTCCGGCGCCCAGATGGCGGTGTCGCGGATAGTAGATGCAGAGTCCAGGATAGGGCGGCGTCCACTCCGCCACCACATGTCAGAGTCTCCAGTCGGCGAGTGCGTCAGCCGCCATCCACCGTCACGTAGCAAAGCCCGCAGTCGTGCAGAGCCGCGGCCAGAAGAAGTTGAGACTGATCGACGACTAGGTTGCCCATCGTCGCTACCACGACATCCTCGCCGCGACGCTGGAACTCCCAGCGATAAATCGACCCGCCCGCCATACGGAGCTGGATGCACTGGTGCAGAGTAAGATGCGTCGGGCTCTCGAAGGGCGGCGCATTGCCGAGATAGGCAGGCGGCGCCACGACGATATGCTGCTGGTTAGGGCTGATCGGTTTTGGCGTCGGCCCACATTGCACCGATTCAGACGGGGCAACAATGCCATCGGTCGTCGCACGTTGAGGCTTTCTGGTTGAAATCGCGGAGGCTGCCTTTTTGGCGGGCGCCATTTTGTCCGGGCGAGTTGTCTGCTCTGTGTGGTTCACCTCCACCCCGCAGGTCACCTGCGCGCCGAGATCGCCGATGAGCTCGGCCATGCGGCGTACCGCGCCATAGTCGGCGATGCCTGTCGCGGGGCTCAGCAGCGCGCCGAGCCCGACGATGTTGGGCTCGATATCCCGTAGCTCCGTGGCGCCGACGCGCCGGACGGCGAGGCCGTTCGCTGCTGCTCGCGCTTCGAGCGCGGCAAGGCGCTCCATCTCGACCGGCGACGTGGCGACCAGCAATTTTCCCGGCTGCTCGTGCGCGATGCCGTGCTCGGCGGAAAAGTGCAGCGTGGCGGCGAGGCCGCGGCGGCAGAATTCCGCCTTCAGGCTGCCCGGCGCATAGTAGATGCCGGCATGGATCACGCCGCTGTTGCGACCGGTCTGGTGCAAGGCAAGCTCTTGTTCCTTCTCCAGCACTTCCAGCGAAATGCCGGGGAAGCGCCGCAGCAGTTCATAGGCCGTCGCGATGCCGACGATGCCGCCGCCGATGATGGTGATGTCGATCAACACACTCTCCCTGTGCCGGGCGGCGTCGCCGCCGCCCGCCTCTCCATGCTTCAGGCGATCGGCCGGATCTTCTGGTCGCCGTGGCGGCGTTCCCATTCGGCCCATTCGGCATGCGGATTTGGGTCGCGCAGGGTAGTCGGCTCGGCGATGGCGAAATCGGCGATGGCGTCCTTGCGCAGGCACACAACGCCCTTGTGCTTCAGCGCGTAATCGAGGAACCGGTCGAGCGAGCGCACGCGGAAGGGCCGGCCCTGCACGCGGTCGTGCGTAGAGATCGACATAATGCGCCGGCGCGTGGCGGCCTCCTCGTAGAGCACGTCGAACTCACCCTTGAGCTGGCGCTCATATTCCGTATTGGTGAACTTGTGCCCTCGAACTGCACGATGTCGTTGAGTGTCAGCGAATAGGGCACGACGGCGAAATCCCTGCCGCGAACGGGAATGAGGAAGGGCTCGTCCCGGCTGACATCGTCGATGTGATAGCGGAAACCCTCGTCCTGCAGGATTTTCAGCGAGTTGACCGTGCCGCGCATCGCTGCGCCGTTATAGCCGACGGGTGCGACGCCGGTGGCGCGCCGGATCGAATCGACGTTGTCGCGGATAAATTTCCGCTCCTCAGCCTCCTGGAGGTCGACCTGCAGGATCCAGTCGCGCCCGTGGGCGGCGGCTTCGTGGCCGCGCTCGACGATTTCGCGGGCAACGGCAGGGCTGCGGTCGACTGCCGAGCCGACCATGTGCGACGTCACCTTGACGGCGAAGGCGCGGTTCAGTTCGTCAACGGCCTGCCAGCCGTGCAGCGACAGTGGCTCGGCGACCGTGCCCGTCTGGTAGTAGTTCTGCTGGATGCGTTGGAAAGCGGCTTCCGAGCCGTCGCCGGCCGAGACGTTGCGCGGAAAACCGTCGGCGGGCTTGCCGGCGGACTGCAGGGCAGAGGCCATGAAATCGATCGGCAGGTCGTTGATCGTCAGTGAATAGGTCCATTCCTCTCCGAACCGATGCAGAAGCGCGTTGGTCAGCGGCGGCATGCGATTGGAGGCTTCGGAAAATGGCGTGTCTTCGAGCGTCAGGAGCTTGCAGGTAGTGCCGGCGCGAATCACCTCGGCCATGGCATCGGACTTGGCGATGGCGATGTCGTAGACGCTGTCTGTGAAGATCACGACATTAGCCCTGCCGTCGCTATCGGCCACGACGAACGACGCGGCCGCCTTGGAAATATCGAGTGGATCGGTGGTGATGTTGGTGAAGACGGCATGTTTTTCGGAAGGCTCGGTGGTGGCGGTGGCATGCCAGCAGACGATCTTTATGCTGGCCTCTGCAGCCTGCTTGATCGCCTCGGCTTGTTCGTTGGCATCGACGGATGCCGAGCACGATGCCATCGGGCGAAAGCGCGATCGCCTGTTGCAGGGCCGCAGAGCGGCCGGACACTGTGCCTTGCCCGTCAATCACCCTGACGGTCCAGCCGACGGCTGCGGCCGCTTCCTCGATGCCTTTGGAAACGCCGAGTACGCCGCCGTTGCGCAGGTCCGCCGCCACATAGACAATCGACTTGCCCTTTTCGGCGAGCGGTCCGGTCGTCGGTTCCGTCCAGACGGGGTTGGGCTTGGTGATCTCAGCGATATAGGCCTTGGCGTCGGCCACGGCATCGGCCGGGGCTGTCGTGGCGGCAACGGCCGCCATAAGCGCAAGCGCGGTCGTCTGAAGCAGTCTCTTCATGTCTTCTCTCCTCCTTGAAGACGGTCTTACGATTTGGGCGTGGAGCGGCGGACGTGGCGCACGGAGCCGCGTCGGCGCTGGGCGTAGCCGGCGATGCCGATCGCCACGAGCAGGGTCGCGCCGTTGAAAAGCGGCTCGACATAGAAAGCGCCGCCCATCTGCTGAGTGCCGGAAATGCCGACTGCGAGAATGATGACGCCGATTATCGTGCCCCAGACATTGACGCGGCCGGGCTTAATGGTCGTAGAGCCGAGGAACGCGCCGACAAGGGCCGACAGCAGGAATTAGAGGCCGACGCTCGCCTGACCGATGCGCAGCTTTGCGGCAAGCACCACGCCGGCGAAGGCGCCGATGAGGCCGGAGGCGACGAAGGCGCCGATGACGAAGCGGCGGGTGCGGATGCCGTTCAGTTCCGCCGCGCGGGAATTGGCGCCGATGGCATAGAGATAACGCCCGATCGGCAGGTAATCGGAAACGAGCCGCAGGGCTATCGCGACAGCGAGCACATAGAAGGCGGCGATCGGAAGGCCGAAAAGCTGCGTCGTATAGAGCACGGTAAAGGCGGGTGGGAGGAGGCCGATAACCTGGCGCCCCTCGGTATGCCAGAGCGCGGCGGCATAGATCAGCGTGCCGGTGCCGAGCGTCGCGA
The DNA here is from genome assembly GCF_057798995.1 of Shinella sp. 20P9.1.1. Classification (NCBI taxonomy): domain Bacteria; kingdom Pseudomonadati; phylum Pseudomonadota; class Alphaproteobacteria; order Hyphomicrobiales; family Rhizobiaceae; genus Shinella; species Shinella sp. 20P9.1.1. The sequence goes on from NZ_JBYOLC010000015.1 coordinate 71,201, forward strand.
TGAAACTGTCGATCTGCGCCACCTCGACGAGCAGCCCGTTGATGATCCCGAGCTGACAGCCGCCGAGAAGCACGATTAGCACGGCCACCGACCAATGCAGCCCGTAGACGGTTTGCAGGCTGATGGCGAGCACATGCCAGATGACGATGCCGTAGCCGACGGTGAGATCGATGCCGCCCGTCATCATCGGGATCATCGCGGCGAGCGACAGAAGGGCGATTACCGCCTTTTCGCCAAGGACGGCCCTGAGATTTAGGAAGGTCGGAAAGGTGTCCGGCAGGGCGAGCGAGAAGAACAGGATGAGCGCCGCCGTGAGCAGGGGAAGGCCGTAGACCGGCAGCAGCCGGACTAGCCGAGCGCCGCGGGCAAGGCTTGCAAGCTCCGGTCGCGTTGGCTCGAGCGCGTTTGAACGTAGAGACTCCATCAGGTTTCCTCCTGCCTTGAAATCGGTTCCAGGGATGCGGTGTTGAGCAAGCCCTCGACGGACAGGTCTTGGCCGGTGAGCTCGGCGGCGACGCGCCCACTGCGGAAGACCAAGGCGCGGTGGCTGATTCCGGCGACCTCCTCGAAATCCGTCGAGATGAGCAGGACGGCGAGCCCTTTCGCCAGCGCCTCGACCAGCAGCGCATAGATGTCAGCCTTCGAGCCGACGTCTACTCCGGCGGTCGGGTCCTCGAGGATCAGCACGTCCGCGCCGATCTGCATCCAGCGGGCCATGACGACCTTTTGCTGGTTGCCGCCCGAGAGCGTTGCGATATCAGCGGCGGGATCGTTGGGGCGAATGTCGAATGTCTGGCCGATCGCGACGACCGCCTTTGCTTCCGTGTTTGGATGGGTGAATTGCGCGAGGCGCCAGCCGGTGAGCGCCGGATTGAGAAAGAGGTTTTCCTGCACGGATAGGCCGCGCGCCACCGATTCCGCGTTCCGGTCGCCCGCCACCATGGCGATGCCGGCGCCTATGGCTTCCTGCGGGTGGCGGCTTGCAAGCACGCGGCCGTTGCCGAGCATGGCGCGGCCGGAATGGATGGTGCAACGGCCGAATAGCGCCTGGCCGACGGGCATCCTGGCCGGCGCCGCGCAGGCCGACGAGCCGAGCACCTCGCCGCGCCGCAGCGTCAGTGACACCGGCCCCACGTCGGCTGCGACGAGGTTTTCCAGGCGGAGGGCCACCGACGCATTGGCCGGAACGGGCGGGCGCACGAAAACGTCCTTCATCCGGCCGCCGATGATCAGCTCGATCAGGCGGGTGCCGTCGAGCCGGCCGATCGGTTCGTCGGCAACGACATAGCCGTCGCGCAGTACGACCACGCGGTCAGCGATGGCGAACACCTCGTCGAGCCAGTGCGAGACATAGACGATGGCGACGCCGCGGGCGCGAAGCCGCATCAGCACGCCATGCAGCATCTCAACATCCGACTGGGGAAGGCTCGCGGTCGGTTCGTCGAGCACCAGAGGCTGGGCGGCGCGTGCTAAGGCGCGGGCGATGGCGACGAGGGATTTTTCGGTGCGCGTCAGATCCTGCACGCGGGCATCCGGGTCGATCTCGTAGGAGACGAGGGCGAGCGCCGCGGCGGCCCGGCGCCGTGCGCCACGCCAGTCGATGAGGCCGAGCCGGCGCGGATAGCGGCCGTGCATAAGGCACATGTTTTCCGCCACCGTCATCCAGTCGATGAGGCCGAGGTCCTGGTGGATGAAGGCGATGCCGGATTGGCCCTCCCGGGGATCGAAACGCGCGCCACGAAAGCGGAATTCACCGCTATCCGCGCTGTAGACGCCGGCGAGCATCTTGATCAGCGTCGACTTGCCGGCGCCGTTCTCGCCCAGCAGCGCCAGGATTTCGCCGGTCCGCACGGCAAAGCCGACATTGCTGACCGCCTGCGTGCCGCCGAAACGCTTGCTCAGCCCGTCGAGCGATAAGACGGCGTCGTCCGCCGCCCCTACTTCGGTAAGTGCCATGACGATGTTCCTCCCATGCAACGTCGCCCCGGCTGCTGTCCGTTTTTCGACGTTGTGCGAGCATAATGGCTAGATCGGACTTGTCCTGCATTCGATAATCGGCCAATCGGATGCAGGAGGTTCAGCATGGCGGGCAAGGGCAGCGGAGAACAGTATTTCGATGTCTCGGCCGACATGGCGAGCCATGCGTGTGCCTTCGGCCCGGGGCGTTTCGATTTTGCCAGCGAGGGCGAGGCGGGCGGCCAGCTTGTGCGCTGCACGACGGGCGAACTGGAGCTTTTCAGCCATGCCGGCGAATGGGTCATCCCGGCGGACCACATGGTCTATATTCCGCCGTCCCGCATGTTTCGCCTACGCGCGCGCCTTCCGTCGGCCGGCGTCGTCGCGAAATTCTGCGGCCGGGAGGTCGCCTGGCAGCACAATGGCTGCTGGGTCGGCGCGGTCAGCGATTTTGCCGGCAACATGACGGACTATGCCCTGCGCTGGAACGCGGAGTTGGCGGGGCGGGACCGAAAGGCGCGCTGCTTCTTCGTGACCCTCGGCGAAATGCTGCCGGACTGGTTCCGCCACGAGCGCATCCTTTGGACGCCCTATGCGGAAAATTCCTCGATCCAGAAGGTCATCGATTTCGCCAGCCGCCGCGGGCCGGGCGTTACCCTGCCCGAAGTCGCCAGCCACGCAGGAATGTCAGAGCGCACGCTCCGCCGGCATCTCCAAGCCGAGCTTGGCCAGAGCTGGCGCGAGTTCATCCGCGAGATGCGCATGAACCGAGCGATGGAGCTTTTGCGCAAGGAAGGCCGCTCGATCACCCAAACCGCCTTCGACGTGGGTTTTTCCTCCAGCTCCGCCTTCTCAAGCGCCTTCTATGGCTATGTTGGTAAGACACCGTTAGTCTATGCGAAGAGCTTTAGCCGTAATGGGCGACCACCTGCGAACTAGGGCCTTGGTCCGTGGATCGTTAATGGCGTTGTCGTAGGTGCTCGGCAATCGCAATAATCGGTCTTCTCCAACGATGGCTTCCAAGCACAAAGCTGCCCGCCGCCATTGTATCGGCAAGATGAAGTTCAAGGTGACAAACTGGCTGGAGTACGAGGCTGGTCTTCGCCACCGGGGAAGCTTGACGCTTTGGATGACGCCGGAGGTACTGTCGTCCTGGCGAGCCCCGAAGCGAACGACGCGTGGCGGCCGGCCGCGCTATTCCGATCTGGCGATTGAGACCGACCCGACGCTGGGACTGGTGTTCGGCCTGCGGCTGCGTCAGATGCAAGGCCTCTTGACCTCCGTGTTGAGGCTGATCGGCGTGGATCTTCGCCGTTCCCAATCACACGACCCTGAGCCGTCGGGCCAGTAAGCCGAGAGCGCCGAACAAGCGGCACGATGATCGCATCCCGGAGAAAGGGCCCATCCAGATCCTGATCGATAGTACAGGGCCGCAAGTCTACCGGCGCTGGCCAATGGCTGAAGGAAAAGCATGGTGTCAAATCCCGTAGGAGTTGGCGGAAACTGCACCTGGCGCTGCATGTCGACTGCGGCGACACAATCGCTCACGTTATGACGGACCAGGATGCCGGCGACGCCTCGCAGGTGGAACCGCTACTCGACCAGATCAACATGCCGATCAGGCAGCTCACGGGCGATGGCGCCTGTGACGGTGAGTTGACCTACGATGGCGTCACCAGGCACAGCGCCGATGATGCGGATGTTGTCCCGCCGCGCGCCAATGCGGTGGAACTTCAGCACGACGATCCCACCAAGCAACGAAACCAACATATCGCCACGATCAAAGCCGATGGCCGGACGACGTGATCAGCATCTGCGCGTCGTGTTGAAGCTGGGTACTCTACTGGCACGAGCGCCGCTCCCAGCATGTTCTACGGCTCGCACAAAATGAACGGCGGCGATCTCGCCGAAAAACGAAATAGACGCTTTCAGTCACGAATATGGACAGCACCTGATGTTGACGGGGCAGACATCTACCATGAGATCAGGGGCAACCAGGCTGGAAAGAGTGGGTTGTCGTAAGTAAGTTGATTTGCGACACTCGCATCCAGGATGAAGCGCCTATGCTGGTTTTAGAATGAACATCCGAGGGATTTGAATGAAACAGCGGTCACGTTTCAGCGATGCATTTCACACCTTCATGACGGAGGCGCCCGATCACCAAAAAGCGTGGCTTGGTGCTGTACAGCAACTCGGCGCGGCCTCCCGCCTCGACGCAAAAACTGAATCCTTGGTCTATATTGGCATACTTGCCGCCACGCGTCTGGACAGTCGCCTGGCGTTCCACGTGGCAGAGGCCAAGGCGCATGGCGCGACCCGCGATGAGGTGATCAGCGCGGTGGTCGCTGGACTGCCCGCCGTCGGAAATACCGTGATCCAATCCCTGCCGATTGCTTTGCAGGCGTATGATAGGTGATCTCGTCGGGCTGCGGTTTGCTTGATTACTCGGCGACCCAGTTTTGTCGCGGAGGTAGATAACACTCTTCAGGTCCGACTGCCGGCTGCTGATCGGTGTATCGTGGAGCGCTGGGGCCGCAATGCCCGTGGGCAGCCAAGCAAGGAGAACTCGACCGGCGCCTGCCGGTTTGCTGGCGCTGATCGAAGCGCAGAAGAATCGATCGCACAGCAATCGCCGCGTCCGGGCCCAAGACATTTCAGTGGTTTAAGAAAAATCCCCTGGTTGCCGACGATCCGAATCTCTTCAACGCCAGATGATCGCGTCCCTTTGGCTCAATGGCGTGGTTGTCAAATCTTGTTTTTCACGGCCATGGGAACAATGCCGAACCGGCGACGGAAGGCCGTGGCGAAGTTGGCGGGGTTGGTGTAGCCGGCGATGACGCTTGCGTCCTGTATACTGGCGTCGCCCTTGGCGAGGACAGCGAAGGCGCGTTCGAGCCTGATGTTGCGCACGTAGTCGAAAATGCTGCGGTTCTCCGAGGCGCGGAATAGGCGTTGCAGGCCGCTGGCGCTGATGCCCGCTTCGCGTGCGATAGCGTCGACGCTGAGGGGGGCGGTAATGTGAACTTCGATGAAATCCTTCGCGCGTTGCAGGCAGGCTGCGTCCTGCCTTGTCAGAAAGCTCCCGCCGGTGTCGCTGCGATCGGCCTGAAGGACTGCGGCCATGGTCTCGGCCACAAGCTCCACGGCACGACTTTCCAGATAGAGGTCGCGCAGTTCCGGAATGAGCGGCGAGGGGGCGAAAATCTGGCGGACGAGCTCGACCATGCGCGGGGTCAGCGTCCAGCGATGCTCGGCAAGGTGATCACGCAGCAGCCGCGCGCCGCCCTTGCTATCGGCGACGGCTTCCAGCGCGTCGCGGTGCAGCCATTCCGGCGTGGCGGAGACGACGAGATGGCGCAAGTGCTGGCGCCCGCGCGAAGCGCGTGCGAAATGCTCAGGAGAGGCATTCATGATCGCCGCTCCGCGTGCAACGCCTCGATCCGCCTGGAAGGCGAAATGGCGGTCGCCGATCGACAGGTCCACGTTGCCCTCGAGGAAGAAGATGCAGGAAAGCTCCTCCGGCAACAGGGACGTGGCGGTGAAGGCACGTTCCTCTATGGCGTCGCTGACATGCAGGACGAGACCGCGGCGCAGTTCGCGGTGCAGGAAGGCGCCTTTCATCAGGGTGTCATCGGGAGAGAGCCGGTCGTCGGGGCTGTCGAGCGCAATACCGTCGTGCCGCAGAAAATCGCGCACGCGCACATGTCCTTCGTTTGCCTCCTGCCCGGCTTTGCCTGATGCGGCCGCCATGCTCAATCCTTCACGCTTGCCGTATTCGAACCGCCGACATTGACCCGCTGATATTATCGAATCTTCGCGGCGTGCCGAGATTTCTCGGATCGCAAAGGTATCTGCGTGTTTCGCAAAGGAACCGACATTGCCGGTCATGCCAATGCTGCCTTAAGGAGTACATTAACTTGATTTAACTAGTCAAGTTTAAGGATAGTGATTGGACTGTTGGGGCCGTGATGATGAATTTGGTTGAAAAGACGAGCATAGGCGGAGCGGCGAGGACAAGGGGCGGGATTTCAGGCCGGCGCCTGTGGCTCGTTTCGTCCGTCGGGCTTCTGGCAATGGGCCTTTACGAGCCGGCGCATGCGCAGGATGCCGGCGCCACGGCGCTGGAAACCATCACGGTCGATGGCGGCACGGATAACGGCCGTGGGCCGGACCGGAGCATCGTCGCAAAGCGCGGCCGCAGCGCTGCCAAGACGAACACGCCGCTGCGCGAGACACCGCAGGCTGTCAGCGTCGTCACGCGTGAGCAGATGGATTTACAGGGCGTCAACACGGTCGCCGAGGCACTGCGCTATACATCGGGCGTGCTTCCTGACCCGAACGGTTACGACATCCGCTACGACTGGCTCTATATCCGCGGCTTCAATAACTACGGCACGATGTGGCTCGATGGGCTCGTCCTGCCGGGGGATCCGAGCAACTACGCGACGCCGAGCGTCAATCCCTTCGCGCTGGAGCGCATCGACGTCATCAAAGGGCCGACCTCGGTGCTTTATGGCAGCTCTGTCCCCGGCGGCCTCGTCAGCCAGGTCAGCAAGCGGCCGCAGGCGACGGCACATAACGAGGTCGGTCTTCAGACCTCTTCGCACGGCGGCCTGCTAGGCACGCTCGACATGACGGGTCCGCTGACGGAGGACGGCGACTGGCTTTACCGGGTCGTCGCACTTGGCAAGAACATGGGCACCCAGGTCGACAAGGAGCGTGAGCGCCAGCTGATGCTCGCGCCGAGCCTCACCTGGGCGCCGACAGATCAGACCTCGCTCACCCTTTACGGTTACTACCAGAAGGATCGCCCGGAGGACTTCAATCCGCGCTTCTATCCCGCCGTTGGTACGCTGCTCGAGAATCCGCTCGGCCAGATTCCACGCGATATAAATTTCGGGGATCCGAATGCCGATGTCTTCGAGCGTGATTTCTACATGCTCGGCTATGAGTTCGAGCATGAGTTCAACGAGATCTGGACGGTACGCCAGAACCTGCGCTACGGCCGGTCCAATCAGAACATGTTCCTCGTTCTCGTCAATCCGGCCTTTGCCTACGGCGCGGATGGCCACACGCTGAACCGAGCCTCGGCGATCTCCGACGACTGGGTATCGAGCTTCAATGTCGATACCCAGGTGGAAGCACGCTTCGATACCGGCGCGTTCGACCACACGCTGCTGCTCGGCCTTGATTATCTGAAGGCGAGTTCGTCGACCAATTTCGGCAATGCCATTGCCGGCGTGCCGCCGATCGATTTCCTCGATCCTCGTTACGGCGAGGTCGACATTCCCGTACCGGCCATCCAGCGCTCGGGCTTGCAGGAACAGCAGCAGGTTGGCATCTACATGCAGGACCAGATCCGGTACGACAATTGGGTCGGCACCTTCGGCATGCGCTACGATTTTTCCGACATCGACAGCACGAACCGCATGCTGACGTCCTCGCCGGTCGTATCGACCGAGGACCAGAAGCTGACCTGGCGGGCGGGCCTCACCTATCTCTTCGACAATGGCCTGGCACCCTACGCCAGCTACTCCACAGCCTTCCTGCCGACGCTTGGCACGAACAAGGCGGGCAATCCCTTCGAGGCGCAGACGGCCGAACAATACGAGATCGGCGTGAAATACGAGCCGCTGGAAGGGCGCGGCATGGTCGCCGTCTCGCTCTTCAACCTGACTTTGGAAAATGCGCTGACGCCGGATCCGACCGATGCGCTCTATAACGTCCAGTCCGGCCGCCAGCGCGTGCGCGGTATCGAGATCGAGGGCAAGTACGAGCTGACGCACAACCTCGATATCCTGGCCTCCTATGCCTATTCGCATTCGAAGGTGCTGGAATCCAACAATCCGGCGGAGTTGGGCCGGGAAGTGTTGCGCCTGCCCGAACATCAGGGCGGTCTGTGGCTCGCCTACCGGCCGGATATGATGAAGGGCCTGACGCTGAGTGCCGGCGTGCGCGCGTTGTCGTCCTACCAGACCGATAGCACTTATAAGGACGAGCTACGCATTCCGGGACGGGCGCTTGTCGATATCGGCGCGGAATATGATTTTGCCGCGATCAACAAGGACTTTGCCGGCACGAAGCTACGCGTCAATGTCACCAACCTTTTCGACAAGGAGTATGTTTCCCATTGCCTCAACAGCACGGGTGGAAGCTGCAACTACGGCGCTGGCCGCGCCATCACCGCGACCCTGAAATATTCGTGGTGAGCGTGGACAGCCAGGACCATGCGGGGGGAGGGACAGCCGGTTTGCCGGCTGCCCTCTGCCGGCTTCTGGCTGGGTTGTTCCTGCTAGTGACCGTGCTTGTCGGTCCGGCGCGGGCTGAAATCGTTCTCTCGGATGCGGCGGGCCGTACGGTTCGACTCGCCGAGCCAGCTCGACGCATCGCCATGAACGAGAGCCTCATTCTCCTGTCGCTCGCTCTCGTCGATCCCGATCCGGTGTCGCGTATCGCCGGCTGGGCGGCGCCGCAGCGTATCGACCGTGGCATGTACGAGGCCTATCGCCGCCGCTTTCCCGCTATCGAGGCTATACCGGCTGTCGGCGGCGTGCTGCCGGCAAAGACCTCGGTCGAAGCGATCCTCTCCGTCAAGCCGGACCTTTTCGTCGTTTCGATCTGGGAGGGCGGCTGGGCGGAGGCTATGACGACGCTGGAGGCGGCCGGTGTGCCGGTCCTTTTCCTCGACGGGCCTGTCAATGACGGCAAGGGCCCGGCGGAAACGACCGCGTTTTCCGTCGAGCTTTTGGCAAAAGCCATTGGGCAGGGAGAAAAAGGCGAGGCCGTCGGCGATTTCCTGCGCGCCCGCTACAAGCGCATTACGGATCGCACCGCGGCACTCGCACCTGTTTCCGTGCTCGTTGATGCCCATGCCGGCGCGACTTGTTGTGCGACGCCAGGCAAGGGCAACCGCATGACGGAGTATCTGCGTCTTGCCGGCGGAAAGAGCATCGGCGCCGACGTGCCGGGCTATGACGGACTGCTTAGCCCGGAATACGTGCTCGGCGCGGATCCGGCCGTCTACATCGCGACCGGTGGACCGCATCTCGCCCTACAGGGTGGCCTGGTCCTGGGAGGAGGTATCGAAGCGCCGGCGGCGCAAAAATCCTTCTCCGGTATTCTTGGCAAGGACATCCGTGGCGCACTGAACGCGGTGCGGGAAGGGCGTGCCCATGCCGTCTCGCACCAGCTGTCGATCTCGGTGCTCAACATCCTCGTCTTCGAGTGTTTCGCGAAGTGGATGCATCCCGCGGTCTTCGCGGATGTCGATCCCGACCAGACGCTCGCCGAGATCAACGAACGCTTTCTGGCGGTGCCGCTCGAAGGCTCGTTCTGGATCGATTTCAAGCTGTAAGGACAGGACATGCAAGGTAGTGAATACACCGCCAGGGCTCGGATCGCCCTTCGCAATCCCGGCCCTGTCATCGCGGAATTCTGCGATCATATGCTGGAACATAATGCCGAGGTGAAGGAGGGGCCGGAAGGCCCCGTACTGCGCCTTGGCTCCATCCGTGCAGCCTTTTCACGCGATGGCGAGGAAACGCTTGTCGACGTTACGGCTGCGGACCTCGAAGGCCTTTATCTCGCGCGCATGTCCGTCGCCTCGCATATCCTGGAATTTGCCGGCGACGATCCGCCGGTCATCTCCTGGACGGGCGATGGCGGGGAAATCGCCCGCCCGCCGAATTTCCACATCCTCGATGTCGTCGGCTGTCGGACGCTGACACCCCATATGCGCCGACTGACGTTGGCCGGTGAAAATGTCGCACGCTTTGCTAGCCTCGATGCGCTGCACGTCAACCTGATGATCCAGCACCCCGAGGCGATCGAGCCGCAATGGCCGCATGTCGGGAGCAATGGCGTCATCGCCTGGGATCGTCCCGAGCTTCGCCCCCTCATGCGCAAGTATACGGTGCGCTCTCTTGATCTTGCCGCCGGTACGCTCGACATCGATTTTGTGCTGCATGCCGATGCTGGTCCCGGCTCGGGCTTTGCGCAAACAGCGCGCATAGGTGACCGCGTCGGTGTTGTCGGCCCCGGCGGCGGCGGTCTGGTCGAGGCAGACTGGTATCTCTTTGCCGGCGACGAAACTGCGCTTCCGGCCATCGCGCGCATGCTGGAACACTTGCCGGCCGGCGTGCGTGGCAAGGTCTTTCTCGAAGTGATGGACGCGGCAGAGGTGCAAACTCTCAGTACGGCGGCGCTGGTTGAGATCGAGTGGCTCTTTCGCGGCGACCACCCCCCCGGCACCACGACACTTCTCATGGATGCGATCCGAAAGGCCGATTTCCCTGACAAGGGCGAGCGGCTTTACCTATGGGCCGGTTGCGAATTTAATACGTTCCGCGCCATCCGCGCTTTTGCTCGCCAGGAAATGCAGCTTTCCAACAACCAGCATCTTGTCGTTTCCTACTGGCGTCGTGGCGCCACGGAGGACGAATAGATTTGGTCGCCGGTCGTCAAGAAAAGACCGGGTGATCTTGGTGCAATAGATTCACACGCCAGCCTTGTCTACTAAATCAGTGACTTAGTTGGACAAGGCTGGCGCTTTGTCGGTTCAAATCCCTTCAAGAGCAATCAGATGCTTTCATCGCGGCTCGCAAGGTGTCGTTGATACGCTCTTGCCAGCCCGGACCATCCGCTTGGAAATGCGCCAGTACATCGCTGTCGATCTTCAGCGATACAAGCTCCTTGGTGTTCGGGATTGCCGGCCGTTCAACGGCCGGCGCCGCGACCTTCTTTGCCGGTTTGAACAGCGCCTCGGCTGAATCTTTCGGATTGAACGGCCGTCGGGGTGTTGTCGCCATTTGTCATTTCCTTTTTGTGCGTGTTTCAATACGGCTCGGCCAGCGGCTGCATGACCTCCGGCCCGAGCGCCTTCTCGACATATTCGACCAGTATCGCCTTGGCCTGCGCCAGAGACAGGTCGATATCCGCATGTCCCCGGCGCAACCACAGGCCATCGATCATCGCGGCGAAACCGAGGATGAAATGATCGATCTCGCCCTGCTGAAGATAGGGTCTCAGGATGCTGGATACGTTCGACCCGAGACGGCGATAGTAGGGGCGTAGCAGGCGGGCGTAACGTTCATTGTGCGAAGCCTCGGCGTAAAGCGATATCCATGCACTCGCCGCCTGTTTGTCGAAACGTTGCGCCGGGAAATTTCCGTCGATGAGTGCCATCAGCCGTTCCCAGCCCGAACGCGCGCGGCGCAGGTTTTCGACGATCTCGTTGGCCAGGATGCGATTGTTCATTCGCACCATTTCGAAGAGAACCTCTTCCTTGTCCTTGAAGTAGTAGGTGAGGATGCCTTGGGAAAGGCCAGCTTCCGAGCAGATTTTCGTACTCGTCAGGCCGCGCAGTCCCTCCTTCAGGAAAATGCGGTGCGCCGCGTCGATCAACTCGACGCGCCTGATATCCTCGATACGGGTTCGTGGTTTCTTCGGCTTCTGTTGCATGGTTTTACGTAGCAGATCAATTTTTTGTACGCTTTAACAAAATTTCGCTTGCTATAAAAATATGTGCTTTTATCCTCTGGAAACCAAAAGGGGGATGCTGATGAACAAGACAGTTTTTGCGATGATCGTCGCTGCCGGCGCGGCATGTCTCACGCCCGCCGACGCGGCATTTGCGGGCGAGGCTGAGGCATGCAGGGCGGTGCGTCTTTCCGATCTCGGCTGGACCGATATCGCCCTGACCAACACCACGGCCGAACTCATTTTGAGCGCTATGGGTTATGAACCCAGCCAGACCCTTCTCGCGCTCAACATCACCTTCGATTCTCTGCGAAATGGCGATATCGATGTCTTCCAGGGGAATTGGCGTCCGGTGCAGGACCTCGACTACAAGGCCTATTTCGACGACGGCTCTGTTATCCCCATCGCGACCAATCTGACGGGGGCCAAATACACGCTGGCGGTCCCCAAATATGTTTTTGATGCGGGGCTGACATCGTTCGACGATTTGCAGCGGTTCGCAGACAAACTCGACCACAAGATCTACGGCATCGAGCCCGGAACCAACAAGCCGCTGCTCGACATGGTCGAAAAGAAGGCCCACGGACTGGACGGTAATTGGGAGATCGTGGAATCCAGCGAAGCCGCGATGCTGACGCAGGTACAGCGTGCTGCCGAAACTAAGGAATGGATCGTTTTCCTCGGTTGGCAGCCTCATCCGATGAATGTGAACATGGATATAGCCTATCTGGCGGATGGTGACGCGGAATTCGGACCGGATTTCGGTGGTGCGACCGTCCACACCCTCGTCCGCAAAGGCTATCCCGAACAGTGCCCGAACGTGACGAAGTTCTTCAGCAATCTCGTTTTCGATATCGACTACGAGAACACCGGCATGAACATGATCATGACCGACGGTCTGGAAGCGCGCGACGCTACTCTTAAGATGCTGAAGGAGCATCCGGAAAAGCTCGATACCTGGCTGAAGGACGTGGTGACCTTCGACGGCAAGCCGGCGCTCGAAACGGTCAAGGCGGAGCTCGGTATCCAGTGACAACGAGAGCGACACCTCCGATGCGCGCAGCCATTCTGGCCGGCTATGGGGAGCCGCTGCAGGTCAGGGACGTGCCCCGACCCGTTGCAGGGCGCGGCCAGTTGCTCGTCCGGTTGAAGGCATGCGGCATCTGCCATTCGGATGTCCATATCTGGAAAGGCGATGTCCGGCCGCCGCATGTGCCCGAACCCTTCATCCTCGGCCATGAGGGCGTCGGTATCGTCGAGGCGATTGGTGAGGATGTGCCGGACTGGACTATCGGTGAAACGGTCGGGGTGCCTTGGCTGCACGACACCTGCTTGCGATGCGATGAATGTACCGACGGCTACGAAGCCTTCTGCCAGCACCAGCGGGCCCATGGATTGAACGTGCCCGGTGGCTTTGCCGAATATGTCGTCGCCGATGCAGCATTCGCCGTGCGGCTGCCGTCAGACGTGGACACTTCGATGACGGCGCCGGTCATGTGCGCGGGTGTCACCGCCTATGGTGCCGTCCGCAGGGCGGCTGTGATCCCCGGTGAGCGGCTGGCGGTGTTCGGCTGTGGAGGTCTTGGTCTCTATGCGGTGCAGATCGCTGCTCGGATGGGCGTTCACGTCCTGGCCGTGGACCGCGATCCGGCCAAGCTGAAGCATGCCCGTCGCTATGGCGCAGCAGAGGTTGCAATCGCCGGCGAGGGGCTTGTGCAAAACCTTGCGGCAAGTCCCGGCTATCATGCGGCAATCAATTTTGCGCCCACGCCCGCCACCTGGTCGGCAATCGTCGCATCGATCCGGCCGCGCGGCCGCATTGTCGCCGCAGCACTGGTCTCCGAACCTGTTCCGCTGGTTCAGGAGTGGCTGACCGCGACCGGCGTCACCATCACGGGCACCAGCGTCGGCACACGCCAGGAGATGCGTGAGGTCGTCGCCATGCATGCCAAACAGCCGCTCCTCAATCCGATCGAGGAGGTCGACTTGTCGCACGCAACAGATGCCCTCGTTGCACTTGAGCAGGGAAAAGCGGGCGGGCGTTTCGTGATACGCTTCTGATGCAGAGTGAGAAGGTTGGGGTTTGAAGCGAGTTGTAGGTCTAGAAAGCAGTGCTCCAACGAGCGCCGCTACCTCGTCGTCTACCGCGCGTAAAACAGATGTAGCGCTAAAGGGCATTCCAAATCGTAGACCTGTCTCGGTCAATATATTGGAATTTTGGAGGAAAATTCGTGCGACTAGTGGGAGGCGATGTGAGCTATCGTTTATATCGCTGCTTCAGTATGTACGCCTTTCAACTTCAGGGGTTCATTCCGTTCGACGCTAAATACTTCCGACTCACTGTTCAGGGGCAGGCCGGCGCCACTTCATTGTCGATTCGTTGCGGCCCGGAAATCCATTGAATATGAAATGCCACAGACCGCTCATTGATGGAGAAGCGTGACATCGATTATAAGACGAATGCGCGGCCGCATTCTCTACGATTGCAGTTCAAAATACGTAGAATCCCTGAAATTTGTAGACCTATCATCGCCATTTTTCACTAACAGAGCTGATTGGTGAACGGCCATCTCGCCCATGAAGGAACAGTTTAATCTTTATAGTGCGAAATTGAAGTTTCTGATGCGCGCTATAAATGCCTAATCGATAGCATACACGGATGGTTCTGAAGGGATCCAATTGTTAGACACCGAATTGACTGAAGCGATTTATGAAGCCGCCTTCTTGCCGGACCTTTGGCAGGTCGTCTTGGAGAGGTTGGCAGTCAGGTCGGATTCCGTGGGGGCTGCGATATTTCTATTCGCCCAAGGAGTTCCCGCAAAAGGAAAAGCGCTTCCCCATCAAGCTGAGATGCTGGCCGAATTTCTCTCCGACAACGATCTGCAGCTTTCTGCTGGCGTAACGCGGATGCGCGATTGATCGGCTCCTTAGGAGCGGCGGATCAGCGAATGTGCGTCACAAC
>NZ_JBYOLC010000016.1:0-82833 GCF_057798995.1 Shinella sp. 20P9.1.1
GCCGCCTTCGGCGGGCTTGTGGTCGCGGTAGGTCATGATCCAGTTGGTGCAGTTCTGGTCCGTGCCGTTCAGCACGTTGGCGGCGCGCACGGCTTCCATTTCCTGCGGGCGGCAGGGGTTCATGATGGCGGACGTCATGCCGGCGCCAATGACCATCGGAATGAAGCCGGCATTGATGCCGTGGCGGTGCGGCAGGCCGAAGGAGATGTTGGAGAGGCCGCAGGTCGTGTTGACCTTCAGCTCGTTGCGCAGGCGATAGAGCAGCTGGAAGACCTGGCGGCCGGCATCGCCAAGCGCGCCGATCGGCATGACGAGCGGATCGACGACGATGTCATGGGCGGGAATACCGTAGTCGGCGGCGCGCTCGACGATCTTCTTGGCGACGGCGAAGCGTACGTCCGGGTCCATCGAAATGCCGGTTTCGTCGTTAGAGATGGCGACGACGGGCACGTTGTACTTCTTGACGAGCGGGAGGATCGCTTCGAGCTTTTCCTCTTCACCCGTGACGGAGTTGACCAGCGGGCGGCCCTTGGCGACCTTCAGGCCTGCTTCGATGGCGGCCGTCACCGAACTATCGATCGCAAGCGGGATATCGACGAGGCCCTGGACGATTTCCAGCGTCTGGACGAGCAGGCCCGGTTCGGTCTCGTTCGGGTTGACGGAGGTCACGCCCGCATTGATGTCGAGCATCGTCGCACCGGCGGCAACCTGTTCCAGCGCGTCCTTGATGACGGTGTCGAAATTGCCGGCCTGCATTTCCGCGGCCAGCTTCTTGCGGCCGGTCGGGTTGATGCGTTCGCCGATGACGCAGAAGGGCTGGTCGAAACCGATAACGATTTCGCGGGTGGCCGAGGCGATGATGGTGCGGGTCATATAAAGTCCTCTGGGGCGGGGCGCCGGATCAGGTCTAGCGCGCGATTTCCGGTGTTACAAGCTGCCTGCCGGCGGGTGGCCGGCACGCGGATCAATGGGGGTGGTGAGAGGCGATTTCCGCCATCTGCTGCTGGTTCTGCTCGACGCCCTCGCGGGTTCGCTCAATGCGCTCGGCAACCATCTGGTCGACGGGGTTCGGCTCGCGCTTCCAGGGCTGGCGGCCCTTCAGCACGCCGGAATCATGCACCATCTCTGCGACATATTCCTCCTGGCGGTAAGCCATGACGTGAACGCCGGAAACACCCTCGATCTCCTTCACCTCGTTGATGATGTCGATGCAGAGCTGCTTGCCTTCCTTCTTCTGATCCTGCGCGCCTTCGAGGCGCGCGATGATGGAGTCGGGAATGTGGATGCCCGGCACGTTGGAGCGGATCCATTTCGCCGTCTTGGCGGATGCCATCGGGCCGACGCCGACGAGGATATAGCATTTCTCGTGAAGGCCGAGATCGCGCACCTTCTTCATATATTCGCGGAACATCGGCACGTCGAAGCAATACTGGCTCTGCACGAACTGCGCGCCGGCCTCGATCTTCTTGGCAAGGCGGTAGGGGCGGAAGTCGTAAGGCGGCGCAAAGGGGTTGATCGCAGCACCCAGAAAAACCTTCGGCGGCGTCGTCAGCTTGCGGCCGGACAGGAACTTCGCGTTGTCGCGCATGATGCGCACGGTTTCGAGCAGCGACATGCAGTCGAAGTCGAACACGGGCTTGGCGCCCGGCTGGTCGCCCGCCTGCACGCCGTCACCGGTGAGGCACATGACGTTGCACACGCCCATGGCGGCCGCACCGAGGACGTCGCCCTGGATGGCGATGCGGTTCTTGTCGCGGCAGGCGATCTGCATGATCGGCGCATAGCCCATGCGGGTGAGCAGCGCGCAGATGCCGACGGAGGACATGTGGCAGTTGGCGCCGGACGCATCGACCGCGTTGATGCCGTCCACCCAGCCGTCGAAGATCGCTGCGCGCTCGTAGACGTCTTCCGGGTTTGCGCTGTCGGGCGGGTTCAGTTCCGTCGTGACGGCGAATTCGCCGCGGCGCAGCACGCGTTCCAGCCGGCCCATGGAGGAGTGGCCGGGCAGGGGATCGAGCGGCAGGTGCGGGCCGAGCGGGTTTTCATCGATATGCGCCATGGATCAGGCGTCCTTTCCGGCGGCAGCAGCAGCGGCAGCTTCACGGGCCGCGGCGGCTTCGGCCGTCACGCGCAGCCAGGAGGAGGTTTCGCGCAGCGACTGGTTCACCGGCTTCTGCACGTTCATGATCGCATCTCCCTTGGCCATGTTCTGGGAGCCCTTCCAGGCCTGAACCCAGACGCAGGGCATATCCGGTTCGACTTCGCAATTGCCGTTGGCGCGAACGCCGCCGCAGGGGCCGTTGCGCAGCTGCTTGGGACAGTTCATCGGGCAGGACATGCCTGTGGACGACAGCGCGCACTGGCCGCACATGCGACAGTCGAAGAGAAAGCCCTTCACATGCTTTTCGACAAAGGTGATGGGACGCTCGACGCGCTGGTAGCCGAAGAGCTTCCAGACGGGATGGAGGAGAAGAAAGACTTCGGCGAAGCGGTGGTAGAACCACTCGAAGAAGCGGGAGTTGCGCACGGCCCACAGGCGGATCGTGTATTTGTGGCGCGAGCGGCGGTTGGGCGACACACCGGCCGGGGTGAAGGCGCCGGTGGCGGCCTTCTTGGCGGGCGCGGCATTGCCGGGCTTCTGGACGCCGTCAGCCATTGTCGCGGCCTCCGGCTTTCACGAGGGCGACCAGCCGTTCGCGGTCATAGGCCGCTTCGATTTCGGCCGCGGCCTTGTCGGCCTCGGCTTCCAGATCGTCGGAAACCGGCGTCGGCTCGGCCTTGCGCCATTCGGCGAGATAGTCGTCCGTTTCGGCAGCACCCGTGCGCATGGCGCACATGTCGATCGCCTCGGTGAAGCGCAGCGAGAGTTCCCGCTTGGCGTTCGTGCGGCCCTTCTTGATGATGACCTGGGCGGGGATGTCGCGCCAGTAGACGATGATGCGGTCTGCCATGTCAAAATTCTCCTCGCGCTGACAATGCGATCTTGCTGCGTCGCGGGCTTCACCCGCCACGACTGCCCCATGCTTAAAAACGACGCGGGATTTGACTGTCCAGAGGATTTACCAGATGCCGCGGGTCACGCCGTTCCAGAGCCACGTCCAGATCGGCGGATGATACCATTGTCGCGAGGGGGCGGCTATTTTCAAGGGCTTGAGGTTGCCGGTGACGGCATCTTCCATGGCTTTGACGATGATGCCGGTCGAAGCGGCCACCTGAAGCAGCGGATAGGTGTGCATGGTGTCGCGTTTGGAAGGTTTGAGACGCTGCTGGTAGAGCGTGTCGCCGGTATCGACGCCGGCATCGACGAGATGCACCGTGCCGCCGAAATTCTCCTCGTCGCGCTCGATGCGTGACCAGTAGCCGCCTTGCAGGCCGCGATATTGCGGGATGATGCCGGCGTGGAAATTCAGGACGGGGCAGGTGATTCGTGCAAGCGTCTCCGCCTTCACCATGCGGCAGCTGAAGAGCAGCAGTGCCGTGGGGCGGATGTCATCGAGCGCCTTGAACAGCTCGGGGCTGTTGGCCGAGGAAATGTCGATCCGGGGAATTGTCGAGTCGATTATAGCACTTACGCCGAATTCCTCACGGATTTCCGCAGCGCGTTTGGTGGTGAAGCGCTTGCCGTATCGCGAGACGATCATGGTCCCAAGCTGGCCGATCGCCTGCACCCAGCCGAGCTTCTTCGCTCGCCTGCGGATGAACAGCTTTTTCGATTCGGGCTGCTCCACGATGACGACGAGGTTCGGGAAGGTGGCTTTCACGGCGTTGACGATGATTTCCGGATTGTGGCCGGACTGGATCAGCATCGCCACCGGTTCCGTCCGCGTCTTCAAGTCAGTCATTTCTATATAGGCCCCCGCCATTCTTTGGCGCGCATCATGGCGGCGAGGGCTTAGGAAGCCGTAACCGAGGGCAGGGATTTTTCGCGCAAGGCTAAGGATTGGGTAAGTCAGCCCGCCCGCAGCAGTTCGCCCGTCAGGTCGCCATAGCCGGTGAAACGGTATTCATAGGCGAGGCCGAGATAGTCGGCGGCTTCCTTCGCCTTCCGCTGCAGGGCGTCGTCCTCGATCTGCGAGAGATAGACGACCTTGGTATAATTGCCGAAATACATGTCCTTCAGCTGCGGATGCCGGTCGAGGCCGAGCGGTTCGATGACGAAGGCACGGAACTGGCGGGCAAGGAAATCGGTAAGGAAGAAGGAGGTGACGTCGTCGTCCTTTGCCGCAAACGCTTCGTTGCCTGCAAAGAAGGAATAACAGTGCGGCCCGGCAATGCGCTCGACGCCTTCGCGTTCGCAGACCTTGTCGAGCAGGCCGCCCGTGCCGCAATCCGCATAGCCGACGAAGATGCGGGAAAACCCGTCCGCCCGTGCCTCGGCGATCGCCTGCTCGACGCCGGGCGCGATCTTTTCGGGATGGGCGTGCCAGATGGCGGGCAGACACTGGAGATCGATATGGGAAAGGCCGTTCGTGTCGCGGATGGCCAGGACCTCGCGGGCAATGGCGCCGCAGGCGATCACGCGAACTTTTTCGGCTTTCGCGCGTTCAGTGCTTGGACTTCCAAGCCGAAGTTCTGCGTCAACCATATCCATGAAGAGGGACTCCGACCATGACTGGGACACACCTGACCAAGATCAGCATCGTTCTCGCAGCGCTTGTCGCGCTCAGCGCCTGCGGCAATACCATTCGTGGCGTGGGTCGCGATACGGCCAATGCCGTGGATGCGACGCAGGATGCCGGCCGCAGCGTCGAAAAGGCTGCAAACTAAAGGTCGTAAGCCGACGGCGCCGATTCAAGACCGGCGCCGTCGAATGTCATGATCAGCCGGCAAGCATGTTGTGCTTGCGCTTCATGAATTCCTTGGCGGTTTCCACGGCGACGGCCGCGTCGCGGCAGTAGGCGTCGGCGCCGACGGCCTTGCCGAATTCCTCGTTCAGCGGCGCGCCGCCGACCAGAACGACGTAATCGTCGCGCAGGCCCTTTTCCTTCATCGTGTCGATGACGACCTTCATATAGGGCATGGTGGTCGTGAGCAGGGCTGACATGCCGAGGATATCAGGCTGCTCGCGCTCGATGGCTTCCAGGTAGTTTTCGACCGGGTTGTTGATGCCGAGGTCGATGACGTCGAAGCCCGCACCTTCCATCATCATGCCGACGAGGTTCTTGCCGATGTCGTGGATGTCGCCCTTGACGGTGCCGATGACCATCTTGCCCTGCTTCGGCGCGCCGGTGGCGGCGAGCAGCGGACGCAGGATGAACATGCCGGCCTTCATGGCATTGGCCGAGAGCAGAACTTCCGGAACGAAGAGAATGCCGTCGCGGAAGTCGACGCCGACGATGCGCATGCCTTCGACGAGGGCCTGCGTCAGCACGTCATAGGGAGCCCAGCCGCGCTCGAGCAGGATATTGGTGCCCTCTTCGATCTCTTCCTTGAGGCCGTCGTAGAGGTCGTCGTGCATCTGCTGCACAAGCTCTTCGTCGGAGAGATCGGCGAGAATGATTTCGTCGTCAGACATATTGGTTCCTCGTCTCCAGTGGCGCTGCGGCGGCAGGCTCTCACCACAAGGAATAGCCTTCCTCTTGCGCGAACCTGATTTTGAAAGCGACGTCGCATATGGCGAAAAGCGACCCGCTTCCCGCTTCTTGCATCCATAGCCCGTAAAGCCGTGAATTGACAGTGCAAACAAGACAATGCCGTTATGATGTCCGTCGCAATCCCGCTATAGTCTCGGCCACGCCGGTATCCAGCGTGCGCCACCGCTTGGCGCATTGAGAACCGCCCCGTTTCGGCGGCTTGCTAGCATAGAACAAGAGGCGCGGTTCGGGCGCCGCAATAACAAGGCCAAGGGTGTCTTCGGGCACCGGAATAACAAGGAAAGACGGATCATGAGCGACGATATTCAGCAGGTGGCAGGCGAGGGCGCCGGTGAAGGCGGTGGTCGCCGTACACGTGAAGGGCGTGGCGCTGCTGCACGGCGCGCATCGCGCACCGGCGGCGGTCCGGGTCCGTCGCTGCCCTACATCACGCGCAAGATCAGGGAATACGAGGTTCTCGACGAAGAGGGCCTGCAGCTCATCGAAAACAATGCCGACCGCATTCTGGAAGAGATCGGCATCGAATTCCGTGAAGATCCCGAAGCGCTTCAGCTGTGGCGGGAAGCCGGCGCGGATGTGCGCGGCGAACGCGTGCATTTCCCCAAAGGCCTCTGCCGCGAACTCCTGAAGACCGCGCCGTCGCAGTTCACCTGGCATGCGCGCAATCCCGAGCGCAGCGTCCAGATCGGCGGCAAGGCCACCGTCTTCGTGCCGGTCTACGGCCCGCCCTTCGTGCGCGACCTCGAAGGCAACCGCCGCTATGCGACGATCGAGGACTTCCGCAATTTCGTGAAGCTCGCCTATATGGCGCCGTCCATGCATTCGTCCGGCGGCACGGTCTGCGAGCCGGTCGACGTTCCGGTGAACAAGCGTCACCTGGACATGGTCTACAGCCACCTCAAATATTCCGACAAGCCGTTCATGGGCTCCGTCACCGCGCCGGAGCGCGCTGAGGACTCCATCGCCATGGCCAAGCTCGTCTTCGGCGATGAGTTCGTCGAAAACAACACCGTCATGATGAACCTCATCAACGCCAACTCGCCGATGGTCTTCGACGAGACCATGGTGGGCGCGCTGAAGGTCT
Source organism: Shinella sp. 20P9.1.1 (assembly GCF_057798995.1). Taxonomy (NCBI): domain Bacteria; kingdom Pseudomonadati; phylum Pseudomonadota; class Alphaproteobacteria; order Hyphomicrobiales; family Rhizobiaceae; genus Shinella; species Shinella sp. 20P9.1.1. Next base: position 6,679 of record NZ_JBYOLC010000016.1, read on the forward strand.
ATGCCCGCCATAACCAGGCCTGCGTCGTCTCTCCGTTCATCCTGTCGGGCGCCATGAGCCCGGTCACGGTCGCCGGCACGCTGACGCAGATCCTCGCTGAAGTTCTCGCCGGTGCCTCCTTCACCCAGCTTATCCGCAAGGGGGCGCCGGTGCTGTTCGGCACGTTCGCCGCCTCGATCTCGATGCAGTCGGGCGCGCCGACCTTCGGTTCGCCGGAGCCGTCGCTCGTCTCCTATGGTGCGGCCCAGCTTGCCCGCCGCCTTGGCATTCCGTTCCGTACCGGCGGTTCGCTCTGCGGCTCGAAGATCCCGGATGCGCAGGCCGCTCATGAATCGGCCAACACGCTGAACATGACGCTGCTTGCCGGCACCAACTTCGTGCTGCACGCCGCCGGCTGGCTCGAAGGCGGCCTCGTCGCCTCCTACGAGAAGTTCATGATCGACCAGGACCAGCTCGGCATGCAGCAGAAGTTCGCCGAGGGCATCGACCTCTCGGAGAACGCGCAGGCGCTGGACGCCATCCGCGAAGTCGGTCCGGGCAGCCACTATCTCGGCTGCGCCCACACCCAGGCCAACTTCCAGACCGCCTTCTACCGCTCGCCGCTTGCCGACAACAACTCGTTCGAGCAGTGGGAAATCGAGGGCCAGAAGCGTATCGAAGACCGCGCCAACGCGCTCTGCCGCACCTGGCTGGAAAGCTACGAGGCGCCTTATCTCGACCCCGCCATCGACGACGCCCTGCTTGCCTATATCAAGGAGCGCAAGGACTCGATGCCGGACGCTTTCACCTGAAAGGGTCCCGATCGCGCCAGGGAGCAAGGCGGAGCAACGCGGGTGGCGGACATGATCCAGAAGGAAGTCTGGCGTCCGCACTATGAACTCAAAGGGGACGTGACCAAGTGAGGCCGCGTCCTCCCGATCTCGAAACGATCCGTGCGGCTCTCCAGCCGCACGGTCTTTTTTTGCGCGGGTTTTTGAATTTTGCGGAAGGCGAGGCGGCTCCGCAACTGACCGGCGGGGTTCCTGCCAAGAGCGTCGCCCTCATCGGCAATATCGGCAGTTCCCTCTGGCCGGCCTTTTCCCGCTGGCGGGACACCGCGCCGGATCGCGGCGGCCGCGACCCGCTCGACACCTGGTCGAAAGCTGTCATTCACCCCATTGCTACGATGGCCGATGCGACAGCGTGGTTTCCTTCCGATCCGCCCTGGCAGCCCTTCCAGCAATGGGCCATGCGCGCCGAGGGCCTGAAGGCCTCGCCGCTCGGCATCCTCATCCACCCGGTCTATGGTCTTTGGCACGGCTACCGGGGGGCTCTCGGTTTCGCGGAACCGATTATGGACGCTCCGCTGGTGCGCGCCGCGCATCCCTGCGACCACTGTCCGGACAAGCCTTGTCGTGCGGCCTGTCCGGTTGACGCGGTGCGGCTGGAAATATTCGATGTGCCTGCCTGCCGTTCGCATTTGCGCACACCGGAGGGGCAGGGCGGCTGCGTGACCGGCGGCTGCCTCGCCCGCGCGGCCTGTCCGGTTGGCCGAGACGTCCGCTACAACGAGGCGCAACTCCGCTTCCACATGGCGGCGCTGTCGCTTTGATGGCTGTCCGTCGCTAAATCCGCCGCATTGCCCCTTGAGCCAGGAGACATGCGCGTACTCCTGTTCTTTTTCATCCTGTCCGTCACCCTCGCCCTTCGGAGCGTTGCCATGGCCGAACCGCCCCATTGCGCCGCGATCGAGCATCTCTCCGGCCGCTACACCGTCTGCACCTTCGATCCCGCCAAGGATGCGATCCGGCTTTTTGGCGCGGGAACGCTGGAGACGCGAGGCGCGACCTACGACCAGCTCAACACCCATCTCCTGCGCAACGGCCAGCATATGAGTTTCGCCATGAACGGCGGCATGTATCATCCGGGTTATGGACCGGTCGGCCTGTTGGTCGAGCAGGGACGGGAGACGGGCAAGCTCAACCATGCCGACGCCTTCGGCAATTTCTTCATGAAGCCGAACGGCGTGTTCTGGGTGGGGGATGGAAAGGCAGGGGTGATGGAGACGGACGCGTTTGTGAAAGCTGGCATCACACCACGCGAGGCGACACAATCGGGGCCGATGCTGGTCATCGATGGACAGATCCATCCGCGTTTCCTGCCCGATGCGACAAGCCTGCAGATCCGCAACGGCGTCGGCATTTTGCCCGATGGACGCGTTGCCTTTGCGATTTCGAAAAATCCGGTGCGCTTCCACGATTTCGCGACGCTCTTCCGCGACCGGCTTCGGAGCAAGAATGCGCTGTTTCTCGACGGCAGCATTTCCAGCCTCTATGCCCCGGAAATCCGGCGGCCTGACCGCGATGCGGTGATGGGCACGATCATCGCCGTCGTAAAAAATCTGCCCTGGTGAGATTTTTTTTCGCGGAGCCACCCAAGGATCGCCATGTGACGCACGTCTGAGAGGATAGTGCACGCAATCGGGATGGACCCGTGGAAACAGACCTCGTCGAAAAGGCGGCTTTGGGAGACAGGCAGGCCTTCGCCGCCCTGATCGAAAGCCGCTATGATTTCATTCATGCCGTCGCCTGGCGATGGTGCGGCGACCGGCAGGATGCCGAGGATGTGGCGCAGGAGGTCTGCGTCCGCCTCGCCAATGCCATCCGCGGCTTCAAGGGCACGAGCCGCTTCGGCACCTGGCTCTATACAGTGACGTTGAATGCCGCGCGCGACCAGATGCGCAAGCGCCGCCGCGCCGAATGGCGCGATGCGGCCTATCTGCGCGAACAGGCGGTGCTGGACGGTGGTCCGACGGACGAGGGCAGCGAGGAGCTTTGGCAGGCTGTGCGGCAACTGCCGGACAAGCAGCGCGATGCCGTGTTGCTGATCTATGGCGAGGGCCTGAGCCACGCTGCGGCGGCCGATGTGCTCGGCTGCGCCGAAACGACGATTTCCTGGCATGTGCACGAAGCCCGCAAGCGCCTGAAGGTGCTTTTGCGCGATGCCGCCGCGTGACGGAAGGATAGGATATGACCGATCTCGACCTCGAAAAACTCGCCCGCCGCACGCCACCGGCCGCCGATGCTTCGGCCCGTGCCGCAGCGCTTGCCGTTGCCATGCAGGCTTTCGACGATGCGGAAAAAAATGCAGGTGCCGCCCAAGGATCGACTGCGGGTGAGCGTCCAAGCTCCATCTTCAACCGGATATGGAGCCCCATCATGAACCGCAAATTTCTGGCCGGCTCGGCACTCGCCACCTTGCTCGTCGTGCCCGTCGCAGGCCTTGTCAGCTATGAAATGGTGCGCAACGGCACGGTGCCGCTGACGACAGAGACGGAGATTGCCGCAAAGCCTGCTGAGGATACTCGCCAATCAAGCGTTGATAAAAAAAAGGCGGAGGAGTTCGACCCTGACGAGATCCAGAAGCTTGTACAAGGCTTGGAAGGGCAGGGTTTGGGCGGTGCCAAGCGCTCGTCATCGCAAGTAGATAAAAAGGCGATCACTGCCGAACCGGCACCCCTTGCCGAAAGCCGTGACGAGGAAATGGCTGAGGTGATGCCGGAATCACTTGCCGTCGGCGGGGCCGCCAATATGCCGGCGCTCAGCCGCACGGTGACGCAGCCCTCGGCCGTCGCGGATTCCATCGCCATGCCCATGCCGGAAGAGAACCGCGAGCGCTTCGCTTCCGCCGATCCGAATCCGGTGAAGAGCGTCGCCACCGATCCGGTCTCGACCTTCTCGGCGGATGTCGATACGGCCTCCTATTCCTATATGCGCGGCGCGCTGCTCGGCGGCAGCCTGCCGGAGCCGGATTCGGTGCGTGTCGAGGAACTGGTCAACTACTTCCCCTATGACTGGAAGGGGCCGGAGACGGCAGAAAGGCCGTTCAATGCCACCGTCACCGTCATGCCGACGCCGTGGAACAAGGACACCGAGCTCCTGCATATCGGCATCAAGGGCTTCGAGACGGTGGCAACGGAGCAGCCTTCGGCCAATCTCGTCTTCCTCATCGATGTCTCCGGCTCGATGGATGAGGACGACAAGCTGCCGCTCCTGAAAAGCGCCTTCCGCCTGCTGGTCGGCAAGCTGAAGGAGACGGATACGGTATCGATCGTCACCTATGCCGGCGATGCCGGCGTGGTGCTGGAACCGACGGCGGCCAGGGAACGTCAGAAGATTCTCGACGCTATCGACAATCTCCAGCCCGGCGGTTCGACGGCCGGTGCACAGGGTATCGAGGCGGCCTACAAGCTGGCGGAAAAGGCCTTCAAGAAGGACGGCGTCAACCGCGTCATGCTGGCGACGGACGGCGATTTCAATGTCGGCCCGGCAAGCGACGAGGACCTGAAGCGCATCATCGAGGAACGCCGCAAGAGTGGCATCTTCCTCTCCGTGCTCGGCTTCGGCCGCGGCAACTACAATGACAACATGATGCAGACGCTGGCGCAGAACGGCAATGGCACGGCCGCCTATATCGACACGCTGGCCGAGGCGCAGAAGACGCTGGTGGAGGAGGCGGGGTCGTCGCTCTTCCCCATCGCCAAGGATGTCAAATTCCAGATCGAGTTCAATCCGGAGCGCGTCGCCGAGTATCGCCTGATCGGCTACGATACCCGCATTCTCAACCGCGAGGATTTCAACAACGACAAGGTCGATGCCGGCGATATCGGCTCCGGCCACCGGGTGACCGCGATTTACGAGGTGACGCCGAAGGGTAGCCCCGCCGTGCTGAACGATCCCCTGCGCTACGGCAAGGCGGACGCCGCCACGACGCAGGCCGCTGGCAGCGGCGAACTCGCCTTCCTGAAGATGCGCTGGAAGAAGCCGGATGGCGACAAGAGCGAACTCGTGACGATGCCGGTGACGGATGCCAATGCGGTTGCCGACGTGAACGCGGCCTCGACGGACATCCGCTTCTCCGTCGCGGTGGCGGCCTTCGGGCAGAAGCTGAAGGGCGTTTCCGCTCTGCAGGACTATGCCTACGGCTCGATCCTCGGCCTTGCCGAAGCCGCCAGGGGCAACGATCCGTTCGGCTACCGCGCGGAATTCGTCAAGCTGGTGCAACTCGCGCAAGGCCTTTCCGGCGGGAAATGAGCGGAGAACACTCCCTACGCGGCCGGTCTGTTGCTTGAGGAAGCCGCCGCACCATCCCCCTCGCTCCGCTTGCGGAGAGAAGGGGCCGGCAGACGGATGAGGGGCGCCGTCCAACGCCTCTCTTTCGTTTGCGGCAAGGGTTCGCAGCTCGGCCGGCCGCCCTCGACAAGATCGAGGCCCACATCGCGCAACAATCGTCGATCGCCGCGCGCGATGAGCATGCGCAACGCCTCCCGCTCCGTCCGTTTCTGGCGATAACGCTCCCAGATACCGTGCAATGTCTCGAGAATATTCATGCCATGCGCCTTTCCTTCTGCGCAGAGCCAAGCAAAGCCATAGACATTTCACAAACGAATAGCGATTATGGCTGACATCAGAAAAAGCGATGGCAGCATGTATCCACCTCTCGAAAGCGATCTGCTCAGGATTTTCGTCGCCGTCGCCCAAGCGGGCAATGTCACCCATGCGGCCGACAAGCTCGCGCGCACGCAATCGGCGATCAGCATGCAGGTGCGCAAGCTGGAGGAGTCGGTCGGGGTGAAACTCTTCGAACGCGGGCCGCGCGGCGTCGGGCTAACGATGGAGGGGCAGCGGCTGCTGCCTTACGCCAAGCGCATTGTCGGACTGGTCGACGAGACGACGGCGGCGATGCGCACGCTGCCGCTGAACGGACCGGTGCGCGTCGGCATCCCCGAGGAATACAACCAGACGGTCCTGCCCAATGCGCTGGCCGGTTTTGCGGAAGCCCATCCCGGCACGGAGGTGACGGTGTTTTGCGGCTATACCGCCCAGCAGATGGAGGCACTGGAGGCGGACGAGCTCGATCTGGCTGTCATCTTCGAATGGGACGGCGGTATTTCCGGTGAGCTTCTGGCGATCGACCCCACGGTCTGGGTCGCGTCAGTCGCGCATAATCTGCACTTGGAGCGGCCGGTACCCGTCGCGTTCTACCGGCGCTCGGTCTGGTGCCGGGAGTTTGCGCAACGCTCTCTGGAGCGCCATGCGATCCCCTACCGCGTTGCCTATACCAGCGACACGAGCAGCGGCCTGCGTTCCGCCATTGAAAGCGGGCTTGCCATCGCCCCGCTCGCCCGCAGCAACATTCCGCCGGGTGCGCGGGAACTGACATCGGCAGACGGCTTTCCGGCGGTCGATTCGTCACGTGTCGTGCTGAAGCGCAATCCACGCAGGGGCGGGCCAGCCATCGACGGCATGGCCAACCTGATCCGCAAATCCTTCGCGCCGCTGGCGGCCAGTGCCGATCAGGCTTTCGGATAAGCCTTTTCAAGGCCGCCGGAACGGGTGAGGCCGGTGCGGAAGGCGGCATAGGCGGCGTGCTGGCTCGAGCGGGCGGTTTCCATCAGGCGAATCTGTAGCCGCACGGGCGCGGTTTCACCGAGCCATTCCCCGAGCTTTTCCAGCTTCAGCGAATTGAGGAAAGAGGCCGCTGCCGCACGGTTCAGACAAACATTAAGACCTGCCAGCAGGTTTTCGTCTTGCTGGGCGTTTTCCATGAGAAGGCGCAGATAGGCTTTCTCGCCATCGTCAAGGACGGCAAGCTTGTCGGCCACGGTGTCCCGGTCTGGAAAAGCGGCAAGATCGGCGCTCATGGTCATCCCCTCAGAATCGTCTTTCCCTTGGATAGGACGCTGCAAAAGACCTCGCAAGCGGATGAATTGGATTTAGACGTAAAATCCAATATTGACAAAATATCCATTTTTGGATTGTGTGTCGCCATGTTCGATTCATCAAACGCCGATCTGCTGCTCCGCCAGCACGCCGCGACGGCCGCGGCCATCTCGACGCTGCTCTATCCCCATGCCGAGGTTGTGCTGCACGATCTCGAAACGGGCCTGATTGCCGGTATCTGGAACGCCTTTTCCGGCCGCAAGCCGGGCATGGCATCGCTGGTCGGCGAGACGCTTTCGGATGTGGGCGAGGGCGGTGTCTACGGTCCCTATGAAAAGATCGGCGAGGATGGCCGGCGCCTGAAATCCGTGACGTCGGTGCTGAAGGACGAGTTTGGCCAGGCGCTGGGCCTGCTCTGCATCAATATGGATGTCTCGCATTTCGAGGCGGCGGCGAAGCTGCTCGCCGCCTTCACCGGTGCCGCCGCGCCGCGCCCGCCGTCGCTGTTTGTCGGCGACTGGCGCGAGGAAATCAACACGGCGCTGCACGACTGGCTCCGCAGCCACGGCCTTGCGCTGTCCGCCCTCAAGAAGGGCGACCGCGTGGCGCTGGTCGCAAGCCTCGATGCGCGCGGCCTCTTCCAGACCCGCAACGCCGTCGATCACCTTGCCGGCCTCATCGGCACTTCGCGCGCCTCGATCTACAACTATCTCGCCGATGCCCGGCGCCAGAGCCACAAGGATATGACGTCATGACCACCCTGCCGGATTTCCGCCTCGAAACCCATTTTTCGCGCTGGGAGTTCAAGGCACGCCATCACATGACGGCAAGCGATGCCGAGACCATGACGATGTCGGACCTCTTGGCGCTGGCCGGTCCCGAGGATCGCGAGGCCTGGGAGCGCTTGTCGCTCGGCTATACCGAGACCTGGGGCGCGCCGGCCCTTCGAGAGACAATCGCCTCGACCTATGAAACGCTCTCGGGCGCTGACATCCTCACCTTCGCGGGCGCGGAGGAGGGGCTTTACTGCGCCATGCTCGCTCTGCTCGGACCTGGCGACCACGCCATCGTCACGGTGCCGAACTATCAGTCGATGGAAACCATGCCGGTCACCATTGCCGGCAAGGTCACCGGTATCGCGCTGCGGCCGGAAAATCGCTGGCAGCTCGATCTCGATGATGTGCGCGCCGCCCTCCGCCCGGAAACCAAGCTCATCGCCGTCAATTTCCCGAACAATCCGACCGGCGTGATCGCCGATCAGGCGATTTTCCGTGATCTCGTCGCGCTTTGCGCCGAGCGCGGCATCCATCTCTTTTCCGACGAGGTCTATCGCGGGCTGGAAATCGAAGATGCCAAGCGCCTGCCGCAGGCGGCCGATCTCTTCGACAAGGGCATTTCGCTCAATGTCATGTCCAAGGCCTATGGCCTGCCGGGCCTGCGCATCGGCTGGATCGCCTGCAGGGACCATGCGCTTCTCGAGCGCATGGAGAAGATGAAGCACTATCTCTCCATCTGCAACGCGCGTCCCTCCGAGGTGCTGGCGGGCATCGCCATCAAGGCGCGCGAGACGATCTTCGCCCGCAACCGCGCGCTCTGCGCGGAAAACATTGCCAAGATCGGTGCCTTCTTCGCCGACTATCCCGATCTCTATGAGTGGACGGCACCCGACGGCGGCTGCGTCGCCTTCACGCGCTATCTCGGTAAGGACGGTGTGGAAGAGCATTGCCGCCGGCTGGTCGAGGAGAAAGGCGTCTTGCTCCTGCCCTCCAGCCTCTTCGTCTCCACTCTTCTGCCTGTGCCGATGGATCGTTTCCGCGTCGGCGTGGGGCGCAAGAACATCGATGCGGGCCTTGCGGCCTGGCGGGCATTTATCGAGCGGGCATGAAAAAGCCGCCCGCGGCGAAGGCCGGGGCGGCGCATCGTTCCAGGCTGGAAGTCAGCTGCGGCGGCGGCTGCCGCGCTCGCGTGTCGGCTGGGCGGCGCTTTCGTCGGCAGTCTTGTTGCGCAGCGGGCCGATCTTTTCGACGATGGCTTCGAGGGTGGGGCGCTCACGCGTCTCGTGGGCATCGAGCGCCACGCGCATGGCGGCGAGGTGTTCGCAGGAGGTGCCGCAGCAGCCGCCGATGATGCGCGCGCCGGCATCGCGGGCGAGGCGGGCATATTCGGCCATCAGCGGCGGCGTGCCGGAATAGTAGATTTCCGAGCCGCGGAATTCCGGGATGCCGCAATTGCCCTTGACGACGACGGTCGCGGACGGATCGGCGCTGGTGATGTCGAGCAGCGAGGAGAGAATATCGGACGCGCCGACGCCGCAGTTCGCGCCAACGGCGAGCGGACCCGCACCGATATCGCCGGCAACGCCGTGGATATCGCGGGGATGCAGGCCCATCATCGTCTTGCCGGCCGTGTCGAAGGAGCCGGTATAGACGAAGGGCATACCGACCTTGGTGGCTCCCTCCGCGGCGGCGCGGATTTCCTCGGGCGAAGACATGGTCTCGATCCAGGCGACATCGGCGCCACCGGCCTTGAGACCCTCGATCTGCTCGACGAAGGCGGAAACGGCGTCGTCATAGGTCAGAGCTCCGAGCGGCACGAGCAACTCGCCCGTCGGGCCGACGGAGCCGGCGACGATCACCTTGCGGTCTGCCTTGTCGGCAACGGTGCGGGCGATCTCGGCAGCCTTCTTGTTGAGGTCGAAGACGCGGTCCTGCGCATGGTGCAGCTTCAGGCGATGGCGCGTGCCACCGAAGGTGTTGGTGAGGATGATATCGGCGCCGGCATCGACGAAATCCTGGTGCAGCTTCGTGATGTTTTCCGGCTTCGCCTCGTTCCACAGTTCCGGTGCTTCACCGGCTTCCAGGCCCATGGCGAAGAGCGAGGTGCCGGTCGCACCGTCGGCGAGCAGGAAGGGCTTTTCGGCAAGCAGGGCGGCAAGCGGGTTCGTGGCGGTCATGGGACGATCCTTCTGTTTGTCGCATCATATAAAGATTTCTTTATGTGATTGCAACGATGCATTGCCGGCAAAAGAAAGGGGCGCCCGAAGGACGCCCCAAAAGATGCAGGTTAAGGATTGGCTCAGGCCGCTTTCGCCTCATGGCTTGTCGGCGTCACCATCGAGGAGATGATCGCGCTGAGGCTGATGGCTCCGACCGGACGGTTGTTCTCGTCCACCACATGGGCGAGCGTCTGGTTGGCTGACGTCATGGCGCGGGCGGCGACTTCCAGCACCGTGCCCTTGGCGATCGGCATGCCCTCGGCATTGCCCGAGAGCGGCGCCATGATCGTCTCGACATTCACCACGCGGCCGCGGTTCACTTCCTTGACGAAGGCCGTGATGTACTCGTCCGCGGGGTTGAGCACGATTTCCTGGCCGGTGCCCTGCTGCACGACCATGCCGTCGCGCAGGATGGCGATCTTGTCGCCGAGGCGCAGCGCCTCGTCGAGATCGTGCGTGATGAAGACGACGGTCTTCTTCAACTCCTTCTGGAGATCAAGAAGCACGGTTTGCATGTCGACGCGGATGAGCGGGTCGAGCGCCGAATAGGCTTCGTCCATCAGGAGAATGTCGGCATCGTTGGTCAAGGCGCGGGCGAGGCCCACACGTTGCTGCATGCCGCCCGACAGCTGGTTCGGATAGTGGTTCTCGAAGCCGGACAGGCCGACACGGGCGATCCACTGCGTTGCGCGCTTCTCGCGTTCCGCCTGACCCACGCCCTGGATTTCCAGACCGTAGACGGTGTTTTCGAGAACGGTGCGATGCGGCAGCAGCGCGAACTTCTGGAACACCATCGCCGTCTTGTGGCGGCGGAATTCGCGAAGGTCGTTCTCGTTCATCTTGCAGACGTCGACGCCGTCATAGAGCACCTCGCCAGCCGTCGGGTCGATCAGCCGGTTGATATGGCGGATCAGCGTCGACTTGCCCGAGCCCGAAAGCCCCATCACCACCATGATGCCGCCGGCGGGCATGGAGATGTTGATATCGCGCAGGCCGAGCACATGGCCGTATTTCTGGTTCAGTTCGGCTTTGCCGAGACCGTTTTTCACGGCATCGACATAGTCGCCACCACGGGGTCCGAAGATCTTGTAGAGATTGCGGACCTCGATTGCATGACTAACCATGAATTACCTCCGAATGCTTCTGCAGCCGCTTGCCATAGGCCTGGCTTGTGCGGTCGAAAATGATGGCGATGGCCACGAGCGCGAACCCGTTGAGGAACCCGACCGTGAAGAACTGGTTGTTGATGGCCTGAAGCACGTTCTTGCCGAGACCGCCGACACCGACCATCGAGGCGACGACGACCATGGCGAGCGACATCATGATGGTCTGGTTGATGCCGGCCATGATGGTGGGCAGTGCGAGCGGCATCTGCACGTTCTTCAGCTTCTGCCAGCCGGAGGAACCAAAGGCGTCAGCCGCCTCCAGAACTTCCTTGTCGACGAGCCGGATGCCGAGATTGGTGAGCCGGATCATCGGCGGCACGGCATAGATGACGACGGCGATGAGGCCCGGCACCTTGCCGATGCCGAAGATCATAACGACGGGGATGAGATAGACGAAGCTCGGCATCGTCTGCATCACGTCGAGGACCGGGTTGATGAAGCCCTGCACCCTGTCGGACCGGGCCATGAGAATGCCGATCGGAATGCCGACCAGGATCGCGATGAAGGTACAGACCGTTACCATCGCAAGGGTCACCATCGTGTCGTTCCAAAGACCGAGCAACCCGATGGCTAGCATCGAGAGGGCAGTGCCGATGGTGATCCTGATGTTGCGACTGCCGAAATAGACGATGCCCAGCATGATCAAAAGGATGATCGGCCAGGGCGAGCTGACGAACAGCCGCTCGAGATAGTTCAGAAACCATTGCAGTGGCTGCACCATCGCGTCGATGGCGTTCACATAGCTTCGAACGAGCGACTTGAAGCCATCGTCGACACTTTTTCGGACTGCACGGATGCTGACGTCACTGAAGGCCGGAAATTTACAAAGAAAGTCTGGCAACGATTCGCATAGACCTGCCATTCCTGTTCCCTCTCTACCGGAATTTATTGTCTCGCAACGCAATGTATTTTTGTTGCATTTGCGAACGAGACGGTGCGCACAGGGATATTCTTGTTCTGTTTCCCGGCTTGCAGTTCGTCATGACACGAACCACTGCATGATACTGTGCTGTTTGCGACCTCTGCCGTTTCTTGATGCGCGACGGATGCCGCTTGTTAAGGTCGTGGAAATGGCCGGCAGCCGGAAAGGCTGCCGGCGATCGGTTTAGAGAGCGGCCTTGACCTTCTCGGCGACCTCGGGGGAAACCCACTTGGTCCACATGTCGGGATAGGTTTCGAGGAAGTACTTCGCAGCATCCTCGTTCGTGCCCTGGTTGGCGTCCATCCAGGCGAGAACCTTGCCGACCGTGCCGTTGTCCCACTGGCGGGTCTTCATATAGTCCATGGCGACGCCGGCCTTTTCGGAGAAGGCCTTGGTCACGACGGTAAAGACGTCTGAGGTCGGGTAGGAGTTGACCTTTGGGTTCGCGCAATCCGGCACGGCGGTGCAGGCATCCCAGTCGGCCTTGTCGTGGTCGACGCCGAAGGAGAGCTTGGTCATCTCGTACTTGCCGAGGATGGCGGTCGGTGCCCAGTAGTAGCCCAGCCAGCCGGACTTCTTTTCGAAGGCATTGGCAATCGAGCCGTCGAGGCCGGCAGCCGAACCCGTGTCGACGAGCGTGAAGCCGTCCTTGTCCGCATCGAGCGCGCGATAGAGATTGTCCGTGGAGACCTGGCAGTTCCAGCCCGACGGGCAATTGTGCACGGCGCCCTTCGACGGGTCTTCCGGCGCCGGGAACAGTTCCGGATGCTTCAGAGCGTCCTGAACCGTCTTGATGTCGGGATGTTCGTCGGCGAGGAATTTCGGGATCCACCAGCCTTCCACGCCGCCTTCCGAGAGAAGGGGAGCGAGCTGGATGAGACGGCCTTCCTTGATGGCGGCGTCGAGCGGCGTGCGCACGGCGTTCACCCACATTTCGGGCGCGACGTCAGGCTCGCCCTTCTCGTTCATGGAGGTGAAGGTCGGCATGGTGTCGCCCGTGACCAGCGTCACGGTGCAGCCGTAGCCGCTTTCGAGAATGATCTTGTCGACATGCGCGGCAACGCCAGCCGATGCCCAGTTCATTTCGGCCATGGAAACTTCGCCGCATTCTGCCGCCTGGGCAGAACCGGCAAAGCCATAAAGGCCGGCAGCGATGATGGTGGAAGCAAGGAGCTTCTTCATTAGGTTAAGACCTCCCAGTCTTGGATGCAGCAATCAACCCGGAAGGCAGCGCAGGCTACTGCGTTGTCCCGTCTGCCCGAAAGTCTATCGACAGCCATGGAGGTTCGATGCCAGTGAGGCGAGCCAATCCCCCTGCTGCAAAAGCGCCGATCCCTGTTTTTTGTTCACCGGAGGAACCCTGTCATCCGAGACGTCTTATCGTGCGCTACAGGGGTAGCCTACGGGTTCTCATTGAGAAATCAACCTCCTGCGCGCCGTCTCGTGACGCGGATAAGCCTTCCGGCTCGTCGAGACGCTGGAAATCCGGCAACCGGACGGTGGAAAATTTGGGCGTTTGCTCGCATTCGGGCAAATGTTCGAGAGGTGCTTGCAGAGGTGATGCGGGATGGTCGTTGAATGCGGACATATCCTGTCTTGTCTGCGCCGCTTTGCCGTCCAAAAAAATATTTCGAATTTTTTCAAAAATAGCTGCGATTCATCTTTGCTTAAGCTCCCGATAACGGTCCGGTAAGGATGTGCCGCTATTGGTTTCCTCACGGCGGGGGACATCGCCGCCCGCTCCGGAAAGGTATTGCGTACCGGGGTGACTGGGCTTCGACGCGTATTTGTCGAAAGCCGCCATGCGTATTTTGGCAAGCCGTGTATCACCGCAAGGGATGCACGGCTTTCGCCGTTTCAGGGCGCTGTTTTCCGATGACGGCCCCGACAACAGGCAAAGAAAAACGCCGCCTCCCGGAGAGAGGCGACGTCGTATGCGAGCGGACCTGACGTCGCGCTCGAAGGATCAGCCGACGTTGCGCGTGCGGATGAAGCCGAGCGGGCCGAACGGCGCGTCCATGACGACGTTGCGCACGCGGGACTGGCTCTGGGGAACGATGCCGTTCCAGGCGATCTGTACGAAGTTCGGCTTGCTGAAGATGAACAGCATGGTCTTTGTCCTAAAAATCCGAAGCCACGCGCCTCGGCTGTCTGATGACGTGGATATAGGCGCAATCAGGCCCGATGTCACGATCGTTCACGGCGCAAAATGTCGCAGAATGAACAGCAGATCAGTCCTGCGGATTTTGCATGACGGGCTGTTGCTGAAATACATCGGATCACGGTGATCGATTGCGGCAAGATTGCGGTAAATCAGGGCTTTTCGGCGGCGGGGCCGAATGCTAGGAGGGCGTCATGGTGAGAACGATCATGCTTCAGGGCACCGGCTCGGATGTCGGAAAAACGGTATTGGTGGCAGGGCTCTGCCGCATCGCCGCCAATCGCGGGCTGAAGGTGCGTCCCTTCAAGCCGCAAAACATGTCCAACAACGCCGCCGTTTCGGCCGATGGCGGCGAGATCGGCCGTGCGCAGTGGCTGCAATCGCTTGCCGCCCGCGTGCCGTCCTCCGTGCATATGAACCCGGTGCTTTTGAAGCCGCAGTCGGATGTCGGCAGCCAGATCATTCTGCAGGGCAACGTATTCGGCCAGGCGAAGGGGCGCGACTACCAGGCGCTGAAGCCGAAGCTGATGGGCGCGGTCTTGGAAAGTTTCGGGATTATCAGCGAAGGTGCGGATCTCGTCGTCGTGGAAGGGGCGGGCTCGCCGGCGGAAATCAACCTGCGTGCCGGCGACATCGCCAATATGGGCTTTGCGACGCGGGCGAATGTGCCGGTCGTGCTGGTCGGCGACATCGATCGCGGCGGCGTCATCGCCTCGCTGGTCGGCACCCATGCGATCCTGCCGGAGGAAGACCGGCGCATGGTGACGGGCTATCTCATCAACAAGTTCCGCGGTGACGTGACGCTGTTCGACAGCGGCATTTCCGAAATCGCCCGCTTCACCGGTTGGCCCTGCTTCGGCGTCGTGCCGTGGCTGAAGCAGGCGGCGCATCTGCCGGCGGAGGATTCCGTCGTGCTGGAGCGGCTTGCCAAGGGCGGAGCAGGGGCGCTGAAGGTGGCCGTGCCCGTCCTGCCGCGCATTGCCAATTTCGACGATCTCGATCCGCTCAAGGCCGAGCCGCAGGTCGATCTGGTCTTCGTGCGGCCGGGCGAGCGGCTTCCGGCCGATGCCGGCCTCGTCGTGCTGCCCGGCTCGAAATCCACCATTTCCGACCTTCGCGACTTCCGCGCTGCCGGCTGGGACAAGGACCTCCAGCTTCATATGCGCCGCGGCGGCCGCGTCATCGGCATCTGCGGCGGCTACCAGATGCTCGGGCAGCGCGTCACCGACCCGCTCGGCATCGAGGGCAGCGAGCGCGAAGTCCAAGGGTTGGGCCTTTTGGCTGTCGAAACCGAGATGGCGCCGGAAAAGACCGTGCGCAACAGCAGTGCCCGCTCCCTGCAATATGATGTGCCGCTGGAGGGCTACGAGATCCATCTCGGCCGTACCACAGGCCCTGACGTCCTTCGTCCGTCCGTCAGCATCAACGGGCGGCCGGATGGCGCGGTCTCCGCCGATGGGCGGGTCATGGGCACTTATCTGCACGGGCTTCTGTCCAGCGACGCGTATCGCGCCCGGCTTCTCGCCGATTTCGGCATCGAGGGTGGTGGCTTCGATTATCGTGCAAGTGTCGATGCCGCGCTCGACGGTGTCGCGGCGGAGCTGGAATCCGTTCTCGATCCCGCCTGGCTCGATAGTCTCCTACAGCCAATCCGATGAAACGGGGCTGATTAAATCAGCGCTCTCAAACGTACAGCCATCAGGTTCCCTGCTGCCGCTCTGCCGCACCAAAGTTGCGCCAGAATTCGGTGCGAGGAGTGATGGAAATCCGCCCGGACGACCGGGCGCAGGCGCCCCGCGCGATCCAAAAGGGTGAGATATATGGGTTCTGGACCTCTCGCACGCTCCGTTCTGGCCGGCCTTCTCGGGCTGTCGCTGGCCGGCATGCCCGCCGTTGCCTTCGCGCAGGCCGCCACCGGCAAGGAAGCCGGCAGCGCCGGCAAGCGCTGGGAGGAGGAGTTTTCGCTCTGGCAGAAGGTCTCGTCCGGCAGCGATGTCGCCCAGTACGAGGGTTATCTGAAGCAATATCCCAACGGCACCTTCGCCTCCATGGCCCGCCTTCGCATCGCCGAATTGCAGGCCGCCGCCAAGGAGAGGCCTGCCAAGAGCGTGACCGCAGAGGCGGAAGCCAAGGCCAAGGCCGAGGAAGCCGCCGCTGCCGAGAAGGCGAAGGCGGACGAAGAAGCGAAGAAGGCGGCCGAGGCCAAGCAGGCGGAAGAGGCGCAGAAAGCCGCTGAGGCTGAAAAGACCAAGGCTGAAGAGGAGACCCGTAAAGCCGCCGAAGCGAAGAAGGCCGCAGACGAAGCCCAGAAGGCGGCCGAAGCCAAAAAAGCCGAAGAGGAAGCCCTGAAGGCGGCCGAGGCGAAGAAGGCTGCGGAAGCGGCGCAGAAGGCTGCCGAGGCGGAAAAGGCCAAGGTCGAGCAGGAGGCCGCGCGCCTGAGGGCTGAAGCCGAGGCCAAGCAGGCCGAGGAAGCCGCCGCCGCCCGCAAGCTTGCCGATGAAAAGGCTGCGGCGGAAGAGAAGGCGAAGACCGAAGCCGCCGCTGCTGAAAAGGCCAAGGCGGAAGCCGCTGCGGCGGAAAAGGCAAAGGCTGAAGAGGCCGCCCGCCTGAAGGCGGAAGCCGAGCAAAAGGAAGCGGAAGCCCGCGCGGTTGTCGAAAAGCAGGCCGCTGAAGCCGAGCGCCTGAAGGCGGAGGCGGATGCCGCCGCTGAGAAGGCCAAGGCTGAAGAGGCCGCACGCTTGAAGGCCGAGGCGGATCGCCAGAAGGCCGAAGAAGCTGCTGCGGCGGAAAAGGCCCGTGCCGAAGAGGAAGCGGCCGCCCGCCAGGAAGCCGAGGCCAAGCGCATCGAGGCGGAAAAGGTTGCCGCCGCCGAGAAGGCCAAGATCGAGGAGGAGGCCGCCGCTGCCCGCAAGCTCGCCGAAGAGAAGGCTGCGGAAGTCGAACGCCTGAAGGCCGAGGCCGCCAAGGCGGCGGCCGATGCCGAAGCCAAGGCCGCGGAAGCCGCGCGTCTTGCCGATGAGGCAGAGAAGCGCGCCGAAGAGGCCGCCGCTGCCCAGAAGCCCGCGGATAGCCAGGAACCGGCCGATAGCGCAGATGATGCGACGGCTGCGCGTGAAAACGCGCCGCAGGACGCCGACAGCGACAATGGCGCGCGCGCCGTCGAAGAGGCGGCGGCCGCAAAACGTGCGGAAGACAAGACGTTCCAAGGCGCTGTCGCCGATGGTTCGGAGAAGGCTTACAAGGACTATCTCTACCAATATCCCCAGGGTCGCTATGTCGATGACGCCCGCAAGCGCATCGCCGCCCTGAGCGCCAAGCCGGAAACGCAGATGGACGAGGACGCGGCAACCGCCGACGCTACGCGCAAGGCCGAGCCGGTCGTCGATCCGCGCGAGACCTATATGGACCGCTCCGTTCGCGCCCAGGCCCAGCGCTACCTGAGCCTGCTCGGCTACAACACCTATGGTGCCGACGGCGTCTTCGGCCCGCGCTCTCGCGCGGCGATCGCCGCCTGGCAGGGCGCGTCCGGCTATCGCGCAGACGGTTACCTGCCGCGCCAGCAATTCCGCGCGCTGCGCGAGGCCGCGCAATATGCCGAGACCCGGCAGGCACGGCAGAATCGCCAGCGCCGCTACCAGCAGCGCGACTACGACGTGCTGGAAGGCCCCGTCGATGGCTACTATGACGGCCCCTATTACCGCGACGACGGCTATTACAACGATGGCGGCGGCGTGGTGATCATCCCCGGCTATTGAGTTTGCGACGGCCGGACGGCGGTTTTGGCACAGGCCATGCCGCTGCCGGTCGATTGACTTCCCGGGGCGGGAAGCATAATCATCAGCGATATTGGATGGTTCCTTGGTCCGGAAACGGACCGGGGAGTAAATGGGAATGTGACGCGGTGGACCCAATCAGGGCGCTGCAATCACGGCCGACCCCGCGACTGTAGAGTAGCGAGGGACGCCCATCCGGAGGGGAGGATGTTCGCGGCGAAGGGCAATGGTGCCTGAAATCGCGAAACGAGAACCAGCCGGAAAAGCCACTGGGTGGCATCACGATAGCCGGGGTTGGACGCCTCTTTTTCTACGAATCGTCCGCCTCTCGTGATTGCCGGAAAACCTGGGAAGGCGAGGGTGACCCGGAGGCGCTGACGCGCCGGACGCTGCGAGCCAGGAGACCTGCCAGACAATGAGGGCATATCGCCCGCCCAGGGGAATTTTCCCCGCTGCCTGCACGGAGGTTGTCATGGCTGTTTCTACCACGTCTTCTGTTGTTCTTTCCGCAAACGATCGTCTCGTTGCCGGCGTTTTCGCCCTGCTGCTCGGCGCCTTCCTCGTCTTCGGCGCCGGCCTTGCGAATTCGGCCGTGCTGCACGACACGGCACACGACACGCGTCACTCCTACGGCTTTCCCTGCCACTAAGGAGTTCTCGACATGATCGTTCGTTATCTCCTGGCTGCCCTGGTGGCCGGGTTGTTCTCCGGCGTGCTCATGACGGCCGCCCAGGAGGCCCGAGTCGTGCCGTTGATTCTGCACGCCGAAGAGTTCGAGGGTGAAGCCGCCCCGGCCGGCGACGGCACCACGCCCGCGACATCAGATGGTGCTGCCACGACGCAGGAGCATTCCTCGCTCGGTGCCGTGATCCTCGATGTCGCCTCGGCGCTCTCGCCTATCTCGGTCGCCTATGCCCATGAGGGCGAGGACCACGAGGACGGCGGCATCATGTTCGGCATGAGCCGCTTCTCCGGCACGCTTCTGGCAAACCTCGTCACGGGCACCGGCTTTGCTCTGCTGCTCGCCGGCTTCAGCCTCGTTTCCGGCAATCCCATCACCGTTGCCAACGGTGCGCTGTGGGGGGCTGCCGGCTGGCTTGCCGTGCATATGCTGCCGGCCATAGGCCTGCCGCCGGAGCTTCCGGGCTTCCCGGCTGCCGATCTGACCCAGCGCCAGATCTGGTGGGTTGCGACGGTCGCGCTTTCGGCGGCGGGTCTCTACCTGCTGTTCCTGAAGCCGGGCATCGTCTCCAAGGTTGCCGGTGTCGTGCTTCTAGCCGCCCCGCAGGTCTATGGCGCGCCGCAGCCGTCCGACATTTCCAGCAACGTTCCGGCCGTTCTCGGCGCGGAATTTGCCGTCGCGGCGCTCGCTACTACGCTGTTCTTCTGGATCGTGCTCGGCCTCTCGCTCGGCTTTGCCAACGAGAAGATCGCCAGGGCAGCCTGACATGAAACAGACATCGCCCGGAGCCGTCCTGGTTCTGGGCGGTGCGCGTTCCGGAAAATCCGCTTTTGCCGAAAGGCTGGTCGCCGAGACCGGCCTTTCGCGTCATTATATCGCCACCGGCCGCGCCTGGGATGACGAGATGCGCGAACGCATCGCCAAACACCGGGAAGATCGCGGAAAAGGCTGGGAAACACACGAGGAGCCGATTGCGCTCGCGGCCTGCATCAAGGATGTGGCGCGCGAGGACCGGACGGTCCTCATCGATTGCCTGACGCTCTGGCTCACCAATCTAATGCTGGAGGAGCGGGATATCACACAGGAATTCGCCGGCCTTTTGTCGGCCATCAACGACGCGCCGGGTCGTCTTGTCTTCGTATCGAACGAAGTCGGCCTTGGCATCGTGCCGGAAAATCGCATGGCGCGTGACTTTCGCGACCATGCCGGGCGGCTGCACCAGCAGGTCGCGGCCCTCGTACCGGAAGTCTATTTTATCGCGGCCGGACTGCCGCTGAAAATGAAGGGTTGAGCCTATGCTGCAACAGAAGATCCCCGCCACCGTCATCACCGGCTTCCTCGGGGCTGGCAAGACCACGATGATCCGCAACCTGCTGCAGAATGCCGGCGGCAAGCGCATCGCGCTCATCATCAACGAGTTCGGCGATCTCGGCGTCGATGGCGACGTGCTGAAGGGCTGCGGCGCTGAGGCCTGCACCGAGGACGACATCATCGAACTCACCAACGGCTGCATCTGCTGCACCGTCGCCGATGACTTCATCCCCACCATGACGAAGCTCCTGGAGCGCGAAAACCGTCCCGATCATATCGTCATCGAGACCTCGGGCCTTGCGCTGCCGCAGCCGCTGATCGCCGCCTTCAACTGGCCGGAAATCAAGACGCAGGTGACGGTCGATGGCGTCATTACCGTGGTCGACAGCGCTGCCGTCGCCGCCGGCCGTTTTGCCGACGACCATGACAAAGTGGACGCGCTGCGTGTCGAGGACGACAATCTCGACCACGAAAGCCCGCTGGAAGAACTCTTCGAAGACCAGCTCACCGCCGCCGATCTCATCGTCCTCAACAAGACGGATCTTCTCGACGCCGCCGGTGTGCTTGCCGTGCGTGACGAGGTCGCCTCGCGTATCGCCCGCAAGCCGTCGATGATCGAGGCGAAGAACGGCGAAGTCGCCGCCGCTGTCCTGCTCGGCCTCGGCGTCGGCACGGAAGACGATATCGCCAACCGAAAGTCGCACCACGAGCTGGAGCACGAGAACGGCGAGGAGCACGATCACGACGAGTTCGACAGTTTTGTTGTGGAATTGCCGGCGATTGCCGAGCCTGCCGCCTTCATCGAGCGCCTGAAGGGCGTGATCGCCGAACATGACGTGCTGCGCGTCAAGGGTTTTGCCGATGTTCCCGGCAAGCCGCTGCGCCTGCTCATCCAGGCCGTCGGCACGCGTATCGACAATTACTTCGAACGCGCGTGGGCCGCCGGTGAGACCCGCGGCACCCGCCTCGTCGTGATCGGCCTGCATGACATGGACGAGCAAGCCGTGCGCGCTGCCATCGCCGCGGCGGTGTGATTTTCGACATGAGCGTGCAGCAGTCCCCTTCGTCCTCGTTTCCGGTGCGGCCCGGCTATGTCTGGCTTGCCGTGCCGGTGGGTCCTCGGGTCAAGCCCGAGGATGACGGTGGGGAGGGGAGGTTTCGGTCTGCATCGATCGGTGCAGCAGAGGTAACCGTCGCTGCTGTGCGTCGTCCTCCTCTTCTTTCGTTGTGTCAGGGCTTGACCCGAGGATCCACCCGCACGGCACGCCGGCAAAGGGGAGGCACCGCATGCATCTCCTGCTAGCCCAGAAGGGCACCATCGCCGATGGCAAGGAGGCGATCGACCTTGGCCAGACGCCGGGCGATATCCTTTTCCTCACCGCCGCCGATACCGAACTCGCCGCTATCGCCGCAGCCCACCGAGCGCGCGGCACGGATACGCGCCTGCGCCTCGCCAGCCTCGCGACGCTGTCGCATCCGATGTCGGTCGATACCTATATCGAGCGCACGGCGCGTCACGCCAAGCTCATCGTCATCCGCGCCCTCGGCGGCGCCAGCTATTTTCGCTACGTGCTGGAGGCCTTGCTGGCGACATCCGTCGCCAACGATATCAAGCTCGTGGCATTGCCCGGCGATGACCGGCCGGACGACGGCCTGGTTCCCTTCAACCGCATCGACGACACCGACCGCCAGAACCTCTGGGCCTATCTCAACGAGGGCGGTGCCGACAATGCGGATCGTTTCCTTGCCTATGCGGAGGCCGTTGCCTTCGGTGGCGATAAGCCGGAGCCTGCGATGCCGCTCGAAAAGGCCGGCATCTGGTGGCCGGGGCGGGGTGTTGTGGATGTGGAGATGTGGCGGGAAGAGGCCACGGGTAGAATGGTAGCGGGGGAGGGATTCGAACCGCCGACGGCCGCGATCTCTTTCTACCGCGCCTATATCCAAAGCGGCGAAACCCGCCCGGTTGAAATGCTGATCGAGGCGCTGGCGGCCGAGGGCATCCGCGCCCTGCCGCTTTTCGTCTCCAGCCTCAAGGAACCCGTTTCCATCGAAACGGTCCGCGCAGCCTTCGCGGAGATCCGGCCCGAAGTCGTGCTCAATGCCACGAGCTTCGCCGTCTCCGCCCCCGGCGCCGGCCGCAAGCCGACGGTGCTGGACGAGACCGGTGCGCCGGTGTTGCAGGTCGTGTTCTCCGGTTCCTCGCGCGAGGCGTGGGAAGCATCCGGACAGGGGCTGACGGCGCGCGATCTCGGCATGAACGTCTCGCTGCCGGAGGTCGATGGCCGCGTGCTCTCCCGTGCCGTCTCCTTCAAGGCCGCCGCGCGTTACGACGAGCGCGTCGAAACCAACATCGTCAGCCTCGACCCCGTCGAGGACCGCATCCGCTTCGTGGCGAAACTTGCCGCCGGCTGGGCGCGGCTCAGGCGGGCAAAGCCGGCCGAACGCCGCATCGCGCTGGTCATGGCGAACTATCCGAACCGCGACGGCCGGCTTGGAAACGGCGTCGGCCTCGATACGCCGGCCGGTACGATGGAAGTGCTGCGCGCTATGGCTGCGGAAGGCTATGCGATCGCCGATCTGCCGGAGGATGGCGACGCGCTGATCGCCCACCTGATGGCAGGCCCGACCAATGCGGCAAACGACGGCCGTGAAATCCGCGAAACGCTTTCGCTGAATCATTACAAGGCGTTCTTCGCGTCGCTTCCGAAGTCGATTCAGGACGAGATGACCGCCCGCTGGGGTGCGCCGGAAGATGATCCCTTCGTCACCGGAGACGTCTTTGCCCTGCCGCTCGCTCGTTTCGGCGAGACGCTGGTCGGTATCCAGCCGGCGCGTGGCTACAATATCGATCCGAAGGACACCTATCACTCGCCGGATCTCGTGCCGCCGCATGGCTATCTTGCCTTCTATGCCTTCCTGCGCCAGCACTATGGCGCGCATGCCATCGTGCATATGGGTAAACACGGCAATCTCGAATGGCTGCCCGGCAAGGCGCTGGCACTGTCGGAGGCCTGTTATCCGGAGGCCGTGCTCGGCCCCGTGCCGCATCTCTATCCCTTCATCGTCAACGATCCCGGCGAGGGCACCCAGGCCAAGCGCCGCTCCGCCGCCGTCATCATCGACCACCTGACGCCGCCCTTGACACGCGCCGAGACCTACGGCCCGCTGAAGGACCTCGAAGCGCTCGTCGACGAATATTACGATGCCTCCGGTGGCGACCCGCGGCGCATCAAGCTCCTGACGAAGCAGATCCTCGATCTGGTGCGCGATATCGGCCTCGACAGCGATGCCGGCATCGGCAAGTCGGACGGCGAAGAGGCGGCGCTGCAAAAGCTCGACGCCTATCTCTGCGACCTGAAGGAAATGCAGATCCGCGACGGCCTGCATGTCTTCGGCGTGTCGCCGGAGGGGCGGCTTCTCACCGATCTGACGGTGGCGCTCGCCCGCGTGCCGCGTGGTCTGGGCGAGGGCGGCGAGGCGAGCCTGCAGCGGGCGATCGCGTTGGATGCTTTGGGCGGCACGACGTTCGATCCGCTCGACTGCATCAGTTCCGATGCGTGGAGTGGGCCGCGCCCCGATATGCTTGCTGAGCAGCTCGATGCGCCGTGGCGTAGCAATGGCGACACGGTGGAACGCATCGAGTTTCTCGCCGCAAAGCTGGTGGAGGGCACGTTGGCCTGCCCGGATGAGTGGGCGGCCACCCGCGCCGTGCTCGACACGATCGAGACGTCCATCCGCCCCGCCATCGCCGCCTGCGGCCCGGCCGAAATCTCGGCGCTGATGCGCGGCCTCGATGGCCGCTTCATCGAGCCCGGTCCCTCCGGCGCGCCGACGCGCGGCCGGCCGGATGTGCTGCCCACGGGCCGTAATTTCTACTCCGTCGACAGCCGCGCCGTGCCGACGCCGGCCGCCTGGGAACTCGGCAGGAAATCCGCGGAACTCATCGTCACGCGCTATGCGCAGGACCACGGCGAATGGCCGACCTCCTTCGGCATCACCGCCTGGGGCACCTCCAACATGCGCACCGGCGGCGATGATATCGCGCAGGCCATGGCGCTGATCGGCGTCAAGCCGGCCTGGGACATGGCATCGCGCCGCGTCACCGGCTTCGAGATCATCCCGCCCGCCATGCTGCGCCATCCGCGCGTCGACGTGACGCTGCGCATTTCCGGCTTCTTTCGCGATGCCTTCCCCGAGCAGATTGCGCTCTTCGACCGCGCCGTGCGTACCGTCGGAGCCCTCGATGAGGACGACGCGGACAATCCCATCGCCGCCCGCATGCGGGCCGAAGCGGCAGCGCTTGCGGCAAGGGGGGCTTCCGAAGCGGACGCCGCCAAACAGGCCGGCTTCCGCATCTTCGGCGCGAAGACCGGTGGCTATGGCGCCGGCTTGCAAACCATGATGGACGAGGGGCTTTGGACGGATCGTGGGGATCTCGCTGAAGCCTGGCTCGAATGGGGGGCGCACGCCTATGACGGCGAGGGCGACAGCGTGCCGATGCGCGAGCGACTGGAGGCGCGCATGAAGAGCCTGCAAGCCGTGATCCAGAACCAGGACAGCCGCGAGCACGACCTGCTCGACAGCGACGAATATTACCAGTTCGAGGGCGGCATGGCGGCCGCCGTGCAGCATCTCTCCGGCCAGCAGCCGGTCATCTATCATAACGACCTGTCGCGCCCGGAAAAGCCTGTCGTGCGCACGCTGGAAGACGAGATCGGCCGCGTCGTGCGCGCCCGCGTCGTCAATCCCAAATGGATCGATGGCGTCATGCGCCATGGCTACAAGGGTGCCTTCGAGATCGCCGCGACGGTCGATTTCATGTTTGCCTTCGCCGCCACGACGGGCGCGGTGAAGGACCATCATTTCGAAGCCGCCTATCAGGCCTATGTGCTGGATGAGCGCGTGCGCGATTTCCTGATGCAGAAGAACCCGGCGGCGCTTGCCGAAATGGCGGCGCGTTTTGCCGAGGCGATCGACCGGGGCCTGTGGACGCCGCGCTCCAATTCCGCGCGTTTCGAACTGGACATGCTGGGCGCCCGCAAGGCGTCCTAAAGCAATCCCAGCAAAAATGCGAAGCGGTTTTGCGTCCGGAATTGCGCCCACAAAAAGAGTAGGGAAGGAAACTAAAATGACCGAGAACCACGACGAAACCGCCGGTATGACCGAGGCCGAGCTCGCCCGCCATTCGGAGAAGATGGCGAAGAAGAAGAACGCCCGGGAAAAGATCATGGCGACGAAGACCGACGAAAAGGGTCTCATCGTCGTCCACACCGGCAAGGGCAAGGGCAAGTCGACCGCCGGCTTCGGCATGATCTTTCGCCACATCGCCCACAAGATGCCCTGCGCCGTCGTGCAGTTCATCAAGGGGGCGTGGGCCACAGGAGAACGCGACCTGATCGAGGCGCATTTTGCAGATATCTGCCAGTTCTATACGCTCGGCGAAGGTTTTACCTGGGAAACGCAGGACCGCGCCCGCGACGTCGCGATGGCGGAAAAGGCCTGGGAAAAGGCCAAGGAACTGATCCGCGACGAGCGCAATTCCATGGTGCTGCTCGACGAGATCAACATCGCCCTGCGCTACGACTATCTCGACGTCAACGCGGTCATCGACTTCCTGAAAACGGAAAAGCCCTACATGACCCATGTCGTGCTGACGGGCCGCAACGCCAAGGAAGAGCTGATCGAGATTGCCGATCTCGCCACCGAGATGGAACTGCTCAAGCACCCGTTCCGCTCGGGCATCAAGGCCCAGCAGGGCGTTGAGTTCTGATGCCTTTTACCAGTCGAGCCAGACGCGCAGCGGGTGGCTCGGATCGGCCATCAGGCGGATGGCGAGCGCAATCGAGGTAACGACGAGCAGCGGCTTGATGATTTTCGCGCCGCTTCTCATCGCGACACGCGAGCCCGCCTGCGCGCCGAGGAACTGCCCGGCGCCCATGACGAGGCCGACCTTCCACAGGATGACGCCGTAGAACAGGAAGACGGCGAAGGCGCCGACATTCGAGCCGAAATTCAGGAGCTTGGTGTGCGCCGTCGCCTTGAGCACGCCGAAGCCGGCGAGCGTCACGAAGGCCAGCATGAAGAACGAGCCGGTACCGGGGCCGAACACGCCGTCATAGAAGCCGATGGCCGGCACGATGGTGACGGTGAAGAGGAAGACACTCATGCGGCGGTGTTTGTCGACATCGCCGATATTCGGCTTCAGGCCGAAATAGACGGCGATCGCCACCAGCAGGAAGGGCAGGATCGCCTTCAGCACATCGCCGGGGACGATGGTGGCGAGCAGCGCGCCGAAGACGGCGCCGAGCGCCGAAAGGGCCGCCATCGGCAATTGCTCCGACAGCCGCACATGGCCGGCGCGCGCATAGGCAAGCGTCGCCGAGCCCGAGCCGAACAGCGATTGCAGCTTGTTGGTGCCCAACGTTTCCAGTGGCGGGATGCCGGCGATCAGCATGGCGGGAATGGTGATCATGCCGCCGCCGCCGGCGATGGAATCGATGAAGCCCGCGAGAAAGGCCGCGAGAAACAGGAAGACGAGGATGTGGAGGGCGATATCGGCCAAGGCGGGACTCGGGGACATTGGGAAACGGTGTTTCCCGATTTCTGTCAGACTGCGGGGGTAAAAGCAAAGCCCGCCTGCTTCAACACTCTTGTGCTCCATGCGCAACGCGGATCAAACGGAAGGCGAGCGGCATTGTAGGGTGATCCTGCAACGAAGAGGTGAGGCGATGGTGGAAACGGAGTGGACGAAGGGTGCGGCGGAGGCGGCGGGCTTCGATGCCGGTCTTGAACGCAAGCTGCTCGCCGGCATCGAATCGGGCCTGATCCGCGATGTGCATGCGGTGTTGATCAACCGCGGCGACAGGCTGGTGCTGGAGCATTATCGCGCCGGGCCGGATGAGAGCTGGGGCAGGTCGCTCGGCACCGTCGCCTTCGATGCGCAGACGCTGCACGATCTCCGCTCGATGACGAAGAGCGTCACCAGCCTGCTTTACGGCATTGCGCTCGACCGTGGCCTGGTTCCGCCCCCCGAAGCGCCGCTTCTGGCGCAATTCCCCGAATATGCCGATCTCGCCGCCGATCCGGCCCGTGCGGGCCAGACGATCGGCCATGCGCTTTCCATGACGCTCGGCCTCGCCTGGGACGAGTACCGGTCCTATGCCGATCCCCTCAACAGCGAGATCGCCATGGAGAATGCTCCGGATCGTTATCGCTTCGCGCTCGAACAGGCGGTCTTGCACGCGCCTGGCACGCATTGGACCTATTCGGGCGGTGCGACGGCGCTTGTCGGGGCGATCATCGAACGTGGTACGGGGCAGCGTATCGATGACTTTGCCCGAGAGGCGCTGTTTGCGCCGCTCGGTATCACGCATTTCGAGTGGCTAAGCGGGGCGGATGGTATTGCCTCGCCGGCATCGGGCCTACGCCTCACGGCCCGTGATCTCCTGCGCATCGGCCGCCTCGTGCTGGACGGCGGGTGTGTCGGCGAGCGGCAAGTCGTGTCGCGAGCATGGATCGAAACTTCGCTGGCGCCGAAAGCCACGACGGATGACGGTCTCGGCTACGGCTATTTCTGGTTTCTCGGCGAGGCGCCGGTTCTGGGTGTGCCAAAACCCTGGATGGCCGGTTTCGGCAATGGCGGCCAGCGGCTCTGGCTGATGCCGGAGGCGGATATCGCCTGCGTCATCTTCTCCGGCAATTACAATGCGCCGGATGCCTGGGTGTCGCCGACACGTCTCTGGCGAGAAATCATTCTCGCCAATCTGACGAACCTCTAGCGCATGCCGTTTCCGGCGTCCCGGATGCCGCAAACCGGTTTGACCGAGCTTACGCCCTCCGGTACTAAGAAAGCTGCGACGGTGCCCGCTGGGCGGGCCGAGCGGTGTCCGGTGCGGCCGACCCAGACGGGGCCAGAACCGGAACTGTCGGAAGACGGCGAGGCCGGGCTCTTTCGCGTGGAATTTTGCGAGAGACCGCCATGCGCGCTGAGGCCCCATCCACCGGAACCGGACGTTTCCTCGTCCTCGGCCTCGGCTGCGAACGCGGCACCCCGCCATCGGAACTTCTCGACCTTTCTCTTGCGACGCTCGCGCGCCTTGGCGCCGCCCCGGAAACGGTCGCCTTCGTCGCCTCGCTGGATGTGCGGGCGGAAGAGCCTGCCATGCATGCAGTCGCCCGGCATTTTTCCGTGCCGCTGGTGACATTCTCGGCAGCACGCCTCGAAGCCGAGACGCCACGTCTCGCCAATCCCTCGGATATCGTCTTTGCCCATACCGGTTGCCACGGCGTTGCCGAGGCGGCGGCACTTGCGCAGGCGGGGCGTGGTGGGCGGCTGGTTGTGGAGAAAACCAAGTCAGCGCATGCGACCGTCGCAATCGCCGAATCTTTCCAGTCGCTTGCCGTCCTTTCTTCGGTAAGCGATTCCGCTCCTTCGCATAGTGATTCAAGCCGGGAGCATGCGTGATGCAGACCCTTTTCTCCGCCCTCCCGTCGATGGAAAAAGGCAGCGTCTGGCTCGTCGGCGCCGGCCCCGGCGATCCCGGCCTCTTGACGCTGCATGCGGCCAATGCCCTGCAACAGGCCGATATCATCGTGCATGACGCACTGGTCAATGCCGAGTGCCTGTCGCTTGCGCGCCCCGGTGTCCAGCTTGAATTTGCCGGAAAACGCGGCGGCAAACCCTCGCATAAGCAACGGGATATTTCGCTGCGGCTCGTGGAGCTGGCGCGCGCCGGACATCGCGTGCTGCGCCTCAAGGGCGGCGATCCCTTCGTCTTCGGGCGTGGCGGTGAAGAAGCCCTGACATTGATCGAGCACGGCGTTCCCTTCCGCATCGTGCCGGGCATCACCGCCGGCATCGGGGGCCTGGCCTATGCCGGCATTCCGGTAACGCATCGGGAGGTCAACCACGCCGTCACCTTCCTCACCGGCCACGATTCGTCCGGCCTTGTGCCCGACCGCATCAACTGGGAGGGCATCGCCAAGGGCTCGCCGGTCATCGTCATGTATATGGCGATGAAACATATCGGTCAGATCGCGCAAAACCTCATCGCCAGCGGGCGCTCGGCGGAGGAGCCGGTCGCGTTCGTCTGCAATGCCGCGACACCCGAACAGCAGGTGCTGGAAACCACGCTCGGCCGCGCCGAGGCCGATGTCGAGGCCGCCGGAATTGAGCCGCCGGCCATCGTCGTCGTCGGCGAGGTGGTGCGGCTTCGGGCCTCGCTCGATTGGCTCGGCGCGCTTACCGAGGGCCGCAAGCTTGCGCCGGACCCCTTCGGTTCGCGTGACTTCAAGGATCAGGCATGAGTGGTCTGCTCATTGCCGCGCCCGCGTCCGGCTCCGGCAAGACGACGGTGACGCTCGGGCTGGCGCGGGCGCTGGCCGATGCCGGTGTGCCGCTTGTTTCCGGCAAGGCCGGGCCTGACTATATCGATCCCGCCTTCCACGCGGCCGCCAGCCGCCGCGCCTGCCTGAACTACGATCCCTGGGCCATGCGGCCCGAACTCATCCGCGCCAATGCCGCGATGCAGGCGGGTGCTGGGGATTTCCTGCTGGTCGAGGCGATGATGGGGCTGTTCGACGGCGCGGCCGACGGGACCGGCTCGCCGGCCGATCTTGCCGCGACACTCGGCCTGCCGGTCGTCCTCGTTGTCGATTGCAGCCGCCTGTCGCAGTCGGTCGCGGCCATGGTGAAGGGCTATGCCGATTTCCGCAGCGATATCCGCGTGGCGGGCGTCATCCTCAACAAGGTCGGCAGCCCGAAACACGAAATGATGTTGCGTGGCGCGCTGGATGCCAGCGGTATCGAGATTTTCGGCGTGCTGGAAAGGGATGCCGGGCTTGCATTACCGGAGCGTCATCTCGGTCTCGTGCAGGCTGCCGAACATGGCGGCCTGGAAAGTTTTATCGCCCGCGCGGCGGAGGCTGTTGCGGCGCGCTGCAACATCGAGCGCCTTATTGCCGTGGCTGCACGCCATGCCTTGCCGTCCCTGCCGGCCATCTCGCTTCTGCCGCCGCTCGGCCAGCATATCGCGATTGCACGCGATACCGCCTTCGCTTTCGCCTACGAGCATCTGCTGCTGGGCTGGCGTGCGGCGGGTGCCAGCCTCTCCTTCTTCTCGCCGCTCGCCGACGAGGCGCCGGCTGCGGATGCCGATGCCGTCTATCTGCCCGGCGGCTATCCCGAACTGCATGCGGAGACCCTTGCCAATGCCGGCCGTTTCCGCCTAGGCATGCAGGATGCGGCGCGCGGGAACGCGCGCATCTATGGCGAATGCGGGGGCTACATGACGCTGGGGGAAGGACTGGTTGCCGCCGATGGCTCGCGCTACGGCATGCTCGGCCTTTTGCCGCTTGTAACGAGCTTTGCCGAACGCCGCCGCCATCTCGGCTATCGTTTGGTCGCCCCGCTCGCCGGCTCCGGCTTTTCGAAGCCCATGACGGCGCATGAATTCCACTATTCGACGGTGGCGCATGAAGGTGAGGCGGATCGCCTCTTCGCCGTCACCGATGCCATAGGCGACGATCTCGGCACGGCCGGCCTGCGCAGAGGCACCGTCAGCGGCTCCTATATGCATCTCATCGACCTTGCGCCGGAGGCGGCATGACCGCACCGCGCATCGTCCATGGCGGCGGCATCGCGGCGGCCGCCGCACGTTTCGGTGGCCGTCCCGAGGATTGGCTGGACCTCTCCACCGGCATCAACCCGACCCCCGTCGCGCTTCCTGAAATCGACGTCGCCGCGTGGCACCGTCTGCCGGATCGCCACCGGCAGAATGAGGCACGCGCCGCCGCCGCCCGCTATTACGGAACGCCGAATGCCTTGCCGCTGCCCGTGCCCGGCACGCAATCGGTCATCCAACTCCTGCCGCGTCTCATGCCCGACGACCGCCGCGCCGCGGTGCTGTCGCCGACCTACGGCGAATATGCCCGCGTGCTGGACAATGCCGGTATTGCCGTGGATCGCGTCGATAGCCTCGATGCCGTCACCGACGCCCATGGCCTCGTCGTCGTCGTCAATCCGAACAATCCCACCGGCCGCCTGTTCGATCGGGAAACGCTGCTCGCTCTTCATGCGCGCGTCTCGGCCGGAGGCGGCCTGCTTATCGTGGACGAGGCCTTCGGCGACATGCGGCCGGAAACCTGCATCGCGCCGCTTGCCGGCAATGCAATGTCCGGCCTTCTAGTCTTCCGCTCCTTCGGCAAATTCTTCGGCCTCGCCGGCCTGCGCCTCGGTTTCGTTATTGGCGAAAGCGCCGTGCTTGATCGCATCGAGGATGGGCTTGGTCCCTGGTCGGTCTCGGGACCAGCACTGACCATCGCGACGAAGCTGATGGCATCGGATACCGGCGCCATCCACGAAACGATCGTGGCACGCAAGGCCGCGCTCGATGCCGCGCTTGCCGAGGGCGGCCTTAATGTCATCGGTGGCACCGGCCTCTTCTCGCTGGTCGAGCACCCGGAGGCCGCGGCCATCCACCGCCATCTCTGCCGCAATCACATCCTCGTGCGTCCCTTCGATTACAATCCGCACTGGCTGCGCTTCGGTCTGGCACCCGACAGTGCCGGCGACGAGCGCCTTGCCGAAACCCTTGCCGACGGGGCAGGGTAGGCGATGACCGCGACGCTGCTCATCCTGTTCCTGGCGCTGATTCTCGACCGCCTCGTCGGCGATCCGGACAAGCTGTGGCGGCGCGTGCCGCATCCGGTCGTGCTGTTCGGGCGGGCGATCGGCTTGATCGACAAGCTGTTCAACGGCAAGCGGCTTTCGGCCGATACGAAACGTTTCAACGGCGCCGCCGGCATCGCCGCGCTGCTGGCAGCCAGCCTGTTCTTCGGCTTCGCCCTGCATGCCTTGCTGGGGCGTCTGGGTCCGCTCGGCTTCGTGCTGGAAGTGATCATCGTCGCGATCTTTCTCGCCCAGAAGAGCCTGCACGATCACGTGCGTGCTGTCTCCCGAGGCCTCAAGCGCGGCGGCCTCGATGGTGGGCGCCAGGCGGTGTCGATGATCGTCGGGCGCGATCCGGCAACGCTCGACGAGCCGGCAATCTGTCGCGCCGGTATCGAAAGCCTTGCGGAGAATTTTTCCGATGGCGTCATGGCGCCGGCACTCTGGTATGCCTTGCTCGGTCTGCCGGGCCTCTTCGCCTACAAGATGCTGAACACCGCCGATTCCATGATCGGTCACAAGAACGCGAAATATCTCGATTTCGGCTGGGCCTCCGCGCGTCTGGACGACCTCGCCAACTGGCCCGCCGCGCGCCTGTCCATCCTCTTCATCGCGGCCGGCGCCTGGGTGCATAAAAGCAAGGCGGCGGCGCGGGCGGCCATCGGCACGGCGCTGCGTGATGCAGGCCTTCACCGTTCACCCAATTCCGGCTGGCCCGAAGCGGCCATGGCGGGCGCCGTCGGCATCGGTCTTGCCGGCCCGCGCATTTATGGCGGCGTGCGGGTCGACGAACCCATGATGAATGCCAGCGGCCGCACGGTCGCAACCGTCGCCGATATCGATCTTTCCTTGCGGATTTTCTACGGCGCCTGCGCCGCACTGGTCGTTTTTGTATTGCTCGCAGCACTGCTGGCAGCTTTGCTTTGAACCTCGCCGCTGCCGATCGATAAAATTTTACGCCTTAACTTCGTTTTCTTTTCCCCACTTCCGTCAATATTGCGGAAGGTTGAAACGTCTATATTCTGTCTCGTCGTGAGACATGGCGTGCAAGCCATGCAAAAACGTTTTGAGGGGAAGTCATGCGTACCTTGTTTGCGACTGCTGTCGCGTTCCTTCTTGTCTTGTTCCAGGCCGAGGCTGCCCTTTCTGCCAATCTCGTCGCGCAGGTCAGTCTTTCTTCGCAAACCATGGTCGTTACTCAGAACGGCATGGTGAAATATCGCTGGCGCGTCTCGACGGGCCGCAAGGGTTACGGCACGCCGACGGGCAGCTGGTCGGCGAAATGGGCCTCGCGCAACCACCGTTCGCGCAAATACAATATGGCGCCGATGCCGTTCGCGGTGTTCTTTAAGGGCGGTTATGCCGTGCATGCGACCTATGAGACGAAGCGCCTGGGGCGCCCCGCCTCGCATGGCTGCGTGCGCCTGCATCCGGACAATGCGGCGACCTTCTTCCAGATGGCCAACCGCAACGGGCTGTCCAACACGAAGATCGTGATTACCCGTTGAGACGAAGGCGTTAGTCGTTGCCGGCGTAGCGCATCAGCCGATCCATGTCGGGAACGGTGACATGCCGGTTGTTCTCGATGCGGATGACGTTTTCCTTGCGCAGCTTGGTAAACTGGCGGCTGACCGTCTCGATGGTCAGCCCGAGGAAATCGGCGATATCGGCGCGGGACAGCGGCAGGTCGAAGGACGACATGTCGACGCTTTCGGGATCGATATGGGTGGCGATCAGGTAGAGGAAGCTTGCGACCTTCTCCTGCGCCGTCTTGCGGCCCAGCGTCAGCATCCAGTCGCGCGCCTCGTCCAGCTCCTTCAGGGCCTGCTGGTGCAGCATATGCTCCAGCTCCGGCGTCCTCTTGACGAGCCGGTCGAGCACGTTGCGCGGGAAGTTGCAGACTTCGCTGTCGGTGGCTGCTTCCGCCGTGATTGCGCTTTCTGTGAGGAAGGGGCGGCCGAGGAAATCGGGCGCGAACTGCAGGCCGACGATCTGCTGGCGGCCATCCGCCATCACCTTGGTCAGCTTCACCACGCCGCGCATGATGTTGGAATAGTTCACCACCGTCTCGCCCTGGCCGATCACTTCGGCGCCCGTTTCCAGGCGGTGGCGGAAGGAGTGCTTGTTAAGTTCGGTCAGCTGCTCGGTCGTCAATGCGCCGCACACACCGCCGTGGCGCGCCTCGCAGGCCCGGCAGACGACGGGAATATCGGAATTGTGAATATCCTGGCGGCGAACTTCCATAGCGGCTTTTCCTTTCGCCCGGCGGCTAAGCGGCGCAATATTGCCGTGCTACCGCACGCAGCCATGAACATAAAGCGTACCGTCTCGCGGCAAAATAGCGCTTCCTGACTATTGTCAAATCCTAGCGCAACCAATCCGGTTTGCACTTGATCAAAATCAAATGGCACGCGGGTTCTTCGGGTTATTTGCCTTGCGAGCAAGGAGAGACCCCATGCAGGATGCCCTCGTCGAACGCCTTTCATCGCCGGTTCCGCGCTATACAAGCTATCCGACCGCACCGCATTTCAACGAAAGTATCGGGCCGGAGGTCTATGCCGACTGGCTGTCGTCCCTGACGGTGGCGAATCGCCTCTCGCTCTATGCGCATATCCCCTATTGCGACCGTCTCTGCTGGTTCTGTGCCTGCCACACCAAGCAGACGCTTCGTTATGAGCCGGTGGAAGCCTATCTCAGGGGTCTTCATGCCGAGATCGCGGCCATCGGCGCGCGTGTCGAC
Organism: Shinella sp. 20P9.1.1; assembly: GCF_057798995.1. Taxonomy (NCBI): domain Bacteria; kingdom Pseudomonadati; phylum Pseudomonadota; class Alphaproteobacteria; order Hyphomicrobiales; family Rhizobiaceae; genus Shinella; species Shinella sp. 20P9.1.1. Next base: position 40,798 of record NZ_JBYOLC010000016.1, read on the forward strand.
CGCGCAACTCTCGTCACCGCACTGCATTTCGGCGGCGGTTCCCCGACGCTTCTGCGGCCGGATGACATGCGGGCGCTGAAAACCTGTCTCGAGGCAAATTTCACCTTTGCCGACGATGCGGAAATTTCCGTCGAGATGGATCCGAACGATCTCGATGACGAAAGACATGACGCGCTTGCCGCAATCGGCATAACGCGCGCCAGCCTCGGCATTCAGGATTTTGATCCCAGAGTGCAGAAGGCGATCAACCGTATCCAGACCTTCGAGCAGACGCGCGGCGTGGTGGAGGCGGCGCGGGCGCGGGGCGTGCGCTCGGTCAATTGCGACATTCTTTATGGGCTGCCGTTCCAGACGATGGAAACGCTCGCCGAAACCGTCCGTGCCGTCATCTCGCTGGCGCCCGATCGTATCGCCCTCTTCGGCTATGCGCATGTGCCGTGGATGAAGAAGCACCAGACGATGATCGACGAGGCGGCTTTGCCTGGCATTCTCGCGCGGTTCGAGCAGATGCGGATGGCGGGGGAGATGCTAGTGGCGGCGGGCTACGAGGCTGTTGGGATCGACCATTTCGCTTTGCTCGCCGACCGCTTAGCGGTTGCAGCCCGCAATGGCACGCTGCGCCGCAATTTCCAGGGCTATACGGATGACCAGGCCGATGCCCTGATCGGGCTCGGCGCGTCGGCCATCGGCCAGCTGCCGCAGGGCTATATCCAGAACATGCCGGCGACGGGCGAATATCTGCGCCGGGCGGAGGAGGGCGGCATCGCCGCCGTACGCGGCTATGCCCTGACTGACGAAGACCGCGCCCGCGCCTATGTCATCGAGCGTGTCATGTGCGATTTCGGCTTTTCCTTCGCGGATGTCGCCGATCGATTTCCGGCATTTGCTGGGGTCATCGGGGGCGAGGCGAAGGCCTTCGCCGCGTCCGACAAAGATGGTCTTTGCCGCATCGAGGAGGGGCGCTTCCGGTTGACGGCAGCTGGACGGCCCTTTGCCCGTACCGTGGCTGCGGTCTTCGATGCGCATCTGGCAAGCGGTCGCGGTCGGCATTCCGTCGCCGTTTGAGGCCGGAAGCGGCCATGTTGTTTGCGCAACACAGCCGTGTGCACTACGCTGGTCCCTCATCAACCCCATTGGCAATCGCGTCTGTTTTCCCTATAGGATCGGCCCAACTATAGATTCATGAGGTACGGGCGTGACTGCTACATTCGACAAGGTTGCCGACATCATTGCTGAGACGAGCGAGATCGATCGCGAGACGATCACGCCCGAGAGCCACACCATCGACGATCTCGGCATCGACAGCCTTGACTTCCTCGACATCGTTTTTGCGATCGACAAGGAATTCGGCATCAAGATCCCGCTGGAAAAATGGACGCAGGACGTCAACGAAGGCAAGGTCGCGACGGAAGAGTATTTCGTCCTGAAGAACCTCTGCGCGAAGATCGACGAACTGCGGGCCGCCAAGGCCTGAGGCGAGACCGCCCGGCCGCGCTAAGCGGCTCTGTTCCGGACGATCCCGGTGCACAGGACACATGGCCTGCCGTTTTCGGCAGGCCTTTCGATTTCCGGAGCCCGCCAGGGACGACAATCCGATGTTGCTTGAATATTTCCAGATGATCGACCGCGTGGAGGCCGTTGACGGCGCGCGCCGCGTGCTGAAAGCCCGCTCGGTCGTTCCTTCCAAGAGCCCTGTCTTCGAAGGGCATTTTCCCGGCATGCCGCTCGTTCCGGGCGTGCTGCTCATCGAAACGATGGCGCAGGCCTCCGGCTTCCTCGTGCTCGCCGCCACCGATTTCGCGGCCATGCCCTTCCTGATGAGCGTCGACGGCGCCAAGATGCGCACGTTCGTCGAGCCGGATGCCGTGCTCGACATCGAGGCCGTGCTGGAGCATGACGGTTCGGGGTATGCCGTGACCAAGACGCGGATTACATCGGCCGGCAAGAAGGTCTGCGATGCGCAATTGAAGCTGCGCACCATGCCCTTTGCCGAAGTGCCGCTGGCGGACATCGTTCGCAAGCGGGCGGGCGAGGTGGGTTTGTTCGAGGCGCTCGCAGCGTCGGCGGAAGGAAAGTAAGATGGCCAACAACGATGTGGTGATCACGGGCGTCGGCATCGTCACCTGTCAGGGTGTCGGGGCGCAGGCGCATGTGGCGATCCTCGGTGCCGCGAACGCGCCGGACACTAAGATCGAGACGGAGCGCTTCGCGCCCTATCCGGTGCATCCGATGCCGGAAATCGACTGGAACCAGCAGATCGCCAAGCGCGGCGACCAGCGCCAGATGGAAAACTGGCAGCGCCTCGGCGTCTTCACCGCCGGTCTGGCACTCGACGATGCCGGTTTCAAGGACAATGCCGAAGCCTGCGGTACCATGGACATGATCGTCGCGGCCGGCGGCGGCGAGCGCGATATCACGGTCGACTCGCTGATCGTCGACGAGGGCCTGAAGCGCAACGACCGCGAACGCCTGCTCAACGAGAAGCTGACGACGGAATTGCGCCCGACGCTCTTCCTCGCCCAGCTCTCCAATCTGCTCGCCGGCAACATTTCCATCGTGCACAAGGTCACCGGTTCCTCGCGCACCTTCATGGGCGAGGAAGCGGCCGGCATCAGCGCCGTCGAGACCGCTTTCCACCGCATCCGTGCCGGCCAGTCGACGCACACACTTGTCGGCAGCGCGCTGGTGGCCGAGCGGCAGGACGTCATCCTGCTTTATGAGGCCATCGGCGCCCATGCGACCGGCGGCTGGACGCCGCTCTGGTCGCGGGATGAAAACGCCGGTGGCGGCATCATTACCGGAACGGCCTCGGCCTTCCTCATCCTCGAATCCCGCGAACATGCGCAAGCCCGCAACGCGCGCATCTATGCGACGATCGACGCCATCGGCGGCGACCGTGGTTCGCGCGACGAAGGCCGGCTGGAAGCCCGGCTCGATCGTCTCGCCGAAGGTGCAGATACCGAGGGAACCGTCGTGTTCTCCGGTGCATCGGGCGCGCATGAGACGACGGCCCGTGAAAGGGCATGGCTTGGCCAGCGTTTTGCCGGCAGCGCGGTGCGCGGTTACAGTGCCGTGACGGGGCAGGCGCTCGAAGCGCAGTTCCCGCTGGGTCTTGCGCTCGCGGCGTTGACCCTTGGTGCGGGTGTGAAGGTCGCGCCGTTCGATGCCAAGGCCGAGACCGCCATGGCGGGGGCCGCGAAGACGGCCGTCGTCACGACGGTCGGCCATTCGCGCGGCGAGGGCGTCGCAATTCTTAGCGCAGAGAAGTGAGGGTCCGGCCATGACGAACGCCGCTTACAGGGATCATCTGGGTCGCCCCATCGTCGCCGTCACCGGCATGGGTGTCGTCACCTCGCTCGGGCAAGGTCTCAAGGACAACTGGACCGCGCTGACGGGCGGCGTCTCCGGCATCCACGGCATCACCCGCTTCCCGGTCGATGGGCTGAACACCCGCATTTCCGGCACGGTCGATTTCATCACGGTGCCGACCGAAAACCCGGTCGAGCGCTCCTATGCCTATGCTCGCGAGACGACGGATGAAGCCCTGGCGCAAGCCGGCATCTCCGGCGACTTCGGCGGCCCGCTGTTTCTCGCCGCCCCGCCGATCGAGCCCGATTGGCGCGACCGCTTCGCGCTCGCCGACCGTGCGCCGGCCTCGCAGCGTCCGGGCGATGCCTATGACCGCTTCCTCGCCGTTCTGCGCGACAAGCCGGAACCGGCGCTGCACGAAGCCTGGGCCTTCGGCTCGATCTCCGAGCGCCTTTCCGACCGCTACGGCACGAGCGGCCTGCCGGTGACGCTCTCGACCGCCTGCGCCTCGGGCGCCACGGCCATCCAGCTCGGTGTCGAGGCGATCCGCCAGGGCCGCACCGACCGTGCGCTGACCGTCGGCACCGATGGTTCTGTGACGGCCGAGGCTCTCATCCGCTTCGCGTTGCTCTCCGCGCTTTCGACCCAGAATGACCCGCCGACCAAGGCCTCCAAGCCGTTCAGCAAGGACCGCGACGGCTTCGTCATCGCCGAGGGTGCGGCGACGCTCGTGCTGGAATCGCTGGAATCAGCCGTTGCCCGCGGCGCCAAGGTGCTCGGCATCCTCAAGGGCTGCGGCGAGAAGGCCGACCATTTCCACCGCACGCGCTCCTCGCCGGACGGTGGCCCGGCGATTGCGACGATCCGTGCAGCTTTGGAAGACGCCGGCATCGATGAAAGCGGCATCGGCTATATCAATGCCCATGGCACCTCGACGCCCGAGAACGACAAGATGGAGTATCTCTCCATGTCGACCGTCTTCGGCGACAAGCTCGCCGGCATTGCAGTCTCGTCCAACAAGTCGATGATCGGCCACACGCTGACGGCGGCTGGTGCGGTCGAGGCGGTGTTCTCGATCCAGACCATGCTGACCGGGACGCTCCCGCCGACGATCAACTACACGAACCCCGACCCGACGATCCAGCTGGATGTGGTGCCGAACGTGAAGCGCGACAAGCAGGTTTCGGCGGTTCTCTCCAACTCCTTCGGCTTTGGCGGCCAGAACGCCAGCCTCGTGATGACGGCCGAGCCGGCCTGATAGGAACAAGACAATGCGTGCCCTCCAGCTTCTCGACGACCGCAAGCTCGAACTGACCGACATCCCGGAACCCGAGGCCCCCGGCCCGGGTGAAGTGACCTTGCGCGTCAAGGCCGTCGCGCTCAACCATATCGACGTCTGGGGCTGGCGCGGCATGGCCTTCGCCAAGCGCAAGATGCCGCTGGTCATCGGCGCGGAAGCCGCCGGCGTCGTCGAAACGCTCGGTCCGGGCGTCTCCAGCGTGCTGCCCGGCCAGCTCGTCTCGATTTATGGCGCGCGCACCTGCGGTCTTTGCAAGCCTTGCCGTGAGAAGCGCGATAATCTCTGCGAACATGTCGGCGGCGTGCACGGTTTCCATCTCGATGGTTTCGCGCAGGAGAAGGTGAACCTTCCTGCCCGCCTGCTGGTGCCGGCACCGCCCGGCGTGGATGCAGTCGCCGCGGCACTTGCACCCGTCACCTTCGGCACGGTCGAGCACATGCTGTTCGACAATGCCAAGCTTCAGCCCGGTGAAACGATCCTCGTCCACGCTGGCGGCTCCGGCATCGGCTCGGCGGCGATCCAGCTCGCCAAGAAGACCGGCTGCACCGTCATCACCACCGTCGGCTCGAACGACAAGATCGAGAAGGCCAAGGCGTTGGGCGCCGACCACGTCATCAATTATCGCGAAGACCGTTTCGAGGGTGTGGTGCGCAAGCTGACCAAGAAGAAGGGCGTCGACGTCGTCTTCGAACATGTCGGCAAGGACACCTGGGCGGGTTCCATGCTCTGCATGAAGCGCGGCGGCCGCCTCGTCACCTGCGGCTCCACCTCGGGCGTCTCGACCGACATGAACCTGATGATGCTGTTCCAGCAGCAGCTGAAGCTGCTCGGCTCCTTCGGCTGCCGCATGGAGAACATGGCGGATGCCATGCAGAAGATGGCGCGCGGCGTCGTGCATCCGGTCATCGATACGGAAGTGACCTTCGATGGGATCGCCACCGCGCTGGAGCGCATGGAATCGCGCCAGATCTTCGGCAAGATCGTCCTCAGACTGGATTGATCCTATGAAGATGCTCGTCACACGCCTCGTCCTGGCGCTGCGCAACACCAAGGACTGGCTGGTGGCGCAGTTCGCCTTCGGCCTGCTCAATCTTCTCAAACTGTTTCCGGCTGACGGGGCGATCAATTTCGCCGACCGTCTGGTGCGCTGGATCGGGCCGAAGACGAGCCGGCACAAGCTGACGCTGACCAACCTGCGCAACGCCTTCCCGGAAAAATCCGAGGCGGAAATTCAGGCGATCGCGCTCGACGCCTGGGGCAATATGGGGCGTCTGGCCGCCGAATATGTCTTCCTCGACAAGCTGTTCGACTTCGACCCGGAAAGGACGACGCCGGGCCGCATCGAAGTGTCGGGCATCCCGCTCTTCGTGGACCTGCGCGACAATCCGCGCCCGTTCATCGTCTTCACCGCTCATAGCGGTAATTTCGAGCTGCTGCCGGTCGCCGGCGCCGCTTTCGGGCTGGATGTGACGGTGCTCTTCCGCCCGCCGAACAACCCATATGTCGCCGACAAGGTGTTCGAATTCCGCCGTGCACGCATGGGCCATCTCGTGCCGTCGCATGCCGGGTCCTCCTTCACGCTGGCGCGCAAGCTCGATGCCGGCGGGCCGGTCGGCGTGCTCGTCGACCAGAAGTTCACCAGAGGCCTGCCGACGAAATTCTTTGGGCGCGACGTGCAGACCAACCCGCTGCTGGCCAAGCTTGTGCGCCAGTTCAATTGCGAGGTCTATCCGGCGCGCTGCATCCGCCTGCCTGATAATCGCTACCGGCTGGAACTGGAGCCGGCAATGGACATCCCGCGCAAGGAAAACGGCGCCGTGGATGTCGAGGCGACGGCGCAGATGCTGAATGACAAGGTCGAGCAATGGGTGCGTGAATATCCCGGCCAATGGCTTTGGTATCACGACCGCTGGAATATCAAGCGCACCCTTATTACTTGAGTGCTTATGATTTCTTTCTTTGCGCTCATTTTTGAACGCGTTCATTATTCGCAAAACACGTCATTTTATCAAATATGGGTTTGACATCCTCCCCCGCGCTGTTACCATTTTGCTAATGTAAGCGCTTTGGACAGCGGAATTCGGGAGGTGACGGTCAAAATCCTATCTTATTTCCGGACAGATTAAATAATGTAAGTGATCAAATTGCTGTAGATTTCAGCAATTCAGGGAGCATGAATTGAAAGCTCTTGTAGAGTTGTTCTGGTTTAAGTATTCGCAACTCCAGCATGCCGTAAAGATTGGAAATGAGAGACTCATTTCCATGCTGGACAGGGAAATCGAACCGGCTCTGGCAGCCGTGCTGCACAAGGAGGCCGCAGACGCTTCCGAACTCAAGATCCAGTTCCAGTTCGTGGTGGATTTGCTTCGCGAAGAGGCGGAGGACAAGGCCTGCGTGCTCCGGCAGGCGCATAATTTTAAACTTCTGCTGGACCGCTATTTCGGCACCGAGGAGGCCGCGCAGCCCTTCCGCATGGAATTGCCTGAAACGGGCCGCCCCGTCATGTCACCGCGTGTGGTGGAAGACGGCCTGATCAACGAGGCGATCCTTGACAGTCTGCCGGACCGCGTGGCGGTCATCACGACGGACTACCGTTATCTCTACTCCAACCCGCTCAATGCGGGGAGTTTCAGTGAGAAGCCCATCGATCTCGTCGGCCGGCACATCGTCGAATTTATCGGCGTGCAGCGTTTCGAGGGCCGTGTGAAGCGGCATCTGGACCGTTGCTTTGCCGGCGAGATCGTCGAATACGATTATCTGTCCCCGCGGCGTGGCTCTGCGATCACGCGTTGCCGCATGACGCCGTGCATGTCGGCTGCTGGAAACGTGTTGGGCGCCATCCTTGTGCTGCAGGAAGTGCTTGAGGCGCGCGGGCCGATCGCGGCCTGAGCGCTATGAGGCCAGCCGGTCGGCGCGCAGCATGAACTGCTGTTCGAAGGCGATATGACGCCGGATCGATTCGAAGAAGCCGCGGAGCATATAGCCCGCGGCTTCTGCGTTGACGGTGCCGTCGCCGCTGCCGAGTCGCGTCAGCGTGTCGGTCAACTCTTCCGCGAAGCACTCGTCCTCGACATGCTCGAACTTCAGCCGGGCAATGGAGGAGGCGAGTTCGTTGTTGCCGGAAGCCTGCCGTTCCAGCAACGGAAACACGGCTTCCTCCTCATAGCGATGCACGCCGTTGACCAGGGGAATCAGTGACTTGGCCGCATACATGCATTTCTGCCGGTTGATGTTGGCCGGCAGGCTGTCGGCGATCTCCTCGAGCGCCGTGCAGAGCGTCAATTGCGCGTCATGGGCCTTTTTCAGCCAGTCCAGCGAAGCGGCGTCTGTCGGGCGATCCGAAAGCAACCGGGCAATACCGTTGTAATCCGTCATCTCTTTTCCCTCGTTGGGGGAGGGCCGCGGCATCCGACGACGCGCGGCTGCGTCAACCTGTCCTTTGATGCCGCCGGCTTCCTTTCTCCGCCTTGATCCATGTCAAGGATGCTTCCTTGCGCATCTGCGAAGGCTCAATCGAGCGCAAAGGCCGATTCCGCTCGGGAGCCGGTCGATGCGGGACCTTGACGAGTTGGGGGATGCCAACGTGAAATACATGACCGAAACGATTGTCCTGGCCGTCGGCGCGTTTCTCGCGCTGCTCGGTGCCGCCTTTGCCCAGGACAGGCTCTTCGAGGCCCATATGTGGGTCCTCTTCTTTGTGCTGCTCGCCAGCACGCTCGTGATGGTGCGGCGCGTCTCTTTCGCGCCCGCCGTCGCCGCTTCGTCCAACGCGGATGACGGCTATTTCGACGACGTCATCAAATACGGCGTCATCGCCACGGTGTTCTGGGGCGTCGTCGGCTTCCTGGTCGGCGTCGTTATCGCGCTCCAGCTGGCCTTTCCCGATCTTAATATCGAGCCGTGGCTGAATTTCGGCCGTGTGCGCCCGTTGCACACGTCTGCCGTCATCTTCGCCTTCGGCGGCAACGCGCTGATCGCCACCTCGTTCTATGTCGTACAGCGCACCTCGCGCGCCCGCCTGTTCGGCGGCAATCTCGGCTGGTTCGTGTTCTGGGGCTATCAGCTCTTCATCATCATGGCCGCCACCGGCTATCTGCTCGGCATCACGCAGGGCAGGGAATATGCCGAGCCGGAATGGTATGTCGACCTCTGGCTGACCGTCGTCTGGGTCGCCTACCTGATCGCCTTCCTCGGCACGATCATGACGCGCAAGGAACCCCACATCTATGTGGCCAACTGGTTCTATCTCGGCTTCATCGTCACCGTCGCCATGCTGCACATCGTCAACAACCTGGCCATTCCCGTCTCGTTCCTCGGCGTGAAGAGCTATTCGGCCTTCTCCGGCGTGCAGGATGCGCTGACCCAGTGGTGGTACGGCCACAATGCCGTGGGCTTCTTCCTGACGGCCGGCTTCCTCGGCATGATGTACTATTTCGTACCCAAGCAGGTGAACCGTCCGGTCTATTCCTACCGCCTGTCGATCATCCACTTCTGGGCCCTTATCTTCATGTATATCTGGGCCGGCCCGCACCACCTGCACTACACGGCGCTACCGGACTGGGCGCAGACGCTCGGCATGGTCTTCTCCATCATGCTCTGGATGCCCTCGTGGGGCGGCATGATCAACGGCCTGATGACGCTTCAGGGCGCCTGGGACAAGATCCGCACCGACCCGATCGTGCGCATGATGGTCATGGCCATCGCCTTCTACGGCATGGCGACCTTTGAAGGCCCGATGATGTCGATCAAGTCGGTCAATTCGCTCAGCCACTATACGGACTGGACGATCGGTCACGTTCACTCGGGTGCGCTCGGCTGGAACGGCCTCATCACCTTCGGCGCGATCTACTTCCTCGTTCCGAAACTCTGGAAGCGCGAGCGGCTCTATTCGATCCGCATGGTCAACTGGCACTTCTGGCTCGCCACGCTCGGCATCGTCGTCTACGCGGCCGTCATGTGGGTCGCCGGCATCCAGCAGGGCCTGATGTGGCGCGAATACGACGAGCAGGGCTTCCTGGTCTACTCTTTCGCCGAAACGGTGGCCGCCATGTTCCCCTACTACGTGCTGCGTGCCGTCGGCGGTGGGCTGTTCCTCCTGGGGGCGCTCATCATGGCCTACAACGTGACCATGACAATCCTCGGCTATCAGCGTGATGAGGCCCCGATTCCGGGTGCTGTGCCCGCGCTTCAGCCGGCCGAATAGGAGGGGACACGATGTCCATTCTTGATAAACACGCCATCCTCGAACGCAACGCGACGCTCCTTCTCGTCGGCTCGCTCCTCGTGGTCTCCATCGGCGGCATCGTCGAGATCGCCCCGCTGTTCTACCTGGAAAACACCATCGAGAAGGTGGAGGGCATGCGGCCTTACTCGCCGCTTGAACTCGCCGGCCGCGATATCTATGTCCGCGAGGGCTGCTACGTCTGTCATAGCCAAATGATCCGCCCCTTCCGCGACGAGGTGGAGCGCTACGGGCATTATTCGCTGGCGGCGGAGTCGATGTACGACCATCCGTTCCAGTGGGGCTCGAAGCGCACGGGGCCGGATCTCGCCCGCGTCGGCGACCGCTACTCGAACGAATGGCACGTCCAGCACCTGGTCGAGCCGCGATCGGTCGTGCCGGAATCGGTGATGCCGAGCTACGCTTTCCTCAAGGAGACGCCGCTCGAGGTGAAGAACGTCTCGATGCACCTGTCGGCCAGCCGCGCCGTCGGCGTGCCCTATACGGACGAAATGCTCGAAAACGCCGAGGCCGACATGAAGGCGCAGGCCGATCCGAATGCCGATACGTCAGGCATCGAGGGCCGCTACCCGAAGGCCAAGCTCGGCGATTTCGACGGCGATCTGGCGAAGCTCACCGAAATGGATGCGCTCGTCGCCTATCTGCAAATGCTCGGCACGCTGGTGGATTTCTCCACCTATGACGATGCCGCCGGTTATCGCTGAGGAGGACCCCATGGAAACCTATACCGCCATGCGCCACTTCGCCGACAGCTGGGGCCTTCTCGGCATGACGCTGTTCTTCCTGGCCGTCGTCGTCTTCACCCTTCGCCCCGGTGGCCGCAAGGCCGCCGAACGGGCCGCTGAAATCCCTCTCAAGGAGGACTGATCATGGCCGAGAAACATATTGACGATATCTCGGGCGTCGAAACCACCGGCCACGAATGGGACGGCATCCGCGAACTGAACAACCCTATGCCGCGCTGGTGGGTCTGGACGTTCTACATGACGATCCTCTGGGCCATCGGCTACACCATCGCCTTTCCGGCCTGGCCGCTGATCTCGGATACCACGAAGGGCATGCTCGGCTGGTCGAGCCGTGCCAACATCGCGACGGAACTCGCCGAGGCCAAGCAGGCGCAATCGGCCTTCACTGACCGCATCGCCAAATCCTCGTTGCAGGAGATCATGGCCGATGCGCAGCTCTCGCAGTTCGCGATCTCGGGCGGCGCCTCGGCCTTCAAGGTCAACTGTGCGCAGTGCCATGGCTCGGGTGCGGCCGGCGGTCCAGGCTTCCCGAACCTTAACGACGACGACTGGGTCTGGGGCGGCACGGTGGATGACATCTACCAGACCATCGCGCACGGCATCCGTCATCCCGGCGACGACGAGACCCGCACCTCGGAAATGCCGGCCTTCGGCGACATCCTCGAGCCCGACCAGATCAAGCAGGTCGCCGCCTATGTCGTCAGCCTGACCGGCACGCCGTCGGATGTCGCCCTCGTCGAGCCCGGCAAACAGGTCTTCGCCGACAATTGCGCGGCCTGCCATGGCGAGGATGCCAAGGGCAACCGCGAGATGGGCGCACCCGACCTTGCCGATGCCATCTGGCTGAAGGGCGAGGGCGAGGCCGCCATCGCCGCGCAGGTCCGCTCGCCCAAACACGGCGTCATGCCCGCCTGGCTGCCCCGCCTCGGCGACCGCGCCGTCAAACAGCTCGCCGTCTTCGTCCACTCGCTGGGTGGCGGCGAGTAAGGGCTGTCGCAAGGCGCAAGTTTAGAGAGGCCGCGGGTAACCGCGGCCTTTTGCGTTTTGGGAGAGTGTTCGTTTATGCACGGGCTCTCCTCCGTTATCCTCGGGCTTGACCCGAGGATCCATACATCCGCACTGCCTCACTTGTGGCGTGGATCCTCGGGTCAAGCCCGAGGATGACGGAGGAGAGTGGGGAGAGGAAGACGCGAAACGTGAGGGCGGACAAGAGAAGAGAGGGAGCCGTAGGGTGGCTAAGCAACCACCATGTTCCTGCCCGCCGACTTCGCCCGGTAGAGATTGCGGTCGGAGGCGGCGAGGGCTTCTGCGGGATTGAAGCGGGGTGCGCAATGGAAGGCACCGATGCTGATGCCGAGGGGGATGCGCTGGCCGGAAGGCGCGAACAGGTCGATGGCCTCCACCGCCTCGCGCACCATCTGGGAATGGTCGAGCATGCGGTCGAGCGAGGCGGCATGCAGGAAGATCGCAAACTCCTCCCCGCCAAGCCGCCCAACAATGTCACCGTCTTGCGCAAGTTCCGAGAGCAGGGCGCCGACAAGGCCAAGCGCCTCGTCACCCGTCGCATGGCCGAACCGGTCGTTGACCGACTTGAAATGATCGACGTCGAGGAACAGCAGGCCGCCATGCGTGCCGGCCTGGCTCAGCGCCTCCAGTTCGGCCATGAAGGTCGCGCGGTTGAGAAGGCCGGTGAGCGCATCGCGCCGTGCCTGATGTTGCAGGCGGGCATAGGCGTCGGCCAGTTCGTCGCGGGCGGCCGCGAGCGCCCGATTGGCCGAGCGCAGTTTGTCGCCGAGATAGAAATGCGCGAAGGAGGCGGGGATGGAAATGACGATCGGGCAGACGATCGTCATGACGAGCCCGGCGCCGGCGACCTGGCCGCCCATCAACGGCACGAAGGCGAAGCTGATGACGAGCGACGCCAATGTGGAGAGTACGGCGACCGCCAGGGTCTTGCCGATGATTGTGTACATGAAACAGGCCCGCGTTCGGTTGATCGCAGGCCTGCCATAGGAGTGTCCGATTGAAAAAGCCTGAATTCCTTCGTTAAAAGGCGTCAGGGCGATCACATTGACGTTAGGAGAGGCGACTTACCGGTCGGACCAGACCGCGAGTTCGTAGCCATCGGGGTCGGCGAACTGGAAACGCCGGCCGCCGGGGAAGGAGAAGATCGGCTTTTCGATCGTCCCGCCAGCCTGTTCGACGCGGCTAAGCGCGTCTTCCAGATCATCGGCAAACAGGATGACGAGCGGTCCACCCTTGGCGGAAACGGGCGCCAGCGTCGTGAACCCACCGGTGAGCCGGCCGTCCTGGAATTCGCAGTATTCGGGGCCGTAGTCCGTGAAGGTCCAGCCGAAGGCGCTGCCGTAGAAGGCCTTGCTCCTGGCGATATCAGTGACGTTGAATTCGATATAGTCGATCTTGCGATCGGCATCCTTGCCACTCATCGCGGGCTCTCCTTGTCTTCCATCACTCTTTTCAGCGTCTCGAGGTCGCGGGCGATATGCGCCGCATCCGACTCGAAGGCTGTATCGTCCATATCCGGCTGGCGCAGCAGCGTGAACATCACTTCCGCCCCGTCGCCGTTCGGCACGACGCGCAGTGCGTTGTCGACCACGCGGCCATCCGGCAGCGTCACCCGGTGATCGATGACGCCGAAATCATTCGGCGGCGCAAACCGCACGCGCACATTACCGATCGGGCCGCCATCGGCGATCCAGTCCTCGCCGTCGCGCGTCAGGCCGGCAGCAAGGCCGGAGGCCCAGAGCGACATGTTTTCCGGCCGGGCGGCAAAGGCATAGACCGCGCGCCAGTCGCGCTCGATGGTCCGGTGGATGATGCGGGCGGTGGAGGTGGTCATTGATCGTCTCCTGTTGGCGTGATCCTACGCGATCGGGAGCCGAAGTCTTGAACGAAACGGACAATCAGCCGCGCATCTGCCGCAGAATTTCGCCGGGCGTCAGGCTGGTCAGGGAAAGCACGTCGCGGTTCATATGCGCTTGGTCGGCGAAGCCGGTCTCGGCCGCAAGATCGGCAAGCGTGGTATCGTGCCTGCCCATCCGGCCTAGCAGTTTTTGAAGCCTTAGGATGCGTGCCAGCGTCTTGGGGCCATAGCCGAATTCGGCGGTGCTGATGCGCCGCAGGGTGCGTTCGGTTACGGCGAGGGCTGCGGCAAGGCCTTCCGCCGGCAGGCGCATGCACAGCGCTTCCAGCGCGGCGGCATCGTGGCGCATCGCCGGCAGATCGCCCATCTCCGCCACGAAAATGTCTTGCAGCAGCCGAAGCCGCTTCATCGGACCGTCCGTGCCCAGCAGACGGCCATGGTGGGCGTTGAAACCACCCGGCCGCAGATCGTCGAAAGCCACGACCTTGTCGGTGAGGGCATCGAGATCGCAGCGCAGCAGGTGGCGCGCAATGCCCGACTTGAAGCGCAGGCCGAGGATGGTCGCGCCGGGGTGCATCGGTGGAAAGGCGGCCGTGCGGTCCGGCCCGGCGATCATGAAGCCATTTTCCGTCCACAGCAGATCGACGCAGCCATCCGGCACCACGGCGACGCGCGCGGCAAAGCCATCGACCGGTGCGCTGTGCAGCCAGGCACAGCGAACGGCGCCGGAAAGGGCACCGCCGACCGCGAATTCGCGGTAGTCACCGTAGCGTTTGGCCAGGATCGTGCCCGTCATCCGTGTCCTTCCGTGCGGCAACCCGCCACGCCGCTCCCTGCTTAAAACTTGACGTAGATCAACGATAGCGCGGGCCGTTGGCGTCATTGTGGTGGCATAACGACAGGTGCGGCCGAATCCCATGCAGAAAAACACCACCACGATCTACAATTCCATCGAACGCCACGATGCCGAGCCCGTCAACTCGGCAAAGGTGAGGAAGCCGCTTTACGAGAAGCGCAAGAAGATCTTTCCCAAGCGTGCGGAGGGCCGTTTCCGGCAGTTCAAGTGGCTGGTGATGCTGGTCACGCTCGGCATCTACTATCTCACGCCGTGGATCCGCTGGGATCGCGGCCCGCATGCGCCGGATCAGGCCGTGCTCGTCGATCTCGCCGGCCGTCGCTTCTATTTCTTCTTCATCGAGATATGGCCGCAGGAGTTCTTCTTCGTCGCGGGCCTGCTCGTCATGGCGGGCTTCGGGCTCTTTCTCGTCACCTCGGCGGTCGGCCGCGCCTGGTGCGGTTATGCCTGTCCGCAAACCGTCTGGGTCGATCTCTTCCTCGTCGTCGAGCGTGCCATCGAGGGCGATCGCAATGCCCGCATCAAACTCGATGCCAGCCCGTGGACGGTCGACAAGGTCTGGAAGCGGGTCAGCAAACATGTCATCTGGCTGGCCATCGCGGTCGCGACCGGCGGCGCGTGGATATTCTATTTCGCCGATGCCCCGACGCTGCTCGTCAATTTCGTGACCCTCAAGGCGCCGCCCGTCGCCTATATCACCGTCGCCATCCTGACCGCGACGACCTATGTGCTTGGCGGCCTGATGCGCGAGCAGGTCTGCACCTATATGTGCCCCTGGCCGCGCATCCAGGCGGCGATGCTCGATGAAAGCTCGCTCGTCGTCACCTATAACGACTGGCGCGGCGAACCGCGCACCCGCCATGCCAAGAAGGCCGTGGCGTCAGGCGAAAGCGTCGGCGATTGCGTGGATTGCAATGCCTGCGTCGTCGTCTGTCCCATGGGCATCGACATCCGCGATGGCCAGCAGATGGAATGCATCACCTGCGCGCTCTGCATCGATGCCTGCGATAATGTCATGGACAAGATCGGCAAGGAGCGCGGCCTGATCGCCTATGCGACCCTGTCGGATTATGCCGCCAACATGGCGCTGGCGACATCGGGCGGCAGCGCGCCGATCGACCCCAGGCGCGTGCGCGATGCCGAAGGCAGGTTCAGCGAGAGGATCAAGCATTTCGATTGGCGCATCATCTTCCGGCCGCGCACGCTGCTCTATTTCGGCATCTGGTCGCTGGCCGGTCTTGCCCTGCTCTTCGCGCTTCTGTCGCGCGATCGGCTGGACCTCAACGTCATCCATGACCGCAACCCGCAATTCGTCGTCGAATCGGACGGTTCGATCCGCAACGGTTATGCCGTGAAGCTGCTCAACATGATCCCCGAGCCGCGCGTCATCACCGTCTCGATCGAAGGCATGCCCGGCGCTACCATGAAAATCGTCGGCCACGACGGCGCCGACGCTCGCAGCGTCGACGTGCCCGTCGATCCGGACAAGGTGACGGCGCTGCGCGTCTTCGTCACCCTGCCGAAGGAGAAGCTTGCCGAGGCCGCGGAAGGGTTCCAGATCATCGCCGAGGACCGTCAGGGCCACGAGCGCGACGTCTATTCCGCCAATTTCAACACGCCGGGAGCAAAGTGATGGCCACGCAGCAGAAACAACAGCAGGGCTTCGTCTTCACCGGCTGGCACATGCTCGGCGTCATGGCGCTGTTCTTCGGAACGATCATCACCGTCAACCTCATCATGGCCTGGAACGCCTCGCACAGCTGGAGCGGCCTTGTCGTGCAGAACACCTATGTCGCCAGCCAGCAGTTCAACGGCAAGGTCGCCGAGGCCAAGGCTTTTGCCGCAAGCGGCATCGAGGGCAATCTGGTGATCGAGGGTGGGCACATCACCTATCACGTCGCCGATGCCAAGGGCGAACCCGTCGTCGCCAACGACATCGCCGCGACCTTCAAGCGCCCGGTCGATGAGCGCGAGGACTTCACGCTGGCACTTACGCCGAAAGGGCCGGGGCTGTTCGTCGCCGAACGCGACATCATGCCCGGCCAGTGGATCGTCGATATCAGCACGAAGCGCGACGGCACGAAGGTCTTTCACCAGACCGTGCGCACTCTCGTTGCGGGAGGCGTGAAATGAGCTGCTGCGCGCCCGGCACGGAAGGCATTCTGGAGGCGGAGCGCGCCAATCATGCGCTACCGTCGTCCGAGGAACTGATGCTGGCCAGCCGCCCGCTTGGCGAGGGGCTGCGCCAGAGCGATCTCAGCGTGCCCGGCGTGCATTGCGGCACCTGCATCATGACCGTCGAGGGCGCGGTGAATGCGCTGCCGGAAGTGGTTCGTTCACGCGTCAACCTCTCCACGCGCCGCGTTTCGGTGGTCTGGAAGGAAGAGGTCGCGGGGCGTCGCACCGATCCGCAGGCCATCGCCGCCGCCATCGCCGCAACGGGCTATGACACGCATCTCTTCGCGCTCGGCGCAGAAGGCGACGACCGCCTGCGCAACCAGCTGATCCGTGCCGTCGCCGTCGCCGGCTTCGCGGCGACCAATATCATGCTGCTCTCGGTCTCCGTCTGGTCGGGCGCCGAGGATGCGACGCGCGACCTCTTCCACTGGATTTCCGCCTTCATCGCCGGCCCGACGCTGATCTATTCCGGCCGCTTCTTCTACCAGTCGGCCTGGAATGCGCTGCGCCACGGCCGCACCAATATGGACGTGCCGATCGCGCTCGCCATCACGCTGTCCTATGCCGTCTCGCTGTGGGAGACGCTGCACAGTGCCGAACATGTCTGGTTCGACGCCACCGTCAGCCTGCTGTTCTTCCTGCTCATCGGTCGTACGCTCGATCACGTCATGCGCGATCGCGCCCGTTCAGCCATAACGGGCCTTGCCCGCCTTTCGCCGCGCGGCGCCATGGTCGTGCGTCCGGATGGCAGCCGCGATTATCGCCCCGTCGAGGAGATCGCCGTCGGCGAGCACCTTTCAATCGCCGCAGGCGAGCGTATCCCCGTCGATTGCCGCGTGCTCTCGGGCGTCAGCGATGTCGATCGCTCCATCGTCAATGGTGAGAGCGATCCGCTGGCCGCGCAGCCCGGCACGCGTCTGGAGGCCGGGGCGATGAACCTCACCGGCTCGCTGCTGGTGGAGGCGGTCGCGACCGCGCGCAATTCCTTCCTGTCGGAGGTCATCGGCCTGATGGAGGCTGCCGAAGGGGGCAGGGCACGTTACCGACGCATCGCCGACCGCGCCGCCCAGATCTATTCACCGGCTGTGCATCTGCTCGCGCTCGTCTCCTTCCTCGGCTGGGGCTTTTATGACGGCGACTGGAAGCATGCCATGCTGGTCGCCATCGCAGTCCTCATCATCACCTGCCCCTGCGCGCTCGGCCTTGCCGTGCCCGTCGTGCAGGTCGTGGCGGCCGGCCGGCTGTTTGCCGGCGGCGTGATGGTGAAGGACGGCTCGGCCATGGAGCGCCTTGCCGAAATCGACACCGCCGTCTTCGACAAGACCGGCACGCTGACCCTCGGCAAGCCGCGCCTCGTCGATCGCGACAAGGTCAATCGCGCCAACCTCGCGTTGGCCGCTGCCCTTGCCGCCCATTCGCGCCACCCGCTCTCGCTTGCTTTGGCCGGTGCCGTCAGTGGCCCGACGCCGGTCATCGACGCCGTCAGGGAAGTCGCCGGCGGCGGCCTTGAGGCGGAGACCCCGCAGGGCCTGCTGCGCCTCGGCAACCGCGCCTTCGCCGCCGGCAAGGCCGTGGAAGGCGAGGAGGGGCATGGGCTTTCGGAAGTCGTCCTGTCGCGCGACGACGTGGTGCTGGAAACCTTCCGTTTCGAGGACGCCGTGCGCACCGGAGCAGGTGAGGCGATCGACGCGCTCAAGCAGCAGGGTATCGCCATGGCGATCCTCTCCGGCGACCGTGCACCTGCCGTCGGCCGCATTGCCGGCGCGCTCGGCATCGCCCGCTGGCGTGCTGCGCTCTCGCCGCGGGAAAAGACCGAGGCCGTTGCCGAGCGCGCCGCCAGCGGTCACCGCGTCCTGATGGTCGGCGACGGCATCAACGATGCGCCGGCGCTGGCTGTCGCCCATGTCTCGATGGCACCCGCGACGGCTGCGGATGTCGGCCGGCAGGCCGCCGATTTTGTCTTCCTGCATGAAAGCCTGGAGGCCATACCCTTCGCCTATGAGACCGCGCGCCGGGCCGGTAATCTCATCCGCCAGAATTTCGCGCTCGCCGTCGGTTACAATGTCATCGCCGTGCCGATCGCCATTCTCGGCCATGCCACGCCGCTGATCGCCGCCATCGCCATGTCCACATCGTCGATCATCGTGGTGGTCAACTCGCTTCGCCTGCGCGGCCGGCTGCCGGCCTTCGCAGCACGCGCGGCGGACGAGGCCCGTCCGGTCAAACCCCTGGTGCAAGCCGCATGAATACGCTGATCTTCCTCATCCCCATCGCGCTCTTTCTCGGCGCGCTTGGCCTCGGGGCTTTTCTCTGGTCGCTGAAGAGCGGCCAGTACGACGATGTCGAAGGGGCAGCATGGCGGGTGCTCGACGATGGTGACGACCGGCCCGGCCGGTGATTTCAAACCATTCTAAAAACGCTGTTTCACCAAACATTTGCTTGTCGTAAATCGATTTGAATGCCAAAACACCAGCGCTGGAGCACAGCTCCCAAATGCTCTTTTAGCGCGGCGTTTTCGGCATTGAGCCGGAAAACTTCCCCCGCCGCGCCATCCTACGGAGGTATGAACGTGGCACAGGCGGAAATCGGGCTTATCGGTCTCGGTGTTATGGGATCGAACCTTGCGCTCAACATTGCCGAGAAAGGCAACAAGATCGCGGTCTTCAACCGCACGGTCGCGCGCACCAAGGAATTCTACGAGGAGGCCGGCGACCTCAAGGGCCAGATCGTGCCCTGCGAGACGATCGAAGAGTTCGTCGCCGCCATCCGCCCGCCGCGCCCGATCATCATCATGATCCAGGCCGGTGCGGCCGTGGACCAGCAGATGGAACTGCTGCGCCCCTATCTCGAAGACAACGACATCATGATCGATGCCGGCAATGCCAATTTCCGCGACACGATGCGCCGCTTCGACGCGCTGAAGGATTCGGGCCTGACCTTCATCGGCATGGGTGTTTCCGGCGGTGAAGAGGGCGCGCGCCACGGCCCGTCCATCATGGTCGGCGGCACGGAAGCCTCCTGGAAACGCGTCGAAAAGGTGCTGACCTCGATCTCCGCCAAGTACAACGACGACCCGTGCGTCGCCTGGCTCGGCGAAAACGGCGCCGGCCATTTCGTCAAGACGATCCACAACGGCATCGAATATGCCGACATGCAGATGATCGCCGAAATCTACGGCATCCTGCGCGACGGCCTGAAGATGAGCGCGCCCGAGATTGCCGATGTCTTTGCCGCGTGGAACAAGGGCCGCCTCGAATCCTACCTCATCGAGATTTCTGCAAAGGTGCTGGCCGCCAAGGACCCGATCGCCGGTGGCCCGATGGTCGACATGATCCTCGACAAGGCCGGCCAGAAGGGCACGGGAAAATGGTCCGCTATCGAAGCCCAGAACATGGGCGTGCCGGCCACCGGCATCGAGGCCGCCGTCGCCGCCCGCTCCATCTCCTCCTTCAAGAGCGAGCGTGAAGCCGCCGAAAAGATCCTTGGCCTGCCGGATGTGCCGGCGCTCTCGGTTGCTGACAAGGCCGCCTTCATCAAGGACCTTGAAAGCGCGCTTCTCGCCGGCAAGATCGGCGCCTATGCGCAGGGCTTTGCCGTGATGGCCGCCGCTTCGAAGGAATACAACTGGAATCTGCCGATGCCGACGATTGCTAAAATCTGGCGCGCCGGCTGCATCATCCGTTCGCAGTTCCTCGACGAGATCACCAGCGCCTTCACCAAGGCACCGGACGCAGCAAACCTCATCGTCACCCCGGCCTTCGCTACGATGGTCAAGGACACGGACGCGGCGCTGCGCCGCGTCGTCTCGGCCGCCGCGCTGCATGGCCTGCCGGTCCCGGCACTCGCCTCGGCGCTCGGCTATTTCGACAGCTACCGCCGCGGCCGTGGCACCGCGAACATCATCCAGGCCCAGCGCGACTTCTTCGGCGCCCACGGCTTCGACCGTCTCGACAGTGCCGACAGCCATCATGGCCCGTGGGGCTCCGGCCTTAACGGCTGAGAATGAAAAGGCCCGGTCGAGAGACCGGGCCTTTTGCTATCAAATGTGCTCCGTCGGGATCGGGTAGCTCAGCGTCTGAAGCTCTTCGGGAGGGATGCCCTCGATGCGGGCGATGACGGCTTTTGCCAGTTCCCGGCCGGCGAGGCGGATATCCTCGCGCATGGTCGCGACCTCGGGCCTCAGCCATTGCAGGAACATGTGCGGTTCCTTGGAGACCATGTCGACGTCGTGGCCGAGCTTTTTGCCCGTTGCCTCCAGCGCCGCGATGAGCGCCACCGCGCCGCCACCGCTGCCGGCGACGATGCCGTCAGGGGCATCCGGACCGCTGAACAGGGTTTCGGCGGCCTTGCGGATATCGACGAGATTGTTGTCGAGATTGACGGTGTTGAACGGAATGGCCGTCGCGCCGAAATCGCGAACGCCGCGTTCGAAGCCGCCGTGCATGTGCAGGTAGAAGGTCAGGTAGGGCGGCGGCTGAAGTAGCACGAGCCGTTTGCGGCCCATTTCGGTGAGCTTGCGCACGGCCTCATAGGCAAAACGCTCGTTGTCGAAGTCGTGATAGGGGTGGATGAGCCCCATTTCCGTGCGGCCATGCGTCACGAAGGGGAAGTTGCGCTCCATCATCAGCGCGACGCGCGGATCCTTCGGCTCTGTGCGGGAGATGATCACGCCGTCAGCGGCGCCCGTCTCCAGCACGTAGCGCACGGGATCGAGGGCATTACCCTGGGTGCGGTAGGGCGTCACGACCAGATGATACTGCGTCGAGGCGAGGATTTCCGAGATGCCGATCACCATCGGGCTCGTCAGGCCCATGATCTCTTCCTCGAGGCTGAGGATCAGGCTGATGACATTGGTCTTGCCGGTGCGAAGACGCACGCCGGCGCGGTTCGGCTGATAGCCGATCTGGCGGGCGACGAGGCGCACGCGCTCCTTCGTCTCGGCGCTGATGTCTGATGCATCTTTCAGGGCACGGGAGACGGTGGTGATGCCGAGGCCGGTCATGAAGGCGATCGTCTTCAGCGTCGGCCGTTCATTGGGGTGCGGAAGCGCTGCCGCCTGGCCCTCGCTCTTCTTGTTGTCCATCCCCTGCCTGCACCTCTCCATATGAGCGGCCGGTTATACATCTTTTAACCCGGGCCGCTACTCCCTCCCGAAGGTTGCTACAAATCTGTAACGATACAGATGTTTTGTCGAGGTGAAATTTCCTGAAATTTGCAGGTGTGGATGTTTGAGCAAAGTGTTGCGCCGCAAACCGATAATTTATGCGGCTGCGAAGGTTGCGTCGTTGGTCTGGTTAGTGATCATGAATTATTTCGTTGAAATTCAGTTATTTAAGTGTAATGCCTTGCGCTTTCGGAGGTCGAGTTTCGGTTGGTAAATTGCTTTTAAAATAGGCGTTTGAAAGAAATCTCGCATTTATTGTCCGGGCCTGTTGCACGATTAAATCGATTGGACTAGGTTTTTCCGGCAACGTTTCAGTGAGGGAGGAGAACTCATGAAAATTCGCTCTATGGCTGCTGTTCTGGCAGCGACCGTGGTCCTGCCGTTCGCCGCAGCCAATGCGACCGATCTGGAAGTGACCCATTGGTGGACGTCCGGCGGGGAGGCCGCGGCGGTCGCAGAACTCGCAAAGGCATTCGACGCGACGGGCAACAAGTGGGTCGACGGCGCTATCGCCGGCTCCGGCGGTACGGCCCGGCCGATCATGGTCAGCCGCATCACCGGCGGCGACCCGATGGGAGCCACGCAGTTCAACCACGGCCGTCAGGCCGAGGAACTGGTCGAGGCCGGCCTGATGCGCGACCTCACCGATGTCGCGACCAAGGAAAAGTGGAAAGAGATCATCAAGCCGGCGAGCCTGCTCGACAGCTGCACGATCGACGGCAAGATCTATTGCGCGCCGGTCAACATTCATTCCTGGCAGTGGCTGTGGCTGTCCAACGCCGCCTTCGAGAAGGCGGGCGTGGCGGTTCCGAAGAACTGGGACGAGTTCGTCGCGGCCTCTCCGGCGCTGGAAAAGGCCGGCATCGTTCCGCTCGCCGTCGGTGGCCAGCCCTGGCAGGCGGCCGGTGCGTTCGATGTGCTGATGGTCGCCATCGCCGGCAAGGACACCTACTACAAGGTCTTCAAGGACAAGGACGAGGAGGTCGCCGCCGGCGCCGATATCGGCAAGGTCTTCAAGGCCGCCGACGATGCCCGCCGCATGTCCAAGGGCACCAATGTGCAGGACTGGAACCAGGCGACCAACATGGTCATCACCGGCAAAGCCGGCGGCCAGATCATGGGCGACTGGGCGCAGGGCGAGTTCGCACTGGCCGGCCAGACCGCCGGCAAGGACTATACCTGCCTTCCCGGGCTGGGCGTGAACGAGGTCATCTCGACGGGCGGCGATGCCTTCTACTTCCCGCTGCTCAAGGATGAAGAGAAGTCCAAGGCCCAGGAAGTGCTGGCCTCGACGCTCCTGGCGCCGGCCACCCAGGTCGCCTTCAACCTGAAGAAGGGCTCGCTGCCGGTGCGCGGCGACGTCGACCTCGCCGCCGCCAACGACTGCATGAAGAAGGGCCTCGACATCCTTGCCAAGGGCAATGTGATCGAAGGCACCGACCAACTGCTTTCGGCCGATAGCCAGAAGCAGAAGGAAGACCTGTTCTCCGAATTCTTCGCCAACCCGTCCATGACGCCGGAAGACGCCCAGAAGCGTTTCGCCGACATCATCGCTTCGGCGGAGTGATCAGACTTCAGTGACATCGGCCGGCAGTGATCTGCCGGCCGGTTCCGGCGCCCGATGAGGAGCGGCGTCGCCATCTCTGATCGAGACCAAGGAGGAGTGACCCATGACGGGCCAGGCACACACCGGTCGCCCCAGTAAATTGCTGCGCAATCTCAGTTCGAAGATTGCGTCCATTCCCATGATGCTGACCGCCGTCGTCATTTTTCTCGGCGGCACGGTCTGGACGGTCGTTTACTCGTTCACCAATTCAAAACTGCTGCCGCGTGCGAAATTCGTCGGTCTCGACCAGTACGAACGTCTGTGGAGCGCGCCGCGCTGGATCATCTCGATCGAGAATCTGGCGATCTACGGCTTCTTCACGCTGGTTTTCAGCCTGGTGATGGGCTTCCTGCTGGCGGCGCTGATGGACCAGAAGATCCGCTTCGAAAACACCTTCCGGACGATCTTCCTCTATCCATTCGCGCTGTCCTTCATCGTCACCGGCCTCGTCTGGCAATGGATTCTCAATCCGGAATTCGGCGTGCAGTCCGTCGTGCGCTCGCTCGGCTGGACGAGCTTCACCTTCGATCCGCTCTACAATTCCGACATCGTCATCTACGGCGTGCTGATCGCAGGGCTATGGCAGGGCACCGGGCTCGTCATGTGCTTGTTGCTCGCGGGTCTGCGCGGCATCGACGAGGACATCTGGAAGGCCTCGCGCGTCGACGGCATCCCGATGTGGAAGACCTATCTCTTCATCGTCATCCCCATGATGCGCCCGGTCTTCATCACGACGCTGGTCATCATCGCGAGCGGCATCGTCAAGGTCTATGACCTCGTGGTGGCGCAGACGAGCGGCGGCCCGGGCATCTCGTCCGAAGTGCCGGCGAAATATGTCTATGACTACATGTTCCAGGCCCAGAACCTCGGCCAGGGCTTTGCCGCCTCCACCATGATGCTCGTCACCGTCGCCATCATCATCGTGCCATGGGCCTATCTCGAATTCGGAGGACGCAAGCGTGGCTGAGACCGTTTCCATCAAGCCCGGCCCGGCGCTCGCCGCCGCCACCAGAGCCGGCATCGAGCCGCGTGGCGCCAAACCGCGCCGCACCTTTTCCGGCCGCAACATCATGCTCTACGGCACGCTCACTGTCGCCGCGCTCTATTACCTGCTGCCGCTCTACGTGATGGTGGTGACCTCGCTCAAGGGCATGCCGGAAATCCGGCTTGGCAACATCTTCTCGCCGCCGCTGGAAGTGACCTTCGAGCCCTGGGCCAAGGCCTGGGCAACGGCCTGTACCGGCCTCAACTGCGACGGCCTGTCGCGCGGCTTCTGGAACTCGGTGCGCATCACCGTGCCCTCGACGCTGATCTCGATCCTCGTCGCCTCGGTCAACGGCTATGCGCTCGCCAACTGGAAGTTCAAGGGCGCGGACCTGTTCTTCACCATCCTCATCGTCGGCGCCTTCATTCCCTATCAGGTGATGATCTATCCGATCGTCATCGTGCTCAGGGAACTCGGCATCTACGGCACGCTGACCGGCCTCGTCATCGTGCACACCATCTTCGGCATGCCGATCCTGACGCTGCTCTTCCGCAACTACTTCTCGTCCCTGCCGGAAGAGCTGTTCAAGGCGGCGCGCATCGATGGCGCCGGGTTCTGGCAGATCTATTTCCGCATCATGCTGCCCATGTCGCTGCCGATCTTCGTCGTGGCGATGATCCTGCAGATCACCGGCATCTGGAACGACTTCCTGTTCGGCGTCGTGTTCACGCGGCCGGAATATTACCCGATGACCGTGCAGCTCAACAACATCGTCAACTCCGTGCAGGGGGTGAAGGAATACAACGTCAACATGGCCGCGACTTTGCTCACTGGCGCGGTTCCGCTCTTCGTTTACTTTGTGTCGGGACGCTTGTTCGTCCGCGGCATCGCCGCCGGCGCAGTCAAGGGTTAAGCCATGCAGAAATCCGTCTCCATCAAGGACCTTTCGTTGAGCTTCGGTGCGGTCAACGTGCTGGAAAACCTCAATCTCGATATCGGGGAGGGCGAGTTCCTCGTGCTTCTCGGCTCGTCCGGCTGCGGTAAGTCGACCCTTCTGAACTGCATTGCCGGCCTGCTCGAGCCGACCGGTGGGCAGATCTTCATCAAGAACAAGAACGTCACCTGGGAAGAGCCCAAGGACCGCGGCATCGGCATGGTGTTCCAGTCCTATGCCCTCTATCCGCAGATGACGGTCGAGAAGAACCTCTCCTTCGGCCTGCAGGTCGCCAAAATGCCGAAGGCGGAAATCGACAAGCGTGTCGCCCGCGCGTCCGAAATCCTGCAGATCGGCCCGCTCCTGAAGCGCAAGCCGTCGGAGCTTTCCGGCGGCCAGCGCCAGCGCGTGGCGATCGGCCGAGCGCTGGTGCGCGACGTCGATGTCTTCCTGTTCGATGAGCCGCTGTCCAACCTCGACGCGAAACTGCGCTCGGAGTTGCGCGTGGAAATCAAGCGGCTGCACCAGTCGCTGAAGAACACGATGATCTATGTCACGCATGACCAGATCGAGGCGCTGACGCTTGCCGATCGCATCGCCATCATGAAGAGCGGCGTTATCCAGCAGCTCGCCGATCCGAATACGATCTACAATGCGCCGAGAAACATGTTCGTCGCCGGCTTCATCGGGTCGCCGTCGATGAATTTTCTGCGTGGCGAGATCGTCGAGAAGGCTGGCAAGCCGGCTCTTTCGGCGAACGGCGTCGAATTCTCGCTCGACGGCTATGTGGCCTCCGAACCTCTCCAGGCCGGCCGCAAGGTCGTGCTCGGCGTGCGTCCGGAGCATGTGAAGGTCGATGAGGGCAGTCCGGGTGCCGAGACCCATCAGGCGACCGTCGATATCGAAGAGCCGATGGGCGCCGATAATCTGCTCTGGCTGAAACATGCCGGTCACACCCTATCCGTCCGCGTTGCCGGCGCCCGGCGCTTCAAGCCCGGCACGGCGGTGGCGCTCTCCTTCGACATGGGGCTGGCGTCGCTGTTCGATGCGGGCACGGAGGAGCGGATCTAAGCCTGACTTCTGCGAAAAACCCTCTGGCGATGCGGCTGGAGGGGCATATTTTCCCGCGGCTAGAGAAACCGCCGAGACACTGCCATGACCCACACATCCGACATCACCTCCATCGATCTTTCCGGCCTCTGGACCGTCACCAGCACTGATGCGGAGAAGACCGCGCCGATGCGGGTGCCCGGCGACGTGCACAGCGCGCTTCTCGCCGCCGGCCTCATTCCCGATCCCTATGCCGGCCGCAATGAGCGCGATATCCAATGGGTGGCGGAGAAGGACTGGGCGATCGAGCGGACCTTCGAGATCGCGCCCGAAATGCTGGAGGGCGATTGGTATCTCGATATCGGCAGCGTTGACACGGTCGCCTCTGTCTATGTCAACGGCGTGCTGGTGCTTGACACCGACAATTGCTTCCGCCGCTATCGGCCCGATGTCACCGATGCGCTGAAGATCGGTGAAAACACGCTGAAGGTGCTGATCCATTCGAGTGTCACGGCTGGCGCGCTGCGGCAGTCGGAACAGCCCTTCTTCATCCCGTGGTCCACAGGTAACTCGCCGATCCCGAACGGCAACATGCTGCGCAAGCCGCAGTGCCATTTCGGCTGGGACTGGAACATCGCGATTGCGCCGCTCGGCATCTATGGCGAGATCGTCCTGCGCAAGCTGGAGGCCGCGCGCATCGAGCATGTCACGACGCGGCAGTTCCACCATGCGGATGGTGCCGTCGATCTCTATGTCACCGCCACCTTCCATGCCGAACAGCCGGGCATCCTGCCGGTGCATTTCGCGCTCGGCGAGGAGCGGGTGCGGCTCGATATCGGCGTCAATGCCGGCGAGACGCAGCTCACCCACATGTTCCGCATCGAGAAGCCGGCGCTCTGGTGGCCGAAGGGCCATGGCGAGCAGGCGATCTATGCCGTGCGCGTCGAAACGCCGACGGAGACGGTGGTGCGCCGGATCGGCCTGCGTCAGGTCGAACTCCTGATCGACAAGGATGAGCCGGGCAGCCGCTTTGCGCTCAAGGTCAACGGCCGCGAAATCTTCTGCCGTGGCGCGAACTGGATCCCCGCCGATGCGCTTCCGTCGCGCATCAACCCCGTCGCGGTGCGCGATCTGCTGCAATCGGCCGTCGACGCCAACATGAATATGCTGCGCGTCTGGGGCGGCGGTTTCTACGAGCCGGACTGGTTCTACGATCTCTGCGACGAGCTCGGCCTGATGGTTTGGCAAGACTTCATGTTCGCCTGCAACCTCTATCCCTCGACCGTCGATTTCCTCGACAATGTCACCGCCGAGGTCGAGTATCAGGTCAAGCGCCTCGCCTCGCATCCCTCTATCGTTCTGTGGTGCGGCGACAACGAGTTGGTCGGCGCGCTGACCTGGTTTGACGTCAGCCGCGAGAACCGCGACCGTTACCTCGTTTCTTACGATCGTCTCAACCGCACCATCGAAGTTGCGATGAAGAAGGCCGCACCGGGTGCGATCTGGTGGCCGTCGAGCCCGGCCTCCGGTTATCTCGATTTCGGTGACGCCTGGCATGCCGATGGATCCGGCGATATGCACTACTGGTCCGTCTGGCACGAGAACAAATCGTTCGACAACTATCGCACGGTGCGCCCACGCTTCTGCTCGGAATTCGGCTTCCAGTCCTACACCTCCATGCCGGTCATGAAGACCTTCGCGGACACGAAGGACATGAACATCGCGTCGCCGGTGATGGAGAGCCACCAGAAGAATGCCGGCGGCAACGAGCGCATTGCCGGCACGATGTTCCGCTATTTCCGCTTTCCCAAGGATTTTCCGAGCTTCGTTTATCTCAGCCAGATCCAGCAGGGCCTCGCCATCCGCACCGCCGTCGAATACTGGCGTTCGCTGAAGCCCCATTGCATGGGCACGCTCTATTGGCAGCTCAACGACACTTGGCCGGTCGCCTCTTGGTCGAGCCTCGATTACGGCGGCAACTGGAAGGCCATGCACTATATGGTGCGCCGCTTCTTCCAGCCCGTCGCCGTTGCCGCGATCCCGTCGAAGGACGGCGAGACCATCGGCTTCTCCGTCGTCAACGACACGGCCGAGGCCGTCACGGTGAAGCTCGACACCTGGCTCGTCTCGCTTACCGGTGAACGGCGCCCGCACCGCAGCGCCGAGGGTGTCTGCGGCCCGGACAAGGCGGAAATGCTGTTTTCCGTCTTCGCCGCCGATCTTCCCGAGGACACGCTGTTGTTCTGGTCCTTCGAGGCTTCGAACGGCATGAAAGGTGAGGGGCACCATGTCTCCGGCACCTACAAGGCGCTCGATCTCGAGGCTTCCGGTCTGACGCTTGATGTTCCGCCGCGCGACGATGGCCGCTTTGCCGTCACCGCCGCGGCAAGCGGTCTTGCGCTGCATGTCATGCTGGAGGCCGACATCGCCGGCCGCTGGTCGGACAACGCCTTCGACCTCACCGCCGGAGAGCGCAGGACCGTGATCTTCACGCCCGCCGAAAGCGGTGCCGTTCCGAAATTCCATTGGCTCGACCTTCATTCCTGCCAGACTTCCCAAGACTGATACGAGGAGACAACAATGCAGACCGTCAGCTTCCAGCTTTACAGCGCCCGCAATTTTCAGCCCTTCGCCGAAGTTTTCCGCATCCTCGGCGATGCCGGTTATAAGGAAGTCGAGGGCTATGGCGCGCTCTATGCCGCGCTCGATGATGCCGCGATCCAGCAAGTGAAGGCCGATCTCGATAAGAACGGCCTCACTATGCCGACGGCCCATTTCGGCCTCGACATGATCGAGGGCGAGCCGGACCGCGTCATCGAGATTTGCCGCACGCTCGGCATCGAGGCGGTCTATTGCCCCTATCTTCTGCCCGAACACCGTCCAACGGATGCCGCCGGCTGGCACGCGTTTGGCGCACGCCTCCAGAAGGCCGGCGAGCCGCTGCGCAAGGCGGGTCTGACCTTCGGCTGGCACAACCACGATTTCGAATTCTTCGCCCTGCCGGACGGGTCCATGCCGCAGGATCACATCTTTGCCGGTGGCCCGGACCTTACCTGGGAAGCGGATATCGCCTGGGTCATCCGCGGCGGCGCCGATCCTTTCGCCTGGATCCAGAAATACGGCAGCCGCATCACCGCCGTGCATGTCAAGGACATCGCACCGAAGGGCGAGGCCACGGACGAGGACGGCTGGGCGGATGTCGGCCACGGCACCGTCGCCTGGGGCGATCTGGCCAAGGCGCTCGCCGGCACGCCGGCAAAACACTTCATCGTCGAGCATGACAATCCCAAGGACATCACGCGCCTTGCCACCCGCTCGATTGCAACCATCAAGGCATTCTGAGGACTGACCGCCATGAGCAAGGAATACGGAGTCGGCATCATCGGCTGCGGCAACATTTCGGGCGCTTATTTCAAGCTGATCCCGATGTTCAGGAACCTGAAGCTTGTCGCCTGCGCCGATATCAACCCCGCGGCCTCGAAGGCCCGGTCGGAAGAGTTCGGCGTCGCGGCGCAGGAGATCGATGCGCTGCTCGCCAATCCGGCGGTCGACGTCGTCGTCAACCTGACGATCCCTGAGGCGCACTATCCCGTCTCGAAGGCGGCGCTTGAGGCGGGCAAACACGTCTATTCGGAAAAGCCGTTCGTTCTCTCCATCGAACAGGGCGAGGACCTGCGCCGCATCGCCGACGCCAAGGGTCTCAAGGTCGGTTCGGCGCCGGATACCTATCTCGGCGGCTCGCACCAGTTCGCACGCCATCTGATCGATAGTGGCAAGGTCGGCAAGATCATGTCGGGCACGGCGCATGTGCTTTCGCCCGGCATGGAGAGCTGGCATCCGAACCCGGACTTCTTCTTCGCGCCGGGCGGCGGGCCGATCCTCGATCTCGGTCCCTACTACGTCAACAATCTCGTCAACCTCGTCGGCCCGGTGAAGCGCGTCGTGGCGCTCGCCAACAAGGCGCGCGAGCAGCGCATCATCGGCAATGGTCCGCGGCTTGGCCAGGCCGTGCCGGTCATCGTCGCCACCAATATCCATGCCATCCTCGAATTCGAGAACGGCGCACAGATCGCGCTGATGGCGAGCTGGGACGTCTGGGCGCATCGCCACCAGAACATGGAGCTCTACGGCACCGACGGCGCGCTCTTCGTGCCGGACCCGAACTTCTTCGGCGGCAAGGTGGAAGTGGCCGGCAATGACCGCGAGCCCAAGGAAGTGGAGGTCTGGGATCATCCGCTGACGGCGCAGAACTACCAGTTCGACTGGGGCACGCAGGCCAACTACCGCGGCATCGGCCTTGCCGACATGATGGAAGCGGTGACGACCGGCCGCGACTACCGCTGCTCGCTCGACCGTTCGCTGCACACGATCGACGTCCTGACCGCGATCCTGCGCTCGGCGGAGGAGCGCAAGGCCGTCGATATCGTGACGACCTGCACCCAGCCGGAAGCGCTCGGCATCGAGGAAGCGCGTTCACTGCTGCGCTAGCTTGCGAACAAGCGGCCGGCGAGGGCGGATGTCCCTTGCCGGCTGGCATATCGGGGCTGTACGAAACACATCCTGATTCAGATAAGGAATTTGACCATGGCCTGGCAGCCGGCGGACAACCGTTACGACAAGATGATCTACAACCGCGTTGGGCGCTCCGGCCTGAAGCTGCCGGCGGTTTCGCTCGGCCTGTGGCACAATTTCGGCGGTGACACGCCGCATGACCGCAAGGTTGACATGTGCCGCACCGCCTTCGACCTCGGTATCACGCATTTCGATCTCGCCAACAATTACGGCCCGCCGCCCGGTTCGGCCGAAACCGCCTTCGGCGAAATCCTGCGCACCGATTTCAAGCACCTGCGCGACGAGCTGATCGTCTCCTCCAAGGCGGGCTACGACATGTGGCCGGGTCCCTATGGCGAGTGGGGCAGCCGCAAGTACCTGATCGCTTCCTGCGACCAGAGCCTGAAGCGCATGGGCCTCGACTATGTCGATATCTTCTATTCGCACCGCTTCGACCCCGATACGCCGCTGGAAGAGACCTGCGGAGCGCTCGACCACATCGTGCGCTCCGGCCGCGCACTCTATGTCGGCATCTCCTCCTACAATTCGCAGCGCACCCGCGAGGCCGCCGCGATCCTTAAGGCGCTTGGCACGCCCTGCATCATCCACCAGCCGAGCTATTCCATGCTCAACCGCTGGATCGAAGAGGACGGTCTCGTCGACACGCTCGACGAACTCGGCATGGGCTCCATCGTCTTCACGCCGCTGGCGCAGGGCCTTTTGACGGCAAAGTATCTCGGCGGCATCCCGAGCGACAGCCGCGCGGCGCTGAACCACTTCCTGAAGTCGGATTCCATCCGCCCTGAAATCCTCGACAATATCCGCAAGCTCAACGGCATTGCCGAAAAGCGCGGCCAGACGCTGGCGCAGATGGCGATCGCCTGGGTACTGCGCGGTGGACGCATCACCTCCGCGCTGATCGGCGCGAGCCGCTCGTCGCAGATCGTCGATTGCGTCAAGGCGCTGGACAATCTCGACTTCTCGGCCGCCGAACTGGCCGAGATCGAGACCCTTTCGAATGGCGCCGACGTCAATCTCTGGAAGAGCTCCGCCGAGATCGACTGACCTTACGGGCCGCCCGGCAAAACCGGGCGGCCTTTTTCGACTGCGATATGACGTACGTGCATCATCTGGGAGGAAACGATGATCCGCAACCCGATCCTGCCGGGCTTCAACCCGGACCCCTCGATCTGCCGCGTGGGGGAGGACTATTACATCGCGACATCCACCTTCGAATGGTATCCGGGCGTGCAGATCCATCATTCGCGCGACCTCGTGAACTGGACCCTGGTCAGGCGGCCGCTGGAGCGCAAGAGCCAGCTCGACATGCGCGGCAATCCCGACAGCTGCGGCGTCTGGGCGCCGTGCCTGTCCTATGCCGACGGGCTGTTCTGGCTTGTTTATACCGACGTCAAACGTTTCGACGGCAGCTTCAAGGATGCGCACAACTACATCGTCAAGGCTTCGTGCGTGGAGGGGGAGTGGTCCGATCCGGCCTATGTCAATTCGTCCGGCTTCGACCCCTCGCTGTTCCATGACGAGGACGGGCGGAAATGGTTCGTCAACATGCAGTGGAACCACCGGCCGGAAAACCATACGGGCGCGGCACACAACGCTTTCGACGGCATTCTGCTTCAGGAATGGGATGCCGGGACGAAGCGCCTGGTCGGGCCGGTGAAGAACATCTTTCCCGGCACAAGGCAGGGCCTGGTGGAGGCGCCGCATCTCTTCCGGCGCAACGGCTGGTATTATCTCACGACGGCGGAAGGCGGCACGGGCTATGACCACACCGTCACCATGGCGCGATCCCGGACGATCGACGGACCCTATGTGATGCATCCGGATCTTTACCTGATTACCGCGAAGGATTATCCCGAGGCGCCGCTCCAGCGGGCCGGGCATGGGCAATATGTCGAGACGCCCGATGGGCAGGCCTATCACACCCATCTCTGCGGTCGCCCTCTCGCACCGCAACGTCGCTGCACGCTGGGGCGCGAGACGGCGCTGCAGAAATGCGTCTGGCGCGACGATGACTGGTTGTATCTGGAGCATGGCGGACCTGTGCCGGCCGTCGAGGTGCCGGCGCCCCATGAAGCCGTCGCAATCGAGAAGCCAGCGAGCGTTTCCTATGATTTTTCCGAAGGCGCCTTGCCGGCGGATTTCCAGTGGCTGCGCACGCCTGAACCGGAGCGGATCTTCTCGCTGTCCGCGCGACCGGGGCATCTGCGGCTGTTCGGGCGTGAAAGCATCGGCAGCTGGTTCGAGCAGGCGCTGGTGGCGCGCCGGCAGGAGCATCACGACTTTCATGCCGAGACGGTGATCGAGGCGGAGCCGGAGGTCTATCAGCAGGTCGCCGGGCTCACCTACTATTACAACCGCTACAAGTTCCATGCGCTCGGATTGACCCGGCACGAGGTGCTGGGCCGCACGCTGACGATCCTGTCCTGCCCGGGGGATTACCCGAACGGAAACCTGACCTTCCCGGCCGGCAGCGGCGTCGCGGTGGGCGAGGGGCCGCTGGAGCTGGCGGCGGAGGTGCACGGCAACGATCTCCAGTTCTTCTGGCGCCCGGCCGGGGCCGATGCCTGGCAGGCGATCGGCCCGGTGCTGGACGCCGGCGTGATCTCCGACGAGGGCGGGCGGGGCGAGCATGGCTCGTTCACCGGCGCCTTCATCGGCCTGTTCGCCTTCGATATTACCGGACGCGGGCGCGGCGGGGATTTTGCCGGCTTCCGCTACACCGCCCTCTCCTGATCAGCCGACCTGCCGGATCCAGGCCGGGAACGGGTCGGGCAGGTTCGCCCAGCGGGCGGGTTCGAACGTCTCTTCCGGGACCAGGCAGGCGTCCAGCCGGCGGCGGATATCGGCTTCATCCATAGGGTCCGCGCCG
Source organism: Shinella sp. 20P9.1.1 (assembly GCF_057798995.1). NCBI lineage: Bacteria > Pseudomonadati > Pseudomonadota > Alphaproteobacteria > Hyphomicrobiales > Rhizobiaceae > Shinella > Shinella sp. 20P9.1.1. The sequence continues at coordinate 74,493 of NZ_JBYOLC010000016.1, forward strand.
ATGAAGACGAGTTCCTGCCGCCGGTCGCCCCAGACGGGATCGGTGTAGGTCGCAATGGCGTCGAGCGCCGCCTCGTCCTCCGGCCAATGCCGGCGCGGCACCGAGGCCCACCACAGGCCGAGCCGGCCGCTCCTGACCAGCGCACCCGCCTGGCTCATCTCGCCGACATGGTGCGGCCGCGTCGCCAGCCAGAAAAAGCCCTTAGCGCGGATGACGCCCGGCCAGCCTTCATCGAGAAACGCCTTGAACCGCGCCGGGTTGAACGGTTTTTGAGCGCGGTAGACGAAGGAACGGATGCCGTATTCCTCCGTCTCCGGCACATGGTCATTGAAGCCGTGCAGTTCCTTGAACCACAGCGGATGTTCGCTCGCCTTGGCGAAATCGAACAGCCCGGTGCCGAGGATATCGGTAAGCGCGACCCGCCCGAAATCCGTCTCGATAATGCGGGCGACGGCGTTGAGGCCGCCGACGATCTGGCGGGCGGCGATGAGATTATCGGGGCTTGCCGCACCCGTCTTGTTGAGCACGACCACATCGGCGAACTCGATCTGCTCGACGAGCAGTTCCACCAGCGTGCGCGTATCGCCTTCGCCGGCCGTCTCGCCGCGCTGGGCGAGAAAATCTTCGGAGCCGTAGTCCTTGAGGAGGTTTGCGGCATCCACCACCGTCACCATCGTATCGAGCCGGGCGACATCAGACAGGCTCCAGCCGCTTTCATCGCGGAAATCGAAGGTGGTGGCGACAGGCAGGGGTTCGGAGATGCCGCTCGATTCGATCAGCAGGTAGTCGAAGCGGTTCATCTCCGCCAGCCGCCGCACCTCCGCCAACAGGTCATCGCGTAATGTGCAACAGATGCAGCCATTGGTCATTTCCACCAGCTGTTCGTCCGTGCGGGAAAACTCGGCCCCGCCCTCGCGGATGAGGGCTGCGTCGATGTTCACCTCGCTCATGTCGTTGACGATGACCGCAACGCGCAGGCCGCTGCGGTTGTTCAGGACATGGTTGAGCAGCGTCGTCTTGCCGGCGCCGAGAAAGCCGGAGAGCACGGTAACGGGAAGGCGGTTGTCCATCGTTTCTTGCCTCTAATGTTATATAATTACATAGTTTGGGCTGAAAAAAGCGGGATGATCCCGCCGTTTGTGCTGTGCTTTCTCCGGTCTGGTTGAGGCACCTCGCTGGTCGCGTCTGCGCGTCTATTAGGTCAATGCCGGCTTTCCTGCGGTTCGGCTGCGTAGGAAGTTCATGGGGTGCCCATGGTTGTGGATGCTCGGGTCAAGCCCGAGCATGACGAAGGAGAGGTAGGGCAGGGAGGCATAACCTCTTCGCGTGCGATGATTTTTGCCTTTCCGTCCTCATGCGCTCACGTTTCTCGCGTCGCCTGAGCATCCCCACCACGTCATCCTCGGGCCTGACCCGAGGATCCACGCGGCTACCATTGCCCCTCAAATCAGCTCGGCTGCCCCAGGCAATCGCGCAGCGACATGGCGATGCTGCGCATCAGCGTGAAGTAGAGCTCCGGCCCCGGCTCCAGCGTGGCGGCTTCCGGGTCGAGCACGCCGGATTTGGCGGCGGTGCCTTCGATCACCACGTTGACCAGCTTCGGCTCGAACTGCGGCTCGGCGAAGACGCAGGTGGCGCCGAGGGTTTTGACCTTGTCGCGGATCTGCGTCAGGCGCTCGGCGCCCGGCAGGGTTTCCGGGCTGACGGTAATGGAGCCGGCGGCATGCACACCGTAGTGATGCTCGAAATACTGATAGGCATCGTGGAAGACGATGAAGGGTTTTTCCTTCACGGGGGCGACCGTCTCGGTGATTTCGGTGTTGAGCGCAGCGAGCTTGTCGTTCAGCGCCGCAAGGTTCTTGTTGTAGGTCTCGGTATTGGCCGGGTCCTTCTCCGAGAGCGCGCGGGCGGCCTCGGTGGCGATGGCGCGGGCATTGTCCGGGCTCAGCCACAGATGCATGTCGAATTCGCCATGCTCCTCATGCTGATGGCCGGCTTCCTCTTCGTGGTCTTGGCCGGCGTCTGCCGCCTTGGCGTGGTCGTGCCCTTCTTCCTCATGGGCATGATCGTGCCCTTCCTCGCCCTCATGCGTATGCGCCTCGAACGGGCCGCCCTCGCGGAATTGCAGCTTTTCCAGGCCGGGCGCATCGTCGAGCTCGACAATCGTCGCCTTGCCGCCGAGCGATTCCAGCGGCTTTTCAAGGAAGGCCTCCAGTCCTTGGCCGACCCAGAAGACGAGGTCCGCATTCTGAAGGGCGGCGGCATTGGACGGTTTCAGCGAATAGGTATGCGGCGAGGCGGCACCTTCGACGATCAGCTTCGGCTCGCCCACGCCCTGCATGACGGCGGCGACGAGCGAGTGGATCGGCTTGATCGACACCACCACGTCAGGCGCCTCGGCGCGTGCGGCTAGCGTGCCGGCGGCAAGGAGGGCGGTGGAGAGAAGGAGGGTGCGCACGGTCTTTTGCATGGGATACTCCGCTTGAATTGAAATGTAATGTTATTACATCAATTGCGTTATGCTATAACGTGTGCCATATCCTCACGCAACAGGCATTTTGGAAAAATCATGCTGCAGACCCCAACCCAGACCGTCCAGCCGCTCGTCTCGCTTGCGGGCGTCGGCGTGCGCCGCCAGGGCCGCTGGCTCGTGCGCGGCGTGGAGTTTTCCATCGCACCGGGCGAGATCGTCACGCTGATTGGTCCGAATGGCTCGGGCAAATCGACGACCGCCAAGACGGCGATCGGTGTCTTGAAGGCCGACGAGGGCAGGGTGGAGCGAAAGGCCGGTCTCAAGGTCGGCTATGTGCCGCAGAAGCTGGCGGTCGACTGGACCATGCCGCTCACCGTCGACCGGCTGATGACGCTGACCTCCTCGCTCAAGGGCGCCGAGATCGACGCCGCGCTCGAAGCGACTGGCATCCGCCATCTTGCCCGTGCCGAGGTGCAGCACCTCTCCGGCGGCGAATTCCAGCGCGCACTGCTCGCCCGCGCCATCGCCCGCAAGCCCGACCTGCTGGTGCTCGACGAGCCGGTGCAGGGCGTCGATTTTTCCGGCGAGATCGCGCTCTACGATCTCATCAAGACCATCCGCAACACGACCGGCTGCGGCATCCTGCTGATTTCGCACGACCTGCATGTCGTGATGGCCGAGACGGACACCGTCATCTGCCTCAATGGCCATGTCTGCTGCCGCGGCACGCCCGATATCGTCAGCCAGAGCCCGGAATACCAGCGCCTGTTCGGCGTTCGCGGCGGCCAGACGCTGGCCTTCTACAATCATAACCACGACCACACGCATCTGCCCGACGGCCGCGTGCAGCATGCCGACGGCTCGATCACCGACGACTGCCGGCCTGACGACGGCCATCATAGCGATATCCTGCCGACCGGCGGCCGTGCGGGGCCGATGCGCCTCGGGCTGGGCAGCGGACACGTTCACGGGCCGAATTGCGGCTGTCGTCACGACGTCGCGCCCCGCTCGGCAGACAGCAAGGGAGCGCGCCGCGATGCTTGACGACTTTTTCATGCGCGCGCTGGTCGCCGGTGTGGGGCTCGCGCTCACCGCCGGACCGCTCGGCTGCTTCGTCGTCTGGCGCCGCATGGCGTATTTCGGTGACACGATGGCCCATTCGGCGCTGCTCGGCGTGGCGCTGTCGCTGCTGATGGATTTCAATCTGCTGATCAGCGTCTTCATCGTCGCCGCCACCGTCTCGATCCTGCTGCTGCTGCTCCAGAAGCGCGGCACGCTCTCCACCGATGCGCTGCTCGGCATTCTCTCGCATGCCACGCTGGCGATCGGCCTCGTCATGGTCTCCTTCATGACCTGGGTGCGCATCGATCTCGTCGGCTTCCTGTTCGGCGATATTCTCGCGGTCTCGCGCGCCGACGTCGATCTCGTCTGGGGCGGCGGCATCCTCGTCACCTTCGCCATCGTCTGGATGTGGCGCCCGCTGATCGCCTCGACGGTCAATCCGGAACTCGCCGAAGCCGAGGGCATGGAGCCGGAAAAGACGCGGCTCGCCTTCATGCTCCTGATGGCGCTCGTCATCGCCATCGCCATGAAGATCGTCGGCATCCTGCTGATCACCTCGCTGCTGATCATCCCCGCCGCCACGGCCCGGCGCTTTTCGACGAGCCCGGAGATCATGGCGGTGCTCGCCTCGGTCATTGGGGCGCTTGCCGTTGTCGGCGGGCTGTTCGGCTCCCTGAAATTCGACACGCCCTCCGGCCCTTCGATTGTCGTTGCAGCGCTTGGCCTGTTCATTCTAAGCCTGCTGACCAAGCCGAGGACGAGCGGTGTCGATTCCGCAACCGCCAGCCAGGGAGGCCAGGCATGACGACCCAGACTTTGACGCGCAACCAGGGCCTCGTGCTCGACGTGCTCTCGCATTCGCAAGGCCCGCTCAGCGCCTATACGATCCTCGATAAGCTGCGCGACAGCGGGTTTCGCGCGCCGTTGCAGGTCTATCGCGCGCTGGACAAGCTCTTGGAATTCGGCCTCGTGCATCGCCTCGAAAGCATCAACGCCTTCGTCGCCTGCGCCCATCCCGACGAGGGCTGCCACGCCCACGGCATCACCGCCTTCACGATCTGCGAGACCTGCGGCAAGGTGACGGAGTTCCACGACCATGTGATCGAGGACCGGCTGAAAAGCTTTGCGAAGGATCGCAATTTCAAGACCGGCAAGACGACGATCGAAATCCGCGGCACCTGCGCGGGCTGCGCCTGATCGCTTCTAGCCGATGGGTTTCAGACCCTTCTTGAATCGCTGCCAGTTGCGCACATAGCTTTCGGCGGAGCGCTTCAGGCCCTCGATGGCCTCCGCATCCAGCGTGCGGATGGCCTTTGCCGGCGAACCGACGATCAGCGAATTGTCCGGAAAGACCTTGCCTTCCGTCACCAGCGCATTGGCGCCGACGAGGCAATTGTTGCCAATGACGGCGCCGTTCAGCACCGTCGCGCCCATGCCAATCAGCGAATTGTTGCCGATCGTGCAGCCGTGGATGATGGCGCTGTGGCCGATCGTGCAGCCTTCGCCGATGATGACGGGCTTCCCCGGATCCGTATGCACCACCACGCCCTCCTGGATATTGGAGCGCGCGCCGAGGATGATCGGCTCGTTGTCGCCGCGCAGCGTGGCGCCGAACCAGATGCCGACATCCTCGCCGACGATGACCTTGCCGATGACATTGGCATCCGGCGCCACCCAGTAGCGGTCGTCGGCGGGCAGTGTCGGGGCGCGGTCGTCGAGGGCGTAAAGCGGCATGGTTTCCTCCGGCGTTTTGATTCCTCGACCCTACTCTAGCACCCGCCCGCTGCGCCGGGGAAAGGGCGGAGGGTGGTTTTTGAAGACTGGATGGAGTATGAGCCCGGCCATGACGAACGCAGCGACATTCTACCAACAGGCCGTGACCGCGGGGACGAAGATTTTCGCCACCGCGCCGATGATCGACTGGAGTGATCGGCACTATCGCGTGTTTGCGCGGCAGCTCACCAAGCATGCGCTGCTGTTCACCGAGATGATCGTCGCCGATGCCATCCTGCGCGGCAACCGGGAGCGGCTGCTCGGCTTCGACGCCGTGGAGCATCCGGTGGCCTTGCAGCTCGGTGGCAACGATCCACGCAAGCTTGCGGAGGCGGCGCGGATCGGCGCGGAATTCGGCTATGCCGAGATCAATCTTAATGTCGGCTGCCCCTCGGACCGTGTGCAATCCGGTACCTTCGGCGCCTGCCTGATGCGCGAGCCGGATCTGGTGGCGGATTGCGTGGCGGCGATGAAGGCGGCGGTGGCCATTCCCGTCACGGTGAAATGCCGCATCGGCGTCGATGATCAGGACCCCGAAGTGGCGCTGCGTGATCTCGTCTCCCGCTTGAAGGCCGCAGGCACGGATGCCGTCTGGGTCCATGCGCGCAAGGCGTGGCTGCAAGGCCTGTCGCCGAAGGAGAACCGCGATATTCCGCCGCTGGACTACGGTCTGGTGCGCCGGCTGAAAAGTGAAAACCCCGGTCTTTTCATCGGTCTCAACGGCGGGCTTCATACATTGAGTCAGGCTATCGAAGAGATGGACGGGCTTGACGGTGTCATGCTTGGAAGAGCCGCTTATCAGGATAGTGGTGTTCTCACAGGCGTGGATGAACTTTTTACGCATCCCCTGTCAGGAGGCGCGCTGTCCGGTGCTTTCTCCAATCCACAGGCGCTTCCCGTCGAGCGGTGGGAGGCGGTGCGGGATGCGATGGTTGCCTATGCGGCCGAGGTGATCGCCCGGGGTGGGCGGGTGGCGCATGTCACGCGGCATATGGTCGGGCTGTTCCAGGGCTTTCCGGGTGTCCGGCGCTACCGGCAGATCCTCTCCACCGATGCCACCAAGCCGGGGGCAGGACCGGAAGTGATCGCCAATGCCTTCGCGGCGGTGCTGTCGGCGCGGGGCGAAGCGCGGGACGCGGCGGAGTAGCGCTTTCTGTGCATCGCCGCGGCGTCACCACAATTTCGTCCCCTCGCGGGCGGAAAACGGCGTAAAGAACAAACGACGCAAGAGAATAGACGGACAGGTGCCTGCGTGATCGATCCCTACGCCATGCTCGGACTGGAGCGCGATGCAGACGACAACGCGGTGAAGGCTGCCTATCGCAAGGCCGCCAAGGGCATGCATCCCGATTCGGGCGGCGATGCCGACCAGTTCGCCCGCCTGCAGACCTGCTACGACCTGCTGCGCGACCCCGTGCGCCGCAAGGTGTTCGACGACACCGGCTTCGACCCGCAGCTGGCCGATCCGCGCGATCTCAAGGGCCTGATGCTGCTCGAACCGCTGGTCAACGACGTCATTCTCGACGAGCGCGAGCCCGGCAGCTTCGATCCGCTGGCGGCGATGCGCCGCAAACTCTCCGACGACATCGTCAAGAGCCGCTTCCACATCTTGGAGCTGGAACGCCACCGCAACCGCGTGCGCCAGCATATCGACCGCCTCGGCCGCAAGGCCGGCACGGATTTTTTGGGCTCCATGCTGCGCGCCCGCTCGCAATCGATCGCCGAGGCGATCCGCAATGCCGAGACCCAGATCCAATCCATCGAGCAGGCCTATGCCATGCTGGAAGGCTATTCCTACGAGCTGGCCGCCGCGCTCGAGCCCGTGCTCGTCAAGGGCGAGGCGGCCGAATAGGCCCGTCTTACCAGTGCTTCGGCAGCGGCGGCTCCGCGCCCTCGTATTTCGGCGCGGGCTGCGCGGCGCGCATCTTTTCGAAGGCGCGATAGGCTTTTCGCTTGCGACTGGTAACGAGCGCACGGGCGGCCTCGACGGCGGCGTCCTGAAGGGCGCGCGTCTCGCGGTAGGACGAGCTCATCCTGATCTTGCTCGCCAGATAGCCGAAATGCTCGGCATCCGCCACGCTCCGCGCCAGCTCGTCGAGCAGGCGGCGCTGGTCGGCGTCGAGATTGGCAAGGCAGCAGGGCTGCTGCGTCGCACGGAAGAACCAGATGCAGCGATGCCGGCGCCGGCAGTCGCGACGGCGGCAGATGCGCTCCGGCACAGCCAGCATCTCGGCGGTGCGGGCGAGCTGGTGACAGGTGGGCGGGGGCGGTTCGTAGGGCATGGGGGCTCCTGTTTTCGGGAAGCGAAGGCGGGCGATGCGCCCTGCGCGCGGCATCTGGTCCGGTTTTCGCGGGGGCACGTCAGCCGGATCGCCGTCGTCGGGCTCCGCGTTTGCGACCTGTCCCTCGGCCGGCCACGCCAAAGCCGTCCCGCGCGTGAAAAAAAAAGCCACGCCGGGGTCTGGATCAGGCTTCGGACGGGGCGCTCAAAGCTGTCTCGTCAAAAGTATGGAAGTGACACCTTTCAGCGCCCCGTTCAGCGGTTTTTGCCTGCGACTCCGGTCTCTCTGCAAAGGCTGGTTCGGCGGTGTTTGCCGTCGGTTTCCGGGGCGGGTTGTGAACCGGTTTTGACATCCGCGCAGAACTCTCCATCGAGCCCGGCCCGGACGGAAAGACTTTCGCCTTTCCCAGGAAAACACCGCTCCGGCGGACGATGCCGACGCATCCGCCAGTCCCAGCCCCCTTGTGTGCCGCACAGGCACATCCGACGCGCCGTCAGGGGATGAAACCACGGGACCGGTCCGACGCCCCGCCGCTTCCCCCATGTCGCCGGAGGGAGACCACTTTCCGCAGACCCCTTTGGAGAGGACTTACGTCCGTCCCTCCCCAAAAGCGCCGACCCCGCCTCGCCGCAACGCCTTGCGGTGTATCCGCGGTGGGATGAGGGGAGTATGGCATGGCCGTGTGAGGCGGGGAAAACGTGTGAAAATTTGGCGACTGCTTGAACTTGGGCAAATGGGTGCGAAGGTCGAT